>NZ_JAZARE010000001.1:0-677028 GCF_036231905.1 Ideonella sp. BN130291 | reverse complement strand
GACGCGGCTGCACACCGGCCAGGCGATCGGGGTGCTGGCCGGTGCAGTTCAACCCGGCGATGAAGCCGCCGGCACCGGCATCACCATGATCGCCGGGCATGGCGACATCAACGTGCAGGCGCAGAGCGACACCCTGCAGATCGCGGCCAAGGGGCTGGTCAACGTGCAAAGCGCCAACGGCCACATCGACTGGGCCGCGGCGAAGAAGATCACCTTGCAGACGGCTGGTGGGGCACAGATCGTGATCGAGGGTGGTGGCATCACCGTGCAGTGCCCGGGGAAGATCACGGTGCATGCGGCGACCAAGAGCATGGTGGGGGCGGGGACGGAGAGTTATGCAATGCCGGTGATGCCGCAGCAAGTGTGCGTCGAGTGCTTGCTGAACGCCGCTGCTCAAGGCTCTCCCTTGGCAAAACGAGGATGACCACGATGCTCTCGGGCACGCCTTCGCCGGCCGAAGCTCTCTGCGCCATGAGCGCTGCAGACGAGCGTCTTTACGCGACGCTGGATCTCGCGAACCTCCGGAAGACCGCAGCGGCAGCGCTGGATCGGTTGAGGTACAACAACGGCATCTGCCTGCTCGGTGATTTGCGGCAGGAGGCCCAGCTCGCCAGCCCCTGGCTTGTCGAGGTGGCCGCACACACCTCCGCGCCACTTCTGCACTGGACGCTGGAGCTCGCCCGCCAGCATTCCGCTGTCACCTGGATGCACTCGCCGCTGGCCCCTTTCGCGTTGGCACATCGGCTTCGAGCTCGCACTGAAACCGCGCTGCCTGACGGGGAGGCGATGCTGCTGCGCTATTTCGACCCGCGCGTGCTCCCCGCGCTGGAATCGCTGCTGGAACCGGCGCAACGCGCGTCGTACCTTGCAGTAGGCTCCGCATGGTTTCACCTCGACCGAGGACGGACGCTGCTGCGCATCGAACTCGCCGGCGCATCGTCACCCGATCCGTTCGCGCCGCCGCTGCGCCTCACCGACAAGCAGTTCTCCGGCTTGTTGCATGCGGCTGAGGTCGACTCGGTCATGCCCGAACTCGTCAGGCAGGTGCCGCAAACCTTTCTTGCGATGCCGGCTGCCGACCGGGTGTCTTTCACAAGGCGCTGGCTGGCACGAGCGGACGAACTGAAGCTCACGCAGCACCCCGACCGCGTGGCGCTGTGTGTTCTCGCCGCGCGACTGGAGGATGGGTTCGACAAGCGGCCACCGTGGGCGGAACTGCTGCAGGCGGTGCAAGGCCAACGCATCACACTGGCACAGGCCATGGACCGCGCGATGGAGGAAAAGGCATGAGACCGGTTCGACATCAACTGCCCGTCGCCTCCGCACTGCTGGCCTGCTTGCTAAGTGCTTGCGCTGCTGAAGGGAGCGGGGCAGCGCCTATGCCCCAGGGCGAACCGGTGGCGCTGCTGATCCAGGGCTACAACTACACCGACGACTACATCGAGAGCTTCACGGTCAATGGCCAGGGCGGGGGGAACATTTTCGAGAGCGGCCCCGAATCGGGCGGCGGCAAGAGCGTTTGCTGTGCCAGCTACACACCGGGTACGCCGCTGCCCATCCGGCTGAAGGTGCGTTGGACGTCGAGTTATTGCAGCTACACCACCACCAACCAGTATGGAGAAACGCGGGAGCGGCGGCGCCCCCGCTGGAGCGAGGCAGAGGTTCTGCTCACGGAGCCACCGGTTGCGCCGGCGCGAGCGCTGGAAGTGCATTTCTTTCCCGATGGCCATGTGGAGGCCGCCATCACCCCAGGGCACTCGCCACCACGGCTGAAGCTGCCGCGCGATGCGGACTACAACCGCCCGGGCGCCGCGCGACCGAGGCCGCCTTGCAGTGCAGCCGAGATGCAGTCATGAAATGTCTGATTGCCCGCCTGTTTCTCTTGGTCTCCTTGATGGTCGTGCTGGCCGGATGCGCGGTGGCCGCCGCTCCCACCGCCGCAGTCACCGCCGAAGCCGACCAGCCGGTGGCGCTGCTGATCCAGGGCTACAACTACACCGACGACTACATCGAAAGCTTCACGGTCAACGGCCAGGGCGGGGGCAACATCTTCGAGAGTGGCCCTGCGTCGGGCGGTGGCAAAAGCGTCTGCTGCGTCAGCTACGCCCCGGGCACGCCGCTGCCGATCCGGCTCAAAGTGAGGTGGATCGGCGCCTACTGCCAGTACCAGCAGATGAGCCCCTATGGCCTCTCGCCCGTTCACCGGCGCGGCTTGTGGAGAGAAGCGGAGGCATGGGTCTCCGAACCCCCGCGCGGCCAGCCCCGCGCGCTGGAAGTGCACTTCTACCCCGACGGCCATGTCGAGGCGGCCGTCACCGAAGGCCATTCACCCCCGCGACTGCGACTTCAAAGGAACGCTGAGGGCCGACGCCCTGGCGTCTCACACGACTACCCGTGGTGCACCGATGACCAACTCAAGTGACAAGGGCGTGCCCGCAGCGGCCGGGCCCAGCCGGCAGCAGCCGGCCCAGGCGCTGGCGAGCAGCGCCTCCGCCAGCGAAACGCTGCATGCGCCCGTGGTGCCCGCCCCGGCCGCCCCGGTGGCCAAGCCCAGCGCCATTGAACAAGCGCGATGCGTGCAAGAAGCTTTGCAAGGCCGGCAGCCGGCCTTCACCTGCAAGGTCGCCTTGAGGCTCGCCTTCTTCTTCGATGGAACCGGCAACAACCTGGACGCAGACAAGCCGACGGATGAACACAGCAACGTCGCGCGCCTTTTTCTGGCCCATCCCGATGACTTGCAGGACTCCGGCACTTATGCGTTCTACATCCCCGGCCTCGGCACGTACTTTCGCCTGATCGGCGACATCGGGGACGATGACGGCATGGCCTTCGGCAAGTACGGCGACCAGCGTCTGGACAAGGCGATGCAGTGGCTGAAAGAAACCATTGCAAAGCACCCGGCCGACAAGATCGTGGACATCAAGCTGTCGGTGTTCGGTTTTTCTCGTGGCGCAGCGCTGGCGCGCGCCTTTGTGCGCCGTGTGGAGGCCCAGTGCAAGGGCACTGCCGGGCGTTTTGTCTGGCCCTCCGTGGACAAGCCTTGCAGTGTGTACTTCCTGGGCCTGTTCGATACGGTGGCGTCGGTAGGCCTGCCCGCCAGCACCAGCGGGCTCTCGCTGGCGATCGCCAAGCGGTGGACTTCGCTCGAAAGAGGCCTTGCCAGGCGTCGGCAAGGAGAGACCGGCACCGGCCTGGCGCAGATCGCCCTCGGCAAGGCGCCGGGCGCGGATCCCACACAGGCTGTCTACGACGGCCACATGGGCTGGGCCAAGAATCTGCGCATTCCAGGCATCGTGCAGCAGACGGTGCACCTGATGGCGATGAACGAAGCGCGCAATTCGTTCCCCTTGGACACGGCCTGGGACGGCACGTCCTTGCCGCCGGGGGCTACGGAGTACGCCTATCCTGGCGTGCATTCCAACGTCGGAGGCGGATACCGTCCTGGGGAGGGTGGCAAGAGCCTCATCGCCGACCTGCTCCTGAGCAAGCTGCCGTTAAGACACATGTATGACGAGGCCACTGCGGCGGGCGTCCCACTGCTTCCACTCACTGACCCTCGAATCGAGCGCGACTTCTCTTACATGCCCGCGCTCGCTGAGCGCTTCAACAAGGTCTTGTCCTCCAGCGGCTGGCGCCGAGGGCAGCTTGGCGATGCGTTGCTCGCCTATCGCGAGATGGAATTCCGCTGGCGCTTCCGGAAGATCCACTTGAAGCTCCGGGCTCGGGACAAGCCCATCATCGAGGGCCAGGAGGCTGCTTTCAGGCGCGACGCCAACGGTGATGCCACCGCTGGCCGGGAAGGCTTGGTCGCGAAGGTGGCGCGGCTGGAGAAAGACCCGCAACGGTTGGCCGCCGAACGCGACATGCAGCGAAAGCAGTCGGAATGGATGCGCGCGGTGCAAGCCGATCCCGGCATGGACCACGAGGTGGAAGAGCGAGCGTACCTTGCGGCAAAGGCCCGCTACGAAGACGCCAGCGATGAGTACCTGCGCGAGCGCGGGCGCCTGCGCACGCTTCCGAGCCACGATGGCGAACTGGTGGGCAACCTGGACATTTATGACCGGCAGTTGCTGGCCGACGTGGAGGCCGTGCGCGCACTCCAAGCGGAGTCGACGGTGCCGCTGCGTCCGCACTATCAACGCCTGCTCGACGCCTATCTCGACGAATTCGAACGGGGGCAGGGCCTGACCGATCCGCTTGTCATCGACTTCTTTGACAACTTCGTGCACGACTCTTTGGCCGGGTTTGCCAAGGACGCCACCTTGCCGTCTGATCCGCGCTGCTGCTACATCGGAGGCGACAACGAGCTCAAATTCGCCGATCTGCGGCCTGCCATCGGTTTGACCATCGGATAGTTCCCAATCAGCCAGGTCTTACATAAGCACCAGCGAGCAGTGGAGCTGAGCTTGGCATTCGTTGCACCAGGATGAAGACCTCCGACACATTCAAGGCTCGCCAGCTCGAACGCCTGCACGCTGCGGCTTCGGTGCGCCGCGGCCGGTGCCTCAGTGATGCGTATGAGGGCGCGAAGGCGCCACACCGTTTCCGGTGCGCCGCCGGGCATGAATGGGACGCGCCGGCGCAGCGCATCTTCAAGGGCTATTGGTGTCGCACCTGCGCCAATGAGGCCAAGGCGACGGCTTACTTGCGTGCGGATGGGTTGCAGCGACTGCAGCGGGTTGCGAGCGAACGCGGCGGCCGTTGCCTATCGCCCGGCTACCTGGGTGGCAGGGCACACCACGATTTCCAGTGTCATGCAGGGCACGTGTGGTCTGCACGCGCGACCCTTGTGCTGAGAGGCACCTGGTGCGCAGTCTGTGCCGTGGACCGCATCGCACAGTCGAAACGGGATCCAGTGGGTCTGGAACGGCTGCGTGCTCTTGCCCGTGAGCGCGGTGGCGAATGCCTGTCGACCGAGTATGTCGGGTCGCACGGCCGTTATGAGTTCCGCTGCGCCAAGGGCCATGGCTGGCTGTCGACAGCGTCGATTGTGCACAGCGGGAAGTGGTGCCTCTCCTGCGCACACGACGCACGCAGGCTCACGATCGAGCACATGCGCCAAGCCGCCCATGAACGTGGCGGCCGGTGTTTGTCCGACCGGTACGTCAACGTGAGCACCAAAATTAGGTGGGAGTGCCACAAGGGGCATACGTGGGAGTCTGCGTACAACAACATCCGGCAAGGGCACTGGTGCCCGGCTTGCGCCAGCCTGAACCGGGTCTCCCGCCGTGCATCGACATCGAGGTGGCGCTACAGCACGCACTCTTCTGAGCTCTATTGAGCACCTCTATAGGGTCGGCGAACCTCGTCTGAACTGGCTGGGCGGCTGGCCGGTCCATTGGCGAAAGGCGCGCGAAAAGCTTTTTTCGTTGTCGAAGCCCACCGCCAGTGCGATCTGCTTCACCGGACGCCGGGTGCGGCGCAGCAGCTCCATCGCCTGGTCGCGCCGCACCTCGTCCTTCAACCCCTGCAGCGATGCGCCTTCCTCGCGCAGTTGCCGGTGCAGCGTGCGCACGGAGAGGTGCAGCGCCTCGGCCAGCGCCAGCGCCGAACGCAACTCGGCCGCCCGTTCGCGCAGCAGCTCGCGCACGCGCTGCACCAGCAGGCGGTCGCGCCGGTAGGGCAGCACGATGAGCTGCAGCGCGCGCTGCAGCATGGCCTGCAAGGCACGCTCGTCGCGCCGCAGCGGCAGCCTCAGGTACTGCGCATCGAAGCTGAAGCCGGCCTGCGCGGCGCCGAAGCGCACGGGACCGGGGAACAGCAGCGGATACACCGCCCGGTGGGGCGGCGCCGCAAACGGAAAGCTGGCCTCGATCAGCGGCAGCCGCGAATCCACCAACCAGCTGGCCACGCCATGCACGTTGCGCAGGCTGGTGAGCAGGCAGAACTCGCGCATCGCACCCAGCCCGGTGCGCTCGTCGATGGTGAGTTGGGCGGTCGCACCTTGGGTGGTGAGCGAGAACCGGATGTCCTCGGTCAGCAGCCCATGGTGCCGGCACCAGCGCGCCAGCGCCACGCCCAGCGTGGGTGCGGTGAGCGAGGCGCGCGCCAGCATGCCGTAGCTGCCCCAGGGCAGGCGGCGCGAGAACCAGCCGAGCGCTTCGTCGTCCAGCTCCTGCATCGCCTGGCGGGCAAAACCTTCGAGTTGCGCGGCCGTGATGCGGCTGCGCGGCCGGCGCAGCTGGGATGGCGTGATTTGTGCCTCGCGCAGGGCCGCCGCCGGGTCCTTGCCGTGTTTGCGGTAGCCCAGGAGCATGGCGTGGATGAAGGCGATCGGCGTGACGGCCTGCGCAGGCGGATGTGGCATGCCGAAGTGTGGCAACCGCTGGCACGATTTGCAACCTAGTTGGCGCGCTGCGTGGGCCTCATGGGCCAGGCCGCCACCTAGAATCGGCCCACCGCCCTCGCCAGGAGACGCCCGCATGCCCACGCTCGCCACCAAGCTGAACCCGCGCAGCGAGGATTTCAGGCGCAATGCCGACGCCATGCGGGCGCTGGTGGCGGATCTCAACGTGCAACTCGAGCGCATCGTGCAGGGCGGCGGCGAGGCGGCGCGTGCCAAGCATGTGGGCCGCGGCAAGCTGCTGCCGCGCGACCGGGTGGAGATGCTGCTGGACCCGGATACCCCGTTCCTCGAGCTGGCGCCGCTGGCCGCGCTGAACATGTACGGCAACGACGCGCCGGGCGCGGGCCTCATCGCCGGCATCGGCCGCGTCTGCGGGGTGGAATGCCTGATCGTCTGCAACGACGCCACGGTCAAGGGCGGCACCTACTACCCGCTGACGGTGAAGAAGCACCTGCGGGCGCAGGAAGTGGCGCAGCAGAACCGGCTGCCCTGCATCTACCTGGTGGATTCTGGCGGCGCCAACCTGCCCAATCAGGACGAGGTGTTCCCCGACCGCGACCACTTCGGCCGCATCTTCTACAACCAGGCCAACCTCAGTGCCCAAGGCATCCCGCAGGTGGCGGTGGTGATGGGCTCCTGCACGGCCGGCGGCGCCTATGTGCCCGCGATGAGCGACGAGACCGTCATCGTCAAGAACCAGGGCACCATCTTCCTCGGCGGCCCGCCGCTGGTGAAGGCGGCCACCGGCGAGGTGGTGACGGCCGAAGACCTGGGTGGTGGCGACGTGCACACGCGCCTCTCTGGCGTGGCCGACCACCTGGCCGACAACGACACCCATGCGCTGGCCATCGCGCGCCAGATCGTGTCGCACCTCAACTGGACGAAGCCGCAGCCGCTGGCCTGCATACCGCCGCGCCCGCCGGCGCTGCCCACCGAGGAGCTGCTGGGCGTGATCCCCACCGACACACGCAAGCCCTTCGACGTGCGCGAGATCATCGCCCGCATCGTGGACGCGAGCGAGTTCGACGAGTTCAAGTCGCGTTACGGCCAGACGCTGGTGTGCGGCTTTGCCCACATCGAAGGCATGCCGGTGGGCATCGTGGCCAACAACGGCATCCTCTTCGCCGAGAGTGCCAACAAGGGCGCCCACTTCATCGAGCTGTGCTGCCAGCGCAAGATCCCTCTGGTGTTCCTGCAGAACATCACCGGCTTCATGGTGGGCCGCAAGTACGAAAACGAAGGCATCGCCCGCGCCGGCGCCAAGATGGTCACCGCGGTGGCCTGCGCCCAGGTGCCGAAGTTCACCGTCATCATCGGCGGCAGCTTCGGCGCCGGCAACTACGGCATGTGCGGCCGCGCCTACTCGCCCCGCTTCCTCTGGATGTGGCCCAACGCCCGCATCAGCGTGATGGGTGGGGAGCAGGCCGCCAGCGTGCTGGCCACGGTCAAGCGCGACGGCATCGAAGCCAAGGGCGGGTGCTGGAGTCCCGAGGAGGAAGAGGCCTTCAAGGCCCCGATCCGCACCCA
Organism: Ideonella sp. BN130291; assembly: GCF_036231905.1. Lineage (NCBI taxonomy): Bacteria > Pseudomonadati > Pseudomonadota > Betaproteobacteria > Burkholderiales > Sphaerotilaceae > Ideonella > Ideonella sp. BN130291. The sequence continues at coordinate 669,155 of NZ_JAZARE010000001.1, read as the reverse complement.
GTACGAAGAGCAGGGGCATCCGTACTACGCATCGGCTCGCCTGTGGGACGACGGCGTGATCGACCCGACCGATACGCGGCGGGTGTTGGCGCTGGGCCTGTCGGCCAGCCTGAACGCGCCGATCCCGGACACGAAGTTCGGTGTGTTCCGCATCTGAGGTCACCCTTTACATGCTGAGTCGGGAGCACGATCGGGCCGCTGGGGCGCTCTGCTGCGCTCATGTCCCCCGGCGCCAGCCTTCGGCCGGCGCCTCCTCCTTTACTTCGCTCCGCAGAACGCCCCACCGTCCCGATCCGGCAACACCGTGGCTGTTCGACGGCCGCAACGCTCGGTGTATCGAAGCAAGGCTGGCGGGTGGCCCACGTAGCGAAGTAAAGGAGGAGGGCCCGCAGGGCCCGGGGGACATGAGCGCAGTGGGCCACCCGCCGGCCTTGCCGCGCGCTGGGACTGGTACCGAAAGAGGCCACTGACATGTCCGCCTTGCGCGATCACTTTCTCCAACTCGCCCGCTACAACGCCTGGGCCACCCGCCGCCTGCTGGTCGATCACATTGCAGCACTGCCCGACGAGCTCTACCGCCGCGATGCGGGGCTGTTCTTCAAGAGCATCCACGGCACGCTGAACCACCTGCTGGTCGGCGAGCAACTGGTGTGGTTCTCGCGCTTTGCGGAAGGTGTCTCGCCCCGCATCGCGCTGGACACCGAGGCGGAGCCGGACCGCGAACGCCTGGCGCAACGCCTGATCGATGGATCGGCGCGCTGGCTGCCGTTGATCGAGGCCATGGACGAAGCGCTGTTCACCAGCACCTTGCGCTACACCTCCACCCGCGGCGTGCCGACCGCGCTGCCGTTTGGGGCGACACTCGCCCACGTGTTCAACCATGGCACCCACCATCGGGGCCAGATCAGCGCGGCCTTGACCGCCATGGGGCAGCCCTGCCCCGAGCTCGATCTGGTGCTGATGCTGGTGGCCGAATCGCCTTCGACATGAGCTCCTGTTCCAACGCCACGCCCGTCGCCACTGCCGAGGCCACCATCGCCTTCCCGCGCAAGCCGCGCGCCCTGCCTGCCAACGCCCAGTGGACCACCGAGCGGGTGCTCGCGCTGTACGAGCTGCCGTTCAACGACCTGCTGTTCCGTGCGCAGCAGGTGCACCGCGAGCACCATGACGCCAACGCGGTGCAGCTGTCCACCTTGCTGTCCATCAAGACCGGCGGCTGCGCGGAGGACTGCGGCTACTGCGCGCAGTCGGCGCATCACGACACAGGCCTCAAGGCCACCAAGCTGATGGACCTGGACGAGGTGCTGGAGGCGGCCAAAGCTGCCAAGGCGCAGGGCGCCAGCCGCTTCTGCATGGGCGCGGCCTGGCGCGAACCGAAGGACCGCGACATGGAGGCGCTGGGCCGCATGGTCAGCGGGGTCAAGGCGCTGGGCATGGAAACCTGCATCACCCTCGGCATGCTGAAGCCCCGCCAGGCGCAGCAGCTGAAGGAGGCCGGGCTGGACTATTACAACCACAACCTCGACACCTCGCCGGAGCACTACAACAAGGTGATCGGCACTCGCACCTACGAGGACCGGCTGGACACGCTGGCCACGGCGCGCGAGGCCGGGCTGCACCTGTGCTGCGGCGGCATCCTCGGCATGGGCGAAACCCGCGCCGATCGCGCCAGCCTGATCGCACAGCTGGCGGCGCTGGACCCGGCGCCCGAGTCGGTGCCCATCAACCAGCTGATCCCGGTGCCCGGCACGCCGCTGGAAAACGCCGAGCCGGTGGACCCGTTCGAATTCGTGCGCACCATCGCGGTGGCCCGTATCACGATGCCGCGCTCCGTGGTGCGGCTGTCGGCCGGTCGCGAGCAGATGGACGAGGCGCTGCAGGCGCTGTGTTTCCTGGCCGGCGCCAACAGCATGTTCTACGGTGACCGCCTGCTCACCACCAGCAACCCGCAGGCCGAAGCCGATCGGCTGCTGCTGCAGCGCCTGGGCATGGCGCCGGCGGCCGCCTGACACGCAGGCTCACCCAAGGAGCACCGCATGACCCAGACCCTCAGCATCGAACGCCGTGGCCCGGTGGTGCATGTGTGGCTCAACCGGCCCGACGTGCGCAACGCGTTCAACGAGCAGGTGATCGTTGAGCTCACCGGCACCTTCCATGCGCTGGGCAAGGAGCCGACGCTGCGCGCGGTGGTGCTGAGCGGCCACGGCAAGGCCTTCTGCGCCGGGGCGGACCTGTCGTGGATGCGTGCGATGGCCGACTACAGCTGGGACCAGAACCGCGCCGATGCCCAGGCGCTGGCCGACATGCTGTGGGCGATCTACAGCTGCCCGCTGCCGGTGGTGGGCCGCATCCACGGCGACTGTTTTGCCGGCGGCGTGGGCCTGGCGGCGGTGTGCGACGTGCTGGTGGCGGCCGAGGGTGTGAACTTCTGCCTCAGCGAAGCCCGGCTCGGCCTGCTGCCCGCCACCATCGGCCCCTATGTGGTGAAGGCGCTGGGCGAACAGGCGGCGCGGCGCTACTTCATCACCGCCGAGCGCTTCGATGCGGCCACCGCCCAGCGGCTGGGCTTCGTGCACGAGGTGGTGGCCGCCGATGCGCTGGATGCCAAGGTCAACGAGATCGTCGCCGCGCTGGTGGCCAACGGTCCCGCCGCGGTGAAGGCCTGCAAGCGCCTGGTGCAAGACCTGGCCGGCCAGCCGATCACCGAGGCGCTGCGCGCCGACACCGCCAGGCGCATCGCCGACATCCGCGCCAGCGACGAAGGCAAAGAGGGCGTGCAGTCCTTCCTGAACAAGCGGTCGCCCAACTGGCTGGCGCCTTGACGCATGGACACGCCGCAGCTGATTGCCATCGCCGCCGGCCTGGGCTGGGCCAGCGGGCTGCGGCTGTATGCGGTGCTGTTCCTCACCGGGCTGGCGGGCCATTTCGGCTGGGTGTCGCTGCCGCAGGGCCTGCACCTGCTGCAAAGCCCGCCGGTGCTGATCGCCAGCGGCTGCATGCTCTTCGTCGAGTTCTTCGCCGACAAGATCCCGATGCTCGATTCGCTGTGGGACGCGGTGCACACGCTGGTGCGCATTCCGGCCGGCGCGGCACTGGCGGCCTCGGTGTTCGGCTGGGACCATGCCACCGCGGCCACGGTCGCGGGCCTGCTGGGTGGCACGCTGGCCGCCACGGCGCATGTGGCCAAGGCCAGCACCCGCGCCGCGGTGAACACATCGCCCGAGCCGTTTTCCAACATCGCCTTGTCACTTGCGGGCGATGCGATGGTGCCCATGGCGCTATGGCTGTCGTGGAGTCATCCGTGGCTGTTCCTCGCGGGGCTGCTGCTGGCCCTGGTGGTGATGGTGCTGCTCATCCGTTCGCTGGCGCGCTTCATCCGGGCGCTGTGGCAACGCAGAAGAAACGGGCGGCCGACCGCCGCCTGATGGAGAAACCGCTGTGTTCAAGAAGATCCTGATCGCCAATCGTGGGGAGATCGCCTGCCGCGTCGCCGCCACCGCACGCCGCCTGGGTGTGCGCACCGTCGCCGTGTATTCGGAAGCCGACGCGCATGCCAAGCATGTGCGAGCCTGCGACGAAGCCGTGGCCATCGGCGGCCCCGCCCCCAAGGACAGCTACCTGCGCTGGGAGCGCATCCTCGAGGCGGCCAAGGCCACCGGCGCGCAGGCGGTGCATCCGGGTTACGGCTTCCTGAGCGAAAACGAGGACTTCGCCCAGGCCTGCGCCGAAGCGGGCGTGGTGTTCATCGGCCCGCCGGCCTCCGCCATCGCGGCCATGGGCAGCAAGTCCGCCGCCAAGGCACTGATGGACCAGGCCGGCGTGCCGCTGGTGCCCGGGTATCACGGCAACCGGCAGGACGCCGACTTCCTGATGGGCGAGGCCGACCGCATCGGCTACCCAGTGCTCATCAAGGCCAGCGCGGGCGGTGGTGGCAAGGGCATGCGCCGGGTGGACAAGCCGGAGGACTTCATCGCCGCGCTGGCCTCCTGCCAACGCGAGGCCCAGGCCAGCTTCGGCGACCAGCATGTGCTGGTGGAGCGCTACGTCACGCGGCCGCGCCACATCGAGATCCAGGTGTTCGCCGATGGCCACGGCCAGTGCGTGTACCTCTTCGAGCGCGACTGTTCGGTGCAGCGCCGCCACCAGAAGGTGCTGGAGGAAGCGCCCGCGCCCGGCATGAGCGAAGCGCGGCGCGCCGAGATGGGCGCGGCGGCGGTGCAGGCCGCGCTGGCGGTGGGCTACGTCGGTGCCGGCACGGTGGAGTTCATTGCCGAGCCCACGCCCGATGGTTCGGACCTGCGCTTTTATTTCATGGAGATGAACACTCGGCTGCAGGTGGAGCACCCGGTCAGCGAAGCCATCACCGGGCTGGACTTGGTGGAGTGGCAGCTGCGTGTGGCCTCCGGCCAGCGCCTGCCAAAGCAGCAACACGAGCTCACGCGGCGCGGCCATGCGATCGAAGCGCGCATCTGCGCGGAAAACCCCGAGGCCAACTTCCTTCCTGCCACCGGCCGCCTCCAGGTGGCACGCTGGCCTGAGCATGTGGCCTTCCGCCGCAATGCTGACGCAGAGCCCTTCCATGACCCGGCCGCGGTGCGCCTGGACACCGGCTTCGGCGAAGGGGATGAGATCTCGCCGTACTACGACTCCATGATCGCCAAGCTCATCGTCTGGGGCGACGATCGCGCCCAGGCGCTGGCCCGCCTGGACGCCGCATTGCGCGACACCCACATCATGGGCTTGCACACCAACGTGGCCTTCCTGCGCCGCGTCGTCAACAGCCGCTCGTTCGCCGAAGCGGACCTCGACACGGCGCTGATCGAACGCGAGCACCCGGCCTTGTTCGATGCGCCCGGGCTGCCGCTGGAGCTGGCGGCGGCCGGCGTGGTCGCCCATGCGCTGGCGGCGGAGGCGCAGCTGGAAGGCGCGGATCCCTGGTCACGCCGCGACGGCTGGCGCCTGCACGGCGGTGCCAGCCGGCGTTTCGACCTGGAGCTGAACGGCAGCCACCATGCGGTGACGCTGCAGCGCCTGCATGACGGCGCGCTGCGCATGGCGCTGGGCGATCGCCGCTGGCCGCTGCAGACCGCCGCGCTCGGCCCCGAGCGGTTCGACGTCACGCTGGGCGACCAGCGTGTGCGCCTGGCGATTTATGCGCAGGGTGAGCAGCTGGCGGTGTTTGCGCCCCAGGGCTCGGCGCTGGTGCGCGAGATCGATCCGATCGCCCATGCCGGCGAGAGCACAGAAGCCGGCCGGCTCACCGCGCCCATGCCGGGCAAGCTGGTCGCCTTTCTGGCCAAGCCGGGCGACGTGGTGAAGAAGGGCCAGCCGCTGGCGGTGATGGAAGCGATGAAGATGGAGCACACGATCACCGCGCCGCGCGACGGCACGGTGGCCGAGCTGCTCTACGGGGTGGGTGATCAGGTCGCCGAAGGCGGCGAGCTCCTGCGCCTGGGGGAGGGCGGCTGATCATGCAGTTCGAGCGGGCGCGACAGGCCGAAGCCGGAGGTGTCCGACCAGGGCTGGGCGACGCGGCTGCTGGCGGGGCGCTCCGCTGCGGCGGTGGCCAGGCGGAACTGGTGCGCCAGGCGTTCGAGCTCGGTGCCTTTGGCGGTGTCGCACATCGCCAGCACCTCGCCGGCATAACTCGCACGCTTGAGCATGGTTTCCACGTCGATGCCGGTGCCGACTTCGCGCTTGAGGAAAAAATGGATGCGCGCAGCAATCTGCAGGCGGCTCAGCTGGGCGTTCATGCGGTGTCCGTCGTAGCTTTGTATTAATTACAGAAGATTTTGCTCTGGGTTCGGTCGCCTGCCATCCCTAAAGGGCGGGTTTCCGGCCCACCATCCGGGGGGTGAACCCCCCACTTTTCTGAAAGAAGTCGTAAGCCATGCTGCCTTCCCAAGTCACTTTGGTGGATGTCGGCCCTCGTGACGGCCTGCAGAACGAAAAGCTACAGGTCGCGGCCGGCGTGAAAGTCGAGCTGGTTCACCGTCTGCAATCGGCTGGCCTGAAGGAGATCGAGGTCACCAGCTTCGTCAGCCCGAAGTGGGTGCCGCAGATGGCGGACAACACCGAAGTGATGGCCGGCATCACCCGCCGCCCGGGCGTGCGCTACAGCGTGCTGGTGCCCAACATGAAGGGCCTGGAGGGGGCGCTGCCCACCCGGCCGGACGAGGTGGTGGTGTTCGGCGCGGCCAGCGAGGCCTTCAGCCAGCGCAACATCAACTGCAGCATCGAGGAGAGCATCGAGCGCTTCCGCCCGGTGGCCGCGGCGGCGCGCGAAGCGGGGCTCAAGGTGCGTGGCGCGATCTCCTGTGCCCTGGGCTGCCCCTACCAGGGCGAGGTGAGCCTGGACGACGTGGAGCGCGTGGTGCGGCTGATGAAGGACATCGGGGTGGACCATGTGGGCATGGCCGACACCATCGGCGTGGGCACGCCGCGCAGGGTGCAGGCGGTGATGGAGCGCGCGCTCAAGCACTATCCGCTGGTCGAGGTGAGCGGCCATTTCCACGACACCTACGGCCAGGCGCTGGCCAACATCTACGCCAGCCTGGAGCTGGGCATCCACACCTTCGACGCCAGCATCGCCGGCCTGGGGGGCTGCCCGTATGCCAAGGGTGCCACCGGCAACGTGGCCACCGAGGACGTCGTGTTCCTGCTGCACGGCCTGGGCATCGCCACCGGCATCGACCTCGACGCGCTGGTGGACGCCGGCGCCTTCATCTCCGACGCGCTCGGCCGCCCGCCGGTGTCGCGCGCGGGCAAGGCGCTGTTGGCCAAGCGGGTGGGCTGATGGACAGCACGCTCGACGAACAACGGCCTGAAGGTTTCCAGCGCGTGGCATCGGCGCTGCAGGCCCTGGGCCACGCGCATGCGCCCCGTTGGCTGGAGGTGGCCGCCCGCACGTCACAGGAGGCCGCCGACGCGCTAGGCATCCTGGTGGGCCAGGTGGCCAAGAGCATCATCTTCCGCCGCGCCGAGGACGACGCGGTGGTCCTGGTCATCACCTCCGGCGACAAGCGGGTGGACGAAAAGAAGGTCAGCGCGCTCACCGGGCCGCTCAAACGCGCGGATGCCGCCTTCGTGAAGGAGGCCACCGGCTTTTCGATCGGCGGGGTGGCGCCGCTGGCCCACGCCACGCCGCCGGGCCGCACGCTGGTCACCCTGATCGACCGCGAGCTGTTCCGCTTCCAGGAAGTGTGGGCCGCGGCCGGGCATCCGAATGGCGTGTTCCCGCTCGCGCCCGCCGAGCTGCAGCGCATGACAGGCGCACCGGTGGTGGACGTGGTCGCGGAGCCGGCCGCGTGAGCGCCGCGCCGGGCCGCCCCCCCGCCAGCGAACGGCCGGTCGGAGGGCCGGACGCCGCCCCCGGCGGCCGGGGGGCCGACATGTCCCCGGTGGCCTCGCCCTGCATCAACGTGTGCCGCATGAGCCCCGCCACGGGGCTGTGCGAAGGCTGCCTGCGCACCATCGACGAGATCGCCGGCTGGTCGCGCATGGATGACACCGCCAAGCAGGCCGTGTGGCAGGTGATCGAACAACGACGCGAGGAGCTGTTCCACCCATGACGCCGATCGACTTCTACTTCGACCCGATCTCGCCCTACGCCTACCTCGCTTTCGAGCGCCTGCCGCAGGCGCTGGAGGGCTGCTCCTACGTCGTGAACTACAAGCCGGTGCTGTTCGCCGGCATGCTCAAACATTGGGGTCAGAAAGGGCCGGCCGAGATCGCGCCCAAGCGCGACTGGACCATGCGCCAGGTGACCTGGCTGGCGCACCGCCAGGGCACGCCCCTGCAGCTGCCGGCGCAGCATCCCTTCAACCCGCTGGCGCTGCTGCGGCTGGTGATCGCCAGCGCGCCCGCCGGTGCGTGGCCCAACCGGCGGGCGGTGGAGCTGGTGTTCCGCCATGTCTGGATCGGCGGGGCCGATGCCAACGAGCCGGCGCGCCTGCAGGCGCTGCAAGCCGCGCTGCAGCTGCAGCAGGACCCGGCCGCCGACGCGGTGAAGCAGGCCCTGCGCAGCACCACCGACGAAGCGATCGCGCGCGGCGTGTTCGGCGTGCCCACCATCGCGGTGGACCAGCGCCTGTTCTGGGGCGTGGACGCGCTGGAGATGGTGGCCGCCTGCCTGAAGGGCGACCCGTGGTTCGAGCCGGCGCACTGGGCCGAGGTGGCCACACCCACGCCGGGCGTCGTGCGCGGCTGAGGCCGCCCCTTAGCCGAACCGCTCCACCAGGAACTCCACGAAGCTGCGCAGCTTCGGAGAGCGATAGCGGTCCGGCAGGTAGACCACGCTCATGGGACGGCTCGGCAGCTCGTAGTCCGGGAAGAGCTGCACCAGGCGCCCCTCGCGCACATCGGCCTGCAGCAGGATGGCGGGTTGCAGCACGATGCCCATGCCGTGAAGGGCCGCCACACGCAGCGCCTGCCCTTGGTTGACCTGCAGCCGCCCCGCCACCGGCACCTGGCACAGGCCGTCCTCACCGGTGAAGGTCCACCGCCCCGACGCAGCCGGGGTGAATGACAGGCACTCGTGCTCGCTGAGCTCCTCCGGCCTGGCCGGCGTGCCCTTGCGGGCCAGGTAGGCGGGCGAGGCACAGGCCATCAACCGATACGGGGCGAGTGGCCTGGCGACCAGCGCCGAATCGGGCAGGTGGCCGATCCGGATGGCGGCTTCGAAGCCTTCCTCGACCAGGTCGACCACCCGGTCGTTCAAGCTCAGGTCGACGCTCACCTGAGGATGGCGGTCCAGGTAGTCCGCCAAGGCGGGCATCAAGGCATCCGACCCGAACGTGACCGGCGCGCTGACGCGCAACTTGCCCGCGGGTGTGAGCTGCAGGCTCTGGGCCTGGGCGTCCGTCTCCGCCACCAGCCTCAGGATGTCCTTGCAGCGCAGGTAGTAGTCCTCGCCGAAGGCGGTGAGGTGCTGGCGCCGGGTGGTGCGGTTGAGCAGCCGGGTGCCCAGGCGGTTCTCCAGCGAGCGCAAGTGGTTCCCTGCCATCGTGGCAGAGATGCCGCAGGCGCCGGCGGCTGCGTTGAGGCTGCCCTTTTCCACGGTCAGCACGTAGACCTTCATGCTGTCGAGCAGATCCATTACCAAGCCACAGTGTTGAGTGCATGAAGATCAGCGCAGTTTATCGGTCGCTTCTGCGCAATCAGACTGGCGACTCGTTGGACTACTCCTCAAGAGCCTCATGAAAGCCATTCAACTCACCGCTGCCGGTGTCGATTCCCTCCGCCCCGTGGACCTGCCCGAGCCCGAAGCCCGGCGCGGCGAGGTGCTGGTGCGCCTGCGCGCCGCCGCCTTGAACTATTTCGACGTGGCGGTGGCCACCGGCCGCTTCCCCGGCGCCCGCTATCCGCTGATCCCGGTGGCCGACGGCGCGGGCGAGGTCGCTGCGCTGGGCGACGGCGTGGAGGGCTGGGCCGTGGGCGACAAGGTGGTTCCCCACTTCATGCCGCACTGGATGGGCGGCCCGATCGCGCCGCAGCACGTCGCGGCACTGCGCGGCCTCACGCTGCCAGGGTCGCTGGCCGACTACGTGGCCGTGCCTGCAGCCAGCCTCGTTGCGATGCCCGAGCACCTGGACTTCGTGCAGGGTGCCACGCTGCCGATCGCCGCCACGACCGCATGGAACGCCGTGCGCTCGGCGTCGCTGCGCCCCGGCTCGGTGGCGGTGCTGCTCGGCACGGGCGGTGTCAGCCTGTTCGCCCTGCAGTTCGCCAAGGCCAGCGGTGCCACCGTCATCCTCGCCTCGTCCAGCGCCCGGAAACTCGAGCGGGCGCAGCAGCTCGGCGCCGATCACCTGATCAACTACCTGGATACGCCCGAATGGGACCGGGAAGTGCTGTCGCTCACCCAGGGTCGGGGTGCCGACCTCGTGGTGGAGACGGTGGGCGGCGCCACCTTCGCGCGCTCGCTGAATGCGGCGGCGATGGGCGGCACGGTCTTCACGGTGGGCTTTGTCAGCGGGATGGCCGCCTCGATCGACCTGATGCCCATCATCGTGAAGGCCCTCCACGTGGTGGGCAACAACACCGGCTCGGTCGCCGACTTCGGCGAAGCGGTGCGAGCGGTGGCCGCCCACCGGATCGTTCCGGTGATCGACCGGGTGTTCGGCATGGCCGAGGCGGGCTCGGCGTATGACCACCTGGGCGCGGGAGGGCAGCATGTCGGCAAGGTCGCCATTGCCCATGCGTGATGCGGCGGCGGCCCTCCCGATAAACCCGCAGCCGTGCTGCTTCGCACGCCGCCATTGCACATCGAGAAACGCAACCTGCGGGTTTGACCCGAGTTTGTCAGCCTCTGTTGGCAAGCTGTCAGAAAGTGGTCAGAGCCCGCCCTGAACATGCGTGCAAGTGTCACCGGTCGGTGGCACCGCATCCATCAGGAGACAAGCAATGGCCACTGCAGCCGCAAAAGCCAACGCACCAATGACAGCCGAGGAGAAGAAGGTCATCTTCGCCTCCTCGCTGGGCACGGTGTTCGAGTGGTACGACTTCTATCTCTACGGAACGCTGGCGCCGATCATCGGCAAGCAGTTCTTCTCCAACCTGGACCCCACGTCGCAGGTGATCTTCTCGCTGCTGGCGTTTGCCGCGGGCTTCATCGTGCGCCCCTTCGGCGCGCTGGTGTTCGGCCGCCTGGGCGACATGATCGGCCGCAAGTACACCTTCCTGGTCACCATCCTGATCATGGGCCTTTCCACCTTCGTGGTGGGCCTGCTGCCGGGGTATGCGTCCATCGGCGTGGCCGCGCCCATCATCCTGATCGGCCTGCGCCTGCTGCAGGGCCTGGCGCTGGGCGGTGAGTACGGCGGTGCCGCCACCTATGTGGCTGAACATGCGCCACGCGGCAAGCGAGGGGCGTTCACCTCGTGGATACAGACCACGGCGACCCTGGGCCTGTTCCTGTCGCTGCTGGTGATCCTGGGCGTGCGCACCTGGCTCACCGAGCCGGTGTTCGCCGACTGGGGCTGGCGCATCCCCTTCCTGGTGTCCATCGTGCTGCTGGGCATCTCGGTGTGGATCCGCCTGTCCATGAACGAGTCGCCCGCCTTCAAGAAGATGAAGGAAGAGGGCAAGACCTCGAAGGCACCGCTGACCGAATCCTTCGGCCAGTGGAAGAACCTGAAGATCGTGATCCTGGCGCTCGTCGGCCTCACCGCCGGCCAGGCCGTGGTCTGGTACACCGGCCAGTTCTATGCGCTGTTCTTCCTGACCGGCGCGCTGAAGGTGGACGCCGCCACTGCCAACCTGATGATCGCGGCCTCGCTGATCATCGGCACGCCGTTCTTCGTGGTCTTCGGCACGCTGTCGGACAAGATCGGCCGCAAGCCGATCATCATGGCCGGCTGCCTGATCGCCGCGCTGACCTACTTCCCGCTGTTCCGTGCGCTGACCGAGGCCGCCAACCCCGACCTGGCCGCCGCACAGGCGAAGAACAAGGTCACGGTGATCGCCGACCCGAACGAGTGCTCGTTCCAGTTCAACCCGACCGGCGTGGCCAAGTTCACCAGCTCCTGCGACATCGCCAAGCAGGTGCTGGCGGGCCGCTCGGTGAGCTATGACAACCAGGCCGGCACCGGCCCGGCGAAGATCCAGATCGGCGACAAGACGATCGAGGCCTATGCCTCCAAGGGCCTGCCGCCCGACGAAGCCAAGGCCAAGGACGCCGCCTTCAAGAAGGACGTGGGCGCCGCGCTGAAGGAAGCGGGTTATCCGGAGAAGGCCGATCCGAACAAGATCGACAAGGTGAAGGTGGTCGCGATCCTGACGCTGCTGGTGATCTACGTCACCATGGTGTACGGCCCGATCGCGGCGATGCTGGTGGAGATGTTCCCCACCCGCATCCGCTACACCTCGATGAGCCTGCCGTACCACATCGGCAACGGCTGGTTCGGCGGCCTGCTGCCGGCCACCGGGCTGGCGATCGTGGCGCAGACGGGCAACATGTACAACGGCCTGTGGTACCCGATCATCATTGCCGCGGCCACCTTCGTCATCGGCATGCTGTTCGTGCGCGAGACCAAGGACGTGGACATCTACGCCAACGACTGAAGGCGCAAACGACATGTGGAAACTGCTTCTCGGCTTCGTGATCTTCGCCGCGCTCGCGATGTACATGCTCAGCAAAGGCGGGGCGATCGACATGAGTGGCGAGAAGCACGGCATCGATGCACCGGCCGCGGCTTCGGCCGCTTCCGGCCCGGCGCATTGATCATCCCGGCCTGAGCGGCCCGCCTCGCGGCGTCGGCCTGCACACCAGCCCGCCTTTCGAGGCGGGCTTTTTCTTTGTCAGGCGCCCGCTTGCGCGGGATGCGGCAGCCGCAGCAGGGTGCCGTGGCGCGGGGGCGCCGGCCATTGCTCGGCCCGCGGCGGTTGCGCATGCGCGCCATGCCAGGCCAGCGCCTGCATCCAGCCGGCATGGCCCACGACCAACAGGGGTTGCGGGCCCGCCTGTTCCTGCAGGAACGCGAGTGCGCGTGCCAGCAGGGCAGACAAGGCTTCGCCGCCGCCGGGTGCATGCTCGGCGAAGCGCGCTTCCCATTGCGCCACCTCCGCGGGGGGCACGTCCTGCCAGGCGCGGCCGTCCCAGCGGCCGAAGTCCAGCTCGCTCAGGCGCGCATCGGCCTGGTGCTGCCAGCCCCAGCGCCGCAGCCAGCGCCCGACCTGGGCGCAGCGCTGCAAGGGCGAGGTCCACACCACGCGCGGCAGCCCGTACCGCCGCGCGGTGGCGCGCACCCGATGCGCCAGCCGCTTGGCGCGGCGCCGGTCCACCGGCAGGTCGGTGCGGCCGATGCAGCGGCCGTTCGCGCCCTGGGCGCGCGGATGGCGCCACAGCCACAGGCCGGCCGTGCCATCGGACCCCGCCAGTGCCATCACCGCAAGGCGGCCAGCCAGCCCAGCAGCGCGGCGAGTTCGCCCAGCTGTTGCGCCGCGCCCAGCGTGTCGCCAGTGGTGCCGCCCAGGCGGCGCTGGAACCAGCGCGCGCACACCAGCGTGCTCAGGGTGCAGGCGGCCAGCGCGGCGGTCAGCGGCAGGGCTGCAGCCCGGCCCAGCCCGGCCCACAACCCCGCGGCCGATGCGAGGGTCCATGCCAGCGCCACCGCGGCGGTGGCGGCAGACGCCCGCTGGGCCAGCGGCTTGGCCTTGGCGTGCTCGGGGTCGCCTGCATAGGGCAAGGCCCGCAGCAACAACACCGCCGCGCTGCGCGAGGCGACGTGCGCGAACAGCAGCGCCGGCAGCGCGGTGTGGGCCAGCCCGTGCGACACCAGCGCATGCAGGGCCGCCGCCTTGAGCGCCAGCACTCCCACCAGGCCGAGCACGCCGTAGCTGCCCACACGCGAGTCCTTCATGATCTGCAGCGCACGCTCGCGGCTCACGCTGCCGCCCAGGCCGTCGCAGGTGTCGGCCAGGCCGTCTTCATGAAAGCCGCCGGTCAGCCACACGGTGGCCACCATCGACAGCAGCACCGCCACCGGCGCGGGCCAGACCTGTGTGGCCAATGCCAGCACCGCGGCGCCCGCCGCGCCCACGCCCGCACCGACCAGCGGAAAGTGGCGTGCGCTGGACTGCAGCCAGGCCGGATGGAAGCCGATCGCTCGCGGCACCGGCACGCGGGTGAGGAACTGCAGCGCCACCAGCGCCAGCCGCAGCTCGTGCACCAGCAGGCCCACCACGCTCAGCCGCCCTTGCGGTCGGACACGCCGGCCGATTCGAAGCTGGCCATCTCGCGCAGCACCCGCGCGGCAGCGTCCACCAAGGGCCAGGCCAGCGCCGCACCGCTGCCCTCGCCCAGGCGCAGCCCCAGCTCCAGCAGCGGCTGCCCGTCCAGCAGCCGCAGGAGGTGGGCATGGCCGGCTTCGGCGCCGCGGTGCGCAAAGACGCAGTAGTCGCCGATGGCCGGCGCCAGCTGCTGCGCCACCAGCAGCGCCGCGCCCACGATGAAGCCGTCGATCACCATCAGGCGGCGCTCATGCGCGGCCTGCAGCAGCGCGCCCACCAGCATCGCGATCTCGAAGCCGCCCAGGGCGGCCAGGGCCTCCATCGGCGCGCTGGCCTGCGCATGGCGCTGCAGCACCTGCTCCAGCACGGCGGTCTTGCGCGCCACGCCGGCGTCGTCCAGCCCGGTGCCGCGGCCGGTGCACTGCGCGATCGGCAGGTGGCCCAGCCGGGCCATCAGCAAGGCGGCGCTGGAGGTGTTGCCGATGCCCATCTCGCCGAACAGCACCACATTGCCCGGCCGCTCGCGCAACACCGCCCGCCCCGCGGCCACGGCGGCCACACATTGCGCCATGGTCATCGCGGGGCCTTGCAGCGCGTCCTGCGTGCCGAAGCCGATCTTGCGTTGCAGCAGGCCGGGGCGCGGTGCCAGCTCGCGTGCGATGCCCGCGTCCACCAGGGTGAGCGTGATGCCGTGCTGGCGCGTGAGCACACTCACCGCCGCACCGCCGGCCAGCATGTTTTCCACCATCTGCCAGGTCACGTCCTGCGGATAGGCCGACACGCCCTGGGCCGCCAGGCCATGGTCGCCCGCGAACACCAGCATCTGCGGCTGCAGCAGCTGTGGCGATTCGTCGCGCAGCACCAGGCCGATCTGCACGGCCAGGCTTTCGAGGCGGCCGAGCGAGCCGGGCGGCTTGGTCTTGCGGTCCAGGCGCTGCTGCAGCCGGTGCTGCAGGCGGCCGTCGGCGGTGGCCGACACCGAAGGAATCAGTTCACGCAGGTGAGAGGGGTTGAGCGTCATCACAGGAGTTGCATCAGGCCTTGGTGCGTGAAGCGCTGCTCGAGCTGCTGCGCCAGGCGATCGAAACCATCGTCCCAGGCCGCAGTGTGCGTGCCGAACAGTGCTTGTTGCACCGAAGGGTTTTCGAACAGGCCGTGCAGGTACAGCGCCAGCACCGGGCCGCGCTGCCAGCCCAGGCCATGGGGCAGGGCGGCATCGCAGGGCGCGCAGGCGGTGGTGTGGCCGGCACGGATCTCATAGCCTTGCACGTCCACGCCGGACAGCGCGGCCCACGGCCCCGTCAGCGCACCGAACCGGGCATGGGTGTGGCGCAACCGCTTGCTGGCCGCGAACTCGGTGCGCAGCGGCAGCAGGCCGAGGCCAGCGCTGCGGCCGGGGCTGGCGCCTTCATAGCCGTGTGCGTCCAGCACCTCGTGGCCGAGCATCTGCAGGCCGCCGCAAATGGCCAGCAGCGGTCGGCCGGCCTGCACATGGGCGGCGATGGCGGCATCCAGCGCGTGAGCGCGCAGCCAGGCGAGGTCGGCGCGAGTGTGTTTGCTGCCGGGCAGGATCAGCCAGTCGGCGGACTGAGCGGCAGCCGCATCGCGGACCCAGCGCAGGTGCACGCCGGGCAGCTGGCGCAGGGGCTGAAATTCGTCGAGGTTGCTGATGTGCGGCGGCGCGATGACACCGATGCGGAGCTCGCCAGGCGCGGCCGGCCGCATGGTCTCGTCGAACACACCGTCTTCTTCGGGCAGGCCATGCGCGCGGTCCATCGGCAGCACGGCCAGCGTGGGCACGCCGGTGAGGGCCTGCAGCTGCTCGGGCGCCGGTGCGAGCAGCCTTTCGTCGCCGCGGAACTTGTTGAGCACAAAACCGCGCAGCTGCTTTCGCACCCGCGCGTCCATCAACGCATGGGTGCCGTACAGGTGGGCGAAGGCGCCACCGCGGTCGATGTCGGTCACCAGCAGGCAGGCGGCCTGCGCCGCGATGGCGGTGCGGGTGTTGACGAAGTCGCTGGCCGCGAGGTTGATCTCTGCCGGCGAACCGGCGCCTTCGATCACCACCACCTCGTGCGAGGCCCGCAGCTCGGCCAGGGCCTGCTCGGCATGCGGCCACAGCAGGGCGCTGCGCTGGTGCCACGGCATGGCGCCCAGGTCGGCGCGCACGCGGCCGCAGACCACCACCTGGCTGCGGGTGTCCGCCTCGGGCTTGAGCAGCACCGGGTTCATGCGCACGTCGGGCACGGCACGGGCGGCCAGGGCCTGGAAGTACTGCGCCGAGCCGATCTCGCCGGCGTCGCCGTCGGGCAGGGCCACCACGCGCGCGTTGTTGCTCATGTTCTGCGCCTTGAAGGGCGCCACGCGGAAGCCGGCCTTGGCATACCAGCGGCACAGGCCTGTGGCGAGGTAGCTCTTGCCCGCGCCGCTGGTGGTGCCCAGCACCATGATGCAGCGGGCGCTCATGGGGTAGGCAACCCGTGCAGCGCGTCGCACACCAGAAGCAGGGTGTCTTGCGCGGCCGCAGGCAGGGCCGCGAGCCGCACCCAGCCGGGCAGGCCGAAGGAAGCGGCGTCGCGCAGCTTGAGGCCGTGCTGACGCCATGCCGCATGCCACAACGGCGCGAGCGCGCCACTGCCCGGCGGGTGGGCCAGCAGGAAGGGCGCGACGCCGTGCGCGCCCGGCCCCATGCGCCAGCCCCGCTGCAGCAAGGCCGAGCGCAGCGCGCCCCACCCGGCGTGCAGCTGCCTGCGCTGCTCGCCCAGCAGCTGCTCGGCCGGCGCGCTGCAGAACGCGCCGATCATCGCCACGCCTTCCGCGCCCAGCACCCAGGCCGGTGCATGGCGGCGCAGCGATTGCGCCGCCAGCTCGGCATCGCAGGGCGCGACCGCATAAGCGCCGCGCACGCCGGTGAGGCCGCTCGCCTTGTTGGGTGACCACAGCTGCCAGCACTGCGAAGCGGCAGCGGGCAGCACGAAGCCGTCGTCGCGCAGCGGCGCGTAGGCCAGGTCCAGCACCGTGTGGGCCTGGCAGGCACGCGCATGGGCGATCCAGTCGGGCAAGGCCGGGCCCAGCGTCGTGCCGCAGGGGTTGTGCGGTTCGCACAGCCACAGCAGGTCACCCGGCTGCAGCGCCGGCGGCGGGCCGGCGAGCGGATAGCGCATGCACGCCGCACCGAGCGCAGCGGCGGCCGCGGCGTACTCGGCATAGGCCGGCTGCGGCACCCACACGCGGCGTGCGCCGCCAGCCAGGCGCAGCACCTGCGTGAAACGCCAGATCCACTCGCCCGCGCTGGCGGCGGGCACCACCTGCCAGGGCGCCACGCCGTGCCAGCGCGCGACCTGCTCGCACAGCGCTGCATAGGCCGGATCGGGGTAGCGGGTGCGGTCGGCTGCCTGCACCGCGTGCGCCACCGGCGCCAGCGGGCCGAGCGGATTGGCGTTGGTGGAAAAGTCCCAGCGAACCGGGGCGCCGGCGTCCGGGCCGCCATGCACTTGCTCCGGTGGCAGCGGCCATTGCAGTGCGGTCGTCATGTGCGCCACCTCACCAGGCACAGCGCTAGCGCCAGCGCCGCCGCGGCCAAGCCTGCCTGTGCCGCCCAGGCCAGTGCACGCGCGGTGTCGGTCGGCTCGACCTGGCGGCCATGTTCGTTCAGCACATACACCTGCGGCTTGCGGAGGCACACACCCAGCCGCAGCGCCAGCGCGCCCATCGGCCAGCCGCCGTTGGGCGATGGTGTGCGCCGCGCCACCGCGCCCAGCCGGCGCCACAGCCGCTGGTGCGGCCCGAGCAGCAGCAGCGCGGTCACGCGCGCGGGCAACCATGACATCACATCGTCGATGCGGGCGGCGGCCTTGCCGGCCCATTCCCAGCGGCCGCGGTAGCCCCACATCGCATCGGCGGTGTTGGCATAGCGGTACAGCGCCGCACCCGGCAGGCCGGCCAGCACAAACCACATCAGCGGTGCCACCACCGAGTCGTTGAGGTTCTCGGCCAGGGTTTCGAGCGCAGCTTCGCGCACCTGCTGCGGCGACAAGCTGGTGGTGTCGCGGCTGACGATGCGCGCCAGGCGAGCGCGTGCCGCGGGCAAGCCGCGCTCGAAGGCCTGCTCCACCGCCCGCACCTCGTCGAACAACATGCGCCAGGCCAGCATCGGCTTGAGCGCGATGCCGACGGCCAGGCCGGATGCCACGCCAGCGGACAACCCGGTGCCCAGCAGCTGGTGCAGGCCGGCCTGCAGCGCGGCCGCCATGCCGGTGACCAGCAGCGCGCCCAGGCACCAGGCGACCAGCCCGCCCAGGAACGCTGCGGCCGGCTGCCAGCGGCACAACCTCGGCCCTACCGCACCCAGGTAATGGCCCATCCACACCACCGGATGCCAGCGCGGCGGCGGCTCGCCGAACACACGGTCCAGCGCCAGGGCCACGGTCAGTGCGAGGGCCATGACCATGCGGTGAGACTCAGTCCTCGATGCCGCGCTGCGCCGGCACGCCGCTCTGGAAGTGGTGCTTGACCAGCCGCATCTCGGTCACGGTGTCGGCCAGCGCGATCAGCTCTTCCGGCGCGCCGCGGCCGGTGAGCACCACATGCACGTGGGGTGGGCGTTCGCGCAGGGCGGCCAGCACCGCGTCCAGCGCGATCCAGCCGCCCTTGCCGTCGCCGGTGTGCACCAGCACCAGGCCGCGGCGTTCGCCGCCGGGGCGCTCGTAGCGGGCTTCGGTGGGCGGGGTTTCGATCTGCATGGTCGTTGGGCCTCAAGGGTGCATGTGGGGCACGGCCACCCACTGGGCCTGTTCGCCGTGGCCCAGGCGCTCGATGCGCACGGCACCGTGGAACACCTCGGCCAGCGCGGCACGCACGCCGGCGTCCCCGCACGGCCCCTGGGCCTGCACCCGGCCGGCGGCCATGACCACCAGCTCATCGGCCTGCAGGGCCAACGACAGGTCGTGCAGCACGCTGGCCACGGCCATGCCGTCGTGCGCCGCCAGGCGTTGCAGCAGCCGCACCAGTGCCACCTGGTGCGGCGGGTCCAGGTGGGTGGTGGGTTCGTCCAGCAGCAGCACCGGCGCCTGCACCGCCAGCGCACGCGCCAGCAGCACACGCTGGCGTTCCCCGCCCGACAGCGCGCTCATCCGGCGCGCCTGCCAGGCGCTGCATTCCGTCTGCTGCATGGCGTGGTCCACGATCCGCTCGTCGGCCGGGCCCGGGCTGCCGAACAGGCCCAGATGCGGCAGGCGGCCCAGCCGCACCACCTCGCGCACGGGGAGTTCGGACGAAGCTTCACCGTGCTGCGACAACCAGGCCAGGCGCTGCGCCCGCTCGCCGGCCGACCACTGCATCAGCGGCCGGCCCAGCAGCTGCACGCTGCCGGCGCCAGGCTGCAGCAGACCGGCCAGCACCCGCAGCAGGGTGGACTTGCCCGCGCCGTTGGGGCCCACGATGGCGGTCCAGCGGCCGGGCGCCAGACCCAGCGACACACCGTGCAACACCGGCGTGCCCTGCAGCGCGGCGCTGACGCCCTGCGCCTGCAGCGCCAGGCGGTGGGCAGCGGCGCTCACACCAGCCCCCTGCGGCGCATCAGCCAGAGCAGGTAGCTGCCGCCCAGGCCCGCGGTGAGCACACCCACCGGCAGCTCCTGCGGCGCGACGACCGCGCGTGCGAGCACGTCGCTGGCCAGCAGCAAGGTGCCGCCGACCGCCGCGCTCGCGGTGAGCGTGAAGCCGTGGGTACCCTGCACCTGGCGCCGCACCAGGTGCGGTGCGACCAGGCCGATGAAGGCCACCAGCCCGGCCTGCGCGACCGCCGAGCCGGTGGCCAGCGCCAGCAACAGCACCAGCAGCATGCGGATGCGAGGCAGCGCGATGCCCAGGCTGCGTGCGCTGTCCTCGCCCAGGGTCAACGCATCGAGCGCGCGGCTGAAGCGCTGCGCCAGCGGCAAGGTGGCGATCAGGGTGAGCCCCAGCACCAGGTCGCTGCTCCAGCCGAGGAAGCCGGTGGTGCCCAGCATGAAGACCTGCTTGCCGCGCAGCGCGTCGGGCGCGGCTAGGGTCACCAGGTCGGCCAGCGCACCCAGCACCACGCCCACCACCACGCCGGCCAGCAGCAGGCCGGTGGTGCGCTGCGCGCCACGCGCCAGCATGAGGGTCAGGCTCACACCCAGCAGCGCGCCGCCGAAGGCCGCACCCACCAGGCCGAGCTTGCTCACCGCGTCGGCGGCCAGCAGCTGCACCGTGTGCCCGGTGAGCGAGCCGGCCGCCAGCACCAGCACCACGCCCAGGCCCGCACCGGCCGAGGAGCCCAGCAGGTAGGGGTCGGCGAGCGGATTGCGGAACAGCCCCTGCGCGATGGCGCCGGACAAGCCCAGCAGCGCGCCGGTGAGCCAGGCGCCCAGGGTGCGCGGGGCGCGAATGTCCCACAGCACCTGCACCATGGCGGGATCCCACAGCGCTGCCAGCGAGCCGCCGTCGCTGCCGATCAGCAGGCCCGCCAGCCCCAGCAGCACGGTCACGCCCAGCAGCACCCCGCTGAAGCGCCGTCGTGCGGCGAGGCCGGGTTGGGGCGCCATGGCGAGCGCGGTCATTGCGGCAAGCGCACCAGGCAGTCGGCCAGCAGCCGGGCTGCTTCGCCCAGGCGCGGGCCCGGGCGGATGAGCACCTCGAACTGCTCGCTCGCGAAGCGGCAGACCCGGCCGCGTTTCAAGGCGGCGAGCTGGGCCCACCCGGGGCGCGTGGCCATCTCATCGAGGTTGCGCGTGGACGCGATCACGATGTCGGGCTGCGCCCGCACCACGAACTCCGGGTTCAGCTTGGGAAACGGCCCGAGCTCGGGCGCCACGATGTTGCCCAGGCCCAGGCGTTGCAGCGTCTCGCCGATGAAGGAGCTGGGCCCGGCCGCGTAGGGCGAGGCGTCCACCTCCATGTACACACGCTGGCCCTTCAGCGCCGGTGGCACGCGGGCCGCAGCGGCTTGGGTGTCCTGCTGGATGCGCGCCCACAAGGCATCCGCCCCCGGCTGCCCCACGAGCGTGGCCACTGCGCGGATGACGCGCTGGGTGTCGGCATGGCTCTTGGCTTCGAGCGCGGCCACGGTGATGCCCAGCGACTCCAGCCGGCCGATGATGCGCGCGGAGCCCGCGGCGAGCACCAGGTCGGGCTTGAGCGAGACGATGCGCTCCACGTTCGCGTCATCCAGCCCGCCCGCCTTGGGCAGCGCCTGCACCGAGGCCGGCCAGTTGGAATAGCGGTCCGTGCCCACCAGGCGGTTGCAGGCGCCCAGCGCGCACACGGTTTCGGTGAGCGAGGGCAGCAGCGTGACCACGCGCTGGGGCGGGGCGGCCAGGCGCACGGTGATGCCGCGGTCGTCCTGCACCTCGAGGGCGGCGGCCCTGGCACCGGATGCCAGCGCACTGCACAGCAGCGCGGCAAGCACAAGGCGTCGTGGAAACATCGTGGGTCACTCCCGTGCCGGTTTGATGGCCAGCGCCTGGCCGGCCACCATCAGTGTGACGCGCTCGCAGGCCGCGGCCACCGCCTGGTGCAGGCGGCCGAGCTCGTCGACGAAGTGGCGCACCTCGCGGCCCAGCGGCGAGATGCCCAGCCCGATCTCGTTGGACACCAGCACCACCGGGCCGGTGGCGGCCTGCAGCGCGGCCAGCAGTGCGTCGGCCGTTGCGTGCGCCTGTGCTTCGGACGCAGCCGGCCCGTCTGCCGGCATCAGCAGGTTGGTCAGCCACAGCGTCAGGCAGTCCACCACCAGCAGCCGGTGTGCGGCGGTGTGGGCACGCAGCGCGCCGGCCAGGGCCAGCGGCGCTTCCACCGTCTGCAGGCGCGGCACACGGGCCTGCCGGTCGGCCCGATGGCGTGCGATGCGCTCGTGCATCTCCGCGTCCGCGGGCAGCGCGGTGGCGATCAGCACCGCTTCGTGCGCCGGCGAGCGCGCGAGCCACTGCGCCGCCAGCGCTTCGGCGCGCCGCGACTTGCCGCTGCGTTGCCCGCCGAGTATCAGCTCGTGCATGGTGCGGCCGGTCAGCGCGGCGCCCAGCGCAGGGTGAGGTAGAGCTCGCGGCCGGGCTGGTTGTAGCCGTAGGCGGTTTCGTACTGCCGGTTGGCCACGTTGTTCAGGCGCGCCTGCACGGTCCAGTCGGGCGCGGCCTGCCATTCGGCGCGCAGGTCCAGCAGCGCGTATTTCGGCAGCGTCACCGGCACCGCATTGAAGTTGTCGTCGTAGCTGGTGTCGCGGCGGCTGCTGCGCGCGGTGAGCACCGCGCCGGCGCTCCAGCGGCCGAACTGGCGATCGGCCGAGGCCGACACGCCATGGCGGGCCTTGCGCCGCAGCGGCTCGCCGGCATCGTCGCGCGCCCGCAGCTCGTCCAGCGAGCCGGCCAGCGTCCACTCGGCAATGCGGCCTTCGTAGGCCAGGGTCGCGCCGTCCATGCGAGCGGTCGGGATGTTGCCGTTCACGTGCGAGCCTTCGTCGATGTAGTCGCGCACCCGGTTGCTGTAGGCGGTGAGCGTGAGCTGCTGGTGCTCGTCGGCGCGCCAGCGCAGGCTGAGCTCGCGATGGCGGCCGCGCTCGGGCAGCACGGTGGGGTCGCCGAAGTCGGGGTAATAGAGCTGGTTGAAGCTGGGTGCGGAAAAGCTGCTGCCGACCGCGCCGCCCACGCGCCAGGCCGGCGTGATGTCGAAGCCGTAGGCCAGGTTGCCGGTGTTCTCGCTGCCGAACTGGCTGTTGCGGTCGTGGCGCACGCTGGCCTGCCAGGTGTGCGCGCCGCTGCGGCCGTTCACGCCCAGCGCCAACGCGTCGATGGTGCGGGAGGTCACCGCGTAGTCCTGGCCCGGCTTGGACACCTTCTGCCGCAGATGCTCCGCCAGCACCAGCAGCGAGCCCAGCGGTGTGGCCACGCTGTTTTCCCACGCCAGCTGCTGCTGGGTGGTGCGGAAGGTGCCCAGCTCGGTGAAGGGGCTGGCGCTGGCGAGCGTGTCGCTGGCGTCCATGCTCTGCGCCAGCCGCACGGTGCTGCGCCAGCCGGGGAGCACCGTGCCCTGCAGGTCGGCACCGTAGCTTTCGCTGGTGAGGTCGGCGCGGGTATCGGCGCCGGGGCCGTCGTCGTACTGCGTGCGACCTTGCGAGCGCAGGGCATGCACCTTCAGCTGCCAGTCCGCATTGAAGCGGTAGCCACCCGACAGGTTCACCGCGGTCTGGCGGAAGCCGTCGTCATCGGGATCGAAGGTGCCGAACGGCACATGCTCGTTGGTTGCCGAGAAGCCCCGGGTCCGCTGGTGCTGCAGCTGCAGGTTGCCGGTCCAGGGGCCGCTTCCGAACGCGATGCCGGCGCCCGCCGAGCTGTAGCGGTGCGACCCCACGCCCACGCTGGCGTTCGGCTGCAGGCCGGCGCTGCCTTCGCGGGTGAAGACCTGGATCACGCCGCCCACGGCGTCCGCGCCATACAGGCTGCTCATCGGGCCGCGCACGATCTCGATGCGATCGATCGATTCCAGCGGGATGTTCTCGAAGGTGGCCTGCCCCAGGGTGGCTGAGCCGTAGCGCACGCCGTCGATCAGCAGCAGGGTGTGGCGCACCTCCGCGCCGCGGATCGACACCGAGCTGCTCTTGCCGAGGCCGCCGTTGGCGATGAACTGCAGCCCCGGCTGCTGGCCCAGCAGCTCGGCCAGGGTGCGGCCCGCGCTGCGCTCGATGTCCTCACGCGTGATGACGCTCACGTCGCTCAACTGCGCATCGATGCGCGTGGGCTGGCGGGTGGCGGTGACGATCACCGTGTCGCTGGTGGTGCCGCTGGCGCCGGCCTGTGCAAAGGCGGTGGTGGCAAAGGAAACCAGGCCCAGCAGGCTGCAGGCCGCGGCGCTCAGCGCCGAACGAGGAAAGGTCACGCGTTCACTCCAGCCGCACGCCCCGTGCGGCCCATGGTTGGGTCAAAAACACAACCGGCGTCAGGGTGGGTGCGCGCTGGCGCACGCAGGCGCAAACGAGCCTGGGGCGCCAGGCATTGCCCACCGCAATGCCAGTTCCTTGGGTTGCGTCAGGCCGGTATCCGGGCTCGCGAGCGATGGCCAGCCTGAGGCTTCAGCCATCGGGTGTCCGCGCCTTCCCAGGTGCCCGAGTGGGCACCCAGTGGCATCGTGCGAACGCCCTGGAACTCGCTTCACCGTTGCGGGGGCAGCGCCGGACTTGCACCGGCTTCCCGTTGAACCGCACGCCCTCAAAGGGACGCCGCGGCACCTGTCGCAAAGCGGTCGAAGTGTAACGCGGGGTCAGAGGCTGTTGTGGATGGCGGTCGCCGCGATCGCTGCCTGGCCGGTGGCCACCACGATCTGGTCCAGCCCGCCGGTCACGTCGCCGGCGGCATACAACCCCTCGATGCCGGTGCGGCAATGGTGGTCGATCACCAGGTTGCCGCCGTGGTCGCGCCGCGCGCCCAGCGCGGTGCCCAGCTCGGCCCGTGGGTGGCAGCCCAGGGCCGCATAGAGCACGTCGAAGTGATGCTCGCTGCCATCGTCCATGCACAGGCGCACGCGGCCGTTGTCGGTGGTGTCCGCGCTCACCGGGCGGCCCTGCACGCAGCGCACACCGGCCTCATGCAGGCGGGCGGCGAGCACGCCGTCGACCTCTTCCAGTCCGTGGGTGCCGATGAACCAGAGGCGCTCGCTGAAGTGGCGGATGAACAGGCTCTCGCGAGCCCCATGCGCGCCCGCGCCGATCACGCCGATGCAGCGGCCGGTGAACTCGAAGCCGTCGCAGATCGGGCACTGGCGCAGCAGGCCGCGCTCGCGCAGGTCGGCCAGGCCCGGCATCTGCGGTTCGTGGTCGAGCGCGCCGGTGGCCAGCAGCACCGTTTTCGCCAGCACGGTCTCGCCACCCACCAGCACCTGGAACAGCCCGTCCTCGGGCCGGCGCAGCACCTGGTTCACGCGTGCTCGGGTGATGTGGCCGCCGACCTCGGCGTACTGCTGTTGCAGCCGGTCGATCAGCTCGGGGCCCGGAATGCCTTGCGGAAAGCCCGGTACGTTGTGCGAGCGGGGGATGCGCAGCGCCCGCGCGTCGCCGCCGTCCACCACCAGGACCAGGCGGTGGAAGCGGCGCAGGTACATGCCGGCGGTCAGGCCGGCCGGGCCGGCGCCCACCACCAGGCAGTCGAGTGCGTCGCGGGTGTCCATGGAGGACGGCCTTGCAAGCCTCGCGCCCGGCCTAGACTCCAGCACCATGAATGCATCGCCTGCCCACCCTCCCCACAATCGCGTCGCCCTCGTCACCGGCGCCGGCAGCGGCATCGGCCGCGCCTGCGCCAACGCCCTGCTGATCAATGGCTGGCGCGTGGTCTACAGCGGGCGCCGGCTGGACACGCTGCAGGCCGCCATCGCGAGCGCCGGCGACCCCTTCGGCGACATCGCCGAGCGCGCGCTGGCGGTGCCCACCGACGTGACCGACCCCGCTTCGGTGGCCGCGCTGTTCGCCACGCTGCAGCAGCGTTTCGGCCGGCTCGACCTGCTGTTCAACAACGCGGGCAGCGGCGCGCCCGCCGTGCCGCTGGAAGAGCTGCCCTACGACACCTGGCGCCAGGTGCTGGACACCAACCTCACCGGCGCCTTCCTCTGCACCCAGCAGGCCTTCCGGCTGATGAAGCAGCAGTCGCCGCGCGGCGGGCGCATCGTCAACAACGGCTCCATCTCCGCCTACGCGCCGCGCCCCCATTCGGTGGCGTACACGGCGAGCAAGCATGGCGTGACCGGCCTCACCAAGACCGCGGCGCTGGATGGCCGTCACTTCGACATCGCGGTGGGCCAGCTCGACATCGGCAACGCCCAGACCGACATGACGGTGCGCATGCGCCAGGGCGTGCCGCAGGCCGACGGCTCGGTGCGGCCCGAGCCGGTGATGGACGTGCGCCACGTGGCCGACGCGCTGCTCACCATGGCCAACCTGCCGCTGGAAGCCAACGTGCAGTTCATGACCGTGATGGCGACGAAGATGCCTTACGTGGGCCGCGGCTGACCGTGGCCAGCCGGCGCGACAGCGCACTCAACCGCATCCGGCTGCGGCACCTGCAGTGTTTTCTGGCGGTGGCCCAGGGCGGCAGCCTGCGTGCAGCGGCGGATCAGTTGGCCATCTCCCAGCCGGCCGTCACCAAGACCCTGGCCGAGCTGGAGCAGATGCTGGGGTGCAGCCTGTTCGAGCGTGGCCGCGCGGGTGCCAAACCCACGCTGCACGCCCAGGCGTTCCTGCGCCATGCGAGCGCCAGCGTGCAGTCCCTGCAGACTGCGGTGGACAGCGTGCTGCAAGGCCCCGCGCCGCCGCTGCGCCTGGGTGTGCTGCCCACGGTGGCGCCGCTGCTGCCGGCGCTGCTGCAAACCGCCTGGGCCGGGCAGCCGGGCCTGCGCCTGCAGGTGCACACCGGCCGCAACGTGGAGCTGCTGGCGCAGCTGCGTGCCGGCGCGCTGGACGCGGTGCTCGGCCGCCTGGCCGACCCGCCGGCGCTGGTGGGGTTGAGCTTCGAGCTGCTGCGCGCCGAGCCGCTGCGGGCGGTGGTGCGCGCCGGGCATCCGCTGCTGCGCCGGCGCGCCGGTGGGGCAGCGCAGTGGGGACGCTGGCCCTGGGTGCTGCCGCTGCCCGACACCCTGATCCGGGTGGCAGCCGACCGGGTGCTCGCGCGGCATGCGGCCGTGCCCGCGACGGGGGTGGTGGAAACCTTGTCGGTGTCGCTCGCGCTTACGCTGGTGGAAGAGCAGGCGGCGATCTGGATCGCGCCCCGCTGCGCCGTGCTGTCGGGCATCGACGCCGGCCGACTGCAGGCGCTGGCCTTGGACACCAGCGGCAGCGAAGAGCCGATCGGCCTGCTGCTGCGCGTCGACAGCCCACCGGCGCCCGCCCTGCAGGCGCTGCTGGCACCCTTGCGGGCGCATAACCACAGCTGATTGAACGCGGGCCCAGAATTCAATTGCGGTGCACCGTGCGGCTGCCTACAGTGGGCCGCCTAGGAGACCGCATGATCGATGAATTTGCGCAGCGCGACACCGCGCTGCATCCGCCCGCGTACACCCCCGGCTACAAGACCAGCGTGCTGCGCTCGCCGCGCAACGCCTTGATTTCGATCCGCCACACGCTGTCGGAAGTGACCGCGCCGGTGTTCAGCGCGGCCGAGCTGGGCCCACTGGACAACGACCTCATCCTCAACTTCGCCCAGGACGGCGGCCTGCCGATCGGCGAGCGGCTGGTGGTGCACGGCACCGTGCGCGACCAGTTCGGCGCGCCGGTGCGCAATGCGCTGGTGGAGGTGTGGCAGGCGAATGCGGGGGGGCGTTACCGCCACAAGAACGACCGCTACATCGCGCCCATCGATCCGCACTTCGGCGGCTGCGGCCGCATGCTGACCGATGCCGACGGCCACTATGTGTTCCGCACCATCAAGCCCGGCCCCTATCCCTGGCGCAACCGCATCAACGACTGGCGGCCCTCGCACATCCACTTTTCCATCAGCGGCGATGGCTGGGCCCAGCGCCTGATCACCCAGATGTATTTCGAGGGCGACCCGCTGATCGCCACCTGTCCCATCCTGAAGACCGTGCCGAGCGAGCAGCAGGTGCGTGGCCTGATCGCGCTGCAGGACGTGGGGAACTTCATCGCCCTGGACAGCCGCTGCTACCGCTTCGACATCGTGCTGCGCGGCCGCCGCAAGACCTGGTTCGAGAACGAGCTCACCGCATGAACATCGCTTCACTCCCTGAAACGGCGTCGCAGACCGGCGGGCCCTATGTGCACATCGGCCTGGCGCCGCAACAGGCGGGCTTCGAGATCTTCGACAACAACTTCGGCCACGTGCTGGCCCGGCCCGGCACGGTGGGCGAGCGCATCACGATCGAAGGGCAGGTGTTCGACGGCAGCGGCACGCCGATGCGCGACGTGCTGATCGAGATCTGGCAGGCCAACGCCGCCGGCCGCTACGCCCATCCGGCTGACCCGCAGACGGGCAAGGCGCTGGATGACACGTTCCGCGGCTGGGGCCGCAGCGGCGCCGATTTCGATACCGGGCTGTACCGCTTCGACACCATCAAGCCCGGCCGCGTGGCCGGCCGCAGCGGCAGCCTGCAGGCCCCGCACATCAACCTGTGGATCGTGGCGCGCGGCATCAACCTGGGCCTGAACACGCGGCTGTATTTCAGCGACGAAGCGCAGGCGAATGCCGAGGACCCGGTGCTGGGCAGCATCGAGTGGGAGGTGCGCCGCAAGACACTGATCGCGCAGCGGCAGCAGCGCGGCGCAGAAACCGTCTACCGCTTCGACATCGTGGTGCAGCACCACGACATGGCGAAGGAGACGGTGTTTTTCGAGGTGTGATGCGCCTCAGGCGTCGAACAGCCCCTGGTGCTGCTCCCGCAGCAGCTTCTTCTGCACCTTGCCCATGGTGTTGCGCGGCAGCTCCGGCGCGATGAACACGCGCTTGGGCACCTTGAAGTTGGCGATGCGGCCCTTGAGCGCGGCCACCACTTCGTCGGCCTGCACGGTGGCGCCGGCCTGGGGCACCACCACCGCCACCACCGCCTCGCCGAAGTCGGGGTGCGGCACGCCGACCACGGCGGATTCCGCCACGCCCGGCAGTTCGTTGATCACCGACTCGATCTCCGCGGGGTAGACGTTGTAGCCGCCGCTGATGATCAGGTCCTTGCTGCGGCCGACGATGGTGAGGTAGCCGTCGCTGTCAAAGCGGCCCACGTCGCCGGTCTTGAACCAGCCGTCGGCGGTGAACTCCTCGCGTGTCTTCTCCGGCATGCGCCAGTAGCCGGCGAACACGTTGGGGCCTTTCACCTGGATATGGCCGATCTCGCCCGCGGGGCAGGGCTGGCCCTCGTCGTCCTGCACCCGCACCTGCACGCCCGGCAGGGCGGGCCCCACCGTGCCGCCCTTGCGCGCCTGCGGGCCGGCGAGGTAGGGGTTGGAGGTGAGCATGATGGTCTCGCTCATGCCGTAGCGTTCCACGATCGTGTGGCCGGTGCGCTGGCGCCAGGCATCGAAGGTGTCCACCAGCATGGGCGCCGAGCCGGACAGGAACAGCCGCATGCTGCTGCAGGCCTGTCGCGTGAGGCTGTCCTCGGCCAGCATGCGCACGTACAGGGTGGGCACACCCATGAACACGGTGGCTTGCTTGAAGCTCGCGATCACCGCGCGCGGCTCGAACTTCGAGAACCAGATCATCTTGCTGCCGTTGAGCAAGGCGCCGTGGCACGCGACGAACAGGCCGTGCACATGGAAGATCGGCAACGCATGGACCAGCACGTCGCCGCCTTGCTCGGGGGTTCGCCAGCCCCAGAAGTCCTTCAGCGTGCGCGCGTTGCTCAGCATGTTGCCGTGGCTGAGCATCGCGCCCTTGCTGCGCCCGGTGGTGCCGCTGGTGTAGAGGATGGCGGCCAGCTCCTCGGGGCCGCGTTCGGCGGGCTGGTGCTGGTCGCTGTGGTGTGCCGCGCGTTCGAGCAGGCTGCCGCTGCGGTCGTCGTTCAGGCTGAAGACGTACTGCGTGCCGGCCTTGAAGGCGATCTTGCTCACCCAGCCGAAGGCCTTGCCGGAACACACCACCACCGCCGGTTCGGCGTCACCGATGAAGTACTCGATCTCGGCCGACTGGTAGGCGGTGTTCAGCGGCAGGTAGACGAAGCCGGCGCGCAGCACGGCCAGGTACAGCATCAGCGCCTCCACCGATTTCTCGGTCTGTACCGCAACGCGCGCGCCGGGTGGCAGATCCAGCGATGCCAGCAGGTTGGCGATCATCGCGGTGCCGCGCTCCAGGTCGCGCCAGGTGTAGCGGTGCGGTGCGTCGGGGCCGTCCGCGGTTTCGATGGCAATGGTGTCCAGGTCGGCGGGAAAGCCGGCGCGCAGGGCGGCAAACAGGTTGTGGTTCATGGCTTGGCGAAGCGCGGCGGGCGCTTGTCGAGGAAGGCGCTGATGCCCTCCCGGTGTTCCGGATGGTCGGCGTAGCTGAAGTGCATGCGGCGCTGCGCCGGCGTGAGCGCGGCCTCGGCGATCTGGCGCAAGGTGCGTTTGTTGATGCGCGCGGCGTTGGGTGACAGTGCCGCGATGCGCTGCGCGGTGGCCTGCGCTTCATGGGCCAGCTCGGTGGCCTCCACCACACGGTTGACCAGGCCGCGCGTCAAGGCCGTTGCCGAGTCCAGCAGGCGGGCTTCGAGCAGCAGCTCGCGCAAGGTGGCGGCCGGCACCACCCGGCCCAGCGCCAGCAACTCGCCGGGCGCCATCGGAAAGCCGAGCTTGGCGATCGGGATGCCGAAACGCGCGGAGTGCGCCGCGATGCGGATGTCGCAGCAGGCGGCGACCTCCAGCCCGCCGCCCACGCAGGAGCCGTCGATCCGCGCCACCAGGGGAATGTCGCAGCCGAGCAGCGCGCCCAGTGCCGGCGCGACCACCTCTTCGTGGTAGTCGCGCAGGGCCGCTTCATCGAAACGAAAACGCGGGAACTCCTCGATGTCGGCACCGGCCGCAAAGTGCCCGCCGTCGCCGCTCAACAGCACAGCACGCGGCGCTTCTTCGGGTGCCTGCGCCTGCAACTGCTCGAACAGGCTTCGCAGCGCCTTCCACATCGCGATGCTGATCGCGTTGTGCTTGCCGGGGTTGGCCAGGCGCACATGCAGCACGCCATGCGCATCGACCGGCTCGTGCAGCACCTCGCCGCTCATGGACGCGCCCGCATCAATCGAGGGTGGCGCCGGAGGCTTTCACCACCTCGGCCCAGCGGCGGGTTTCACTGCCCACGAACTTGCCGAAGGCGTCGCCGTAGAGGTTGGGTGTGTCGGTGCCCAGGGCGGTCCAGGCCTCCTTCAGCTCCGGTGTGTTGAGTGCCTTGTTGAGCTCTGCCTGCATGCGCTCGACGATCTCCTTGGGGGTGCCCTTGGGCGCCCACAGTCCGTACCAGGTGGCGACCTGGTACTGCGGCAAGCCCATCTCCTTGGCCGTGGGCACGTCGGGGAAACCGGGCGCGCGCTTGTCGGACGCCACCGCCAGCGCCTTGATGCGCCCGCCCTTGATGTGGTTGGCCGACGAGCCCAGGCCGTCGAACATCATGTCGACCTGGCCGGAGATCAGGTCCTGCAAGGCCGGGCCGGCGCCGCGGTAGGGAATGTGGGTGATGAAGGTCTTGGTCTGCAGCTTGAACAGCTCGCCCGCCAGGTGGTGCGAGGTGCCGTTGCCGGCCGAGCCGTAGTTGAGCTTGCCGGGGCTGCGGCGCACCAGCTCCAGCAGGCCCTTCAGGTCGTTCACCGGCACACGCTGCGGGTTGATCACCACCACCTGCGGCACGCTGGAGATCAGCCCGACCGGGATGAAGTCGGTCTCCAGGTTGTAGTCCAGCTTGCGGTACATGGCCGGCGCGATCGCATGGTGCACCGCGCCCATGAAGAAGGTGTAGCCGTCGGGTGCAGCCTTGGCAGCCACCGTGGCGCCCACCGTGCCACCCGCGCCGCCCTTGTTGTCGATGATGAACTGGCGCCCGAGGTGGCGCGTGAGCATGGCGGTGAGCGGCCGCGCGAAGGCGTCGGTGCCACCGCCTGCAGGAAAGGGCACGACCACGGTCACCGGCCGGCTGGGCCAGGCGCCCTGCGCGCCCGCCCAGGGCGACGCGAGTGCGGCCGCGCCGGCGGCCAGCGCGCGGCGCCGGGAAATCGAAGGTGTCTGGGTCATGGCTGTCTCCTGTCGGGTTGGGCCCGTCGGTCGCGGGCGTGTCAGAGTCGTTCGGCTTCTTCAGATCAGCTTGGCGACGGCGCGGGAATGGGCCACCTCGCCGGCGACAAACGCCTCGTGGTGCGCTTCCACCTCGTCCAGGTCGTAGAGGTAGTTCACCATCAGGCCGAAGGACTGCTTCAGCCCCTTGCGCGACAGGTCGGCATGCAGGTTCAGCCGCTCGAGCCGGGCGCCGTTGTCAAGGTGGAAGCGGGCCACTGGGTCGCCCTGCGGCCCGCAGGTGTTGTGCACGAGATGAAACGCAGCCAGGCGCAGCAGCGCCTGTTGTGCGTCTTCCGGCAGCGCTGCCAGTCGGGCCGGCTGGGACAGCACGCTCCAGTCGCCACCGCACTGCTGCTGCAGCAAGGCGTGCGCGCCAATGAGCCGCCCACGCACCGCCGGTTTCACCGTGTCCGGCACGGTCATCTCGGCCTCCCGCGCCAGCCATGCGGCCAGGCTGGGAATTGGCGACAAGGTGCAGAAGCAACGCAACTGCGGCCATTCGCGCTGCAGCTCCTCGGCCACGCGCTTGATCAGGAAGTTGCCCAAAGACACGCCGCGCAGCCCGGGCTGGCAGTTGCTGATGGAATAGAACGCGGCCACCTTGTAGGTGCTGGGCCCCAGCGGCTGCGAGCGCTTGTCGATCAAGGGCGCGATGGCGGCGGGCATCTGCGGCAGCAGCGCCACCTCCACGAAGATCAGCGGTTCGGACGGCAGCTGCGGATGGAAGAAGGCAAAACAGCGGCGGTCCGGCTGCAGCCGCCGGCGCAGGTCGTCCCAGCCATCGATCTCATGCACCGCTTCATGCCGGATGATCTGTTCCAGCAGCTGGGCAGGCGAATCCCAGTCCACCCGGCGCAGCTGCAGGAAGCCGGGGTTGAACCACGACGACAGCAGGTGCAGCAGGTCGGCTTCCACCGAACGCAGCTCCGGCTGGCGCGGCAGCCGTTGCAGCAGCGCATGGCGCATGCGCACCAGCGACGCGGTGCCGCCGGGGGCTCGGTTGATGCGCCGCATCAGCTCCTGGCGTGGCGGCTCCGCCAGCCGCGTCAGGCGGATCAGGTTGTCGGCGTTGGGCTGTTCGGCATAGGCCTGCGCCACCTGCAGCACCGCCGCGGGATCAGGGCTGAACTCGCGCGACAGGTGCTCGAAGAAGGGCTGCTGCTGTTCGGCGGGCAGGCTGCCCAGGCGTTCGACCAGCCCCTTGGCGATGGCCACGCTGTTGGCCTCGCCGCGTTCGGACAGCAGGCGCCGGCAGTCCAGCAGCAGGCTGCGCAGGGCGCGGTCGTCGGTGAAGCGGCGGGCGGCGGATTTCAGCTCATCCAGCATGGCGCTCGCCCTCCGGCTGGTCCTGGTGAAGCTGGCGCAGCGCCTGCAACTGCGCCATCAGGTGGTCGTGCATGACCTGTTCGGCGTGTGCCGCATCGCGTGCCAGCAGGGCGGCCATGAAATCCCGGTGCTCGGCGATGGACGCTTCCAGCCGGCCGGGCCACTGCAGCTGCCGGCCGCGCAGCAGCCGCATGAAGCCGCGCAGGTCGTTGGTCACCCGGTCGAGCCAGCGGTTGCCCGCGGCGGCCTGCACGCCGGTGTGGAACAGGTGGTTGACCCGGTAATACGCTTCGATGTCCTTGGCCGCTGCATGCCGCTCCAGCTGCTCGTGCAGCACTTGAAGGGCGGCCACCTGTTCGTCGGTGGCCTTCTGCACCGCCTCCAGCGCGCAGCGCGCCTCCAGCAGGGCCATCACCGGAAAGAGCTCTTCCGCGTCGGCCTCGGACAGCTCGGTGACCCTGCAGCCGCGCCGCGGCACCAGCTCCACCAGCCCTTCGGCTGCCAGCACCTTGAGCGCCTCGCGCAGGGGCGTGCGGCTGATGCGCCATTGCGTGGCCAGGGCCAGCTCGTCGATCCATTCCCCGGGCGCCAGCTGGCGCTCGAACACCATGGTGCGCAAACGTGCGGCCACCTCCTCGTGCAGCGAGGCGGGGCGCAGGGGGGTGGGGTCGACCATGGGCCAACTCTAAGCCGATAATCAATAATTACAGCCACTCGAAAACCCGCGACGCGGTGCCGACCGCCACCGACCGCCCGAGTTCCTGTGGTCGATGCGGATAGGCGTCAGCCACCGGCCGGGTAGAGTCCGCAGGCTGCACTCCATGGCCGCCACTCCCGAACTTCTCCCGCCCACCTTGCCGTCCGACGCCGACGGCCTGCTGCAGCTGGCCGCGCAGTCGATGTTCGACGTGTTCGCGCGCACCGCGCAGGGCATGATGGTCGTCGACCGGGCGCACCGCATCGTGTGGATCAGCGAGGGCTACAAGCGCTTCCTGCCGGCGCTGGGCCACTCGGAGTCCGACTTCGTCGGCCGCCGGGTGGAGGAGGTGGTGCCCAACACCATGATGGCCCAGGTGATCGAGACCGGGCAGCCCATCCTCGTGGACCTGCTCACCAACCAGGCCGGCACCTTCCTCGTCAGCCGGCTGCCGCTGCGCGATGCGCAGGGGCAGGTGATCGGCGCGCTGGGCCTGGTGCTGATGGACCACCCGGAAACCACCATGCAGCCGCTGATGACCAAGTTCAGCCGGCTGCAGCGCGAGCTGGAGGACGCACGCAAGCAGCTCGCGGCCCAGCGCCGGCCCAAGTACACGATGGCCAGCTTCATCGGCACCAGCACCGCCGCGCTGGAGGTCAAGCGCCAGGCCCGCCGCGTGGCCGGCACCGACAGCACCGTGCTGCTGCTGGGCGAAACTGGCACCGGCAAGGAGCTGCTGGCCCACGCCATCCATGCGGCCTCGCCGCGCGCCAGCCGGCCCTTCATCG
This sequence comes from Ideonella sp. BN130291, assembly GCF_036231905.1. NCBI lineage: Bacteria > Pseudomonadati > Pseudomonadota > Betaproteobacteria > Burkholderiales > Sphaerotilaceae > Ideonella > Ideonella sp. BN130291. Next base: position 634,880 of record NZ_JAZARE010000001.1, on the reverse strand, counting down.
GCGTGAACATCGCCGCCGTGCCCGAGACGCTGCTGGAGGCCGAGTTCTTCGGTGTCGCGCCGGGGGCCTACACCGGCGCCGACCGCAAGGCGCGCGACGGCAAGTTCAAGCTGGCGGACGGCGGCACCCTGTTCCTCGACGAGATCGGCGACATGCCGCTGGCGCTGCAGTCCAAGCTGTTGCGGGTGCTGCAGGAGCAGGAGGTGGAGCCGCTGGGCTCGAACCAGGTGTTGAAGGTCGATGTGCGGGTGATCGCCGCCACCAGCCGCGACCTGGCCGCCATGGTGGCCGACGGCCGCTTCCGCGCCGACCTGTACTACCGCCTCAACGTGCTGCCGATTCGCCTGCCGGCGCTGCGCGAGCGCCTGTCCGACCTGGAGGCGCTGGTCGATGCGCTGGGCGACGACATTGCGCGCCGCAGCGGCATGCCGCACCGCTCGGTGAGCGCGGAGGCGCTGGAACTGCTGGCCCAACAGCCGTGGCCGGGCAACATCCGCGAGCTGCGCAATGTGCTGGAGCAGGCCAGCTTGATGACCGACGACCTGCACCTCACGCCGGCGCACTTTGCCACCGTGTTGCCCGGGGCTCTGGTGGAGCCCGACGCCACCGCCAGCGGGGCCGCAGTGGCGCCGGCGAGCCCGTCCGCCGCCGCCACCAGCGAGGCGGCCTTGCGCCCCTTGCCGGAGCAGGTGGCGGAGCTGGAGCAGTCCGCGATCGCAGCGGCCTTGCGGGCCACCGGCGGCAACCGGGTGGCGACCGCGCGCCTGCTGAAGATCTCCCGGGCGGCGCTGTACGAAAAATTGGCCCGTTATCCAGGGCTGCGTTGAGCCGCGGCGCGGCCCGGCCTCGATCTACCGAGTGTCTGGAGTGTCTGAAAAGTGGACGCTCGTCCAACGGGCGGACGGGCCAACTGTCCGAACTCCAGGCATTGGCCGTGCCCCGACCCCTCGAAACCGCCTCCCGCACCGCGATTTTGAGGGTTTGCACTGAGCTGGTGCGCGTGGCACGCGACTTGCGCTGAACGGGCTCCATGCCGGCGGATTGCCGACCGGCGCACAACGGAGACACGCCCCATGCCCACTTCGCGACGCTTCAGCCTCGCCGCCACCCTGTCGGCCGCCGTCCTGGCCACCCTTGCCAGCCCCGCCACCTGGGCCGCCGGAAACGAGATCCGCATCGCCCACGTCTACAGCAAGACCGGCCCGCTCGAGGCTTACGGCAAGCAGACGCAGACCGGCTTCATGATGGGCCTGGAGTACGCCACCGGCGGCACCATGACCGTGGCCGGCAAGAAGCTGGTGGTGATCGAGAAGGACGACCAGGGCAAGCCCGACGTGGGCAAGGGCCTGCTCGCTGCGGCCTATGGCGACGACAAGGCCGACATCGCCGTCGGGCCGTCGTCCTCCGGCGTGGCGCTGGCGCTGCTGCCGGTGGCCGAGGAATACAAGAAGATCCTGCTGGTGGAGCCGGCGGTCGCCGATGCGATCACCGGCGACAAGTGGAACAAGTACATCTTCCGCACCGGCCGCAACAGCTCGCAGGACGCGATCTCCAACGCGGTGGCCATGGACAAGCCCGGCGTGAACATCGCGATGCTGGCGCAGGACTATGCGTTCGGCCGCGACGGCGTGAAGGCGTTCAAGGAAGCCCTGAAAACCGCCAAGATCGTGCACGAGGAGTACCTGCCGCCGAACACCACCGACTTCACCGCCGGCATCCAGCGCCTGGTGGACGCGCTCAAGGACAAACCCGGCCGCAAGGTGATCGAGGTGGTGTGGGCCGGCGGCACGCCGCCCTACAACGCGCTGGCCGCGCAGGAGCTGCAGAAGCGCTACGGCATCGAGGTGGCCACCGGCGGCAACATCCTGCCGGCCATGGCCTCGTACAAGAACTTCCCTGGCATGGAAGGCGCCACCTACTACTACTTCGGCATCCCGAAGAACCCGGCCAATGAGTGGCTGGTGGCCAACCACTACAAGAAGTTCCAGAACCCGCCCGACTTCTTCACCGCCGGCGGCATGAGCGCGGCCATCGCGATCGTCGAAGCCCTGAAGAAGACGAACGGCGACGTGGACACCAACAAGCTCATCAAGACCATGGAAGGCATGAGCTTCGACACACCCAAGGGCAAGATGACCTTCCGCAAGGAAGACCACCAGGCCATGCAGTCGATGTACCACTTCAAGGTGAAGGTGGACCCGGCGTTCCCCTGGGGCGTGCCCGAGCTGGTGAGCGAGATCAAGCCAGAACAGATGGCTGTGCCGATCCGGAACAAGCGCTGAGGCGCTTGTTTCGGTCGGCACTTCGCGCCCGCACGTTTCGCTCCCCCGGGCCCCCTCCAGGAGGGGGTTCCAGCTTGAACTGGTAGGGCTGCGCCCTTTTCGACCCGAATGACAGAGTGACCCCCGGAACGCACCGGGGGCGGAGGGATGTTTTTCCTCTCAACGTCAAAGGAGACAAGTCGATGAAGTGGAAGATCCTCGGTGCCCTTGTGGGCCTGGCCGTTGCGTGCAGCAGCGCGCCTGCGGCCGTGGCCCTGCCGCAGCTCAATGTGGACAAGACCAAGATCAGCGTGTCGGGCCTGTCCTCGGGCGGCTTCATGGCCAACCAGCTGGGTTATGCCTACTCGTCCACCTTCATGGGCGTGGGTGTGTTTGCCGGCGGCCCCTACATGTGCGCGGGCCACAGCAACTACACCGCGTGCATGTACAACGCCAGCATCAGCCCCAGCATGCTGAGCACGATGCAGGCCGACATCAACAACTGGAGCGGCACCGCCAACGACTCGAAGGCCAACGTCGCCAACCAGAAGATCTACCTCTTCGTCGGCACCAGCGACTCCACCGTCGGCCCCAACCCGATGAACGCGGTGCAGACCCAGTACACCAACAACGGCGTGCCCGCCGCCAACATGGACTACGTGCAGCGCGCCGGCACCGCGCACACCTTCCCCACCGACTTCGATTCCACCGGCAACAACGCCTGTGGAAGCACGGCCTCGCCCTACATCAGCAACTGCGGCTACGACGGCGCCAAGGCGGTGCTCACCAAGATCTATGGCGCGCTGAACCCGCGCAACAACGCGCCGGCGGCGGCCAACTACATCGAGTTCGACCAGACGCCGTTCACCAACGGCAACCCCGGCATGGCAGCCACCGGCTGGGCCTATGTGCCGGCCAGCTGCGCGGCGGGCACGCAGTGCAGGCTGCACGTGGCGCTGCACGGATGCCAGCAGAGCACCGACAAGATCGGCACGCAGTTCGTGAAGAACAGCGGCTACAGCCGCTGGGCCGACACCAACAACATCATCGTGCTGTTCCCGCAGGCCAAGGTGGACAACACCCCCCACAGCACACCGGCCAGCGGCATGGTGGCCAACCCCAACGCCTGCTGGGACTGGATCGGCTGGTACGGCAGCAACTTCGCGCAGAAGGCCGGCACGCAGACCAAGGCGATCAAGGCCATGGTGGACCGCGTGGCCTCCGGCTCAGGGCAGGGCGGCGGCCTGCCGGCGCCGGCGAACGTGAACACCTCGGGCGCCACCGACACCAGCATGGTGATCGGCTGGAGCGCGGTGGCCAATGCCAGTGGGTACAACGTCTACCGCAACGGCAGCCAGGCCAACGGCGCCAAGGTCACCGCCACCAGCTTCACTGACACCGGCTTGAGCCCGGGCACCACCTACAGCTGGAGCGTGGCGGCGATCGACAGCGCCGGTGCGGAGGGCGCGCGCTCGGCGCCGGTGAGTGGCACCACCACGGGCGCGGCGGCCACCTGCTTCACCGCGAGCAACTACGCCCACACCACCGCCGGCCGCGCCCACCAGTCGGGCGGCTACGCGCTGGCCAACGGGTCCAACCAGAACATGGGGCTGTGGAACATCTACACCATCACCACGCTGAAGCAGACTGGCCCGAACTACTACGTGATCGGCACTTGTCCTTGAACGCCTGCACCCATGCTTGAGACACGCGACCTCACCATCCGCTTCGGCGGCCACGTGGCGGTGGACCACGTGTCCTGCGCGTTCGCGCTGGGTACGCTCACCGCCATCGTCGGCCCCAACGGCGCCGGCAAGACGACCTACTTCAACCTCATCTCCGGCCAGCTGCCGGCCAGCGAGGGGCAGGTGCTGTTGAACGGCGAAAACCTGTCGTCGCTGCCGGCGCCGCTGCGCACGCGCAAGGGGCTGGGCCGCGCGTTCCAGCTCACCCAGCTGTTCCCCAACCTCACGGTGCAGGAGAACGTGCGCCTGGCGGTGCAAGCGCGGGTGCAGGGCCGCGAGCGGACAGGGCTGGATCTGTTCCGGGTGTGGCTGGACCGCACCACCTGGATCGAGGAGGCACGCGCGATCCTCAACACCGTGCGGCTGCTCGACAAGGCGGAGGCGCATGCCGCCAGCCTGCCACACGGTGACCAACGCAAGCTGGAGGTGGCGCTGCTGATGGCGCTGGACCCGCAAGTGTTCATGTTCGACGAACCCACCGCCGGCATGAGCGTGGATGAGGTACCGGTGATCCTGGACCTCATCCGCGCGCTCAAGGGCCGCAAGGACCGCACCATCCTGCTGGTCGAACACAAGATGGATGTGGTTCGCGAGTTGGCGGATCGGATCATCGTGCTGCACAACGGGCAGTTGGTGGCGGATGGGGAGCCTGCCGCGGTGATTGCTTCGCCGGTGGTGCAGCAGGCGTATCTGGGAACCATGCCGGAGGCTGCGTGAATTTGCCGAGAGTGAGCGAGGCAAAGGCGTGGGCGGGCAGCCGTCGGCGCTTCATCTGCTTGCCCTCGCTGCGCGAGGGTTCCCTGCGATGCTCGGCATTGCGGCTTCGTGGCTCAACTCGCTGCGTTCACTTCGTTCACTGCGCTCAAACAGTCGCCACGAGTCAGTGGTTGAAGCGCGCTGCACGCGCAGCCGCAATGCCTGCGCTTCTCGGCTTCGCAAGGCGCGCCGCCGTCTGCCCGCCCACACCTTCGCCCGTTGCGCTCGTTGTTTTCGCTGAAACGCGAACAGCCAGTGATGGATCGAGCGGCAGGCGGTGCCCGGCGGGCGCGACCTTGGGGCGACGAGAAGCGCAGGGCGAAGGGCGGCGCGCGCAGCGCGCTTCAAGCACTGACTCGTGGCGACTGTTTGAGCGCAGTGAGCGAAGCGAACGAAGCGAGTTGAGCCGCGCGCTCTTCGACCGAGCATCGCAGTGGAGTCGGCGCGCAGCGCCGACCGCACCAGAGAGAGCGCCTGACGGGTACCGCCTGCCGCGACCCGCTCGCACCAACACATGAGTAAGCCCATGGCGAACCTTCTAGAACTCAAAGGCGTCCACACCCACATCGGCGCCTACCACATCCTCCACGGTGTGGACCTCGCCATTCCCGAAGGCCAGCTCACCATGCTGCTAGGCCGCAATGGCGCGGGCAAGACGACCACCCTGAGAACCATCATGGGCCTGTGGCAGGCCAGCCAGGGCACGGTGCACTTCAAGGGCCGGCAGATCGGCGGCCCGGGCGGCCAGCTCGCCACGCCGCTGATCGCCGAGGGCGGCATCGCCTACGTGCCGGAGAACATGGGCATCTTCGGTGACCTGTCGGTCAAGGAGAACATGGTCCTGGCTGCCCGCAAGGCACGCACCGCCGACGACCTGGACACCCAGCGGCTGGAGTGGATCTTCGGCCTGTTCCCCGCGCTGAAGAAGTTCTGGCTCTACCCGGCCGGCAAGCTGTCGGGGGGGCAGAAGCAGATGCTGGCGGTGGCCCGTGCGATCGTGGAGCCGCGCTCCCTGATCCTGATCGACGAGCCGAGCAAGGGCCTGGCGCCTTCGATCATCCAGAACCTGATCTCGGCCTTCAACGAACTCAAGCGCCAGCAGACCACCATCCTGCTGGTCGAGCAGAACTTTGCCATGGCCAAGGCGCTGGGTGACCGCGTGGCCGTGATGGACGACGGCCGCGTGGTGCACACCGGCAGCATGGCCGAGCTGGCGGGGGACGAGGCCCTGCAGCAGCGCCTGCTGGGCCTGTCGCTGGCCACGCATCAATGAGGAAGAGGGCGGCATGAACACCACCGTGAGCACCACACCGGCGGCACCGGCCGCCAACAGCCCGGTAGCGGGGGCGCAGGCCATCCCGAAGTCCCAATTCGACTGGAAGCCGCTCGGCCTGCTGGCTGCCCTGGCGCTGGCGGCGCTGCCGCTGGTCGGCAGCCCGTCCACCTGGATCACGCTCACGATTGCCGGCCTGGCGATGGGCCTGATCGTCTTCATCATCGCCTCGGGCCTCACGCTGGTGTTCGGCCTGATGGACGTGCTGAACTTCGGCCACGGCGTGTTCATCGCCTTCGGTGCCTTCGTGGCCACCAGCGTGCTGGGCGGCATGACCGGCTGGACCACGTCGCCTTCGCTGTGGGCCAACCTGGTGGCGGTGTTCGCCGCGATGGTGGTGGCCATGAGCGTGACCGGTGCGCTGGGCCTGGCCTTCGAGCGTCTGATCGTGCGGCCGGTGTATGGGCAGCATCTGAAGCAGATCCTCATCACCATGGGCGGCATGATCGTGGGCGAGGAGCTGATCAAGGTGATCTGGGGCCCGCAGCAGATTCCGCTGCCGCTGCCCGAGGCGCTGCGCGGCGCGGTGTTGATCGGCGATGCGGCGGTGGAGAAATACCGGCTGCTCGCGGTGGTGATCGGCCTGCTGGTGTTTGCCGGCCTGCTGTATGCGCTGAACCGCACCAAGGTCGGCCTGCTCATCCGCGCCGGCGTGCAGGACCGCGAGATGGTGGAAAGCCTGGGCTACCGCATCCGGCGCCTGTTCATCGGCGTGTTCGTCGCCGGCTCGGCGCTGGCCGGCCTGGGCGGGGTGATGTGGGGGCTGTACCAGCAGACCGTGGTGCCGCAGATCGGCGCCCAGGTGAACGTGCTGATCTTCATCGTCATCATCATCGGCGGCCTGGGCTCCACGCTCGGCTGCTTCGTGGGTGCGCTCGCAGTGGGCTTGCTCGCCAACTACACCGGCTTCCTTGCGCCCAAGGTGGCGCTTTTCTCCAACATCGGCTTGATGGTCGCCGTGCTGCTGTGGCGCCCGCGCGGCCTCTACCCCGTCACGAACCGCTGAACGGTGCACCTCATGCTGAACCGTCTTCTGTCCCATGACCTCCCCAAGAGCCGCTGGCTCGCCGCGGCGCTGGTGCTCATCGTGCTCGGCCTGGCCGTCGCGCCATTCCTCTTCCCCGGCAGCAAGGCACTCGGCGTGGCGGCCAAGATCCTGGTGTTCATCCTGCTGGTGGCCAGCTACGACCTGCTGCTGGGCTACACCGGCATCGTGAGCTTCGCGCACACCATGTTCTTCGGCATCGGCGCCTATGGCGTGGCCATTGCGAGCACGCGCATGGGCGAGGGCTGGGGCAGCGTGCTGGTGGGGCTGGGTGGTGCGCTGGTGGTGGCGCTGCTGCTGTCGCTGCTGATCGGGCTGTTCTCGCTGCGGGTGAAGGCGATCTTCTACGCCATGATCACCCTGGCGGTGGCCGCGGCGTTCCAGACCCTGGCTTCGCAGCTGTCGGACTTCACCGGCGGCGAGGATGGTCTCACCTTCCGCAACCCCGAGTGGCTGTCGCCCTCGTTCGAGCCCTTCGAGAACCCGCTGCTGGGTGTCACGGTCGACGGCAAGCTGATCACCTACTACCTGCTGTTCGTGGCGGTGGCGCTGCTGTTCCTGCTGCTGCTGCGCATCGTGAACTCGCCGTTCGGCCGCGTGCTGCAGGCGATCCGCGAGAACGACTTCCGCGCCGAGGCGATCGGCTTTCGCACCGTGGTGTACCGCACCTGGAGCAACGTGCTGTCGGCGCTGTTCGCCTGCGTGGCGGGTGCGTTGCTGGCGCTGTGGCTGCGCTACACCGGGCCAGCCACCACGCTGAGCTTCGAGATCATGCTGGACATCCTGCTGATCGTGGTGATCGGCGGCATGGGGACCATGTACGGCGCCATCGTCGGCAGCGTGCTTTTCGTGCTGGCGCAGAACTACCTGCAGGACCTGATGAAGCTGGCCTCCGAGGCGGTGGCCGGTGCTACCCACAGCGTGCCGGTGCTCGCGGAGCTCATCTCGCCCGAACGCTGGCTGCTCTGGCTGGGCGTGCTGTTCGTGCTGTCCGTCTACCACTTCCCCAGCGGCATCGTCGGCCGCCTGCGGCTTCCCAAACGCTGAGACTGATGTGCCTCGCCCCGGGGCATCGCGGGGCAATGTCCAAGAACGATCACAGGAGACAGTTCCATGCAAGCCCGTATCACCGTCATTGCCGGCGCCGTGGCGCTCGCGGCCGCCGCCTCGGCCGGCCACGCCGCGCCCTCGGCCCACGCTCCCTTCAATGTGAAGCCTCTGTGGCTCACCCAGCTGCGCACTGCCGCCTACGACGGCGTCACCGATGACCTGCTCACCGCCGGCCTGGGCAAGACGGGGCTCACCTCCGCGGTGCCGCCGGCCTATGCCGACCCGCTGCACCCCACCGCCACCGAGCTGCGGCGTGCGGCCATCTACAACAACTACCGCGCGCTCATCGATCCCACGCCCGCCGGCGGCTTCGGCCGCTTCTACGGCCCCAACGTGGACGCCGCGGGCAACGTGACCACCAGCGAAGGCAAGATCGCCGGCACCGAGTACATCGCCTACACCGACGACGGCACCGGACGGCGCAACGTCACGCTGATGGTGCAGCTGCCCGCGAGCTTCGACCCTGCCAACCCCTGCATCCTGACCGCCACCTCCTCCGGCTCGCGCGGCATCTATGGCGGCATCTCCACCGGCGAGTGGGGCTTGAAGCGCGGCTGCGCGGTGGCCTACACCGACAAGGGCACCGGCGCTGCACCGCACGACCTGATGGCCGACACCGTGCCGCTGATCGACGGCACCCGCGCCGCCGCCACGGTGGCCGCCAGCACCGCGCAGTTCCGCGCGCCCATCGACGACACCCAGCGCATGGCCTTCAACGCGGCCACGCCGAACCGCTTCGCCTTCAAGCATGCGCACTCCCAGCGCAACCCCGAGAAGGACTGGGGCCGCAACACCTTGCAGGCGGTGGAGTTCGCGTTCTATGTGCTCAACGAACGCTATGGCCGCATCGTGCCCGGCGTGGGCCTGAAGCTGCGCACCATCACGCCGCGCAACACCATCGTCATCGCCTCCAGCGTGTCCAACGGCGGCGGCTCCGCCATCGCAGCGGCCGAGCTGGATACCGAGGGCCTGATCGACGGCGTGGCGGTGGGCGAGCCGGCGATCGAGATGCCGGCCAATCCTGCCGTCGCGGTGCAGCGCGGCGGCGTGGCCGTGCCCACGGTGGCCAGGACGCTGTTCGACTTCACCAGCCTGGCCAACCTGTACCAGAGCTGCGCCTCGCAAGCACCGTCAGTGGCCGGCGCGCCCGGCGCTCCCTTCGTGATCGCGCCCTTTGCGGTGAACCGCTGCGCCTCGCTCAAGGCCAAGGGCCTGCTCGCGGCGGCCACGCCGGCCGAGCAGGCCGAAGAAGCGCTGCAGAAGCTGCGCGGCTATGGCTGGGAGCCGGAGTCGTCGGTGTTGCACACATCGCTGGCCGCCTTCGAGGTGGCACCGGCGGTGAGCATCACCTTCGCCAACGCGCTCGCGCGTGCCAGCGTGGTGGACAACCTGTGCGGCTACAGCTTCGCCGGCACCGACGCGATCGGCGCGCCCGCACCGCTGGCGCCCACCTTGCTGGCCGGCATGTTCGCGGTGGGCAACGGCGTGCCGCCCTCGACCGGCGTGCAGCTCATCAACAACCTGAACCCGGGTGCGCCCTTCCGCGACCTGCTGTCCTTCTCGCCCAGCACCGGGCTGCAGGACTTCAACCTCGACGGCGCGATGTGCCTGCGCAACCTGCTCACCGGCACCAGCGCCGCGGCAGTCAACCTGCAGCGCGGCATCGACGAAACCCGCCGCAACGGGGATCTCCATGGCAAGCCGACAGTGATCGTGCATGGCCGCGCGGATGCGCTGCTGCCGGTGAACCACACCTCGCGGCCGTACACCGCGCTCAACAAGGTGGTGGAGGGCAAGCACTCCAGGCTGGCCTACATCGAGGTGGCCAACGCGCAGCACTTCGACACCTTCATCGGCCTGCCCACCGCGCTGCCGGGTTACGACACCCGCTACGTGCCGCTGCACCTGTACCTCAACCGCGCGCTCGACGCGGTGTACGCCCACCTGAAGACCGGCGCGGCGCTGCCGGCCAGCCAGGTGGTGCGCACACTGCCGCGCGGCGGCACACCTGGCCTGGCGCCGGCACTTGAGGCAGTGAATGTGCCCCCGATCGCCATCACGCCGGCCCCGGCGGACGCGATCACCGTGCAAGGAAACACCCTGGTGGTTCCCGACTGATGCAGCCTGGCCGGCGCGTGGGGCGCCGGCCGGCCTGCCCTGGAGTTTGTGAATGACGTACAGCTCGCACTACCTGCGTTGCGAAGACCGCGAGATCCACTACACCGAGTGGGGCGCCGGCCAGGCCGAGACGGTGATCGCCTGGCACGGGCTGGCACGCACCTGCCGCGACATGGACGACATCGCTCAGCACCTGAGCCAGCGCTACCGCGTGATCTGCCCCGACACGGTGGGGCGCGGGCTGTCGCAATGGGCGCGCGACCCCGACGCCGAGTACCAGCTGAGCTTCTACGTGAAGCTGGCGGTGTCGCTGGTCAACCAGTTGAAGCTCGATCGTTTCCACTGGCTGGGCACCTCGATGGGCGGCGCCATCGGGACGCTGGCCGCGGCCGGCCCGCTGCGCGGCCGCATCCGCCGCCTGGTGCTCAACGACAACGGCCCGCAGCTCGCGCCCCAGGCGATCGGCCGCATCCGCAGCTACGCCGGTGACCCGGCCGCTTTTGCCACCGTGAGCGAGCTGGAGCAGTACTTCCGCACCGTCTACAAGCCCTACGGCTGGCTGAGCGATGCGCAGTGGCGCCGCCTGACCGAAACCTCCACCCGCCGCCTGCCCGACGGCCGGGTGACGCCGCACTACGACCCGCAGATGGTGCGCCAGTTCATCGCCCATCCGAACGACTACGACCTGTGGGAGGCCTGGGACACGCTGGACCTGCCGGTGCTGTGCCTGCGCGGCGAGGATTCCGACCTGCTGCTCGCCGACACCGCCGACCAGATGCGCCAGCGCGGGCCGCGCGCGGTGGTCGTCACCGTGCCCGGCTGCGGCCACGCGCCAGCGCTCAACACGCCGGAGCAGTTTGCGCTGGTGGAGCGGTTCTTCGCGTCGGACGAGCGCTGAGCCCTTCTCTCAGCGGCGGCGCCACACGAACGCGCCCAGCAGCCCCAGCCCTGCCAACCACAACCACGCGACAGATGGCTCGGGAACAAGGGTGACGGACACCTGAGTGTCCGGGCCCCACCTGCCGCCGAGGCTGCCCGCGAAGTAGCCCCAGCTCACCCCGTGGCCGATCGAGCCACCCAGTGAGTCATGCCAGCCGAAACCGGTGGCAGCGCCGAAATCCAATCCCATTGCTGGGGAGTAGCTGAAGCGGCTGAGCTCCGAATGGCTGCCCTCTTCGCACCCACAGCTCGGGTCCGGCCAGAAGACCCATGGCAGCACTTGCGCACCGTTGAGCGTGAAGCCCACGACCTCGTCGAGGCGCAGCACGCCGTCATGGTCGAGGTCTTCGCCGCTGAAGCGGCCGTCAGCGTTGGCATCCTCCGCCCGGGGCTCGATCCAAGGGATGGTGCTGTAAGGCACCATGTCCGTGATCGTGTATTCCCAGGTCGACGCGCTGGCCGGTGCGCCGCAAAAGACCCCGGACAGGCAGAACGTCAACAGCAAGCGTTTCATGGCCGTCCCTCCTTTGTGCTTCCTCGGCGGCCGCGCCACCCGCGGGCGCCCAGCAACCCGACCCCTGCCGCCCACAACCAGGCGGTGGAGGGTTCGGGAACCTGCGTGACGGTGACCAGCGTCTCGGGACCCCACCTAGCCCCGAGGTTTCCTGGAAAGAATGTCTGGGTCACTCCCACTCCGATCTCGCCGCTGAACGTCTCGTGCCAGCCGAAGCCGGTGAGCGCTGCGAAATCAAGCCCAGCGCTGGCCGAGTAGCTGAAACGGTCCAGGCTGGAATGCCGGCCGCCTTCGCAGCTGCATTGCGGATCGTCCCAGTAGACCCAGGGCAGCACCCCCACGCCGCCGAGCGTGAAACTCACCACCTCGTCGAGCCGCAATACTCCATCCTGGTCGAGATCATCCCCACTGAAGCGACCGGACAGAGTGGCGTCCGATGGCCGGGGGTGGATCCACGAAATGGTGCTCCACGGGACCATTCCAGTGATCGTGTACTCCCAGGTGGAAGGCCCGGCCACCGCGGCGCAGCATGCTCCGGACAGGTACAAGGTGGACAACAAGCGCTTCATGGCAACTCCAGTCGATGCGTTCCGCCCGTCGCCCCCTTTGATGCCACTCTAGGTGACGCAATGCCGAATGAAAGTACTCACTTCGGGGGGCGATCGGGTGCATTCATTGCCCGTGGAGCTGCACGCCGCCGGGCATCCTTGGGCCTGGGCGCCGTTTGCTGCAAACGGCGCCCGCGGAAGCCTCAGCGCCCGTTGAGGAAGGACTCCAGCACCGCCTTGCGCCGCGGCAGGAACACATCGTTCAGCGCCGGCGAGATGCGAAAGCGCGACAGCCCCTCCGGGCTGGTCTCGCGCAGCGCCTCGCTGACGTGCACGAACTGCAGCGAGGCCGGCCACACCAGCCCGCCCCCCAGGCTCTTGCCGTTGCTCAGCTGGTGGCAGCCGGCGCAGGACATGGCCATCGAGCGTTCCACCACCTGCGCCGGCGTCAGCGACGACAGCGACAAGGTGAGCTGGCGCTGGATCGCCGCGGAGAAGTTGGGTGACTTGGTGAACTGCGCCGGGTAGTTGCCTTTGGTGGCGTGCTGCTGGTCGCCGTCACCCGCATCGAAGCGGCTGGGCAGCGCGTTGGCATTGAAGGTGTTGATGTCGTTGACCGCCAGGCTGGACACCACCGAGAGGAAGCTGTTGCGGAAATCGGCGCCCTTGGGATGCGCATCGGTCTCGTTGAACAGCTGGCCCGCAGGTGACTGGCCGTTGGGCAGCGCCAGCACCTTCAGCCGGTTGTTCACCAGGCCCAGGCGGTACTCGCGCAGCGCCCAGTTGAACTGCATGAACAGGTTGGTGCGGATCTGGCCTTGGGCGTTGGGCGTGGCAAAGCCGTAGTGTGAAGCCTGCACCACCGGCTGGAAGCCCGGCAGGCCGGTGAAGAAAAAGCTCTTCAGGCGTGAGGCCCGCACCGCCGGGTCGGATACGGTGCTCAGGTCGGCCCAGAACTGCGCCACCGGACGGCAGCCGCTCAGGTCCCGGCCGTTGGGCGCGGGGTTGGGCAGTACGCCTTCGAAGATGATCTGCATGCGGTTGGTGCTCACCGTCACGCCGCTCACCTTGGCATAGGTGATGCGGTACTCGCCGCAGTCGGTGCCGCCTTTGCGCGGGTCGGTGGCCAGGTCGAAGCGGTTCACCACCGCCACCGGCTGGAAGGCATTCGGGCCGCCGTCGGTGGGGTTGGCGCCCACCAGGCTGCCTTCGGCCCGCGGGCAGTCGAACTGGAAGCCGTTGAGCGTCGGGGCGCCGTTGGTGAGCTCGTCGTTGCAGTGGCCGCCCTGGCCGATGCCGGGCGCAGCGTTCTGCAGGTCCATCCACTGGTCGAACAGCTGGCGTGCGCTGATGGAGTTCGGGCTGCCCGCCGCCAGGCGGTTCAGCACGTCGAGGATGGGGAAGGACGAGAGGACCGCCGCCTCGGTCACGATCAGCGAGCGCCGCGGGTCGATGGTCACCGGCGGTGGCTTGCGCAGCTTGATGCCGGCCAGGCTGGGCGTGCTGTTGCCGGCGGACGGTGACGTCGCCGTGGAGGCATCCGGTGCGGCGGCGCCGAGCAGCTTGCCCGACGTGTCCAGCAGCTTGCCGCCCAGGGTGGCGATGTCATCCAACGACAACAGGCCGATGCCATCGCGTTCGGCATGTTTTGCGGCAGCGGGCACGGCGATGAGCGCCAAGGCGACCGCGAGCGCGACTTGACCCAGCCCACCCGAACCGGCCGCACGCCCTTGGCAATCCATCGTGTGTGTCATGACAACCACCTCCAGCGCGCTGCCTCCCGGCCATCGGGAAGCTCGAAGCAAGCAAAAAGAGCGGCAACGGCTGTGCCCCTGAGAGGGGTGACCCCCTCATTCCGGGGGGTGGTCGTGTGAGCGGCGTGCGCCGCTTACAGTGCCACGACATCCACTGCGAAGGAGCATGCATGGAGCCCGGTGTGTTGTGCGGAGGCTGCTTCTGTGGCGCCGTCCGGTACGCGGTGCAGGCGGTGTTCGACGCCGGCTACTGCCACTGCTCGATCTGCCGGCGCATCTCGGGTGCGGGCGCTGTCTGCTGGTTCAGCGTGCGGGAGGAACACTTCCGCGTGACCCGGGGCCATCCGCAGGCGCTGCACTCGTCGGAGCACTTCACCCGCTACTTCTGCGGCGCGTGCGGCACGCACCTGTACGGCACCGACGACCTGCCGCCACCGCCCAAGGTGGGCAGCCGGCTCGTGTCTGCGATGCTGGGCACCTTGGACGAGCCCGAGCTTGTGCCGCCGCGCATCCATCAATGGTGGTCCAGCCGCATGCGGTGGTACGGCGATGCCGCCGGGCTGCCCACCTTCGACACCGGCCGCATCTCGCATCCGGACGAGCGCCCAGTCCGATCCTGACCTGCATCCACACTTCTATCCCCATCGAAGCGTGATGCGCCCGGGCGGTGACCATCGGTGACCGACACCACCGACATGCACCATGCCGCCCGCCCCGAACGCCTCCACGCCAGCTGCCCTGCACGATACCTTCCGCCTCGAAGAAGCCGGCGAGCCCACGCTCGCGCTGCATCTGCAGGCGACCTCAAGCCCTGCGCCCGTGGGTGATGTGCTCTACGTGCACGGATCCACCTTCGGCGCAGACCTGTCGGTCTTCCGGCGTTTCGACGGCCGCTCGTGGGCCGATGAGCTGAATGCGGCAGGCCTGCGGGCCTGGGGCCTGGACTTCGCCGGGTATGGCGCGTCCGACCGCTACCCGGCCGGTGCAGACGACACGCCTGCGGGCCGTCTGCCGCAATGGCTGGCCCAGCTGCAACGCGGCGTTGCGGCGGTGCGCCAGTGCAACGGCGACCGGCCGATCGCCCTGCTGGGTCATTCGTGGGGTGGCTGCGTGGCGACGCAGTACGCCGCCACACGACCGCAGGACGTGCAGGCGCTGGCGCTGTTCGGCCCCATCGTCCTGCGGCACGGGGCGGCCCCGGCGCCCGGGCCGGCCAGTTCGCATCGCCTGGTGTCGCTGCTTGCGCAGTACCGACGTTTCATCGCGGACGTGCCGCGCGGCGAGGAGCAGGTGCTGGACGAGGCGCATTTCGAGGCCTGGGGCGCCGACTGGCTGGCGACCGATCCGCACGCCCATGAGCGGCGGCCGCTCGCCGTGCGGGTGCCCGATGGACCGTCGGCCGAGATCGAGCGCCTGTGGGCCGGCCACTGGGTCTACGAGCCGGGTGGCGTGCAGGCTCCCACGCTGCTGGTGCGGGGCGCCTGGGACTCGCTGTGCAACGACGACGATGCAGCGCGCCTGCTCGCCGCGCTGGGCAGCCGCGACAAGGCCGATGTCTGCATCCCGCGCGCCACGCACCTGATGCACCTGGAGCAGCAGCGCAGCCGGCTGCATGCCGAAGTGAATGCCTTCCTGGCGAGGACGATGCGCTGAAGAACCCGCCGCCTTCAGCGGTGGTGCACGGCCCCGGGCAGCCAGCGCGCCAGCTCCTCGCGCAGGGTGTGCAGCATCAGCGGCTTGCTGAGGTAGCCGTCCATGCCGGCGGCCAGGCACTGCTCGCGTTCGGCGCCCATCGCATGCGCGGTGAGCGCCAGGATGGGGAAGCCCGGCAGCCGGCCCTCGTGCTGCATCTCGCGCAGGCGGCGGCAGGTCTGGCGGCCGTCCATCACCGGCATCTGCACGTCCATCAGCACCAGTTGCGGCGGCTGGGCCAGGCAGGCGCGCAGCGCGGCCTCGCCGCTGTCGGCCACCCGGGCCGGCACGCCCAGCGCCTTGAGGAACTCCTCGCCGATGAGCTGGTTCACCGGGTTGTCTTCCACCAGCAGCACGCCGCCCTGCCAGCCGGGCAGGGGCGCCGGGGCGCTGCCCGGTGGTGGCGGGCTGTGGGGCGTGGCGGCGGCGCCGGCCATTCGCATCAGGTCGCGCGGCGACAGCGGCGCGATGTTGAGGGTGAAACCCAACGCAAGGGCTTCGCGCTCCAGCGCCGGCACGTTCCAGTCGGGCCGCACCAGCAGGTGCATTTCCGCTTGCGGCAGCGCGGCGCGGGCGGCGGCCAGGTTGCTGTCCGGCCGCAGCGCGCGTTCGGACACCAGCAGCAGTTGCGGCTGGTCGGCCAGCGCCAGCCGCCCGGCGTGGGCCACTGCCGCCTCGAGGGTGTCGAAGCCGAGCGAGGACCAGCCCAGGCGGTGCAAGCGCTGTTCGACCCAGCGCGCAATGTGCGGGTTGGGAAACACCAGCCAGGCTCGGCCCGGCGCGGGCATGGGCAGCGGGTCCGGATCGGTGGCCAGGCCGAAGGGCAGGGTGAGGGTGAAGGTGCAGCCCTGGCCCGGCTGGCTGTCCACCGCCAGCTCGCCGCCGAGCGCTCGGGCGAGGCCGCGCGCGATGGAGAGGCCGAGGCCGGCACCACCCTGGCCGCGTGCCGGCAACTCGCCACCTTGTTCGAAGGCCTCGAACAGGCGGTCGCGCAAGGCGGGGTGCAGGCCGGGGCCGGTGTCCTGCACCCGGATGGTGGCCAGGCAGGTGTCGGCGCCGGTGACCACCACTTCCGCGGTAAGCACCAGCTCGCCCGCCGGCGTGAACTTGACCGCATTGCCCAGCAGGTTGGTCACGATCTGGCGCAGCCGCGTCACGTCGCCACGCACCCAGTGCACCGGCCCGCGGTGGTCAAAGCGCACCAGCAGGCCCTTGCTGCGCATCTGCGGCATCACGCCGCGGAACACCGAGGCCAGCGTTTCCGGCAGGTCGAAGGGCTCTTCGTGCAGCACCATCTTGCCGGCCTCCAGGCGCGAGATGTCCAGCAGGTCGTTGGCCATCTGCAGCAGTGCGTGGCCGGCCTCCACCGCCATCACCAGGTGGCGGCGCTGCGAAGGGGTTTGTGCGGCCTGAAGCGCGAGTTCGGTCAGGCCCAGCACGCCATTGAGCGGCGTGCGGATCTCATGGCTCACATGGGCGATCAGCCGGCCCTTGGCCTGGGCGGCCTGTTCGGCCTGGGCGCAGCGGGCCAGCGCTTCGGCCAGTGCGCGCTCCAGCTCGGCGATGCGCGGGTCATCGCTGGCCATCGCAGGCTACCGCCTGAACTTGCCGTCGGGGCCGATGATGGACAGGTCGGCGTACAGCAGGCCGGTGTGGCTCTTCGGGCTGTAGTTCACTTCCAGGCCGCCGATGTTCACCCGGCCCATGGTTTCCAGCGTGTCGCGCAGCTTCTGGCGGCTGGGGCTGGGGCCGGCGCGCTTGAGGCCTTCCACCAGCACCTTGGCGCCGGCATACCCTTCCAGCATGGCGGGCGTGACCTCGGTCATGCCCTTCGCCATGGCCAGGTCGTAGGCTTCCTTCACGATGGGCGCGGAGAGCGAGCGTTCATAGGGGAACACCTGGCTCACGATGGTGCCGCGGGCGTTGTCGCCCATCAGCTTGATGAAACCGCCCGAGGCGTTGTTGGACACCGTGACCACGGTGGCCTTGGAGCCGGCGGCGCGCAGCTGGCGCGTGCCTTCGGCCACGGCGGCGGCTGAGCCGATCATCATGAGCGCCTGCACGTCCAGCTTGGTGGCGCCGGCCACCACCGGGCCGAAGTCCGGCTTGTCCCGGTCCACCTTCAGCACGAAGGCCGCGCGCATGTGCGCCTTGTCGAAGCCACGCAGGGCGCCGGTGGCGCAGTCGGCGCCGAAGCTGTCGTCCGCATGGACCACGGCGATGCGGCTGACGCCGGTGCTGACCAGGTGTTCCACCGCCTTCTCGGCCTCGCGCTGGTAAGGCGCGCGCACGTTGAAGATCCACGGGTTCACCGGGTTGTGCAGCACCATCGCGCCGGTGGAGGGCGCCACCAGCGGCACCTTGTACTGCTCCAGCAGCGGTTTGATCGCCTGTGTGTGGGGCGTGCCGCGGTTCATGAACAGCGCCACCACGTTGTGGTCGGTGATGAGCTTCTTCGCGTTCTCGGCCGCCAGCTTGGGATCGAACTTGTCGTCCAGCGACACCAGCTCGATCTTCTGGCCGTTCACCCCGCCGCCGGCGTTGATGAAGTCGAAATACAGCCTGGCGCCGTCGGTGTTTTCCTTCACGCCCGCCGCTGCCGCGCCGGTGAAGCCGGAGGTCTGGCCGACGACGATCTGTGCGCTGGCCAGCGGTGCGGCCAGGGTCAGGGCAAGTGCGAGAACGAAGCGGTTCATCAAAAGGCCCCTCCAGGTGGCGATGGGTGCAGTCTGGTCAGCCGGCTGCGGTTGCGCAATGTGGGTAACCGCAGCGGCGCGTCAAATGTCACGGCCATTTGCAGCGGCGCGGGCTACCGCGAAGTGATCAGCGATGGAAGCGGCTGTCCGGCCCGATGATCGACAAGTCGGCATAGTCCAGCCCGCCATGGTCCTGCGGGCTGTAGCGCACCTCCAGGCCACCGATGTCCACCTTGTTCATGCCGTCCAGCGCGTCGCGCAGCTTCTGGCGCGTGGGCTTGTTGCCGGCGCGCCGCAGCGCCTCCACCAGCACCTTGGCGCCGGCAAAACCTTCCAGCATCGCGGGTGTCACCTCGCTGATGCCCTTGGCGGCCGCCAGGTCGTAGGCCTCCTTCACGATGGAAGCGGTGGACGAGCGCTCGAAGGGCATCACCTGGGTGACGATGACGCCGCGGCCGGCATCACCCAGCAGCTTGATGAACTCCGGCGACGCGTTGTTGGAGCCGGTGACCACGGTGGCGCGCGAGCCCTTGGCGCGCAGCTGCCGGGTGGCGTCGGCCACGGCTGCGGCCGGGCCCAGGATCACCACGGCCTGGATGTCCAGCTTCATCACGCCCGCCACGATGGCCGACATGTCGGGCCGGTCACCTTTGAACTTCAACAGAAAGGCGGCGCGCTGGTGCGAGCGGTCCAGCGCCCGCAGCACGCCGGCGGCCGCGTCGGCGCCGAAGGGGTCGTCCACATGGGCCAGCGCGACCCGGGTGACGCCGGTGCTCACCAGGTGCTGCACCGCTTTTTCCATCTCGCGCTGGTAGGGTGCGCGGGCCGCGTAGATCCATGGCTGCACCGGGGTGCGCAGCGCCATGGCGCCGCTGGCAGGGGCCACCAGCGGCAGCTTGTGCTCCTCCAGTAGCGGCTTCAGGGCCAAGGTGGGCGCGGTGCCGCTGCTCAGCAGCAGGGCCAGCACGTTGTGCTGGTTGGCCAGCTTCATCGCGTTGTCGATCGCCAGCTTGGGGTTGCGCTGGTCGTCCAGCGACACCAGCTCGATCTTCTGGCCGTTGATGCCGCCGCCGGCATTGACCCGCTCGAACACCAGCTTGGCGCCTTCGGTGTTCTCCTTCACGCTGGCTGCTTCGGCCCCGGTGAAACCGGCGGTCTGGCCGATCACGATCTGGGCCGCGGCCCAGGGGGCGCAGACGCTCAAGGCCACGGCAAGCAGGGTGCGGATCATGGACGGGATACCGGTGGGTAGGACGGCGGGGAGTCTGGCCAGCGATGGTGCCGCCGGCAATGCGGGAAAGCGCAGGTACCTTTGGTGACATCTCCAGCCCGCGTGAAAAGCTGCCGGCAACAGTGCGCGTTTCGGACGCGGAAAACCAAGGGCAAAGGGCCGTCCCTAGAATGTTCGGCCCACCCCGCAGAACCCCTCTCTCCCCACCCCATGACCGGCCTGATCCGCATCCGCGGTGCTCGACAGCACAACCTGAAGAACCTGGACCTCGACGTGCGCACCGGCGAGATGACCGTGGTGACCGGGCCGTCGGGCTCCGGCAAGTCCAGCCTGGTGTTCGACACGCTCTACGCCGAGGGCCAGCGCCGCTACGTGGAGACCTTCTCGGCTTACGCGCGCCAGTTCCTGGACCGCATGGACCGGCCGGCAGTGGACAAGGTGGACGGGGTGCCGCCGGCGATCGCGATCGACCAGACCAACCCGGTGCGCACCTCGCGGTCGACGGTCGGCACCATGACCGAGCTGAATGACCACCTCAAGCTGCTCTATGCGCGGGCCGCCGAGCTGTTCGACCGCAAGACGGCCAAGCGGGTGCGCCATGACACGCCGGACACCATCTATGCCGAGCTGCTGGAGCGTTGTGCCGCCCACGGCGATCCACGCCTGGTGGTCACCTTCCCGGTGGAGCTGCCGGCCAGCGTGACGCCGGCGGAAGTGGAGCAGTGGCTGTCAGCCAGCGGCTTCACGCGGGTGCAGGCCGAGCGGGTGGTGGGCGAGCGCAAGGTGCTGGATGTGGTGGCGGACCGCTTTCGCATCAGTGGCGCGGAGAAGGTGCGGGCGATGGAGGCCATCGAACTCGCGCTCAAGCGCGGCTCCGGGCGGGTGAACATCTATGTGCTGAAGGAAGAGGGTGAGCCCGACCTCTGGCGCTATTCCACCGGCCTGCACTGCCCCGACAGCGACCTGCGCTACGGCGAGCCGCAGCCGGCGCTGTTCTCCTTCAACTCGGCCGTCGGCGCCTGCGAGGTCTGCCGCGGTTTCGGCCGCGTGATCGGCGTGGACTTCGGCCTGGTGATCCCGGACGAGCGCAAGACCTTGCGCTCCGGTGCCATCAAGCCGATGCAGACGCCGGCCTGGAAGGAATGCCAGGACGACCTGATGAAGTACGCCGGCGAGGCCGGCATCCCGCGCGACACCGCCTGGGCCCAGCTCACGCCGCAGCAGCGCGCCTGGGTGATCGAGGGTTCGCCGCACTGGAACGGCAACTGGAACAAGCAGTGGTACGGCGTCAAGCGCTTCTTCGAGTACCTGGAGAGCAAGGCCTACAAGATGCACATCCGCGTGCTCTTGTCCAAGTACCGCAGCTACACGCCGTGCCTGGCCTGCGGCGGCGCGCGCCTGAAGCTGGAGGCGCTGCTGTGGCGCCTGGGCTCCAAGGCGGATGCGGACTCGGTGCTGCCGCCGGCCAAGCGCGTCATGCCGGTGGGCGCCGACTGGCACCGCGAGCAGCTGGAAGCGCTGCCGGGCCTGAGCGTGCACGACCTGATGCAGCTGCCGCTGTCCACCCTGCGGCGCTTCTTCGACGGCATCTCGCTCAGCGACGCGCTGCTGGACGAAGCGCTCAAGCTGCTGCTCGATGAAATCCGCACCCGGCTGCGTTACCTGTGCGACGTGGGCCTGGCCTACCTCACGCTGGACCGGCAGAGCCGCACCCTCAGCGGCGGCGAGGTGCAGCGCATCAACCTCACCACCGCGCTCGGCACCTCGCTGGTCAACACCATGTTCGTGCTGGACGAGCCGAGCATCGGCCTGCACCCGCGCGACATGAACCGCATCGTGGAGGCCATGCACCGGCTGCGTGATGCCGGCAACACGCTGGTGGTGGTGGAGCACGACCCGGCGGTGATGCTGGCGGCCGACCGGCTGATCGACATGGGCCCCGGCCCGGGTGAGAAGGGCGGCCAGATCGTCTTCGACGGCACGCCGGAGGACATCCGCCAGGCTGACACCCTGACCGGCGCCTACCTGGGCAACCGCAAGCATGTGGGCATGGGCATCCGCCGCTTCGTCAACGAGAGCACGCCGAAGCTGCTGCTCGAAGGCGGGCGCGAGCACAACCTGAAGAACGTGAGCGTGGAGTTCCCGCTGCAGCGCCTGGTGTGCGTGACCGGCGTGTCGGGCTCCGGCAAGAGCACCCTGATGCAGGACGTGCTGTACCCGGCGCTCGCGCGCCACTTCGGCAAGGCCACCGAAACCCCGGGCGAACACGACCGCCTGCTGGGCGCCGACTGGCTGGCCGATGCGGTGTTCGTGGACCAGAGCCCGATCGGCAAGACGGCACGCTCCAACCCGGCGAGCTACGTGGGCGCGTTCGACGAGATCCGCAAGCTGTTCGCCGAATCGCCCATGGCCAAGGAGCGCAACTACGGCCCCGGCATGTTCAGCTTCAACGCCGGCGATGGCCGCTGCCCCACCTGTGGCGGCTCGGGCTTCGAGCATGTGGAGATGCAGTTCCTCTCCGACGTGTACCTGCGCTGCCCCGACTGCGATGGCACGCGCTACCGCGCCGAACTGCTGGAGGTGAAGATCGTGCGCGGGCCGCGGCAGTTGTCTGTCGCCGACGTGCTGGAGCTCACGGTGAGCGAAGCGGCGCAGCTGTTCAAGGAGGACCGCGAGGTCATCAACAAGCTGCAACCCATCGTGGACGTGGGCCTGGAATACGTGCGCCTGGGCCAGCCGGTGCCCACCCTGTCGGGCGGCGAGGCGCAGCGGCTGAAGCTGGCCGGCTTCCTGGCGGAGGCGGCGTCCACTGCCAGCGCGTCACGCCAGGCGGTGGCGAAGAAAGGCACGCTGTTCCTGTTCGACGAGCCGACCACCGGACTGCACTTCGACGACATCGCCAAGCTGATGCGCGCCCTGCGCAAGCTGCTGGACGCGGGCCATTCGCTGCTGGTGATCGAGCACAACCTCGACGTGGTGCGCGCGGCCGACTGGATCGTGGACCTCGGCCCGGAGGGCGGCGACGCTGGCGGCGAGGTGGTGTGCGTGGGCACGCCGGAAGACGTGAAGGCCTGCAAGGATTCGCACACCGGCCTGGCGCTGCGCCAGTACGAGCAGCAGATGGGGTACGCGCTGCAGGCAGAAGAGGGTGTGCCGCTGCAGACCTACCTGAAGAAGGCGCGCCGTGCGGCCGCCGAAGGCGACGATGCGATCCGCATCGTGAACGCGCGCGAGCACAACCTCAAGTCGATGTCGGTGGACATCCCACGCGGCAAGTTCAGCGTGGTCACCGGCGTGTCCGGTTCGGGCAAGAGCACGCTCGCCTTCGACATCCTGTTCAACGAGGGCCAGCGGCGCTACCTGGAGTCGCTGAACGCCTATGCCCGCAGCATCGTGCAACCGGCCGGCCGGCCCGAGGTGGATGCGGTGTACGGCATTCCGCCCACGGTCGCGATCGAGCAACGCCTGTCGCGCGGTGGCCGCAAAAGCACGGTGGCCACCACCACCGAGGTGTGGCACTTCCTGCGGCTGCTGTATGTGAAGCTGGGCGTGCAGCATTGCACCAAGGACGGCACGCCGGTGATGCCGCAAAGCGCCGAGAGCATCGCGGCGCAATTGCTGCGCGATCACCGCGGCCAGCATGTGGGCCTGCTGGCGCCGCTGGTGGTGAACCGCAAGGGTGTGTACACCGACCTCGCCAAGTGGGCCAAGGCGCGCGGCCACACCCACCTGCGGGTGGACGGCGAGTTCATCAAGGTCGACCCCTGGCCGCGGCTGGACCGCTTCAAGGAGCACACGCTGGAGCTGCCGGTGGGCGACATCGTGCTGCAGCCGGAAAACGAAGCCGAGCTGCGGGCACTGCTGGCGAAGACGCTGGACATCGGCAAGGGCGTGATGCACCTGCTGCATCCGCTCGACGGCCTGGCGGACCTGATGGAACGCGGCGCCTCCACCGCGGCGCACGGGCAGGTGAAGGTGTTTTCCACCAAGCGCGCCTGCCCCACCTGCGGCACCAGCTACCCCGAGCTGGACCCGCGCATGTTCTCCTACAACAGCAAACACGGCTGGTGCACCACCTGCGTGGGCACCGGGCTCACGCTCACGCGCGAGCAACGCAAGGCCTATGACGATTCGGTGCGCGACGACGACAACCGCGGCCGCGAGCAGAGCTTTCCATCCGAGGAGACCGAGGTGGAGGGCGTGGCCGACGAGCCCTGCCCGGACTGCCAGGGCGCACGCCTGAACGAGGTCTCGCGTGCGGTGACCTTCGAGCGCCGGCCGATCAACGACGTGGCGCGCGACTCGGTGGGCGAGGCCCGCCACTGGATCGAGCTGCTGGCGCTCACCGGCCGCAACGCCGAGATCTCGCGCGACGTGGTCACCGAAATCCGCAGCCGGCTGGAGTTCCTGGAGGCGGTGGGCCTGAACTACCTCACGCTCGACCGCGCCGCGCCCACCTTGAGCGGCGGCGAGGCCCAGCGCATCCGCCTTGCCGCTCAACTCGGCAGCAACCTGCAGGGGGTTTGTTATGTGCTGGACGAGCCGACCATCGGCCTGCATCCGCGCGACAACCAGATCCTGCTGAACGCCCTGCAGACCTTGAGCGACAAGGGCAACACGCTGGTGGTGGTGGAGCATGACGAGGACACCATCCGGCGCGCCGACCACATCATCGACATCGGCCCCGGCGCCGGCAAACGCGGCGGCCGGGTGATCGCCCAGGGCCGCGCCGAAGAGCTGGCCCGCCATGAGGATTCACTCACCGGCCGTTTCCTCGCCCACCCGCTGAAGCACCCTATCAAGGCACGCCGGCCGGTGGACGGCAACGGCCTCGCGTTGCAGCTGAAGGGTGCCAGCCTGCACAACCTGCAGCGCCTGGACGTGCGCGTGCCGTTGCAGCGCCTGGTGGCGGTGACGGGGGTGTCCGGCTCCGGCAAGAGCACGCTCGCACGCGACGTGCTGCTGGCCAACGTGCAGGCGGTGGTGAACAACCGCGGCAAGGCCACCCTGCTGCACGGCTGCGCGGCGCTGGAAGGCAGCGGCGCGGTGGACCGTGTGCTGGAGGTGGACCAGACGCCGATCGGCAAGACGCCGCGCTCCTGCCCGGCCACCTACATCGGCTTCTGGGACGCGATCCGCAAGCTGTTCGCCGAGACGCTGGAGGCCAAGGCGCGCGGTTATGCGCCCAACCGCTTCAGTTTCAACACTGGCGAAGGCCGCTGCCCCACCTGCGAAGGCCAGGGCATGCGCACCATCGAGATGAGCTTCCTGCCCGACGTGAAGGTGCCCTGCGACCAGTGCCACGGGTTGCGCTTCAACGCCGAGACGCTGGCGGTGAGCTGGCGCGGCAAGAGCATCGGCGACGTGTTGGCGATGGAGGTGGACGAGGCGGTGGACTTCTTCGCCTCCATGCCCAGCATCGCGCATCCGCTGCAGCTGCTGAAGGACGTGGGCCTGGGCTACCTCACCCTGGGCCAGCCCTCACCCACCTTGAGCGGCGGCGAGGCGCAGCGCATCAAGCTGGTCACCGAACTGAGCAAGGTGCGCGACGACGTGACCCGGCGCGGGCAGAAACCGCCGCACACCTTGTACGTGTTGGACGAGCCCACGGTGGGCCTGCACATGGCCGACGTCGAAAAGCTCATCCGCGTGCTGCACCGGCTGGTGGACGGTGGCCACAGCGTGGTGGTGATCGAACACGACCTCGACGTGATCGCCGAAGCCGACTGGATCATCGACCTGGGGCCGGAGGGTGGCACGAACGGCGGCCGCGTGGTGGCCGAAGGCCCGCCGGAGGATGTGGTGGCGGCGCAGACGCACACCGGCGTGGCGCTGGCGCCGGTGCTGGCACGCTGAAGGCCCCCAAGCTTTTCCTCTTGACAAGCTGAACCCGAGGAACATGCTCTTGAGCTTGCACGTCTGTTAGCCGCGCAAGGGAAGCTTCAGCCTGCCGAATGGTGGGAAGGTTCCGTGCCGGCGCTGCTACACGGCCACTCCCTCATGGCGCATTTCGCTCGATCCGACATGCTCCGCCGGTGGGGTGGTGGCAACCGCCTTGCCAGGCGATTGCTGATCGCATTGGTCGGTTTCAGCTCTATCATCACGGCCGTCATCACCACCGTCGACCTGTACACCGGTTACCGGCGGGATCTGCAGGCGATCTCGGAGTCGCTGCGCTTCATTGAAACGAGCGCCGTTCCGTCGCTCTCGCGCAGTGTCTGGCAAGTCGACGGCGAGCTCACCCAAAGCCAGCTCGATGGGCTGCTGCGCCTGCGCGACATCGAGTACGCGGGCATCGAAGTGCAGGGCCGCACACGCTGGGCCGCAGGCACCGTCACATCGAGCAGGCAGCAGGTGGTGACATTGCCTTTGGCGCAGACGGAGGGCGGCGCTACCGTCGGCATCGGCACATTGCGCGTCGTGGCCGGCATCGACCACGCCATCCAGCGCGTGTGGGACCGCGCGTTGATCGACCTGCTCTCCAACGGCATCAAGACACTCCTGGTGGCCGGCTTTGTGATGGTGGTGTTTCACCGCCTCGTGACCCAGCACCTGATGCGGGTGGCCGATTTCGTGAAGCAGATCGAAATCCACCCGGGAGGCCTCGCCGCGCCGCCCGAGACCCTGAACTTGCGAAGGCCTGCCAGCAAACCCGGCCAGGCGGACATCCTGGACACGGTGAAGGACGCAATCAACGGGCTGTTGCGATCGCTGTATCGAGCGCAGGTGGACCTGCACGCCTCGCATGAGCGGCTGTCGGAGAGCGAGTTGCGCTTCCGGCTGGCGATGGAGGCGGCAGGGGCGGGGTTGTGGGACTGCGACTTCGCCGCTCGCAGGCTCTATGGCAACGAGCAGAGCGCGCGCATCCTGGGGTTGTCCGCGAAGGAGCTGGCGGTCGCACCGCGGTTCTGGCGCCGGCTACTGCATCCGGACGATGCTGCCGGGACGATGGAAACGATCAGGCAGCACCTTGCGGGCGCAACGTCCGACCTGCGCATCGAAGCGAGGATGCGCCATGCACGCGCAGGATGGCGGTGGATGTCCGTGCGCGGCGGTGTCGTCGAACGCGGTGCCGCCAACGAACCGCTGCGCGCCGTGGGGGCGCTGGTGGACATCGACAGCCGCCGGCTCGCGGAGGAAGCGCTGCGCGACGCGAACCGGTACCTCGAGTCCCGGGTGCGCGAGCGAACCGCGGCCTTGCAGGAGGCCCGCGACGAAGCAGAGCGGGCCAATCAGGCGAAGTCCGACTTCCTTTCGCGCATGAGCCACGAGTTGCGCACCCCGCTGAACGGCATCCTCGGTTTTGCGCAGATCCTTCAAGCCGAGACGGCGCTGAACGAGCGCCAGGCGCGTGCGGTGAACATCATCCAGCAAAGCGGCCAGCACCTGCTGACGCTGATCAACGACATCCTCGATCTCGCGCGCATGGGGGCTGCGAGCCTGGACCTGTATCCCGAGCCGGTGCAGCTGGGGCCCTATCTCGGTGTCATCGGCGAGATGGTGCGCGTGAGCGCCGAAGCCAAGGGACTTCGCTTCAGCCTGAGCGTTCAGCAGGACCTGCCGAGCGTCGTGTGCGTGGATCCGAAGCGGCTGCGGCAGGTGCTGCTGAACCTGCTGTCCAATGCCGTGAAGTTCACCGACACGGGCGAGGTGGTATTGCGCGTGCGCCGCGTGCCGGCCGGTGCCACCGTCTTGCGGTTCGAAGTGCAGGACTGCGGCATCGGCATGAATGCAGAGCAGCTCGCCCGGCTCTTCCGGCCCTTCGAGCAGGTGTCCGATGCCAAGCGGCGGCAGGGCGGCACCGGGCTGGGCCTGGCGATCAGCCGCGAGCTGGCGCGGGCCATGGGCAGCGACCTTCACGTGGAAAGCCGCTTGGGCGAGGGCAGCCTATTCTGGTTCGACCTGCCACTGCCTGCCGCCGAGGAAACCGCCGTCTCGGGCCGCCTGCACACCCTGCCTCCGCAAGCCACCCAAGGGGAACGCTGATGATGCGCTTTGTCCACCTTTCACTGGCCGCCTTGCTGGCATGGCACGGCTGCATCGCGGCCGTCGAACTGGTGCGCTACCCGGTGCGCGAGACAGCCGGGGACCGCCGCTACGACTATCCCCGCAAACTGCTCGAACTGGCGCTCTCGAAAAGTGGCGGGGACTACCGGGTGGTGGATGCCTCGGTGCGCATGAACCAGGAGCGCCAGGTGCTGGAGCTCGAGGCGGGCCGGACCATCGACGTCGGCCCGATACCCACGTCGGCCGAGCGGGAGCGCCGGCTGCTGCCGGTGCGCATTCCGCTCAACCGGGGCCTTCTGGGATGGCGCATCGGCCTCATCCGCAAAGGGGAGCAGGGCCATTTCTCGCACATTGCGCGCCAGGCAGACCTGGCGTCGATTCGCATCGCGCAAGGGGCCGAATGGCCGGACACGAAGATCCTGCAGGGCAACGGCATCCAGGTGAAAACCGGGTCCACCTACCCGGGCCTGTTCGAGATGCTGGCCGACGGGCGCTTCGACTACTTTCCCCGCAGCGTGATGGAGATCTGGGACGAGCAGCAGGTGCACCGCGACAAGCTCGACATCGAGCAGCGCGTCGCACTGCACTACTTCTACGACTCCTACTTCTTCGTCAGCCCGCGCAACGTGAAGCTCGCCGAGCACATTCGCAAAGGGCTGGAAGCGGCGATTGCCGACCAGTCGTTCGAGAGGCTGTTTCTCGAATACTGGGGCGACCACGTGCGCCGGGCGCGATTGCAGGAGCGTGTCGTGATCGAACTTCGCAACCCGCTGCTGACTCCCGAGACGCCTGCTGAGCGCAAGGAGCTGTGGTTCGACCCCGTGCGAGGCCGCTGACCCCGCCTTACATCAGCGTCTGGTCAAACGCCGCCGCGGCGTTGTCCAGCATCGGCAACTCGTACTGCACCAGCAGTTGCAGGGCGCGGCATTGCAGGCTGATGGCGTCGTGGCGGTCGCCGCTGCGGTCCAGCACGTCGCTCACCCGCAGCAGCACATGCACTTCCCATTGCGCGTCGGCGGTGCGGCTGGCGCGGGCGGCGGCGTCGAAGCAAAGGTCGCGCGCGCGCTCGCGCGCCAGGCGGGCGGCCACGGGGTCGTCCTCGATGCAGCCGTCGGCCCGTTGCACCGCCAGCTCGGCCAGCTCGCACAACAGGTCCACGCCGGCGTCCGCCCCGCCCACGCAATCGGCCCAGCGCAGCGCCTGCTGCAGGTAGCTCTCGGCCTGGGACAAGGCGCCCAGGCCGCGATAGGCGCGTGCCACGAGGGCCAGGGCCTGCAGCCGGGCGGTGGGCGCCGCGCCTGCCTGCTCGGCCAGTTCCAGCGTGCGCAGCGCCAGGGTCAGCGTGTCGCGTGCGGCGCCGTCCACCAGCGCCAGGGAGGGGTGCGAAAGGGTCTGCATGGTTGACCCATGCTAGGCGCCGGCTCCCCTGCGGAAAGCCCCCCGTCTCGGGGGCG
Source organism: Ideonella sp. BN130291 (assembly GCF_036231905.1). NCBI lineage: Bacteria > Pseudomonadati > Pseudomonadota > Betaproteobacteria > Burkholderiales > Sphaerotilaceae > Ideonella > Ideonella sp. BN130291. The sequence goes on along the minus strand of NZ_JAZARE010000001.1, from coordinate 605,677 downwards.
CGCCCTTGGTTCGCGGGGGCGCTGCGCGTGGCGGAAATCACGCCGCTGCACAAACCCGGTTGCGGCCCTCGTTTTTCGCGCGGTACAGCGCGTCGTCGGCACGCTGCATCGCCTGGGTGGCGTCGTCCGCTTCGCCCACATCGGCCAGACCGATGCTCACGGTCACCTGCAAGCCTGGCGCGAGCTCATCCCAGGGATGCTGCTGCACCGCGGCGCGCAGGCGTTCACAGACCTCCAGCGCCGCGGCTGGCAGCGAATCCACCAGCACCACCAGGAACTCCTCGCCACCCAGGCGTGCGGCCAGGTCCCGCGTGCGCAGGCGCTCCTGCAGGATCTGCGCGACCGTGCGCAGCACCTCGTCGCCCACCGCATGCCCGTATTGGTCGTTCACGCCCTTGAACCAGTCCACGTCCATCACGGCCACCTGCAGCGGCTGGCCCTGGGCGCGCGCCTGCGCGATCAGCTGGGGCAGCGCCTGGTCGGCGCGGCGGCGGTTGTGCAGCCCGGTGAGCGCATCCTCGTGGGCATCGCGGTGCAGCGCCTGCGAGTGCGCCTCCAATGCGCGCTTCTGCGCCTCCAGCTCGCTGGCCTTGATGCGTTCGCGCGCGGCGTCCATCAGCGCGCGGTCGGCCATCTGCAGCGCATGCTCCATGTCCAGCCGGTTCACCATCAGGCGCGCCTGGGCCTGCGCTTGCAACGCCGAGCGCTGCATCTCGATCGCGTAGTAGGCCTCGCAGTGCGCCAGCGCCGGCTCGAAGCGGCCCAGCGCCTTGTAGGCCCGGTACAGCGCGGAATGCACCCGCATGCGGGTGGTCTCGTGGTCGGTGCCGCGGCGCAGGTCGTCCAGCACCGTGTGCAGCAGCTGCACGGCCTCCTCGTGCCGGCCCTGCAGCAGGCGCATCTCGCCCAGGTTGTGGCGGCTGCGCATCTCCACCGCGCGATAGCCGTGGCTGCGCGCTTCGGCCACCGCATCGTCCAGCAGGGCGCCGGCCTGCTCGAAATCGCCCGCGATCGCCAGCACTTCCGCCAGGTTGCCCTGGGTGACGATGCGCCGGTACACGTCGCCGTCGCGCCGCGCCATCGCCACCGCCTGGCCGCCGTACTGGCGCGCGCGCTGCAGCGCCTGGTGCGCCACCTCGGGGTCGCCGCGGCGCGAGTGCAGGTGATAGGCGCCCAGCGTGTTGGCCATCAGGTTGTTGAGCGCCTGCACCGTGTCGTCGAAGCTGCGCTGCTCGCGCGCCCGCGACAGCGCCTGCAGCAGGAAGCGCTCGCCCTGGTCGGGGTCGCCCAGGCGCTCGTGGCACACGCCGATGCGGTTGAGCGCCAGCGTGGTTTCGCGCTGCAGGCCGTGGGCACGCGCCAGCTCGAACGCCGCGGTGGCGCTCTTCAGCCCCTCTTCATGCAGGCCGAGCTCGGTGTAGCTCACTGCCAGCAGGCACAGCGCATCGGCATGGCCGGCCGGGTCGCCCACCTCCTGCCACAGGTGCAGCGCCTCGCGGGCGGCCACCACGGCGTCTTCGAAGCGGCCCAGGCGCCACAGGTGCTGCCCTTCGAGCGAAAGTGCCTGCGCCAGCCGCAGGCCGCTTTCGGCCGTGAGGGCCTCGCGTGCCTGCTGGGCCTGGGCCAGGCCGCTGCGGTGGTCGGCACTCGCCAGCGCCCCGCGTGAGGCAGCCAGCAGCGCCGCGACCGCATCGGGCGGCGGTGTTGCCGGTGAAGGAGGCACAGCGTCGCGGTCCACGCGGGTCATTGTGCAGGCCGTTGGCTCCACGATGTCAGGTGCCGGCGCGCCGGACGGTGCCACAGTGCACGCTTGGCGCGCCGTTGCGGCCCTCAGGCGGCGCGCGCCGGGCGGCGGCCAGAGGGCGCCCAGGCGCGCCAGGCACGCCAGCCGAGCAGCACCCCCAGCACCGCGGCATACACCGACCACTCGGCAAAGTTGTGCTTGGCCGCCCGCATCCAGAAGAAGTGCAGCAGGGCCAGCAGCGCGGTGCCATACACCGCCCGGTGCAGCGCCTGCCAGCGCTGGGGCCCCAGCGCCTTGATGGCCCGGTTGAAGGAGGTGGCCGCCAGCGGAACCATCAGCAGCCAGGCGGAAAAGCCCACCAGGATGAACGGCCGTTTGGCGATGTCGCGCGCGATCACATCGAGCTCGAAGCCCTGGTCCAGCCAGCTGTAGCAGGTGAAATGCAGGCAGCCGTAGAAGAAGGTGAACAGGCCCAGCATGCGCCGCAAGCGTGCCAGTGCGTGCAGGCCGGTCCACTGGCGCAGCGGCGTGATGGCCAGCGTGAGGCACAGGCCGCGCAAGGTCCAGTCACCGGTGCGGCGGATCAGCGCCTCCGCCGGGTTGGCGCCCAGCTGGTCGGCGATGGCCGCATAGACCAGCCACGCCAGCGGCAGCAGGCATAGCGCAAACAGCACCGGCTTGGCGGCCGGGTGCAGCAGCAGCGTTTTTCTCAATGCAGACATTCCTCGACCAGCACGCGGGGTGCCCTTCGCATGCCACCCGCGAAGCCCAGCGGCTGCCGCGGATCCGGCTCCGCCGGGCCGCTGGCAGCGCCCCCCTGCCAGGGGGGAGCGCCGGAGGCGCTCGGGGGGTAGCTCATTTCTAGAAGTTCTTCTTCAGGTCCATGCCGGCGTAGAGCGGCGCCACCTGCGCCTCGTAGCCGTTGAAGGGCAGGGTGGGCTTGCGCTTGGCGAACAGCCCACCGGCCTCGCCGATGCGGCGCTCCGTGGCCTGGCTCCAGCGCGGATGGTCCACGGCCGGGTTCACGTTGGAATAGAAGCCGTATTCCTGCGGCGCGGCCGTCTGCCAGCTGGTGGGCGGCTGCTTGTCCACAAAGCGGATCTTGACGATGGACTTGGCCGATTTGAAGCCGTATTTCCAGGGCACGACCAACCGCACCGGGGCGCCGTTCTGGTTGGGCATGACCTCGCCGTACAGGCCGAAGCCGAGCAGCGTGAGCGGGTGCATCGCCTCGTCCAGGCGCAGGCCTTCGGAGTAGGGCCAGTCCAGCACGCCGGAGCGCACGCCGGGCATCTGCGCCTTGTCGGCCAAGGTGATGAACTGCACGAACTTGGCATTGCCGGTGGGCTCCACCCGCTTGATCAGCTCGGCCAGCGAGTAACCCACCCAGGGGATCACCATCGACCAGCCTTCCACGCAGCGCAGGCGGTAGATGCGCTCTTCCATCGGCGAGAGCTTCAGCAGCTCGTCGATGTCGAAGGTCTTCGGCTTCTTCACCTCGCCTTCGACGGCGACGGTCCACGGCCGGGTCTTCAGCATGTGGGCCGCACGGCCGGGGTCGGCCTTGTCGGTGCCGTATTCGTAGAAGTTGTTGTAGCTGGTGACGTCGGTGTAGGAGGTGAGCTTCTCCATCGTCATGGCACCGGGCACGCTGCTCTTGGCGCCGGGCAGGGCGGGCAGCTTGCCGGGGCCGGAGGTCTGGGCGATGGCGTCGCGTGCCGCGATACCGGCGAGGGCGGTGCCGGCCAGGCCCTTGATCAGCTGGCGCCGCTGCTCGTAAACCCCGCGCGGGGTGATGTCCGAGGGCGTGGCGTGGGTGAAACCACGGTCCTTGAGGAAGTGCATGCGGGGCTCCGTTGGGGCTGACTTGAACTGTCAGTCGGGTTCGACGTTGTTACCTTACGCGGGGTTCCTTTGGGCGGATGCCGTGGGGTTGTTTCTTGGCCTGTCGGCCGGGTGGGTTTCTGGCCACTCGCGTGCAGCCCGCCGGTCGCGCCCGGCCGACGGTCACTTCTCTTGCTGGCTCAAGAGAAGTCACCAAGAGAAGAGCCTTGGAAAACCGAACATCCGATTTCGCTCCCTCACGCCGGTAGGGGGCCCGGTTCTCTGGAGGCCCGCTCGGTCGGCAGAGACCAGAGGCCACTTGTGGCAAGTGCCTTGGCTTGTGTGCAGCGCGCGCTGGACCGCTTTCCAGCCTCCGTGTGCGGGCGCTTCGCTGCGCTCGCTCGGACATGGCATGCGGAGGCTGGTTCGTGGTCGAGTGACAGGTCGGGTCGATGTGCCTGGCAGGTGCGAAGTGGCCTCGGGTCTGCGGCAATGTCAGCGTGCTCCCCGAAAACCGGGCCCCGATTCGGTGTCAGCGAACCTGATCGGATGTTGGTATTCGGAGGCACCTTCTTTGGTTACTTTCTTCATGCCAGTGAAGAAAGTGACCGCCGGCGGGGCGCGACCCGCGGGCTGCACACGAGTGGCCAGATACCGCCCAAGGCCGAAGGCCAGGAACCAAACAAAGCCCCTCAGCGCAGATCCGCAAACCCGGTGTCATCGACGACATCGGCAAACCCCGAATCGCCGAACAGGCGCAACGAATTCTTCGTGATCCGCTCCCGGAAGCTCTTGCGCGCAAACAGCTTCGCCTGCGCCTCCGCCGGCAGATCGGTGATGTTGATGACGTTCTTGACGATCAGCGTGTCGATCACGTCCTCGATCACGCGCACGAAGTCCGCATCCAGGCGGTCGAAGTCCTCGCGCCGCGGCGGCGTCACGCCCAGGAAGGCGAGGACGTCCGGGTGGTCGTCCGCCATGAACTCGCGGGCGTCATCGCTCTGGTGGCGATGCAGGCTGTCGATCTGACCCGAGGCGGAGCGGCGGACGAAGGGCATGGCCGACTATAGCCCTGCGTTGCCCGCGGTCACAACTCGCCGTAGGAGTGCAGGCCGGTCAGGAACATGTTGACGCCCAGGAACGCGAACGATGTCACGGCCAGGCCAGTGAGCGCCCACCATGCCGATGCGGCGCCGCGCAGGCCCTTCATCAGCCGCATGTGCAGCCAGGCGGCGTAGTTCAGCCACACGATCAGGGCCCAGGTTTCCTTCGGGTCCCAGCTCCAGTAACCGCCCCAGGCCTCGGCCGCCCAGAAGGCGCCCAGGATGGTGGCGATGGTGAAGAAGGCAAAACCGACCGCGATGGACTTGTACATCACGTCGTCCAGCACCTCGAAGGCCGGCAGGCGGGCGGCGATGCGGCCGCGCAAGGCGATTATGCCCGCCACGATGAGGGCGCTGATGCCGAAGTACACCGCCCAGTAACTGGTGCTGTTGGTCGCGCCCTTGCGGAACACCAGCGGCTCGAAGCACAGCACGACGCCCAGCAGCCACAGCGGTGCCAGCTTCCACCAGCGGCCTTCGGCGGCATGCTGCTTCACCAGGAAGGCAAACGCCACCATCGCAGCCAGCGCGAAGGTGCCGTAGCCGATGAAGTTGGCCGGCACGTGCAGCTTCATCCACCAGCTCTGCAGCGCTGGCACCAGCGGCTGGATCTCCTGCGCGCCGCGCTCGAAGTTGTACCAGGCGAGGAAGCCCACTGCGGCGCTCACCACCAGCATCACGAAGGCGCCCAGCGCCTTGGTGCGGTAGTGCTGCTCGAAGTAGAGGTAGAAGGTGGTGGTGAGCCAGCAGAAGAGGACGAACACCTCGAACAGGTTGCTCACCGGGATGTGGCCGATGTCCGGCCCGATCTGGTGGCTTTCGTACCAGCGCACCAGGGTGCCCGTCAGCGCAAAGAACACGCCGGCCCAGGCGATGCGTGAGCCCAGGCGCTGGGCGGTGTTGTCGGCGGCTGCCGTGCCGCCGGCGGGCACCGGCGCGAAGAAGCCGATCCAGTAGAACACCGTGCTCATCAGGAACAGCACGCCCATCCAGAGAATCGCGCTCTGGCTGGCGAGGAAGTACTTCAGCAGGAACAGCTTCTCGCCGGCGCCTAAGTCGGCGCCGAAACCGTCGGTCACCCGGCTGTACAGGCTGATCGCCAGCAAGGCGCTGCCACCCACCGCCAGGGCCAGCACCCGCAGCGAGCCCCAGAACCAGCCCAGCGCGATCAGCGCCGGCGCCGCGCCCGCGAGGATGCCTTTTTCGTACACGTCCATCGAGGCGCCATAGCGCTGGAAGGCATAACCCGCGCCCAGCACCACCGCCAGCGCGTACAGCCAGTCGAACAGGCTGCGGCCCTGGAACAGGCCGGCTCGGCCCATGGTCATCGTCGTGGTGCTGGTGGTCATGCGGTGCCCTCCTGCAGGATGGCTTTCGTCAACTGGTCGAACTCGGCGTCCGAGTCCAGCGTGCGGCGGGTGGTGGACAGGGCGACGGTCGCCCGGGTGCGCTGCCCGCCCGGCTCCTCTTGGAGCCAGATCCACACCCGGCGTTCCCGGATGTACAGCATGGCGAACACCCCCACGATGAGCAATACCGCGCCAAGGTACACCAGTGTCTTGCCCGGTGCACGCGCCACCTGGAACACGCTGGCCTGCACCTGCTTGAAATCGGCCAGCTGCAGCAGCACCGGCGCCGGGTAGAAGAAGCTGTCCGACAGCGACACCACCGCCTGGGTCATGAACAGCTGCGTCCTTTCGCTGGGCGCCAGGCGCGGCAGGTTGGCCTGCTCGCGCGACAGGTTGGTCAGCTCGAACAGTGCCCCGTTCAGGATGCGCAGCAGCACCTCGGAGATGCGCGGCCGGTCGGCGGCGGGCACGCTGCCTTCGATGAAGTCGGCCAGCGCCTGCAGGCCGCCGGTGGCCGGCTGGCCCTGCTTGGCCGGCTCGGCGCCGGCAAACAGTGCCAGCACCCGGTGGGCGGTGGTGAACAGCTGCGGCGCGATCTCGGGCTTGTCCGGCGGCGTGGCCAGCGACACATAGCGGCGCGCCGCCATCTCACGCCGGGCCGGGTCCGCCAGGGCGGCACGCAGGCGGGCCCAGGTGTCGATCGAGTCCTTGTCGTCGACCGGGATTCGGAGATAGCGGAAGTTCTGGTCGGGGTTGTCGCGCACGCCGGCCAGCAGCACACGCTGGCCTTCCAGCTCCACCGGCAGCATGTAGTTGTTGAACTCGCGCGCCTGGCCCGCCGGGTCGCGCAGGCGGTAGCTCACCGACGGGCCCACGTTGTGCAGCGTCTTCTCGGCATCGCCCTTCGCGCCGGAGCCCAGGTGCTTCTGCAGCGAGCTGGCCAGGTCCACCTTGCGCACGTCGGTGCCGCTCGCCTGCGCCGGGCCGCCGAGGTTCTCGACGTTGATCACACGCAGGCCGGCGAATTCCAGGGCCACCTTCTCGCTGCCCTTGCTCAGCGTGGTGCTGCCGCCGATGCGGCCTTCCACGTCGAAGGGCTCGCCGGCGCCGTTCATCGGCACCGCATGCAGCTTCACCCAGGAGCCGCCGTCGTCGAAGCTGCTCTGGTAGATGGCCACGCCGCGGTGGAACACCGGCTCGTTCACCTTCACGGTGGCCGGCGTGGCATGGCCGGTCTCCCGGTCATGGATGACGATGTTGCTCGCAAAGAGCTTCGGCATGCCGGTGTCGTAGTACTCGACGATGAACTTCTTCAGCTCCACGTCGAAGGGCAGGTCCTGCAGCACCACGCCGTCGGACATGTTGATCACCGCCGTGCCCGCGCGCGCGCCTTCGGGCACCGACAGGTTGGCGCGGAAGGTGGGGTTGGCGGTGGAGAGGCGGTGCTGCGGCTGCACGTCCTTGATGAAGCCGCCGCCGGTGTACACGCTCTTGCCCAGCAACGCCATCTGCGCCCGCACCACCAGGTCGCCGTCGAACAGGCCGCCCAGGCAGATGAGCACGATCGCCGAATGCGCCGACAGGTAGCCGATCTTGTTGGCCATGCCCTTGCGCGCGGCGATCATCGTGCCGTTGTCGCGCACCTGTGCCTTGGCCTTCCAGCCGGCGCGGCCCAGCAGGCCGGACAGGCGCGCCATCGCGGCCTCGCGGCTCTCAGCCAGCTCGCCCTGCGCCTTGTGGTGGAAGGACTGCAGCGCCTGCTCGCGCACGCTTTCCTTGTAGGCCTTGAGGTCGTTGATGATCTTCGGCGTGTTGCGCGCGATGCACAGGCTGGTGGACAGCACCAGGCAGCCCAGGATCAGCAGGAACCAGCTCGCGCTGTAGACCGTGTAGATGCCCACCGCGTCGTACACGCTGGCCCAGAAGGGGCCGAACTGGTTGACGTAGTTGTTCAGCGGGTCATGCTGCTTCACCACCGTGCCGATCACCGAGGCGATGCAGATCAGCGTGAGCAGCGAGATCGCGAAGCGCATCGACGAGACCAGCTCCACCGCATCACGCAGCGAGCGGGACCGTGCGCGGATCTCGAGGCCGGAGGTGGTGGGGGAGCTCATCTCGGAATTGTGAGTGCCATGTAAAAAGGCCGGTGCGGCGACCGGCCTTTTGTGTGTTGCAGTGGCGAAAGGTCAGCGCAGGCCGGCCACGTAGTCCGACACCGCCTTGATCTCCCGGTCGCTCATCTTGGCCGCGATGGTCAGCATCATCGGGCCGTTGGCGCGGGCGCCGGCGCGGAAGTTGGTCATCTGCGCTTCGATGTAGGCGGCATGCTGGCCGCCGAGGCGCGGGTACTGGGCCGGGATGCCGGCGCCGTTGGGGCTGTGGCAGCCGGCGCAGGCGGGCACCTGCTTGTCCGGGATGCCGCCGCGGTAGATCTTCTCGCCCAGCGTCACCAGTTCCTTGTTGGTGGCGAAGCCGGGCTTGGCCTGCTTGCCGCCATAGAACGCGGCCACGTTGCGCATGTCGTCCTCGCTCAGCGCCGAGGCAAAGCCCTTCATCACCGCGGCCTGCCCACCCTGGCGCTTGCCCGACTTGAAGTCGGCCAGCTGCTTGGTGATGTAGTCGGGGTGCTGGCCCTGCAGGATCGGGTTGGCGGGGCTGCCACGCGAGCCGTCCGCCGTGTGGCAGGCGGCGCACACCTGGGTGGAAATCGCCTGACCCTTGGCCAGGTCGGGCTTGGCCGGGCCCTTGGCGGCCTCCTCGGCGAAGGCCGGGGCCGCGAACACGGCGGCCAGGCCCACTGCCGCGGCCGCGGAGGTGGAACGGATCAGTGCGAGGGTGACCTTCATGGTTCTCTTTGGGGGCGCGTTGGGTGCAAACCCATCGATTTTACAATGCCCCATGTCTCCCGCCGTTCCCACCCCCTCCGCCGCCGAGAAGCAGGCCCTGGCCTGGACGCACACCGCGCGTTTTCTCACCACCGCCAGCCAGCTCGACCAGCTGCCGGTGAACGAGCTGCCGGAGATCGCCTTCGTCGGCCGCTCCAACGCCGGCAAGTCGACCGCGATCAACATGCTGGCCCAGCAGAAGCGCCTGGCCTTCGCCTCCAAGACGCCGGGCCGCACCCAGCACATCAACCTGTTCGAGGTGGGCCCCAAGGACGCGCCTGATGCGCTCTTCGCCGACCTGCCGGGGTACGGCTATGCGGCGGTGGAGCGCTCGGCCAAGCTGCGCTGGCAGCAGGTGATGGCCGACTACCTGGAGGTGCGGCGCAGCCTCTCGGGCGTGGTGGTGATGATCGATTCGCGCCTGGGTTTCACCGAGCTCGACAAGCAGCTGCTGGCCTTCGTGGCACCGCGGGTGGGCACCGGCGAGGTGAAGCTGCTGGTGCTGCTGACCAAGGCCGACAAGCTCAACCGCAAGGAGGCCGATGCCGCCCTGCGCGCGGCCACCGAGGTGCTGGGCCAGCTGGCCACCGACGACGCGGATGTCGGCATCACGCTGTTCTCCGCGCTGAGCAAGAAGGGCGTGGGCGACGCCGCGCAGACCCTCTACCAGTGGGCCCATCCGCTGTCACCTGCTTGACCGCGCGGGGCGGCTGAGGCGCCCATACTGCGGCGATGCACGCCGCCGAGATCACCACCTTCGACCTGCCACTGCCCAACGGCATCACGCTCTCCTGCCGCAGCAGCGGGCCGCCGGGCGCGCCGCGCATCGTGTTCCTGCATGGCTTTCCCGAGGCCGCCTTCGTGTGGGACGAGGTGATGGCCGCGCTGGGCGGGCGCTTCCACTGCATCGCGCCCAACCTGCGTGGCTATGAGCGCTCCTCCGCGCCCACCGACGTGGCGGCCTACAAGCCGAAGCTGCTGATGGGCGACATCGCGGCGCTGATCGAGGCCACCGGCGGCCCGGTGGACCTGCTGGTGGCGCACGACTGGGGCGGCGCGCTGGCGTGGAACCTGGCGGCCCAGCGGCCGGAGCTGCTCAAGCGCCTGCTGGCGATCAACACGCCGCACCCGGCCACCTTCCTGCGCGACCTGCAGCATGACCCGGCACAGCAGGCGGCCAGCGCCTACATGAGCTTCCTCTGCCGGCCGGATGCCGAAGTGTTGCTGGCGGAGAACGACTACGCCCGCCTGTGGCCGTTTTTCGGCCAGGCGGCCTGGCTCACGGACGAAGTGAAGGCGCAGTACCGGGCGGTCTGGTCACGCGGCCTCACCGGCCCGCTGAACTACTACCGTGCCTCGCCGCTGAAGCCGCCCACGGGGCCGGACGACGAGGTGATGAAGATCACCCTGCCGCCGCACTTCACCACGGTGAACCTGCCCACGCGGGTGCTGTGGGGCGAGGCCGACCATGCCCTGCTGCCCGGCCTGCTGAACGGGCTGGAGGCCTATCTGCCGCAGGGCGAGGTGGTGCGTGTGCCGGGTGCGTCGCACTGGATCGTGCACGAGCAGCCGCAGCGGGTGGTGCAGCAGATCGAGCAAATGCTGGGCCGCTGAAGCGGCCCGCTCAGGCGCGCCCGGCCTGCGGCACCTGGCGCAGCACCTGCTGGGCCGCATGCTGCACCAGCGAGGGCGGGCTCATGGTCTCGGCCAGCCCGGCGCCATGCAGGCGCTCCAAGGCCGCGCGGCGCAGCGCCCAGGTGCGGCCGCCGCCCTGGCGGAACAGCCAGAGCTCACCGCGCGCATCGCGCCACAGCAGGCGCAGCTCGCGCCAGCCGCCTTGCAGGAACACACCCAGCCACTCGCCGGGGTCCACCGCGGGCAGGCCGGAGGGCGCCGTGGCCGCGGGCCGACCGGTGGCCGGCGCCACGTCCATCAGCTCGGCCGGCACGGTCTCCAGGCTGCCGACATCCAGTGGCTGGCTGGTGGCGGTGGGGGACACGGGCACGCCGGCGTCGCTGTCGGCCAGCGCGGCCGAGCGCAGCGAATCGATCTGGGCTTGCACCTCCTGGCATTGCTGCACCAGCAGGTGGTCTTCGTAGCTCACAAAACGGTCGATGCCCCAGCGGTACAGGCCGGCGTCCTGCACCGGCTCATGCACCATGTTGTCGACCAGCCCCTGCGCATAGCGAAGGAACGTTTCTCGCGCGGCCGCGTCGGGCGCCAGGCGTTCGGCGTCGAAGGCCAGCCGGTCCATGAACTCCCACACCGGGTGTTCATAGCTGTCCAGCATGCCGGGGTCGCGCAGCGCCACCCGCACGGCGGAGGTCTGCAGGCGCGACAGCAGCAGCTGCACGTCCTGCGGCAGCGCACGGTCGGCCAGGATGGCGTCGAACAGGCGGGTGAGCAGCTCGATCAGCTGCTGGTCCAGCCGTTGGGTGGGGGCTTCGCCGAGGCGGGGCAGTTCGGGCGCGCGCGGGCCGGCGGTGGCCGTGCGCTGCGGAGCGGACGCACTGTGCGGCACCGCGGCGTGCGGCGAATGCAACGGGGCCGGCGGCGCGTTCGGCTCCATGTCGAAGGGCACCGGCATGCTGTCGCGCAGCGCATGCAGGTCGGCGCGCGGCGCATGCACCTTGGTGCGCGGGCCCACGCTGCCGGGCGGCATGACGATGGTGCGGTAGGTGCCGGGCTCCACGCCCTGGGATTCCAGCCGGGTGCTCGCCGCCGCGTAGGCCTTGCGCAGCGCCTGCGCCAGCGGCGCCACCGCCTGGCGCATCAAGGCCAGCTGCTCCGCGGCCGGCGCCTGCATGGCGCGCACGGCGGCCAGCAGGGCGCGGGCATAGGCTTCCGGCCGGAAGGGATTGGTGTCGTGCGCCACATGCACGTCGCCCACCAGCGCCGAGGTGAAGCTGCGCAACTCGCGCAGCTCGTATTCCGCGGTGCTGTGGATCATGACGATGGCGCGCTGGAGCTCCACGTCGGTGGCCACCTCGTCCTCGTCCACCAGCGACAGGCTGAGCTCGTCGGCCTCTTCCAGCGTGATGCCGCGCACCGCGGCGGCCTGCTCGCGCGCGGCCGTGCCCACCTGCTCACGCAGCGTCTGGGCAAAGGCCTTCACCATGAACGGCCGGTGGCGGTGCAGCGCCTCGTGCTGGTCGATGACCTGGCGGCGCTGGACGGAGGTGGCCTCGGGGTCGAAGCGCAGCGGCGCGTCGGCCAGCCCCTGCAGCACCTCGTCGATCAGCAAGGGCGCACGGGCGAGCTCGTCCTCGATGAACTGGAGCAGCAGCGGATGGGTGGCTGGTGTGGGCCTGTTCACCCGTGAATTATCCCGCTCGCCGACATGAAAAAGGGCCGCATTGCTGCGGCCCTTTCGATGATCAGCGACTTTATGCCTGGACTTACATGTCCATGCCCATGCCGCCCATGCCACCCATGCCGCCGCCCGGCATGGCCGGAGCTTCGTCCTTGGGGGCCTCGGCGATCATGGCTTCGGTCGTCAGCATCAGCGACGCCACGGAGGCGGCGTTCTGCAGCGCCGTGCGGGTCACCTTGGTCGGGTCCAGGATGCCCATCTCGATCATGTCGCCGTAGGTGTCGTTGGCCGCATTGAAGCCGTAGTTGCCCTTGCCGGCCAACACCGCGTTGACCACCACGCTCGGCTCACCGCCGGCGTTGTAGACGATTTCGCGCAGCGGGGCTTCGATCGCCTTGAGCACCAGCTTGATGCCGGCGTCTTGATCCGGGTTGTCACCCTTGATCTCGCCAGCAGCCTGACGGGCGCGCAGCAGGGCCACACCACCGCCGGCCACGATGCCTTCTTCCACGGCAGCGCGGGTGGCGTGCAGCGCGTCTTCCACGCGAGCCTTCTTTTCCTTCATTTCCACTTCGGTGGCGGCACCGACCTTGATCACCGCCACACCGCCGGCCAGCTTGGCCACGCGCTCTTGCAGCTTCTCACGGTCGTAGTCGCTGGTGGCTTCCTCGATCTGGATGCGCACCTGCTTCACGCGGGCTTCGATGTCGGCAGCGGCACCGGCGCCATCGATGATGGTGGTGTTTTCCTTGCCCACTTCCACGCGCTTGGCCTGGCCCAGGTCGGCCAGCGTCACCTTCTCGAGCGTCAGGCCCACTTCTTCAGCGATGACCTTGCCGCCGGTGAGGATGGCGATGTCTTCCAGCATGGCCTTGCGGCGGTCGCCGAAGCCAGGCGCCTTGACGGCCACGACCTTCAGGATGCCGCGGATGGTGTTGACCACCAGGGTCGCCAGCGCTTCGCCTTCGACTTCTTCAGCGATGATCAGCAGCGGACGGCCAGCCTTGGCCACCTGCTCCAGCGTGGGCAGCAGGTCGCGGATGTTGCTGATCTTCTTGTCGAACAGCAGCACGAACGGGTTCTCGAGGATCGCGCTCTGCTTGTCGGGGTTGTTGATGAAGTAGGGCGACAGGTAGCCGCGGTCGAACTGCATGCCTTCCACGACATCCAGCTCGTTGGCCAGGCTCTTGCCGTCTTCGACGGTGATCACGCCTTCCTTGCCGACCTTGTCCATCGCCTCGGCGATGATTTCGCCGATGGAGTTGTCGCTGTTGGCGGAGATGGTGCCAACCTGGGCGATTTCCTTGCTCGTGGTGGTGGGCTTGGACTGCTTCTTCAGCTGTTCCACCAGGGCCAGCACGGCCTTGTCGATGCCGCGCTTGAGGTCCATCGGGTTCATGCCGGCGGCCACGTACTTCATGCCTTCGCGCACGATGGCCTGGGCCAGCACGGTGGCGGTGGTGGTGCCGTCACCGGCGTTGTCCGAGGTCTTGGAAGCAACTTCCTTGACCATCTGGGCGCCCATGTTCTGGAGCTTGTCCTTCAGCTCGATTTCCTTGGCCACCGACACACCGTCCTTGGTGACGGTGGGGGCGCCGAACGAACGCTCGAGCACCACGTTGCGGCCCTTGGGGCCCAGCGTGACCTTGACCGCATTGGCCAGGATGTTCACGCCTTCAACCATGCGGGCGCGTGCTTCGCCGCCAAAGATGACGTCTTTTGCTGCCATGTGTATCTCTCCGGAATTCTTGGGGGTGGATTACTTCTCGACGACGGCGAAGAGGTCTTCTTCGCGCATCACCAGCAGTTCGTCGCCATCGACCTTGACGGTCTGGCCGCTGTACTTGCCGAACAGCACGCGGTCGCCCACCTTGATGTTCAGGGCCACGAAATCGCCCTTTTCATTGCGCTTGCCCGGGCCGACAGCCAGGACTTCGCCCTGGTCCGGCTTCTCGGCAGCGTTGTCAGGAATCACGATGCCCGAGGCGGTCTTGGTTTCTTGTTCCAAGCGCTTGACGATCACACGATCGTGCAAAGGACGAAGTTTCATTGCATCTCCTTGAAATGTGCGGTAAGAGTGATTGGGAAGCGCAGCGATAGTTAGTGCTTCTTCACATCAGTTGGGGCGTCCTGAATCTGCCCCATTAGCACTCACCGGCGGCGAGTGCTAGCAGACGAATTATAGGGTTCGGACTGCGCGCTTCAAGAGACTTGTTTCAAATCACCGGCCAGTGCGGCCGCTTGGCCGGGAAAGTGGAGCGGCTGGCGCTACGGCCTGTCGGCCAGCGGCAGGCCCGCAGCGCGGCAGGCCTCGATGCCGCCGGTGACGAAGCGCGCGTCGAAGCCGCGGGCGCGCAGGGCCAGGGCCGCGGAGCGGCCGATGTCCAGCCCGTGGGCGCAGTACACGAGCACCGGCCGGTCCGGGTCGAGCTCGCTGCTCCAGGATGCCAGCCTGGCGGGGTCGCACCAGCGGGCGCCTTGCAGCATGTAGTGCGCACTGGCATAGGTCTGCGCGCGCCGCACGTCGATCAACTGCGCGGCCTGCGCCACGGCCACAGGCTCGGCCGCCAGCGCAGCGGCATCCGCCGCCACGGCCGCGCCATAGCGCTGGTACACCGCATCCCAGCGGATGTTCTGCATGAACGCATCGACGTAGGCGCCAGCCTTGGCGCCGAAGTCCATGTGGTAGGCGTGTTCGTACATGTCCAACGCCAGGATCGGCGTGGCGCCGGCCAGCAGGTGGGTGTGGTCCGCGGCCCAGTGGGTCAGCAGGCGCCCTTCGCGCGATGACCACGACAGCAGCGCCCAGCCCGAGCCGCCGCCCATGGCCTTGGCCAGCGTGGTGAACTCGGCGCGCCAGCGCTCCACCGAGCCGAAGTCGCGCTCCAGCGCGATCGACAGGCCACAGTCCGGCAGCTCGCCGTCGCCGCCCAGTCCGTCGAAGTACAGCTCATGCAGCCAGGCGGAATTGGCCGCGATCAGCTCCTCCCGCTTCAGGCCGTTGACCGTGAATACCGGCGCGCCGGCCCAGTCGAGCTGCTGCAGCTGCTGGCGGATCGCGTTCAAGCGCTTCACCGCGCCGGCATAGTTGTTCTCATGGTGGCTCGCGACCAGGCGTGCGGACAGGCCTTGCAGGCGCGTGAGGTCCAGGGCCAAGGGGCGGGGTTCGACGTTCATGGTGTCCTCTCCGGGCCTCAGGCCCGCGTCATCAAGGGATGGACCAGCAGGCCGATCAGGGCGGCCGCCAGCACGATGGCCGGCTCCTGCACCTTCTTGAACCGCCACAGCACGGCGGCAGTCACCAGCGCCAGCGCGGCGGTCACCCCATCGGTGATGGAGCGTTGCCCGATCACCACCACCGCGCCTGCGATCGCGCCCACCGCGGCCGCGGTCACGCCATCGACAAAAGCGACGATCGCCGGGCGCTTGCCATGCTTCTTGAAATACGGCGCGGGGATGATGGTCAGCAGGTAGCAGGGCAGGAAGGTGGCCAGCGCCGCCACCACCGCGCCCCAGAAGCCGGACACCAGGTAGCCGATGAAGCCGGTGGTGATGACCACCGGCCCGGGCGTGATCATCGCCACCGCCACCGCATCGACGAACTGCCGGTCGGTGAGCCAGCCGTACTCCTTGACCACGCCGCTGTAGAGGAAGGGCACGATCGCCAGGCCGCTGCCGAAGACGAAGCTGCCGGCATAGGTGAAGTACAGCGCGATCTGCTTGAGCTTGTCGGGGTCCAGCGAGCCGAGGGCGAAGAAGCCGGCCACCGGCGCGCCCAGGCCCTGCACGCTGCTGCGCTTGAGCCAGGCCGGCGGCACCCGCACCAGCCACACCAGCACGCCGGCGCCAAGGAACAGCCAGATCACCTCGGACTGCGTGGCGATCGTGACCCCCGCGCTGACGAGGAAGATCGCCCACAGCAGCTTGTCCTTGCCGATGTTCTTGGTGGTCAGCTTGTAGGCGCTCATCGCGATGATGCCGATCACCGCGGCGCCCACGCCGTAGAACACCGCCTGCATCCAGCCGATGCCGCCGAAGGCGGTGTACGCCGCGCCCAGCGCCACCACCATCAGGAACGAGGGCAGCACGAAGGCCAGGCCCACCAGCGTGGCACCGAGCACGCGGTGGTGCACGAAGCCCAGGTAGATGGCGAGCTGGGCGGCCAGCGGCCCGGGCATCAGCTGCGCAATGGCCATGCCTTCCTTGTAGTCGGCCTCGGTCATCCAGCGGCGCTTCTCCACGAGGTCGCGGTACATGTAGCCCACCAGCGCCACCGGGCCGCCGAAGCCCCAGGTGCCCAGGCCCAGCATGTAGGCCACCAATTGCCAGAGGGTGTAGGGGGCCGGTGCCGGCGGTGCGTTGGATGCAGGGGTGTCGTTCACGGTGATGGTCTCAAGCGTTGGTCCCGGCCCGCGGGCGGCCATAGTGGGCGTACAGGGAATCGAGCACGGCGCTCATCTCGGCCAGCAGGGCATCGTCGTCGTCCAGCCGTTCGTGCGCACCCGCCAGCACGGCTTCGAAGCCCGCCGCTTCGGGCACCGGCTCGCCGCCCACGTCGAGCTGGTGGACCATGGCGGCCAGGCGTGCCAGCGCGGGGTCGTCCTCGAGCCCGAAGCTGGCCATCAGGGTCTCGAAGGTGACCCGGTCGCCCACGTGGGTGAAGGCCGCGCCGTCGAAGTCGAAACCGAGGGCGCTCCTGGGGCAGTCCGAAGGTTGGGCCAGCCACTTGAAACGCGCGTCGGTGTCGATGAAGCGGCGGATCAGCCAGGCGCTGGCCACGCGGTCCACCCACGGGCGGCGGCGCGTGGCCCAGGTGCGGCCGCGGTAGGCCTGGCGGTCCAGGCGCGGCACCTGGCCGGCTGTGTCCTGCGGCTCGTCGGGCGACAGCAGCTGCGCGATGCGCTTGGCCAGCGCCAGCCACTGCGCAGCGGCCTCGGTGCTGGCGTCGGATGGAAAGAAGTCGATCTGCTGCAGCGCTTCGTAGTCGCGCTGCAGCTTGCGTTGCAAGCGCACCAGCTCGGTGGGGGACAGCCGTGCCAGGGACCGGTTGGCTTCCTTCCAGCTCTTGCGCAGTTCGGAGTAGTCCTCCTGGCGGTCGAACAGCTGCCGGTAGGCCGCGGCTTCGTCCGGCGAGCGCGCCTGCACGGCCATCAGCCAGGCCACGCCGCCCTCGCGCGTGCACTCGTCGCCCAGCTCGCGCAGCGCCAGCTCGCGCTGGCCCCCCGCGGGCAGCAGGTAGGCACCATCACGCAAGGCCATGCACCCCAGCGCCTTGAGGCCGCGCCACACCCGCATGCGGGCGGTGGCACTCTGGGTGGGCAGGGACACCACGAGGAGCAGCCAATCCGGAAGTGCTGGAGACGCGCCAGGAATCATGTCGCTAATATAACTGCAATGTAGCGTATCCTACAAAGATGTCAGATGAGCGCGCAATCCTGCTGGCCCGCGGCCTTCGCGCCCTGGTCGATGGCTACATGGCGGTGCTGCTGCCGGCGTATCTGGTGGCGCTGGGGCTCGGCAGCCTGGAGGTCGGCCTGGTCGCCACCGCAACGCTGCTCGGGTCGGCCCTTGCGACGCTGGCCGTGGGGGCCTGGGGCCATCGGTGGGCTTCCCATGCCCTGCTGGCCGGGGCGGCGCTGCTGATGGCGGCCACCGGCGCCGGATTTGCGCTGGCCATGTCGTTCTGGCCCCTGCTCGTCGTGGCCTTCGTCGGCACCCTCAACCCGAGCGGCGGCGACGTGAGCGTGTTCCTGCCGCTGGAGCATGCCCGCCTGTCCGCCGCGGCCAGCGGGCATGCCAGGACGGTGCTGTTCGCGCGCTACAGCGTGGTCGGGGCGCTGCTGGCGGCGGTGGGCGCGCTGGGCGCCGGCCTGCCGGACCTGGTCGCGGCCTCGCTCGGCATCCCGCGCATCCTGGCGATCCGGGCCATGTTCGTGCTCTATGGGCTGGTCGGGCTGGTGGTGTGGTGGGTCTACCGGCCCCGGGCGGCAGCCGATGCGCCGGCCGCCGCGGCACCCGTCGCTGCGCTCGGGCCATCGCGCGCCATCGTGATGCGGCTGGCGCTGCTGTTCAGCGTGGACGCGTTTGCCGGCGGCCTGGTGGTCAACGCCTTGCTGTCGCTGTGGCTGCTACAGCGTTTCGGGCTCTCGTTGGGCGAGGCGGGCACGTTCTTCTTTTTTACGGGCTTGCTGAGCGCGGCCTCCCAGCTCGCGGCACCGGGGGTCGCGCGCCGCATCGGGCTGCTCAACACCATGGTGTTCACCCACATCCCGTCCAGCGTGTGCCTGGTGCTGGCGGCCTGGGCGCCCAGCCTGCCGCTGGCGCTGGGCCTGCTGTTGCTGCGCAGCGCGCTGTCGCAGATGGACGTGCCCACCCGCTCGGCCTACGTCATGGCCGTGGTCACGCCGCAGGAACGGGCCGCTGCAGCGAGCGCCACCGCCGTGCCGCGCAGCCTGGCGGCCGCGGTCAGCCCCGCGCTGGCGGGCGCGCTGTTTTCCAGCGGCTGGATCGCCGCGCCGCTGGTGGCCTGTGGCGTCCTGAAGATCGCCTACGACCTGGTGTTGTGGCGCTCTTGCCGCGGCCGTTCGCTGAGCGAGCCCGCATGAGCAGCCCGGCGGTGCATGCCCTAGCCTTGCAACGCCACCCGCCCCATCATCGGATCGCTGATGCTGGGCTCGCCGGTCTCCATGTGGCCGGCAAAACGCACCTCGAACGCTGAGTCGCCTTCGATGCTGATGCGCAGGTCGTACCAGCTGTGCTGCCGCTGCAGCAGCCAGCGCTGCGACGTCGAATCGCCGGGGCCCAGCAGGGCCGGCACTCGCTGCCCGGTGTAGCCGCAGTCCACGTTCACCGCGGCGGGCCTGAGGCCGTTGTTGCTCAGGGTGAGGATCAGTGTCTCGCGGCCCTCGTCGTAGCTGGCGCGCACGTCCAGCTGCGAGGGCCGTGCCCCCGCCACGCTGCCCTTGAAGGCGCGCAGGAAGCCGTTGGGGCCGTGCACGGTGATGTCGTATTCGCTGGCGCCGATGGCCACCAGCGGCCAGCTGTCGGACAGCAGGCGCTGCGGCTCCACCGTGTAGCTGCGCGGCGCATGCTGGCCCTTGGCCGAACGCACGTGGTACACGATGGCCGCGCGCCCCGTGTTGGCGAAGTCGATATGGAAGGCGCCGTCGCTCGCATGCAGGCGGCCGTGCACGCGCGGCACGTAGGGCAGGGGGCGCGCGGGCCGCACGCCGGGCTCCTGCACCGGCATCTGCGGGTTCGCAGGCGTGGCCAGCGGGTAGTTGGGGTGGCGCACCGAATCGGGCGGCAGGTAGGCCTGGGTGGTGGGCAGCGCCACCGGCCGCGCATGGGGCCGGGCGAAGTCGAAGCAGGAGGTGAGGTCGCCTGCCACGGCGCGGCGCCACGGCGTGATGTTGGTCTCCACCAGGCCCGGCTTCTCGTCGGCGAAGCGGGCCTCGATGAAGCGGATCAGCGAAGTGTGGTCGAACACCTGGGAGTTGACCCAGCCGCCCTTGCTCCAGGGCGAGACCACCAGCAGCGGCACCCGCATGCCCAGGCCGTAGGGCGCCTTGGGGTGCTGGCGGTCACCGGGGTAGATCTCGTTGACGGTGTCCACCGTGGACGCGCCCTGCGCGCGCGAGGCGGGCGGCGTGGGCGGCACCATGTGGTCGAAGAAGCCGCCTTCCTCGTCGTAGTGGATGAACAGCACTGTCTTGCTGAACACCTCCGGATGCGAGGCCAGGATGTCGATGAACTGCGAGATGTACCAGGCGCCGTAGTCGGCCGGGAAGTTGGGGTGCTCGGTGAAGGCTTCCGGTGCCGCGATGTAGCTCACCTGCGGCAGGCGGCCGTTCGCCACGTCGTCGCGGAAGATGTCCAGCAGCCGTATCGGGTCGCGGCCCAGGTCGTTGATGCGGGTGCCGGTCTTGGCGCGGTCGGCCAGGGGGCTGCCGGGATGCGCGTTCTGGTACTGGTGGAAGTACAGCAGCGCGTTGTCGCCGTAGTTGCCGATGTACGGGTCGCTGGTCCAGCCCCAGGAGCCGGCGGCGTCCAGGCCCACGCCCACGTCCTGGTAGACCTTCCAGCCGATGCCGGCGGCCTGCAGGCGCTCGGGGTAGGTGGACCAGTCGTAGCCCGCCTCGGCATTGGTGATCACCGGGCCGCCGCCGGCACCGTCGTTGCCCACCCAGCCGCTCCACAGGTGATACCGGTTGGGGTCGGTCGGGCCCATCAGCGAGCAGTGGTAGGCGTCGCAGATGGTGAAGGCGTCGGCCAGGGCGAAGTGGTAGGGGATGTCCTTGCGGGTGTGATAGGTCATGGACACCACGCCCTTGTGGGCCACCCAGCCGTCATGGTTGCCGGCGTTCCATGCCGCGTGCGTGTCGTTCCAGCCGTGCGGCGGATCCTGCAGGAAGGTCAGGCCCACGTTGTCCACCGGCGGGCGGAAGGGCAGCAGCTCGCCCGTGCCGTCCGGCTGGCACCACACCGGCTTGCCGCTGGGCAGGGTCACCGCCCGCGGATCGGCAAAGCCTCGCACGCCGCGCAAGGTGCCGAAGTAGTGGTCGAACGAGCGGTTCTCCTGCGTCAGGATGACGATGTGCTGCACGTCCTTGATCGTGCCGGTGCGCTGGTGCGCGGGCACCTCCAGCGCGCGCGCGATGCTGGCCGGCACGGCGCCAGCCAGCGTGCCGGAACCGAGCATCTTGAGGATGCTGCGGCGGGCGAGGCCTTTGGAGTTCGACATGGGGATCCCCCGGGTTGTGGGTTGTTGTGTGCAGGGCGCTGCGCGGCCAGCGCCTCATGGGCCCTTGCGGCAGCACGCATGCTGGGGCGGTGCGGTGACCTCGGCATGACAGGGCGATGACGGCAGCGTGACCCGGCTGCGCCATGGCCCGGTCGTCATGCGCGGTTGGCCTCAAAAACATGCGCCGGCCGCGGAAGCCGAATAGGGGTTGCCATCTGTCGATATTTCCATGATACTCAAATCATGGAAGAAGCCGTTGTCGTCCGCTCCCTCGCCGCCCTGGCCCACGGCCTGCGCCTGCAGGTGTTCCGCGCCCTGGTGGTGGCCGGCGCCCGGGGCATGACGCCTGGCGTGATGGCGGAGGGCCTGGGGGTCCCTGCTGCAACGCTGTCCTTCCACCTGAAGGAGCTCACGAACGCCGGCCTGGTGACGCAGGAGCGCCAGAGCCGCAACCTGGTGTACCGGGTGGCCTTCGAGCACATGAATGCCCTGCTGGGCTACCTCACCGAGAACTGCTGCAAGGGCGAGGCCTGTGTCGATACGGCCGCGTCCAAGCGGGCCTCCTCGTGCTGCTGAGGCGCCGCATGTCCACCTTCCTGGTACGCCATCTCTATCTGCTCGCCGTGGGCGGCAGCGTGGCCGTCTTCAGTGCCGCCCTGGCCTTGGGCTGGCCGCTGGAGGCGGTGGTGCTGGGCTGGAGCGTGCTGGTGCTGGCCACCGGTGCGCTGCTGGAGCGCAGGCACCCGTTCGACCCCTCGTGGCGCCAGTCGCAGGGCGATGTGGCGGTCGATGCGACCAGCGCGGCCGTGGTGATAGGACTGGTCGATCCGCTGGTGAAGGCGCTGCTGCCGGTGCTTGCGGTGGCGCTGCTTGCGCCTGCGGGCGGGCCTGCGGCGTGGCGGCTGGGCCCGTGGCCTCTTGCCCTGCAGGTCCTCGTGGCGGTGCTCTGGATCGAGTTCGCCAAGTACTGGTCGCACCGGGCCCATCATGAGGTGCCGGCGCTGTGGTGGCTGCATGCACTGCACCATGGCAGCGAGCGCCTGTACTGGCTGAACAACTTCCGCTTCCATCCGCTGAACCACCTGCTCAACACCACGGTGAGCCTGCTGCCCCTGCTGCTGCTGGGTGCGCCGAAGGAGGTGTTGCTGGGCGCGGTGGCGCTGACCCAGCCGGTGCTGATGCTGCAGCACCTGAACGTGCGCAGTGCGAGCGGCTGGCTGAACCACGTGTTCAGCACCAACGAACTGCACCGCTGGCACCACTCGGCCAGCCCGGCCGAGGCCAACTCCAACTTCGGCAGCGCCCTGGTGCTCTGGGACCATGTGTTCGGCACCTTCCGTCATCGCGCCGCCGACAACCGGCCGGCCCGCATCGGCCTGTTCGGTGACGGCGGCGGCTATCCCGCAAAGGCCGGCTACGTCCAGCAGCTGGCCTCCATGTTCACCCCCAGGTGCTGCCGGGTTTGACCCGCTGGCCCGCACTCTGATCAAGCCCGACCACCATGTCCATCACGATCTATCACAACCCGGCCTGTGGCACCTCGCGCAACACCCTCGCGATGATCCGCAACAGCGGCGTCGAGCCCGAGGTGATCGAGTACCTGAAGACACCGCCGTCACGCGAGACGCTGGCCGCCCTGCTCGGCGCCATGGGCATCGGCGTGCGCGAGCTGCTGCGGCGCAAGGGCACGCCGTATGAGGCGCTGGGGCTGGACGATCCGAAGTGGACGGACGAGCAACTGCTGGACTTCATCGTCGCGCACCCGGTGCTGATGAACCGGCCCATCGTGGTGACGCCGCTGGGCACGCGGCTGTGCCGGCCCTCCGAGCTGGTGCTGGACATCCTGCCGTCGCCGCAGCAGGGGCCGTTCACCAAGGAGGACGGCGAGGTGGTGATCGATGCGGCGGGGCGCCGGGCCGGGATCTCCAGGAACTGAAGGCGGCTGCAGCATGGACCTGCCCCGCAAGCTCACCAGCGAAGTGCTGGGCACCGCCCTGCTGCTGGCAGTCGTGATCGGCTCCGGCATCATGGCCGAGCGCCTGGCCGGCGGCAACGTCGCCGTCGCGCTATTGGCCAACACGCTCGCCACGGTGGGCGGGCTGTACATCCTGATCGAAGTCTTTGGCCCCATCAGCGGGGCGCACTTCAATCCCGCGGTCAGCGCCGTGATGGCGTGGCGAGGTGAGCTGCCGAAAACAGCACTGCTGCCCTACGTGGCCGCGCAGCTGCTCGGCGCCATGCTGGGCGCCTGGCTGGCCCATGCGATGTTCGACCTGCCGATCCTGCAGTGGTCGGCGAAGGTGCGTGCCGGCACCGGCCAATGGATCGCCGAAGCGGTGGCCACCGCGGGCCTGCTGCTGGTGATCCTGCGCGCCCCGGCAGGCCGCGCTGCCGCGATGGTGGCCGCCTACATCGGCTCGGCCTACTGGTTCACTGCGTCCACCTCCTTCGCCAACCCGGCGGCGGCCTTTGGCCGCATGTTCAGCGACAGCTTCGCGGGCATCGCTCCGGCCAGCGTGCCGGGCTTCGTGATCGCCCAGCTGCTGGGCGCCGCGATCGGGCTGACCCTCCACAGGCTCTTCGAACCCCGGCTTCACCCGGCGGGACATCCCAACGCGATCGAGGCCTCTGGCAGCGCGGAAGGTGGCGCGCCCGACGCCCGGCCTTCACCTCGCTGAGCCAACGCTCCGCAGGCCCACGCTGTCTTCCCTCGGTTGATCGAAAGGCATCCTCATGTCGCTGAAGAACGTCTCCCTTCGCCAGGCCGGCCCCTCGGACTGGCCCGCCATCCAATCCCTGCTGACCGCCAACCATCTGCCCCTCGAGGGCGCCGAAGAACACCTCGCCACCTTCGTGGTCGCCCTCAGCGGGAACGAGGTGGTGGGCGTCGCCGGCGCCGAGGTCTACGGTGCCGTGGCGCTGTTGCGCTCGGTGGCCATTGCGCCCGGCCTGCATGGCCAGGGCATCGGCGAGTCGCTGGTGCGCCTGCTGCTGCAGGAGGCCACGCGCCGCGGCATCGGGCAGGTGTTCCTGCTGACGACCACCGCGGCCGATTACTTCCCGAGGTTCGGGTTCGAGCCGCAGCCCCGCGAGCACGCGCCGCGGGCGCTGCAGGCTTCCGCAGAGTTCCAGGGCGCCTGTCCTGCCAACGCGGTGTTGATGGCCGTCACGCTGCGCCAGGCGCCGAAGGCACAGGGATCCTTGCCGGTCGCCATCCTGGGCGCGGGGCCGGTGGGCCTGGCTGCCGCGGCCCGGCTGATCGAACGAGGCATCGAGCCGCTGATCTTCGAAGCCGGTGCCTCGGTCGGCACGAACCTGACGGACTACGGGCATGTGCGCCTGTTCTCGCCTTGGCGCTACAACGTCGACGCAGCAATGGCAGCGATGCTCCAGCGCACAGGCTGGCAGCCGCCGCCCGAAGACTCGCTGCCGCTGGCCGGTGAGGTCGTCGAGCGCCTGCTGCGGCCCTTCGCCCAGCGACCCGAGGTGGCGCGGGCGCTGAAGCTCAACAGCCGGGTGCTGTCGGTGAGCCGCGAAGGCGTCGACAAGGTGAAGACGGCCGCTCGCGAGCAGGCGCCCTTTGTCATCCGGGTGATGGAGGGAACGGGATGGATGGAGTACCGGGCCCGCGCGGTGATCGATGCCACCGGCACCTGGGGCACCCCGAATCCACTGGGCGCGAGCGGCCTGCCGGCCATCGGCGAGGCGCAGAACAGGGACCGCATCGCCTACGGCATTCCCGACGTGCTGGGCCGCGAGCGCGGCCGTTATGCCGGCAAGCGCACCCTGGTGGTGGGCGCCGGGCACTCGGCGGCCAATGCGCTGCTCGGCCTGGCGGAGCTCGCGCGCATGGCACCGGGCACCCGCCTCGCGTGGGCGGTGCGCGGCGCCACGCCCACCCGCGTGTTCGGCGGCGGTCAAGCGGACGCACTGCCGGCGCGCGGGCGCCTGGGCAGCGACCTCAAGGCGCTGCGCGATGCCGGCGCGTTGGAGTTCTTCAGCGGCCTGCGCATCACCGCGATCCGGCGCGACGGCCACACGCTCACTGTCGAAGGCGATGACGCACGGTCGCAACCGGTGCGAGTCGAAGGCGTCGACGAGATCATCTGCGCGACCGGCCAGCGCCCGGACCTGTCGCTGGCGAGCGAGTTGCGCCTGAAGCTGGACCCGTGGCTGGAGTCCACCGAGGCACTGGGGCCGCTGATCGACCCCAACCTGCACAGCTGCGGCACGGTGCGGCCGCACGGCCACCGGGAGCTGTCGCATCCGGAGCCGGGCTTCTACACCGTCGGCGTCAAGAGTTATGGCCGCGCGCCCACCTTCCTGATGGCCACCGGCTTCGAGCAGGCGCGCTCGGTGGTGGCCGCGATCGCCGGCGATCTGGAGGCGGCCGACCGGGTTGAGCTCGAATTGCCCGAGACCGGGGTCTGCAGTGCCGGCGGCGCTGGAGTCGGCGCCGATGCGCCCGCGGCCGAAGGGGGCTGCTGCGGCGGCCCGGCCCAGGCCGACGCGTCGGCCTGCTGCGCGCTGGACGAAGCCAGGAAGGCCGAAGGCAAGTCGGGCTGCGGCTGCTCGGAACCGAAACCCGCCCAGCCGGCCCCGGCACGGGCGTCCGCCTCCTGCGCCACCGGCTGCGGGAGCGCACCGCCACCGCGGCAACGGGTCGGCTGCTGTGGCTGAGGCTTTGCTTCCATCGCAGACGCGTGTGGTGGCCACGCTGGGCGCGGCGCAGACGCTGGCCTGGGCGTCCTCGTACTACCTGCCCGCGATGCTGGCCGCGCCGATCGCGCACGACCTCGGCGTGGGCGTGCCCACCGTCTTTGCGGCTTTCACGCTCGCGCTGCTGGTGTCCGCGGCCGTCGGCCCCGCATCAGGGCGCCTGATCGACCTGCGCGGTGGCCGGCCGGTGTTGATGGCGACGAACGCGCTGTTCGCCGCCGGCCTGGTGGCGCTGGGCCTGGCACAGGACCGGCTCACGCTCTTTGCCGCCTGGGCCCTGCTGGGCCTGGCCATGGGCAGCGGGCTCTACGAAGCAGCGTTTGCCACGCTGGTGCGGCTGTACCACCAGGGCGCCCGCAATCCGATCACCGGCATCACGTTGGTCGCCGGTTTTGCCAGCACGGTGGGCTGGCCGCTGACGGCCTGGATGGAGGCGCACTTCGGCTGGCGCCAGGCCTGTTTCGGCTGGGCCGGGCTGCACCTGCTGCTGGGCCTGCCGCTGAATGCCTGGCTGCCGCGTGCGGCCCGGCAGCAAGTGGCGCCAGCATTGGCGGCCCCCGGCCTCCCCTCCGTTGCGCCTGCACCGGACGCATCTCACGGCACCCGGACGGCCCTGCTGCTGTCCTTCGTGTTCGCCACCACCTGGTTCGTCAGCACCGCGATGGCGGCTCACCTGCCGCGCTTGCTGCAGGCCGCGGGGGCCAGCCTGGCGGTGGCGGTCGGTGTGGGCGCGCTGGTGGGGCCGGCGCAAGTGGGCGGCCGCCTGCTGGAGTTCGGCGTGCTGAGAAAGGTGCATCCGCTGCTGTCCGCGCGCCTGGCGGCGCTGGCGCATCCACTGGGTGCGGTGCTGCTGCTCACCCTCGGCAGCCCGGTGGCCACCGCCTTTGCGGTCCTGCATGGGGCGGGCAACGGCATCCTCACCATTGCCAAGGGCACGCTGCCGCTGGTGCTGTTCGGTGCGGCGGGTTATGGCGCCCGGCAAGGCTGGATGATGGTGCCGGCCCGGGTGGCGCAGGCCTTTGCGCCCTTTGCTTTTGGCGTGGCTCTGGACCGCTGGGGGGCGGGCGCGGTGTGGTTGTCGTCCGGCTTGTCGCTGTCGGCGCTGGCGGCACTGCTGATGCTGCGTGGCGCCAGGCTGGCCGCGCAGGTGCCCGCGCCGCCGGCGTCCAAGGCGCTGTCCGCCTGAGGCGGCGCGCTATGGCCGGCCGCGGCGTCGGCGTGCAGCCGGGTCGGCGATGTCAGCCGCGCGTTGCCTTGGGGCGCCGCACCGCGCGCACCGTGCCGCTCGTTCCGCCGCCGCAGTAGAAGAGGGCGTCGCCGTCGGACTCCAGGCCGCTGATGCCAGTGCCTTCCGGCATCGCCAGCCGGTCCAGCACGGTGCCGGTGGCGGGGTCCACACGGCGCAGCTCGCTCTGGTCGCCTTCCCAGGTGCCGTGCCAGAGCTCGCCATCCACCCAGGTGACGCCGGTCACGAAGCGGTTGGACTCGATGGTGCGCAGCACCGCGCCGCTGGCCGGGTCGATCTGGTGGATCCGGCGGTCGCGGTACTGCCCCACCCACAGGCTGCCCTCCGCCCAGGCCAGGCCCGAATCGCTGCCATGGCCAGGCGCGGGAATCGATGCAACCACTTCGCCGGTGGCCGGGTCGATCTTGTCGATGCGCGCTTCGGCGATCTGGTACAGGTGCACCCCATCGAAGGCGGTGCCCGCATCGCTGGCGCAGGGGAGTGTGCGGCTGGGCTCGCCGCTGGCCGGGTCGAAGCGGACCAGCGCCGTGCCGGTGGCGGCCCACACCTGGCCGCCGTCATGGGTGACACCATGCACGCGGCTGGCACCGGCAAACGGCCCGTACTCGCGCACCACTTCGGCTGGGCGCACGGATGCCTCGGCAGGGTGGTGGAGGCTGGTGTCTGTCATGGCGATGCCTTGCTGGGTGGCGGGCGAGCGCCCCGTGGGGACGCGAGCAGCCACTCTACTCAGGCGGCAGCGCCGTGGGGAGTAACAAGATCGTCGTGAATCCGGCCAGCGGTGGCGCGAGCCAGCGCCGCGCACGCGCCAGGCCGACGGCGCGCACACGCCCGGCCGCTTCCAGCTCCGCGAGCGAACGCTGCACCGTGCGCTGGCTGTCGCCCAATGCGAGCGCCAGGGCGGAGGTGGACCAGGCGGCACCGTCGGCCAGCAGCGCGAGCAGCGACGCCGGGCCGCCATCGATCGGTGGCGCCAGCACGACGGTGGCGCGTCCGTCGGCTGGCGTGAGCACGAAGCCCCGCGCCGTGGCGTCGATGCGAGCCAGCCCCTTGAGCAGCGCGCGCAGGCGGCCCACCTCCACGCGCAAGCGCGCCCGGTGCGTCTCGTCCGGGCGCCGGGTGCGGAAGGCGCGTTCGATCAGCGCCTCGCGCGCGACACCGCCGCAGCCGCCCTCTGCGAGGGTGCGGGCCAGGGTGAACAGCACCGGCCGGCGCGCCAGTGGCACCCGGGCCTCCCCGGCGCGCAGCTCGTGCCGGCAGCCGTCCACCACCAATGCGCCCGAGGCCATGAGCCCGGCCACCTCGCCCAGCCGCAACAGCTGCTCGCCATCGTGGCCGACGCGCCGGGCCGCGGGGCGGTCCAGCGCGGCGCGCATCTCGGCCACCTCCGCTTGCAACGCCGGCACGCCGGCTTGTTCGGCGGCTTCCCGCGCCCGCTCGAGCGCGGCCTGTGCGTCGTCACTGCGCAGCGAGCGCAGGGCGAGCTCGGCACTGGTGAGCTCGGCCACCGCCACCAGCGCGGGCGGACCGCCCTGGGCCTGCACCTGGGCCAGCGCCGCCGCCGCTTCGTCCAACCGGCCCAGCAACAGCAGGCGCCGCACGCCGATCAGCCGTGCCTGCAGCGCGTTGGCCCGGTCGGCGCGTGCCTCCAGCTGCGTCGCGGCCAGGGCCAGTGCGCGCGGCGAGCCGGCGAGATCGCGCATCGCCAGCGCCACCTCGGCTTCGGCCACCACGCAGCGCGCATGCGCCAGCGTCTCATGGGCGCCAAAGGCGCGCGCGGCGCGCCGCAACAGATCACGCGCACGCGCATGCTCGCCCAGGTGGGCCATCGCAATGCCGCGCAAGGCCAGCGCCGGCGGGTCCTCGCGCAGCGCCACCCGCTTGAGCGCGCCCAGGGTGTCGCCCCCTGCGAGGGCGCGTGCGGCGGCGGCGATCAGGGAGTCCACGGAGGCGGAGGCTACCGCGCCCCGGCCGCCGGCGCAGCGCGCGCCTGCCCGTCACGCCGGCGCCATGGCCGCACGGCGCCCGAGTTCGGAGTTGCGCTCGCGCAGGAACTTCAGCAGTGCATCGGGATACGACGGGGCCACCGCACCCTCGACGGAGGGCCGCTGCGCCAGCGCGCCGCGCCAGGCCACCAGCCGAGGCAGGCCGGTCCACAAGCCGAAGTCCGCGATGCGGTCGATCACGTCGAAGTAGCGGAACACCGGCCCGAACACCGCGTCCACCACGCTGAAGCGCGGACCCTCGAAGTACGGGCCCTCGCCCAGCACGGCCTCGAGCTGCTCGAACATCTGGCGCAGCCCGTGGGCGCGGCTGGCCAGGGTGTCGGCCTCTGGCGCGTTGTACAGCCCGGCGATCGCGTTGAGCACACCGGAGCCGAACTCCATCCAGCTGCGGTGCTGGGCGCGGCGAAGCGGGTCCGTTGGGTGCAGCGCCGGCACCAGCGTGTCCTCCAGGTACTCGCAGATCACGGCCGATTCGAAGATCGCCTCGCCATCGACCAGCAGCACCGGCGTCTTGCCCAGCGGCGACACCGCGAGGAACCACGCCGGCTTGTGCGCCAGGTCGATGTCGCGGCGTTCGAAGGCCTGGCCTTTTTCGGCGAGCACGATGGCCGCGCGCTGCACATACGGGCACAGCGGATGCGACACCAGGGTGAGTGAAGTGGTCCCCATGTCAGTGCGCCGGTGCAAACGTCAGCCGCGTGCTGCGCTTGAGCGCGCCGGCGCCATCGCCCAGCAGCCACAGCGCGATCGACACGACGATCAGGAACACCGGGTACTCCCAGCCGCCGCCGGCGCTGGTGTGCACCCAGCCGTTGGGGCCATGCACCCAGGCGGCCACCACCATGATCGGCAGCAGCCCCACGGCCACCTGCCGCGCATACACACCGAACACCAGCGCCACGCCGCCGATCAACTCGGCCGCGAACACCGGATACGCCAGCACACCGGGGAAGCCAATGCTGGCGAAGTACTGGGCGGTGCCGGGCAGCGTGAACACCAGCAGCTTCAGCAGCGCATGGGAGATCCACATGACGCCCAGGCTGATGCGCAGCAGGGCGATGCCCAGGGGCGTGGAAGAGGAGGGGGAGTCCATCGTTGATCCTTCAGGAGGAGGTTGCGGTGAGCCCACTGTAGGATTGCAGAACCGAAGCGTGAATAGGCCAAAGGGCAAAGCATGATTGCATTGACGCAATACACCGTGAGTGCGGCCGACCTCGAGGTGGTGCTGGCCCTGGTGCGTGGCGGCACCCTGGCCGCCGCGGGGGAACGGCTGGGTGTGGACGCCTCCACCGTCTTCCGCAGCCTGCAGCGCCTGGAGCGTGGCCTGGGGCAGCCGCTGTTCGAACGCACCCGCGCGGGCTACGGCCCCAACGAGGTGGCCCGGCAGCTGAGCGAGCATGCGGAGCAGATGGAGGCCGCGCTGGAGGCGGCGCGCTCCACCCTGGCGCTGTCGCCGGCCCAGGTGTCGGGTGTGGTGCGCATCACCACCACCGACACCCTGCTGCATGGCCTGGTTGCCCCCGCCTTGCTGGGCCTGCAGCAGCAACACCCCTTGCTGCACTACGAGCTGCACACCGGCAACGAGCTGGCCAGCCTGACCCGGCGTGACGCCGACATCGCCGTGCGCGCCACCCGGCGCCCGCCGCAGCACCTGGTGGGCAAGCGGGTGGGCGCGATCCGCATGGCGCTGTATGGCGCCAAGCGGCCTGGGGGGCGGCGCGCGGCATCGATGGACGCTGCCGCGGCCGACTGGATCGCCCCCGACGATGCGCTGCCGGAGCATCCGTCGGTGGTCTGGCGCAAGCGGCACCTGCCGAAGGTGACACCGCGCTATCGCGTCAACAGCATCCTGTCGGTGCTGGAGATGATCGGGCTGGGCCTGGGCGTGGGCATCGTGCCGCTGTTCCTGGCCGAGGGCCGCAAGGACGTGGTGCGCCTGGGCGAGCCGCTGGAGGAAGCCCAGACCGACCTGTGGGTGCTCACGCATCCGGAGTCCCGGCATCTTCGGCGGGTGTCCGCCGTGTACGGCCACCTCGCGCAGTCGCTGGTGATGCCGTAGCGCCGGGGTTCCCGGCCGCGTGTCAACTCGCCGCCGCGCGCAGCAGCAGCCAGGCGGGCAAACCGAGGTACAGCGCGGCCAGGCCCAGGCGCTCCAGCCAGCGCCGCAACGAAGCCGCCTGCCCGGGCCGCAGCAGCACGGCCATCACCGTGCCGGCTTCGATCGCGGCGCGCAGGGCGGCAGCGCACAGCACCACGCCGATCGCCCAGGCGGCCCACCACAGCGCAAAGGTGGCGAGCCAGGCGCCGAGGCCGAAGCTGTAGGCCTCGCCAAAGGTGCTGCCGTAGGCGATGTGCTGGTGCAGGCGGAAGGCGGGGATCGCGAGCATCAGCGGGAACAGCACGAACTTGGCCAGCCACTGGTCCAGGCGGCCGCGCGGCGCGCCGCCGCGGGCTTGCGCATAGAGGCTGGCACGCGAGGCGGGGCGCGGTGGCGCCGCGGCGCCACCCGCATCCGCGATCGCCGTCGCCAGGCCCACCGGGTCGGCATGCGCGACGCCATACGGCCAATGCGCGCCCGACACCAGGCGCAGCGCTGCACCGGGGCCGGGGATGGGCAGGCGCCAGGGCTGCACCGCGGCGATGTCGCGCAGCGGAAGTTCCAGCCGGCGCGCGCCGCGTGTGAGCACCAGCGCGCCCTGCTCGATGCCGGCCCGTGCGGCAAAGGCCTGCAGCACGCACCAGGCGGCGGCTTCCGGCAGCAGCACCAGCGCGGCAAACAGCCTCACCTGCGCCAACGTGTTGGCCTGCAGCGCGCCATCGCCCAGCAGCACGGCCGCCACCATCCACAGCAGGCTCGCGCGCGCCAAGCTGCGCAGCGCACCGGCGGCCAGGCGCGCCGCGGGCGGCAGCACCGATACCCGGGCGGGC
This sequence comes from Ideonella sp. BN130291, assembly GCF_036231905.1. Classification (NCBI taxonomy): domain Bacteria; kingdom Pseudomonadati; phylum Pseudomonadota; class Betaproteobacteria; order Burkholderiales; family Sphaerotilaceae; genus Ideonella; species Ideonella sp. BN130291. The sequence continues at coordinate 573,817 of NZ_JAZARE010000001.1, read as the reverse complement.
AGGGCAGCCACCGCCTGCGCCGGCTGCGTGGCAGCTGCCGCACCTGGGGCCCACGAGCGCCAGGCGGTGGCCAGGGCCAGCAGCGCCAGGAACCCCGCAGCCGCACGTCCCACCCAGTCGCCCCAGGCCACCATCAGCGTGCGCGGCGGCACCGGCACCGGCAGCGCGCCGATCACCAGCGTGCGCTCCCCCATCCGGGAGCCGGCCACCACGCTGCCGGTGGCGTCGATCACGGCGCTGTGCCCATTGGTGGTGGCGCGGTACTGCGGCAGCCGGGTTTCGATGCTGCGGAACGCGGCCGCGGCCAGGTGCAGCTCGGCGCCTTGCGGATGTGCGCTGAACCAGGCGTCGTTGGACAAGGTGAGGATGGCCTGCGCGCCCAGCCGGGCACCGTTGATCGCCAGTTGCGTATCCATGTCGTCCAGGCAGATCAGCGGCAGCACGGGGATCTCGCGGCCGTCGGCCAGGCGCAGCGGGAACACGCGCGCACCGTCCCCCGGCTGCCAGTGGCCGGTCCACGGCAGCCAGCGCCTCAGCGCCGGCCCGTCCAGCCAGGGCGGCACGTACTCGGTGAACGGAAAGGGGCGGGCCTTGCGGTACAGGCCGAGCAGGCCGGTGCCCGGCGCCACGAAGGCGGCGGCGTTGTACTCGCCGGCGGCATCGCGGTCGTAGGTGCCGAACACGAAGGGCACGCCGGCGGCGTTGACGATCGCCAGGATCTCGCGGTCCAGCTCCGCGCCGGCTTCGCTCTTGGGATGGCCGAAGGTGGTGGGGTACACCGTTTCCGACCAGAGCACCGCGTCCGCATGCTGGCGCTCCACCGCGTCGTAGCTCATCGCGAAATGGGTGTCCAGCACCTCGCGCACCACCGCCGCGGCGCCTTTCTCCTGGCGCAGGCGTTCGTAGTCCACGATGTTGGACTGCACCAGCCCCAGGCGCAGCGGCTGGGTGGTGGGCGTGGCTTGTGCGGACAGCGTGGCGGCGCCATACCCGGCCAGCAGCAGCGGCACCAGCGCGGCGGCGGCCAGCGGCCGCGCGGCCGCACGCAGGCCGCCTGCTCGTTGCGCCCAGGCCCGCGCCACGCCTTCGTTGACCAGCAGCAGCGCCAGCGTGAGGCCGGCGGTGCCGCCCAGGTCGGCGGCCTGGCGCAGCAGCCTCGACGGATGCAGGCCCACCCCCAGGGTGTCGTCGAGCAGCCGCGGCACCCACCATTCGGTGGCCACCCACGCGGCGGCGCCGGCAAGCGCGGAGAGTGCGGGCCCGTGCCAGCGGCGGGCGAGGTGGCGCACCAGCGCAAACACCAGGATCTGCGGCTGGAACAGCGGCGCGGCCACCAGCAGCAGGGCCAGGCCGGCGGCTTCGCCCCACTGCGTGTACTGGCCGATGGCGCTGCCGAACCAGGCAAAACCGGCGGCGGTGAAGGCCACACACATGCCCCAGGCGCCCAGCAGCGTGCCAACCAGCGTGCGGCTGCGGTCCAGCGTGTGCAGCCAGGGCACCAGGGCGACGAAACCGAGCAGCCAGCCCGCGCCGCCGCGTGCATACAGGCCGCACAGCAGGGCACTGGCGAGCACACCGGCCGCCGCGCGGGCGTGGCGGTGGAAGAAGGCAGCAGCGGCGTTCAGCGGCCCGGCCCTCCGGTGTCGGTGGGTGGCGGCACCACGATGCGCCGGATCGGCAGGCCCGGCGGTGCGGCTTCCGGCGGCACCACCCGGTCCTTCGGTATCGCGATCGGCCGGCCCGCCGCGTCCACGAAACGGTGGTCGGGGGAGTACATGAGGATGGGCTCGATGCGCTGGCCGTCGTCGGTGGCCTGGTAGTGGCGCACGTAGCCCTCGGGCAGCACGTAGTCCTCGGGCACCGCCAACCCCACCAGCGGCGGGCGGGTGCCGGGTGGCTGGAAGGCGCCCAGGCCGGTGCGCACACCGGCGCGGTGCAGGCGGTCGATCACCTCGGCCATGGTCGGTTTTTCACCCTCGTTCACATAGTCGGCCAGGTCGGGCGACTGGTCACCGTCGGGATCGCGCATGCGGGCGATGCGTTGCGCCGGTGGGGCGGCAGGGCGGGGCGTGGTGCCCGGCTGCGGCACCGCCTGGGCCGGCCCGCTCGCTGCAGCGGCCGGGGCCGGCGGCGGGCTGCCGGGGACGCTGGCCGCAGCCGTCACGACGGCCGGCGCAGGCGCGTTCGCCGGCTTGGGCGATGCCTGCAGGGTCAGCCCGTAGACCACGCCGCCCGCCACCAGGCCGACCGCCAGGGCGAGCAACAACCACGACGGCCGCCACGCCGGGTCACCGCCTGCCGGATGGGCAGGCGGGCCGGGACGACGCGGCCCGTCCATGGCGTGTTGTCGGCTCAGGGCGCGGCAGGGTTGGTGGTGGACACCGCCCAACCCATGCGCTCATGGCCGTACTGGTTCCAGATCGGGTTCTTGCCGTTGGTGAACGAGGTGTAGCGCGGCGCGCCCGATCCGGTGGTGCCGCCGAACAGCCCGGCGCTCACCGTGCCGCCGGTGTAGGTGGGATGGGTGTCGTCCGACTGGATGTAGTCGAAGCTGCTGCTGGCCGACACGAAGTGCGCGTTGGCGTCGCGTATCGTGGGGCGCAGCGTGCCTGCGATGCGGTTGACGTAGCTGGCTTCGCTTTCGCCGGCCACGTAGCGCAGCGCGTCGGAGTCCACCTGACCGTCCCCGTTGCTGTCGTAGTCGGCGCCCATGTATTGCGCGAAGTTGTCCGCGCACTGGAAGCCCTTCTGCCGCGCGTACTCGCACATCCAGTAGTTCATCGTCGCGATCTTCGGCAGGAACAGCGTCTGCATGTTCACCGTCTGGCCGGTGCTCGCGTCCCGGCAGGCGCTCTGCACGTTGTCGGCCGCGTAGCCCGGGTAGTGCAGGTTGGAGATCACCTTCAGCTTGGTGCCGGCATACGCATTCGCGTTGATGAAGTCCATCGCCGCGGCCACATAGGTCTTGCAGTTGTTGATGGCGTTGTTGATGCCCGAGTAGTCGCAGGTGCCGGTCTGGCCCTTGAAGGCCGAGCGCGCCTGCAGGCCGTCGTTGCCGCACATCTCGAAGGTGACCACGCGGGTGGAACTGGCCTGCATGTACGACTTCTCGGCCACGATCTTGTTGTTGTAGACGTCCGAGGCCACGGCGCCCGACTTGGCCCGGCGCACGCTTTCGATGTCGGCATTCCACAGCGCAGAGAGGTATTCCGCATCCACCGTGGGCGCGGCGTACTTGGCGGCGTTGAACACCGAGCCGTTGTAGCCGGCGTAGATGGAGTCGCCGTAGGCCACCACGCGGTACTTGGCGGTGGTGTTGGCCCGGTCGATGGTCCAGGACACGTTCTGGGTCAGGGTGTTGGCCGCCGCTGGCGCAGCGGCCGCCAGCATCGCCAGCGCGGGCATCAGCACGCGCAGCGCGGTGCGCCGCAGCGCGGGAAAGCATCTCGTCGTCATCTGTGTCTCCTTGGCCTGATATTGGTGCGGGAACAGAGCGCTCGATTCCGCAGGGTTCCCTTGTTGCGGTAGCCGACCCAGCCTAGACCCGGGCCCCGTGGGGCACCTCCGTGGAATCCCTTGCTGCCTGCTGACCGCGCCGGCAAGTCATGGACTTGGCTCGCCGGGTCAGGCGGCGACAATGCCGCGCGATGAACTCCGCCACCGTCCCTGAACGGCGCGCCGACCGCGCCTTTTTCGGCCACCCGGCCGGCCTCGGCTGGCTCGCTTTCTGCGAGCTGTGGGAGCGCTTCTCCTACTACGGCATGCAGGCGCTCCTGGTGCTGTACCTCAGCAACTACCTGTTCCTGCCAGAGAACATCGGCCATGTGGCCGGCATGGACAGCCTGCGCGCCTTCATCGAGCGCGCCACCGGCCCGCGCTCGCCGCAGCAGCTGGCCTCCGCGGTCTTCGGCCTGTACGCCGGGCTGGTGTACCTGACGCCCTTGTTCGGCGGGCTGCTCGCCGACCGGCTGCTCGGCCGCACGAAAACGGTGGTCATCGGCGCCAGCCTGATGGCGCTGGGCCACTTCCTCATGGCCTTCGAAGTGAGCTTCCTGCCGGCGCTCGCCTGCCTGCTGGTGGGCGTGGGCTGCTTCAAGGGCAACATCGCCGCGCAGGTGGGCGACCTGTACGCACCGGGGGACAAACGGCGCGCGAGCGCGTTCCAGATCTTCATGCTGGCCGTGCAGATCGCCGTGATCCTGGCGCCCATCGTCTGCGGCACCTTGGGCGAGAAGGTCGCCTGGCACTGGGGCTTCGGCGCTGCCGGCGTCGGCATGGTGATCGGGCTGTTGGTGTACCTGTGGGGCCGCCGCTGGCTGCCACCCGAGCCGCGCGTTCGCGCCCGCGATGCCGGCGGCGGTACCGCCGTGGCGCCGGCCGGCATGACCGGCCGCGACAAGGCCCGCCTGGTGCTGCTGGTGGCGCTGATCCCGGTGCTGATGCTGTCCATCGTGGGCAACCAGCAGTTCACCAACGCCTACCCGCTGTGGTCGCAGAAGCACATGGACCTGGTGCTGTTCGGCTGGGAGGTGCCCGTCACCTGGCTGCAGGCGGTGGACGCCTTCGTGAGCACTGCCACCATGGTGGCCTCCATCGCCTTCTGGCGCTGGTGGGCGCAGCGCCGGCGCGAGCCCGACGAGCTCACCAAGATGGCGCTCGGCTCGCTCATCGGCGCGGGCGGGCCGGCACTCTTGATCCTGGCCGCCGGCATGGTTGAGAACTCGCACGAGAAGGTCAGCCTGGCCTGGACGCTGGGCTACACGGTGCTCAACGACCTGGGTTTTGCAAACGTGCTGCCGGTGGGCCTGGCGCTGTATTCGCGCGTCGCGCCCCAGCGGCTGGAAGGGCTGGTGATCGGCGTGTACTACCTGCACCTGTTCCTCGGCAACACCTTCGTCGGCTGGCTGGCCGGCTTCCTGGAAACCATGCCCGGCCAACAGTTCTGGGCCCTGCATGCGGCCCTGGTGGCCAGCGCAGGTGTGCTGCTGCTGGGTGTCCGGCTGGTGTTCGGGCGGCTGCTGGCGCCCGACGCGCAGCGCTGAGGCGCGCCATCGCCGCATCGCCAAGGCAGCTCGCATGTTCAGCCTCACCCGCCAGACGATCCAGCGCGCGCGCAAGGAGCGGCTGGCGCAGATCGCCGGCAGCCTGACCTTCACCACGCTGCTGTCCATCGTGCCCTTCATCGCGGTGAGCTTCGCGCTGTTCCTGCGCTTCCCGCGGCTGGCCTGGCTGGAGGACGCGCTGGAGGAGCACCTGCTGAAGAACGTGATGCCGGCCGACATCTCGCGCACCGTGCTGCAGGTGCTGCACCAGTTCGCCGCGAACGCGGGCAGCCTCACCGGGCTGGGCACCTTGCTGCTGCTGGCCGCCGCGGTGGCGCTGCTGCTCACGGTGGAAAACGCGCTCAACCAGCTGTGGGAGGTCAAGCGCAACCGGCCGCTGCTCAAGCGCGTGGGCATGTACGTGCTGATGCTGCTCGCAGGGCCGCCGCTGCTCGCGCTCAGCCTGTGGGCCACCTCGCACCTGCTGGGCGCCTCGCTGGGCCTGATCGGCCCGCTGCCGCCGGCGGCGCAGTTCGTGCTGACGCTGGGGCCCATCGCACTCGGCACGCTGGGCCTGGGCAGCTTGTTCTACTTCGTGCCCAACACCCGGGTGCGCAAGCGCGACGCCATCGTGGGCGCGCTGCTCGCCAGCATCACGCTGGAGCTGGGCAAACGCGGCTTCGGTGCCTACGTGCTCAAGCTGCCCACCTACAAGGCGGTGTACGGCGCCTTCGCCGCGTTTCCGCTCTTCCTGCTCTGGGTGTACTTTTCCTGGCTGGTCACCCTGGCCGCGGCGCTGGTCAGCGCCAACCTCGGCCGGGGCATCAAGACCCAGGCCAGGAGAAACTGAAAGCGATGTTCCAGCTGCGCCAACTGAAGACCTTTCTCGCTGCCGCCGACACCCTGAGCTTCACGCAGGCGGCGCAGCGGGTGCACCTGTCGCAGTCCAGCGTGAGCGAGCAGATGCAGGCGCTGGAATCCAGCGTGGGCCAGCCGCTGTTCGTGCGCACCCACAACACGCTCGCGCTCACCCCGGCCGGCGAACGGCTGGTGGAGCGCGCGCGCCAGCTGCTGGCGCTGGCCGACGACGCGCTGCGCCAGGCGCGCGGCGAGGTGGGTGATAGCGGCGCAACACTGTGCGTGGTGGCGCCGCAGACGCTGTGCACCAGCGTGCTGCTGCCGCTGGTGGCGCGCCATGCGCAGCGCCATCCGGCCCTGGTGGTGCAAGTGCAGGAACGCGACTCCTTGGCCACCGCTGCCGCCGTGCTGGACGGCAGTGCCGATCTGGGCCTGGTGCATGGCTGGCCGGCCGCGCAGGCGGCGCTGCAGGTGGAGGAACTGGCGCGCGACCAGCCGATGGTGGTGCTGCCCGTTGGCCATGCGCTGGCAGCCGGTGCTGCGGTGGCGGCGCACGAGCTGGCGGCCTGCCCGCTGGTGCTCACCACACCCGGCTGCCGCTATCGTGCCTACCTCGACGCGCTGCTGCAGCAGGCGCCTGTGCAGCCGCAGCTGCGCGGTGTGGCGGACAGCGTGCCCGCCTTGCTGCAGATGGTGTCGGCCGGGCTGGGGGTGACGGTGCTGCCGCGCCGTGCGCTGCAGGGCGCAGGCGCCGGCATCGTGCTGCGGGCGCTCTCGCCGGCTGGTGACGGGCTGCCGATCTGTCTGCTCACCCCCGCTGGCCGGCCGCTGCCGCGGGAGCTGGCCCCCTTCATCACGGCGCTGCGCCAGGCACTGGCGTCACACCAGCCGGTGCCCGCCCTCCACGTGCAGCACGGTGCCGGTGGTGTAGCCGTTGCCGAGCAGGAACAGGATCGCGTCGGCGATGTCGTCGGCGGTGCCGACCCGGCCCACCGGTAGGCGCTGCGCCATCGTATCGAGCAGCGCGTCGCTGTCGACACCGGCCACGTCCTGCCAGATGGGGGTGCGCACCCAGCCGGGCGACACCGCATTCACCCGCAGGGGCGCCAGCTCCACCGCCAGCGCACGCACCATGCCTTCCAGCGCGGCGTTGATCGCAGCCACCGCCACGCCCTTGGGCCGCGGCCGGTAGGCGGCGATGCCGGAGGTGAAGGTGATGGAGCCGCCGGGGCGCAAGTGCGGCGCACCGTGTTTGGCCAGCAGCAGGGGCGCGATCACCTTGGAGCGCAGCGCGCGCTCGATGGCGGCCAGCGCCAGATCGGGCAGCAGCTCATAGGCGCCGCGGATGTCGGCCGCGGTGCAGACGATGTGATCCACCGGGCCCGCCGCCTCGAACAGCTGTTGCACCTGCGGTTCCTGCGTCACGTCGGCCGCATGCAGCCGCAGCGACCCAGCGGTGCCCAGCTGCTCCGCGGCGGCGGCCAGCTTGTGCTGCGAACGGCCGACGATCGTCACGTCGCAATGCCGCTTCAACAGCTGCGCCGACAGCGCCAGGCCCATGCCCGAGCTGCCGCCCACCACCACGATCCGTTGTCCTTGAAGAGGGTTGTTGTTGTCCATGCGCCCATGGTGGGGCGCATGCAGGGCTCCGGCCAGCGGGAACTTCCGTTGCTGCATCGGCAGCGCCGATGCAGCGCGGTTGCCGGGCGCCTCAGGCCCGCTTGCGCGCCCGCGACCGGGCCGGTTTGTCCTCCGCCTTGCTGGCCCGGGGCTCGGCCGCCGGCTTGGCCTTGCCCCCCTTGCCGGTGGTGCGCCCGAGGCTGTTCTTCAGCAGCTCGGTGAGGTCCACGACGTTGGAGGCATCGGCCTCGCTGGGCGCCTCCTCCAGCGGCGCCACCTTCTCCGTCTCGCCCGCCTTGGCCTTGCGCGCCACCAGCTCGCGGATGGCGTCGCTGAACTCGTCGCGATAGTCCTGCGGCTTCCACGCGGTGGTCATCTCGCCGATCAGCTGGCGCGCCATCTTGAGCTCGCTGTCCTTGAGCTGCGCCTTGCCCTGCGGCGGCAGGTTCAACGCGTCGGCCGGGCGGATCTCGTCGGCCCAGCGCAAGGTGCCCAGCATCAGCGCCGGCCCGGCGGGCAGCAGCGCGGCCAGGTGTTCCTTGTTGTGGATCACCAGGCGGGCGATGCCGATCAGGCTGGCATCGGCCATGGCCTCGCGCAGCAGGGTGTAGACCTTCTCCGCCTTGTTCGCCGGCTCCAGGTAATAGGGCTTCTCTATGTAGACGAAGGACACGTCCTGCGCCTGCACGAAGCTCTGGATCTCGATGGTCTGCGTGGTCTTGGGGTAGGCCTCGCGGATCTCGTCGTCCGACAGCACCACGTACTCGCCGTTCTCCGTCTTCACGCCCTTGACGATGTGCTCCTTGTCGATCTCCTTGCCGGTGCGCTTGTTGATGCGCTTGTAGCCCACCGGGTCCATGGTGCGCTGGTCCAGCCAGTCGAAATCGACCTCGTTTTCCTGCGAGGCCGGATATAGCGACACCGGTACATGCACCAGGCCGAAGGAGATGGCGCCTTTCCAGATTGCGCGTGCCATGGGTCTTACCTCTTCTGAAGTCGTCGATAGGCGCTGAAGTGGCGCAGCGCCTGCTGCGGCCGGGCCAGCTTGTCCTGGCAGACCCGGGCCGCGTTGAAGTGCGCATCGGCAAAGTCGGGCATCAGCCGGATGGCGGCCTCGTAGCTGTGCAGCGCGGCTTCGTCCTGCCCCAGGTCTTCCAATGCGATGGCGCGGTTGAAGTGCAGCAGCGCTTCGTCTGGGCAGCGCGCGAGCGCCAGGTCGAACACGGTGAGCGCGTCCTGGCAGCGGCCGGCGTCGCACAGCAGCGCGCCCAGGTTGACGTAGGCGTTGGCGAAGTCCGGGTCCTGCGCCAGCGCCTCCCGATACGCCGCCTCCGCGGCCGCGCGGTCGGTGGGCTCCAGCTGCTCGCCTTCGGCAAACCAGTCGGCGGCACTGCGCTGCTGCACCGCCGACACGGCAGGCTTGCGCGACAGCAGCGCCACCTGGCCCTCCTGCTGTGCCACCTCGAAGTCCAGCAGCAGCTGGCCGGAATGCGCCGCGAAGCGCTGGCCGCGCTGGCTCACCACCACGTCGCTGCCCACGGCGCTGATGCGCAGGCCGGTGAGCGGCGCGGTCTCGGGCAGCTCCGCCTTCAGCTTTTTCAGCGCGGCCACGATGCGGCGTGGCGGAATCTCGGCGGCCTGCAGCTCGTAGGCGGTGCGCAGCAGCACGATGTCCTGGAACGAGAAGCGGTATTCCTGTCGCGGCCCGCGCGCGGGGCTCACGAAGCCGGCCTCGATCAGGCCCTTGAGCACCGCCCGCGACACGCCGAGCGCGTCCTGCGTGCTGCGCAGCGTGTAGGCGGGCTCGCTGGTCGCGGCCCGGCTCACTTGCCGCGCGCCCGCTTGCGCGCGGGCTCGGCCGTTTCGGCCGCCGGGGTGGCGCGCCGCGCCGACTTGCGTTCACCCAGCTGCACGGCAGGCACCGGCTCGGCGGCCTTGGCCGCCTTGGGCGCCGCGGCCTTGGGTTTGCCGCCGCGCAGGCTGGCCCGCAGCGCCTCCACCAGGTCGATCACCTGGGCGCCGGTGGCCGGCTCGGCATGCGAGGGCGCCACGATCTGCTTGCCGGCGATCTTTTCGTCGATGGCGGCCAGGATGCGCTCCTTCTCGGTGTCCTTGAAGCGCGTGGGATCGTAGGTCTCTTCCGAGATCTGCTCGATGATCTGCAGCGCCAGCTTCAGCTCCGCCTCGCTCACCGTGGCCCGTTCGATGTCCAGGTCCTTCAGCGAGCGCACCTCGTCGGCATACAGCAGCTGCTGCAGCACCAGGCCGTCCTCGGCGGGGCGGATCTGCACCGGGTACTGCTTGCTCTTCCAGGCCCAGGTGGCCAGCGCACAGCGCCCGCTGCGGCGCATGGCCTCGGCCAGCAGGGCGTAGGGCTTGGCGCCGCGCTTGTCCGGCGCCAGCAGGTAGGCCTTGTCGTAGAAGATCGGGTCGACCGACTTCTCGGGAATGAAGGCCACGATGTCCACTGTGGGGCTGGCGCCTTCCTCCAGCGCCTTCAGCTCCTCCTTGGTGAAGGTGACGAAGCGGTCCTTCTCGAACTCGTAGCCCTTGATCATCTCGGAGCGTTCGACCACGCGGCCGTCCTTCTGCGAGATGTACTGCTGCTTCACCCGCGAGCCGTCCGGCGTGAGCAGGTTGAAGCTCACCGTGCCGGAGCTCTCGGTGCCGGAGAACACCCGCACCGGGATGGACACCAGCCCGAAGGTGAGGGACAGTGACGCGATCGATCGTGCTGCCATGGCGGTTCTCCTCAATCGAGGCACTGCGGCAAAGCGCGTGCCTTGGCCACGCTTTGCCGCCGGGGGAAGGTCAGCGAGCGATCAGAACCGGCTCTCCGGCGGAGCGTGTTCCAGCACCTGCAGCACCAGCGCCTTGGCCTCGGCACAGTCCGCATTCGGCGAGGCCAGCGACACATCCGCTCCGGCGATGACATCGGGGCTGTCAAGGCAGAGCCAGCTCCAGGTGCCGAATTGCCTGTGAGCGGGGGACTCGTCGCAGAACAGCCGCATGCCGGAGTGGCGTTGATCGGCCTGTATCAGCGTCAGCAAGTGGGTGACCTCACCGGGCGGGCCTTCGATCGCCTGCACGAAGTGCTGGCCGGTGTACGCCAGCACGCCGGACAGGTCCAGGCGCCGATGCAGCACTTCCGCCTCGCCGAACAGCTGACGAAGCTCCACTTCTTCCAGGCCGGGTTGAGCCCGGCTGATGTAGATCACGCGCCGCAATGACATCGCTGACTGGGGACTCACGCCTCGGCGCCGCGGCCCGCCTGCCCAGGCTGAAGAATCGACGACAGCACGACCTCCGCCTCTTCAATGAGGTCGCGGGACGACAGAAACGGCTGATTCAGCGAGAGCGACGCGGTGGAGGAGGCGCCCGCCTCGTACAAGACTTCGATGTCGTTGCACAGCTGCCGACGATCAGCGAGGTCAATTGCCTCACGCAGCGCGGGCACTAGGCGGTCGCGGTCGCTCCGGCGGTGCACCTCGACGGTCGCCACGAATGCGGCAAGCGCTTCGTTGAAGTGCTCTGAACCTGGACGTTGCAGCATCAGGTCGGCCAACGCCCGTTTGAACTCCATGTGCGTCGCAAGTGCGTCGGATGGCAAATGCTTCCAGTGCGCGCGGCGCCAGGCGGGAAGCAGGAATTGTTCGCGCGCCTGCACATGCACCACCGACCGATTGCACAGTTGCTGGAACATGGTTTGCGCCGTGGGCCGGAGCAGGGGCGCTTGCAACGCCTTGGCAAGGCTTGCAATTTCTGCAAGTTGTCTGTCAAACAGGTCTGCGCAATCCACCAAGCGCCATCCAAAACGGGTTTCCATCAGTGTAAGCAAACCGCGTTCCGGCTTGCCTGGGAGCGGCTTCCAATGGACCGGGCCCGCCGCCTGCTTCGCCTGCTGCATGCCCCACGAGGACAGCCTGCCTGTAGCACCGTCGAACGACCGCGGTTCGGCCGCGTATGCCGCATGCCTCACCCCGCCGCCGCAGCCCGGTGAGCCGTGGGCAGCGGCCGTGCCCGATCTGCCCGGTTGCCTTTCGACCGGCGACGGCGTGCGGGAGTGCATGGCCAACATCTCGGACGCGGTGGAAGCCTGGTTTGTGGCGGCATTGCGCGAAGGCAGGGCGGCACCCGAACCCACGCCCATCGATGACCTGGCCCGGCAGCCCGTTCACGCCGGTGCCTTGTGGTTGCGCATCGACCGCCGCAGGCCGGAACCGGTGGCCGCCCCGCTCACCTTGGCCGCGTCGGTGCCACTGTCCGCGGACGGCGCGATACCGGACGTTCTGCAGCCCGCCCTTCCGGCGCTGCCGCAGGACGCCGGTGAATCGACGCTCTGACCGCAGACTCATTGTTCGACTATGCCTGCGCGCCCTGAACTGGAATCCATCTACGAGACCGCCCCGGTGGGCCTCGGCGTGTTGGACACCGAGCTTCGTTTTGTCCGCGTGAATCAGCGCCTGGCCGAAATGAATGGCCTGCCGGTCGCGGCGCACATCGGGCGCACCGTGCGCGAACTGCTGCCCGACCTGGCGGAGCAGGCGGAGACGATGCTGCGAAGCGTGCTGGACACCGGGCAACCGGTGCGGGACCTGGAGGTGCGTGGCGAAACGCCTGCGCACCCCGGCGTGGAGCGCGTCTGGGTGGAGCATGTCACGCCGCTGCGCGACGACTGCGGCCAGATCGCGCTGCTGAGCCTGGTCGCCCAGGAAGTGACCGAACAACGCCAAGCCGAAGAGTCGCTGCGGCGAAGCCAGGCCCAGCTCCTGGAGCGTGAACGGGAACTCCGCCACTCGCAGGACCGGCTGCAGATTGCGCTGGAGGCGGGCCGCATGGGTGTGTGGGACTGGGCGCCCGCGTCGCAGACCAGCTTCTGGAGCCCGGAGGTCTACACGCTGCTCGGCCTGCCCGCCAACCCCGATGAGCCGCTGGAGGCATCTCACTTCCTGCAGATGGTGCACCCGGACGACCGGACCAAGCTCGACGCCGAGATCGCGCGGGTGCTGGCCAAGGGTGGCGACTACGAATCGGAGTTCCGGATCCTCCGCGCAGACGGCGAGGTGCGCTGGCTGGTCAGCCGCGGACGCGTGCTGCACGACAAGGACGGGCGCCAATCCCGCCTCGTGGGCGTTAACTTCGACATCACCGAGCGCAAGCTGATCGAGCAGGCGATGGCCGAGGCGGACAAGCGCCGCACCGAGTTCCTCGCCATGTTGGCCCATGAACTGCGCAATCCCCTCGCGCCGATCGCCAATGCGGTGCGCCTGCTCGAGAAAGTGGGCGATGCGCCGGACCGCAGGGCCATGGCGACGCAAATCCTGCGACGCCAGACGGCTCACCTTTCCCGCCTGGTGGATGACCTGCTGGAGGTCAGCCGCGTCACCCAGGGCCGGATCGAGCTGCGCATGGAGAACGTGCTGGTCGCTACCGCCGTGTTCCAGGCCGTGGAGGCGGCTCGCCCTCAGGCGCGTGAGCGCGAGCAGACCCTCAGCGTGGACGTGTCGCCCGCGCTGGACCTGGTGGTGGACCCGGCCCGCCTAACCCAGATCATCTCCAACCTGGTGACCAACGCGGTGAAGTACACCCCGGAAGGCGGGCGCATCGAGGTGAGCGTGCAGGCGGAAAACGAGCACCACCTCTCCATCGTGGTGCAGGACAACGGGCCGGGCATCGCGCCGGACCTCCAGCCGCACATCTTCGAGCTGTTCACACAGGACCGGCGCACGCTTGACCGTGCGCAAGGCGGGCTGGGTATCGGGCTGGCGATCGTCAAGCGCCTGACCGAGCTGCATGGTGGCCACGTGCGTTGTGAAGGGGCCGATGGCGGTGGCGCGCGCTTCGTGGTGTGCCTGCCGCGCCGCGGCCGGCGCGAAGAGCTGCGTGGCTCCCAGGTGACCACCACATCTGCTCGCATCCGGCCCTTGCCGATGCTGGTGGTGGACGACAACCGGGACGCCGCGGACACGCTGGCGTCGCTGCTTCGCCTGGACGGGCATCGCGTGGAAGTGGCCTACGACGGTGAGCAGGCGCTGTCCGTCGCCGCCGAGCTGCGTCCGCGGGTGGTGCTGCTGGATCTGGGCCTGCCCAAGCTGGACGGCTTCGCGGTGGCGCGCCGGTTGCGCGGATCGGAAGCCCTTCCCGCTGCAGTGCTCATTGCAGTGAGCGGTTATGCGCAGGCCAGCGACCGCGAGTCCACCGCCGCCGTCGGGTTCGATGCGCACCTTGCCAAGCCGGTGGAACTGAACGCGCTCTACGAGGCGATCGAAGCGCGGCTTGGCTGAGCCCAGCGTCACTCTGTGAGTTGCCCAGCGTCTGCGGTGGGGCCGCCTGCAGCCTTGCACGCCTGCTCCAGCAGCCTTGCACGCCTGCTCCAGCAGGCCGTCGAACGCCTGCACCACCGACTGCAGCAGGCGCAGCACCGCGTTGTCGCACCGGCCGCTGTGGCGAGCGCTCCACAAGGTCTGGCGGGCGGCATCCCGCACGGCCCGGACGCTGTTCACCATGGCGGCGTGGTCCGTGGCTGCGCTGCCACCGCGGTTCAACGGGGCACCTCGTGGTCGTCGGTGTCAGGCATGGTCGGCAGCGCGTTTCAGTGGCGATAGGCCAGCCCTGCAGGCAGCGTTCCTTCGACGGGGGGGCCATGGTCAGGGGGGCGCCCTCCCGGCACGCCGGTTGCTGAGTTGCCTCGATATCCGTTGGGGGCTGCCATGCTGATGTTCAAAGCGTTCCTGGATCCGTTCGCCCGCAGTTTGTGGTCCGGCAAAGCCTTTGCAGACCACAAGGCAGCAGCTCGCGATGCCACGCTCGCCTCAACCACTCGCTGCGTGGACATCGATCTGGTGGCCCTCGAATCCCAGGCCCTGCAGGCCGACGACCCCTGGCTCACCCAGCCGGCGGTGGCCTACCTGGCCGCGTGCGAAGCGCGCGCCGCGCGCCACTGAGCTGCCATCCCCATGCTTGAAAAACTGCCTGATGCCGTCGGCCACGCCCTGAGAGGGCAGCGCTCCGGCCTGGACCACACCCTGTTCCAGCGGGTCGACCTGCGCCAGGGCATGGGCGCGCTGCAGGTGCGCAGCCTGGCCTTCGAGGACCACACGCCCCTGCCCATGAACTGCACCGCCGACGGCCCCGGCATCTCACCGCCGTTGCAATGGATCGGCGTGCCCGCCCGCGCGGACAGCGTGATCGTGGTGGTGGAAGACGCCGACTCGCCCACGCCGCATCCGCTGGTGCACGCCATCCTGGCAGGCCTGCCGGGCGAAGATGGCTCCCTGCCCGAAGGCGCGATGAACAAGGCCGAGGCCGACCCGGATGCGCAGCTGGGTCGCAACTCCTTCCTCGGCGTCGGCTGGCTGCCGCCGGATCCACCGCCCGGCCATGGCGTGCACCGGTACGTGTTCCAGGTCTTTGCGCTGGCGCCCGGCAGCGCGCTGCCGGCCACGCCCGGCCGCGATGCGGTGCTGCAGGCCCTGGAGCAGTACGCGATCGCCAGCGGCTGCCTGATAGGCACTTACGAACGGCCGGACGGCTCGGTGCGCGAGCCCGCCGCCGGCACCGGCCTGGCCGGTGGCGTGCTGCCCTCGTGAAGCGGCGCGTGGGCGCCACAGGTTCACCGGTTGCTGCGCTCTTGGGCAGGGCGTCCGCCCGCTTCAGTGCATGAAAGGAATCGACATGGCAGCTCAGGATGGTGACATCGAACAGCAGGTGACCGCGGCGCTGGAGGCCGACCCCCGGATCGACCTGCGCCGCTTCCCGATCCAGGTGCGGCGCGACGGCGAGGCGCTGCGCCTCGAGGGCGAGGTGGACAGCATCAGCGCCAAGCGGGTGGCGCTGGCACTGGCGCGCAAGGTCTGCGGCGACGGCCCGGTGGTGGACGGGGTGCGCCTGGTGGCCGACCGCCGCCCCGATGGCGAGATGCGCGACGCGCTGGTGCATGCGCTGCAGCAGTGCATGGAGCTGCACAACTGCACCGTGCGCCAGCAGCACCGCGGCCAGACCGAGATGGTGCAGGAAGCGCAGCACGACTGGCCCAGCGGCGAGATCGGCGTGGCCTGCGAAGGCGGCGAGATCACGCTCGAAGGCAAGGTGATCAGCCTGTCGCACAAGCGCATGATCGAAGCGATCGCCTGGCGCACGCCCGGCTGCTGCAACGTGGTGAACCGGCTGCGTGTGGAGCCGGCCGAGGACGACAACGACGACGAGCTCACCGATGCCGTCCGCCTGGTGCTGGAGATGGACCGCCTGGCCCATGCCGACCAGATCAATGTGCGCAGCGACGGTGGCGTAGTAACGCTGGCCGGTGTGGTGCCGCGCGACGAGGAAAAGCGCCTGGCCGAGATGGATGCCTGGCGCGTGTGCGGCGTGGTGGACGTGCGCAACCGCATCGAGGTGCGGCCGGGCTGAACCCTCAGAGGTGCTTGTAGAAGAAGGTGGTGTCGCACGGCGTGCCGTCCGGCATGAGCGCGTAGCGCGGCACGTCACCCACGCGCTGCCAGCCCGCGCGTTCGTACAGCCGCGACGCATCGCTGCCGGTGACGGTGTCCAGCACCAGCACGCTGCGGCCTTCTTCGCGCGCCGCCTGGTCCACCGCGGCCATCAGGCGCTGCGCGATGCCGCGGCGGCGGGCCTTGCGGTGCACCAGCATCTTGGCCACGTCGGCCCGGTGGGGCTGGTTCTCGGGCAGCGCGGTGATCAGCTGCACCGTGCCCACCACCTGGCCTTCGGCGTCTTCGGCGATCAGCAGCACCCGTTCGTTGCGCGCCACGCCGTCCGCCACGTTGCGCCAGAACGCCATCGCCTTGTCGCGCGACAGCGGCCGCATGAAGCTCACCGAGGCGCCGCCTTCCACACAATCCATCAACACCTCGGCCAGCGCCTCCACGCAGGCGGCCGCTTCGTTGGCGCCTACGCGGCGCACGCTCACATCGTCATTCATCCTTGTCTCCTGGGGGGCGTGAAGGGCAGGTTCACCAGCGCGACGAGGTAGCGCGCCGGCTTGCGGGTGGGGTTGCGGTAAACGATGGGCTGGTCCAGCCGCATCGCCAGGCAGTCGCCGCTGTGCAGCTGCCACTGCGTGGGGCCGACGGTCACGTCCATGCTGCCGTCGATCATCCAGACCTGCTGGTGGATGTCGGCGTCGCGCGCGGCGCTGTCGTAGGCGACGCGCTGCCCGGGCGGGAACAGCACGTCCACCAGCTGGATGGGGGAGCGCGCCGGCGGCGACACATTGCGGCGCACATAACCCGATGCCGGGTCGGTCCACACCGGTTGTTCGGCCACACGCGCCAGCGGCGACGGCTCGGCGGAAGGGGTGCTGCTGCTGTCCTCGAACAGCGATGCCAGCGTCACGCCCAGGCCGGCGGAGAGTTTGTCCAGCACGGCGGCGGTGGGGCTGCTCTGGCCACGTTCGATGAGCGAGATGTTGGAGCGGCTCACGCCGCTGCGCTCGGCCAGGGCGTCCAGGGTGAAGCCACGTTCGTCGCGCAGCTCGCGCACCCGGCGCGCAATGCGGTCGTTGATGTCCATGTCGTGCAGTTTACTGGAAATCTGCATCCAGTAAACTGCCGACGCATCAAAGCAAGCCGATGTCGCTGGGCCGCGTGCCGGGAAATACCCGTTCCAGCTGAGCCGCGTTCAGCCCATACATGCGCTGGAACAGCCCGCCCAGCAGCGCGCGGTATTCGTTCAGCACCGGGTAGTCGCGGTTCTGGAACAAGGTGGCCGCGCTCAGCGCCTGCTGCTCGCCGCGCACGCCGCCGCGCACCGCGCCACCCAGCACCCAGTACACGCTGCCGTGGCCATGGTCGGTGCCGCGGTTGCCGTTTTCCCGGAAGGTGCGGCCGAACTCGCTGAGCACCACCACCACGGTGCGCTGCCACGCTGGGCCCAGTGCATCGGCGAGCGCGGCCAGCCCGCGCCCCAGTTCGCCCAGCCGCGAGGCCAGGGCGCCGGTGGCACCGCCCTCGCCCACATGCGTGTCCCAGCCGCCCACGTCCACGAAGCCCAGCTGCACCGACTCGCGCATCAGCCGGCCGATGCGGCGTGCTTCCGCTTCAAAACCCTTGCTGCCGATCGCATTGCGGTTGGCCGCTTCCATCTCGCCCGCCATCTCGCGCGCCACTTCATGGCGCACCTCGAAGCCGCTGCTCACCGTGCCGGCCAGCGCGGTGTCGGCGTACATGCGCTCGATGAGCGCCGCCTGGCGCGGTGCGATGCCGGCCTTGCCGATCGCGCGCAAGGACTGGTTGGCGACCGGCTGCGGCCCGCGGAACACCAGCGGCACCTGTTCTGTGAAGGCCAGTGATGCCATCGCCGAACCCGGCTGTGCGTCCAGCACACCGGCCAGGCGGTTGAGGAAGCCGCTGGCCCGCCCGGCCGCGCCCGAGTCCGGCGCGTTGCCGAGCTCGATGCGGTCCTGCGTCTCGAAATGGCTGCGCGAGGTGTCGTCGGTGCCGGCAAAGGGCACGAAGGTCGCCTGCCCGCTGCTGAACAGGGTGGCCACGTTGCCCGCCAGCGCGGGGGCCAGGCCCCATTGCGCGTCGATGGGCAGGGCGGCTTCGGGCGCGCTGCCGGGCCGCGCGATCGCGATGTTGGGCCGCGCCTCGTAATAGAACGGGCTGCCGTGTGGCACCAGCAGGTTGGCCGCGTCATAACCGCCACGCAGGAACACCACCAGCAGGCGCGGGCCGCTGGTGCCGGGCGCGGCGGCCCAGAGCCGGGTGCTGGGCGTGAGCAGAGAGGCCGCAGCACCTGCGATGCCGAGCTGCAGCCATTGGCGTCGTTGCATGGAGATTCCTCGGTGCATCAGCGGTGCATGAATTCGGGCGAGGCCAGCAGCAGCGCGTTCCATTCGGAGGGCGAACCGGCCTGGGCGAGCGTCTGCCGCGTGGCGGGTGCCAGGGCGGGTGCGATGCCCTCACGGTACAGCGGGGAGGCGAGCTGCGGGGGCGGCAGCCGCTCCGGTGGCGGTGCGCCTTCGGCGCGGAACAGCCCGGCGCTGCCGGCACCGATCGCACGCGCAATCTCGAAGCGGGTGTTCATCTGTCCCGGCCCCGCCCAGGCGGCCTGCTCCAGCGGATAACCGTCCGGCGTCGGGTGGTTGTAGGGCGTTTCGCCCAGCTGGTTCAGCCAGTGCAGCAGCGGCGCGGTGCTGAGCACCGGCTGATCGTCGTAGGCCAGGCGCACGGCAGACACGACGTAGTGCAGCGGGTCCTTGAACTGGTGGCCCAACGAGGCTGCGAACTCGGGCGAATCCACCATCGTGCGCAACACCTGGGCGATGTCGCCATCGGTCTGCTGGAAGCGCCGGCTCATGCGCTCCACCAGGGCGGGCGGCGGCACGTCGGCCACGAAGTACTGCGCGATGCGCCGGCTCACGAAACGCGCGGTGGACGGATGGCGCGCCAGCCGGTCCAGCACCTGCCCGATCTCCGGCATGCCGGTGCCACGCACCGTCTCGCCCAGCAGCTGCTTGTCGCCGAAGTCGTGGCGGCCGGGGTGGAACAGCACCAGCCCTTGTTGCCAGAGGGAGGGCTGCAGCGCCGGCCGCACACGCGGCGTTTCGTCGTTCAGCCGCACGCCCAGGCCGGTGAGCACACGGGCCAGCGCCTGCACATCGCCCTGGCCGTAGCCACCATCCACGCCCAGGGTGTGCAGCTCCAGCAGCTCGCGGGCGTAGTTCTCGTTCAAGTGGCCGGCGGCGTTCTGCGCGTTGTCCAGGTACAGCAGCATCGCGGGGTGCAGCGCGGACGCGCGCAGCAGGTCGCGGAAGCGCCCCAGCGCATGCGTACGCAGCTGCTCCTCATAGTCGCCCACGGCGGCGCGCAGCGCATGTTTGCCCTGGTGCACGTTGAAGTGGTTGAACCAGAACCAGGTCATCTGCTCGCGCAGCTGCTGCGGTGAATAGATGGCGCGCAGCAGCATGCGCGAAGCCGCCTCGCGCGCCAGGCCGTTCAGCTGTTGCTGGTAGGCCTGGCGGGCGGCCTGCTTCTGCGCATCGTCAGCGATGCTGTCCAGCTGCTTGCGCTGCGCTTCCAGGCTGCGGGCCAGCTCCGGCAACGGCGTGCGGCTGATCGCCATGGCGTCGATGCGCGCGTGCACCGCGGCGGGCAGCGGCGCCACCGGGCCGGGCTGCAGCTGGGCCTGCAGCCAGCGTTCGCGCCCCAGGCGCTGCCATTCAGCCAGGCTGCTTGCGCTGGCACCCCAGGTGAGCCGGTTCAGCCAGGCCACGTCCTGCGGCGCGGTGGCGGCGCGCAGTGGCTGCGCTGCGCTCACCCCGCTGCCGCCGGGTGCGGGCGGTGCGGCGCAGCCGGGCAGCAGTGCGATGGTGAGCGGCAGCAACAAGGACAGGCACACGCCCGTCCGGCCGGTGGCCAGGCGCAGGGGCATCGGTTCGGTCCGGCAGCGAAGGTGTTTGAAGAACGGCGACGCGCGGGCGGTCGATGACCGCTGGGTTGTGTAAAGAACATCAGAGGATTGCCGCGCAGCCGCTGCGTACCCATGGCAGGCCCGCCGTGCCCGGCGCGCACCTAGATCGGCTTCCACTCCCGAGGCCGCAGTGAGAAGTAGCCGATCAGCCAGTGGCCGAACACGCGGCAGTGCACGTGCGCACGTGCTCTAGAACCCGACCCCCAGCCGCTGAAACCAAACAGGAGCAGCGCGGGCGGTACCTGCTGCAGCATCAAGGTACACATAAGGAACCCGGAGAGTGGTCGCCGACGATGCGCGCTGAATCTTGTGCGTTCGCTTATGCGCAACAACACGTACCGTACAACTGTTCGTATTCAGGGCCGTTTTTGAGCAATACGCATACCCCCGTGCCCCCCTAACCGGGACGGGTTGTTCAATGCGAAGGAGTCCTCCAAGCTTGGCTCCTTTTGGATGGAACCCCATGCAAACGGACAACTCCCGTCGCAGATTTATGCAAACTGGCGGGGCACTCGCAGGCTCCCTTGCGCTACCTAGAGTCTCAAGCGCTGCTGGCACCACTTTCGACCGACCGAAGGCCGCCGCTCTGGATTACCGGAAAGGTGCTCTCAACACGCCGGCAGCAATAGCGCTTCATTTGAAGTATTCGCATGTTGTGCTCAACATGCTGCCCTCGCACGCCAAGGCGCCCGCAGGAACTTCGCCCGGGGGCGCAGGCTACCTGCACGTTCAGCAGTTGCGCAACGCCAGCAGCACCATCGCGATCGGTCAGTACACCATCCTCTCCCAGATGTATGACCCTGGAGCGGAGTACCAGACGATCATCGATACGCTCACCACAAACGGCTGGTGGGTCATGACGGGAACGACCAGCGATGGCGTGGACCCCCTTCATCCGGTCGCTCCTCAACATCGAACCAAGCCGCTCGCTGGCACCAACTATGACGCGTGGGACGTCAATCAAAACAAGATCCCCGCGGTCCAAGCAATGGCCGACTGGTGGTATCAGACCGTGCTGCGTCCACTCGCGTCGGTGGGGCTGAATATGGCCTTCAACGACAACGTATGGGCCAACCCCGGTACATCTGATGCACGCGCCAGTGATGGGTCTAATGCGCTATTGAAGACTGGCGAGGGCAAGGGCTGGGTGGGCGCTTACGACGGAAATACCAACGAGCAAACGTCCAGCTGGGCAGCAGATAGAAACCTAAGCGTGAACGCGCGTTTCCGACTGGGCTACATAAGTTATGTAAATCGACTGAAGTCGCTGCAGGCCAACGACTCAACGGCTCGCTCCAAGGCCCTGAGCCTAATTGCCAATGCTGACTACGACATCGCCAGTGGTTCGCAGTATCGCTTTACCAGTTGCCTAGAGCGTATAAATACCGCGGAGTCCAATACTCTTTACAAGGTGTATGACTATGCATTCATCGAAGCCCTTACTGGGCGGAACTATTCAGTCGACACATATGCAAGGGACTTCAAGAACGCAACACTGAAGCTGTACAAATCAGCAGCCAACGGTGCGCTGAAGAACGTTTTCGTTTGTTCCTATCTTGATAGTAACCTCGACACGAAGGAACGCACCTTGCAGAAGGCCCGCTATGGCCTAGGTTTAGCTATGCTGGGAGACGGTATCGCGATGATCACCGACACCCCGACCTCAACGCCAGAGAACCCAGATCCTGAATCGGGCGCGCACAGGCCCTATTGGTTTGACGAACTGGAAGTTCAAATCGGCAAACCCGTAGACCCGGCGTTCACCGAGAACTATGCGAGTTGGTCCAAGGGCGTGTGGATTCGAAAATATGAGAACGGTTGCGTTGTGCTCAACCCCAGCAGCAACTATGGCGGCTGGATGGGCAACGCCGGAACAGGCGCGGCGCCTCTTACCCTAGAGCGACGCGACGGCATAGTGACGTTGACGTGGGTCGGAGGCCCCGACATGAGCAAGCGGACGAATGACTTCATCCGTATCCAAGACTGCTATTTGTCTACCCTTCCGAAGGCCTCTCCAAGCAATACCGGCAATGGCAGCTGCTCACGACCGCAGGTGAAACGCCCAAAATTAGTCACTGAAGTGTGGACGTTGACCGCTCTGTCATCGACTACTTTTGAGGTGCGCGGTTCGGCGTCAGGTTTACAAGCGTCGGCGACTGTCGGACGGAACTATGACAATGGGCTGGTGAAGTTCTCCATTTCCGCGGGTTCCGTCGCGTTCGTCAAGGGCGACGTTTTCACCTTCACGACAGATTGTGCTTTCAACGGATCATTCACGCTCTCCGCCCCACCAGTCTCTACCACACTCAATGGCGCGCCTTGCGTGATACTTAAATGGAACCAGCAGGGCCAGAACGTAGTTTTCACGCGTCCCGAAGGTTTTGTTGCCATGCAAACCATCGTTGATCTCGCCCCTCTCGGCCAAGCGTACCGGCGGATTCTGGGAGACGATGACGGTCACAACTCATACTTCACCGGGACGAGCCAAAACGATGGTGGTCTCGCAACTAGTGTGAGGTTGTGGTCGAACGACGCAATCCTTCTTCTAAAAGTCTAGTCCCTGAACTGTCACCACCATCGCCGCCGCACCAAGCCGCCGGGACACCGGAGCGTTAATGGCAACCCTTGCTGGTCAGCGCATAGTGAACGGCTCGAGGTTTCGCGGAGGACGGTTTGATGTGAGTCGAGCCACCACCTCGGTGGCTGGGCTGGCGAGGTGCCGGTAGTAGTTTGCCTCGGCTCCAGCAGGCGATGGTTGTTGAACAAGCCACCCATTGCCGGGTGGCGAGTTCCACAGCGTCGTTGGTTTTCATGGTGCCCGGCGATGGATCAACTCGGCGCTGCAGAGCCCGTTGATTGTCGGCCAGCGCGTTGTCGTAGCTGTCGCCTTTGCTGACCCCGGACGGTTCGATGTCGGCCTCAGCCAAGCGCTCGAAGTAGCCGATGCTTACGTAACGCGAGCCCCGGTCCGAGTGAGAACCAGGCCGTTGTCGTGCTCCGGCTGGCGCGCGTGCAGCGCCCGCTCCAGCTGACTTGCCAGCCACCGATGCAACGTGCGCACACATCGATGACGAAGGCCACGTAGTGCCAGCCCTGCCACGTCGAGCCACGGGCGAAGTCCGACACCCAGAGCGGTGCGTCCGCTCGCTTGAACTGTCCGTACACCCTGCCAATGATGGTCTCAAACTGGTATTAGCGCCGCGCTGGTTCATACCGCCGCTTGCCGTTGTCGCAACGATGCGCGTGCCAGATCCTGATGTCGGTCGGAGGCTACGCTCTCGCTCTGGACGCCAGCGCATCGCGGGCGGCGTGAATACCACTTGACCGGGTGGTATGTCTGGTACCATACTGGTATCATTCGTGAGGCGGCGGAGCGAGAACACGTGGACATCCGGTACATCGTCGGAGTGGATGGGGGAGGTACCGGCACACGGGCGCGGCTGGCCGCGGTCGGAGGGCGGGTGCTCGGCGTGGGTGAGGCCGGCCCTTCCGCCCTGGGCCAGGGCGTGGCGCAAGCCTGGCAGAACGTGCAGCGTGCGATCGCCCGGGCGTTCGAAAACGCCGGGTTGGTGCCCGCTGCTCCTGGGGAATGCGCCTTGGGCTTGGGCTTGTCCGGCGCCCATGTGCGCAGCCGCTGCGACGCCTTCGTGGCGGCCGCGCCGCCTTATGGCCATGTGCTGCTCAGCGACGATGGCAGCACCTCGCTCTACGGTGCCCTGCGCGGGCAGCCCGGCGCGGTCGTGGCCGCCGGCACCGGCAGCATCGGCGAAGCCCTGCGGGCCGATGGCAAACGGGTCACCGTGGGTGGCTGGGGTTTTGGCGTGGGGGACGAAGGCAGCGGCGCCTGGCTGGGCCTGCGCGCCGTGCGCCACGCCCACCGCGCCCAGGACGGCCGCGTGCCCCCCGGCCCCTTGGCGCACAGTGTGTGGGCCATCGCCGGCCACACCCGCGAAGCGCTGCTGGCCTGGAGCGAAGCCGCGGGCCAGGCCGATTACGCCAGCATGGCGCCGCTGGTGTTCGACCATGAAGCGGACGATCCGGTGGCCGCCGCGCTACTGGAGCAGGCGGTGCAGGCGCTGGAGCAGACGGCCCATGCGCTGGACCCGTCCGGCAGCCTGCCGTTGGTGATCACCGGCAGCCTGGGCCAGCGCCTCCAACCTCGCTTCGCCCCCAGCCTGCGGGCCCGTTTCACGCCCCCGCTGGGTGACTCGGCCGACGGCGCCCTTTATCTGGTGCGCCAGCAGCTGGACGGCGCCCGGTGAAGAAGATGGCCTTCGAATTCCGCGCCGATGTGCGGGCCGCGTCGCCGCTGTATGTGCAGCTGGCGCAAAAGCTCGCGCAGGCCATCCGCGACGGCCGCTACCAGGCCGACGAGGCGCTGCCGTCCGAGCGCCTGCTGTCCGAATCGCTGAAGCTCTCGCGCGTGACCGCGCGCAAGGCGATCGACCAGCTGGTGGAGCAGGGCCTGGTGGTGCGCAAGCGCGGCTCGGGCAACTACATCGCGCCCAAGCTCGAGCAGCCGCTCACGCGCCTGACCAGCTTTTCGGAGGAGCTGAACCAGCGCGGCTTCACGCCCAGCTCGCGCTGGCTCACGCGCAACATCAGCGCGGCCGCGCCCGACGAGCAGTTGAGCCTGGGCCTGTCCACCGGCGCGCGCGTGGTGCGGCTGGAGCGCCTGCGCCTGGCCGACGACGTGGTGATGGCCTACGAGATGACGGTGCTGCCCGAACACGTGCTGCCCGATCCGCTGCAGGTGGACGCATCGCTGTACGCCTACCTCGCGCTGCGCGGCAAGGCGCCGGTGCGCGCCTTGCAACACATCCGCGCCCTCAATGCCGAACCGCAGCTGGCCGGCATGCTCGAAGTACCCAACGGCCAGGCGGTGCTGTTCATCACCCGCGTGGGCTACCTCGAGTCCGGCCAGCCGGTGGAGCTGACCCATTCCTACTGCCGCAGCGACTACTACGGCTTTGTCGCCGAGATGCGGCGCGACTCAGTGACGACAACATGATTCTTGAAGGCCACATCCTCACGCCGCAGGGCTTTGTGCAAGGGCGGCTGGTGCACGATGCCGGTCGCGTGCTGCGCATCGAAGGCAAGCCGGTGAGCGCGGAGGCTGCGCGGCAGGAGGCGCACCACCTGGTGCTGCCTGGCTTCATTGACCTGCATGTGCACGGCGGCGGCGGGGCCGACACCATGGAAGCCGGCGACGCCATCGCGCACATCGCCGGCATGCATGTCAAACACGGCACCACCGCGATGCTGGCCACCACGATGACCGCGCCCATGGGCGAGATCGAGGCGGCCATGCAGGCGCTTGGGCCCGCCTGCCACAGCCGCCCGCGTGGCACGGCGCGGGTGCTGGGCGTGCACCTGGAAGGCCCGTACATCAACCCCGGCAAGCTGGGCGCGCAGCCGGACTTTGCGCGCGCCACGTCGGTGGACGAGATCCTCGGCCTGCATGCGCTGGCCCCCATCCGCCTGATCACGCTGGCGCCCGAAGTGCCAGGCAACCTGGAACTCATCGGCCCCTTGCGCGAAGCGGGCTTCCGGGTGCAGATCGGCCACACGCTGGGCAGCTACGAAGACGGCGTGGCTGCGCTGGCGCAGGGCGCGGGCGGCTTCACCCATCTGTTCAACGCAATGACCGGCCTGCACCACCGCGCCCCCGGCATGGCGGGCGCCGCGCTCGCGCATGCGCAGTACTCGGAAATCATCCCCGACCTGCTGCATGTGCACCCCGGCGCCATCCGCGTGGCGCTGCGTGCCATCCCGTGCCTCTACTGCGTGACCGACTCCACCGCGGCGGCGGGCATGCCCGATGGCGACTACCGCCTGGGCCGCCATGTGGTCACCAAGTGCCTGGGCGGCGTGCGCCTGGCCGACGGCACGCTGGCCGGCAGCACGCTCACCATGGACCAGGCGCTGCGCAACCTGGTCAGCCTGGGCCTCGCGCTGGACGACGCCTCGCGCCGCGTGTCCACCCATGCGGCCGACTACCTGGGCCTGCCCGAGCGCGGCCGCCTGCAGCCGGGGTCGTTTGCCGACACCGTGGTGCTCAACCGTGAGCTGCAGCTGCAGCGTGTGACCGTGGAAGGAGAAGACATTGACCTCGCGCATGCTTGAGGAGGCGCGCCAGGCGCCCAAGGCGGTGGCCCGCCTGCTGGCCAACGACCGTGAGGCCAACGCCGCGCTGGGCGCCGCCCTGCGAGCCCAGCCACCGCAGGCCATGCTCACCGTGGCGCGCGGCAGCTCCGACCATGCGGCCCACTACATGGCCTACCTGGTGATGGCGCGCCTGGGCCGGCTGGTCACCTCGCTGCCGATGTCGCTGGTCACGCTGTACCAGTCGCGCCTGCAATGCGAAGGGCTGCTGTCGTTCGCGTTTTCGCAGTCGGGCCAGAGCCCCGACCTGGTGGCGCCCATGCGCTTCTTCCGCCAGGGCGGCGCCGGCACGGTGGCCTTCGTCAACGATCCCGATTCGCCGCTGGCGCAGGCCGCCGAATGGCTGTTCGCCCTGCATGCCGGTGCGGAGACCAGCGTGGCCGCGACCAAGAGCTACATCGCGCAGCTGGTGGCAGGCGCGCGCCTGGTGGCGCAATGGCAGAACGACGCGCAACTGCAAGCCGCGCTGGAGCGCCTGCCCGACGCATTGGAATCCGCCGCCGCGCAGGACTGGTCGCCCGCGGTGCAGGCGCTCGCCGGCGCCGACAAGCTGTTCGTGATCGGCCGCGGCACCGGCCTGGCCATCGCGATGGAAGCGGCGCTGAAGTTCAAGGAGGTGTGCGGCATCCAGGCCGAGGCCTTCTCCGGCGCCGAGGTGAAACACGGGCCGATGGCGCTGGTGGACGAGGGTTATCCGCTGCTGGTGTTTGCGCCGCGCGGGCCGGCGCAGCCCGGGCTGCTGACCTTGGCCGAAGAAATGCGCCGCCGCGGTGCCCGCGTGCTGGTGGCTGCGCCGCGCGGCACGCCCGACGCCGAACTCCCGGTGGTGGCCACCGCCGCGGAGGACCTGGACCCGATCAGCATGGTGCAGAGCTTCTATCCGATGGTCGAGGCGCTGGCGCAATCGCGCGGCCTCGATCCCGACAAACCGCGCCACCTGGCCAAAGTGACCCGCACGCAATGAGCCATCCCGTCAGCCCAGGCCAGCTCGTGATGGTCAACATCGCGGGCAAGCGGCTCGATGCGCAGGAAGCGCATTTCCTGCGCGAGCACCGCATCCGCGCGGTGTGCCTGTTCCGCTGGAACCTGGGCACCGAGGCCGAGGTGCGGCAACTCACGGCGGATCTGCGCGAGGTGATGGGCCCGCATGCGCTGATCGGCCTGGACCAGGAAGGCGGCTCGGTGGTGCGCGCCACCTTCCTGCCGCAGCCGCCGGCCGCGATGGCGCTCGGTGCGGTGGGTGATGCGGCGCTGGCAGAAAGCGTGGGGGCGGCCACCGCGCGCGGCTTGCGTGCGCTGGGCTTCAACTGGAACTTCGCGCCCGTGCTGGACGTGAACAACAACCCGGCCAACCCGGTGATCGCCGAACGCAGCTTCGGCGAAGACCCGAAGCAGGTGGCGCGCCTCGCCGGCGCCTGGATGCGCGGTGCGCTGCACGAAGGCGTGGCCTGCTGCGTCAAGCACTTCCCCGGCCATGGCGACACCCACGTCGACTCCCACCGCGACCTGCCGGTGGTGGACAAGCCGTTGGCAGAGCTCGAAGCGCTGGAGCTGCTGCCCTTCCGCGCGCTGCGCCGCGAGGCACCGGCCATGATGACCGCGCACATCGTCTACCCGCAGCTCGATGCCGAGCACCCCGCCACCTTGTCCAGGCAAGTGCTGGGCCAGCTGCTGCGCGACGACTGGGGCTACGACGGCGTGGTGATCACCGACTCGCTGGTGATGAAGGCCATCCACGACCGCTACGGCCACCACCGCGCCGCCGTGCTGGCGCTGCAAGCCGGTGCCGACATGGTGATGGCCCTCGGCACGCAGGAAGACCAGCTCGCCGCCGTGCAATCCATTGCCGCCGCGCTGGACAGCGGCGCGCTGACAGCGCCGCAACTGCAGCGCTCCTGCAACCGCCTGGACGCGCTGGCCGCCCGCTACCCGGTGCAGCCCGGCCCCTACACCACCGAGCAGCACGAGGACGACGACGCCTTGATGCGCCGCGCCTGGGCACAAGGCTTGAGCACGGTCGGCGCAGCGCGCCCGCCACGCAAGGACCAGCGCCTGCGTGTCTTCACCCAGCGCGGCGTGCCCAGCGACGGCGTTTCCGAGGCCGGCCTGTCCGGCGACAACGTGGCCGCCCTGTTCACCGAATTCCCCGACACCGAGATCGTGCAGCTCGACCGCCTGCACGACCTGGCATGGGACACGGTGCCACAGGACGGGCGCCAGAACATCATCGCCTCCAACCTGCGCGAACGGTATGGCGAGGCCGCGCGCGGCTGGCGGCCCGAGCTGCACCTGGCACTGTGGAATCCCTTCCAGGTGCTGGACGTTCGTGCGCCCGCGGTGGTGAGCTGGGGTTATGCACCCGGAGCACTCGCAGCCGTGCGCGCCTGGCTGGAAGGGCGTGGGCAGGCTTTGGGGCGTGCGCCGGTGCGTCTGGCTTTGGCGCGTTGATATGCAACTACTCGGCCTCGTACGAGCTGTCGAGCGCTGGATCGGGCCGCCGGGGCGCTCTGCTCCGCTCATGTCCCCCGGCGCCGGCCTCCGGCCGTCACCTCCTCCTTTACTTCGCTGCGCAGAACGCCCCACCGTCCCGATCCCACACCACCGTGGCGGTCCATCGGCCCGCCCCACGAGCGGCGGGGTGGCAAGGGTGGTGGGTGGCCCACGTAGCGAAGTAAAGGAGGAGGGGCGGGCGCAGCCCGGCCCGGGGGACATGAGCGAAGTGGGCTACCCACCGCCCGCAGCATGCGCCACCGGTTGAGTGTGGCAGCCGTTCGACACGACACAACACTGAGATCAGGAGACCCGGCATGAGCAGCACCGACACCACGCCACTACTCAAGCGCTCGCCGATCAGCTGGGTGCCGACGCTGTACTTCGCCGAAGGACTGCCGTTCTACACGGTCGCGCTCATCGCGGGGCTCATGTACAAGAGCCTGGGCGAGAGCAACGACACCATCGCGCGCTGGACCGGCATCCTCGGGCTGGCGTGGGTGTTCAAGCCGCTGTGGAGCCCGCTGCTGGAAGCGGCGCGCAGCAAGAAGCACCTGGTGGTGGTGTTCCAGGCGATCGGCGGAGCCTGCCTGCTGCTGGTGGCCTTGAGCGTGCAGCTGCCCGGCTACTTTGCGATCAGCATTGGTGTGCTCGGGCTGGTGGCGCTGGCATCGGCCACGCACGACATTGCGGCGGATGGGTTGTACATCGCTGCCTTGTCCAACAAGCAGCAGGCCGCGTATGCGGGCTGGCAGGGTGCCTTCTTCAACGCGGCCAAGTTCGTGGCGCTCGGCGGCCTCGTCATCCTGGCGGGCTACCTCGAAAAGCGCCTGGGCGTGGCCAATGCCTGGTCCATCGTATTCGGCCTGCTCGGTGTGATGATGGCCGCGCTGGCGCTGTATCACACCTGGGCTCTGCCTGGCACCCGCAACGTGGTGCGCGAGGCGGGCAGCGCGGACATCGGCGACACATTGAAGAACGTGATCGTCGAGTTCTTCCGCAAGCCCGGCATCTGGCTGGCCATTTTGTTCATCGTGCTGTTCCGTGCCGGCGAAGGGCAGATCCAGACCATCGGGCCACTGTTCCTGCGCGAGGCGCGCGACCATGGCGGGCTGGGTTTGAGCACCGATGAAGTGGGCCTGGTGTATGGCACGGTGGGCACCGCGGCCTTCCTGGTGGGCAGCGTGCTGGGCGGCTACTTCACCTCGTGGCTGGGCTTGAAGCGCGCGATGCTGTGGCTGATCCTCGCGCTCAACCTGCCCAACGCGGTGTTCTATTTCCTTGGCGTGGCGCTGCCCACCAGCCTGCCGGTGATCTCCGCCGCGCTGGGGCTGGAGATGTTCGGCTACGGCTTCGGCTTCGTGGGCGTCATCCTCTTCATCATGCAGGTGGTGGCGGTGGGCAAGTACCAGACAGCGCACTACGCGCTGGGCACCGGCGTGATGCAGCTGGGCATGGTGCTGTTCAAGTCGATCAGCGGGGACATCCAGACCGCGCTGGGCTACGAACGCTTCTTCCTCTGGGTGCTGGTGTCGGCGATTCCGGTGCTGCTGCTGTCACGCTTCGTGCGCATTCCGGGTGAAGAGGTCACGCGGCAGCAGGAGCCCAACGCGCGGCCGGTGGAAGCATGAAGGGCCTGCGCTTCGCCGGCTGGTTGCTGTTGCTCGGCGTGCTGGCAGCGCTGTGGGCCAGCGCGGTGACGGCGGCGGAGCCCGCGGCGGTGTTCTTCGACGACTTCAGCCAGCGGGACCTGGCAACGCTCACCCAAAGCGGCTGGACCGTGCGCGACAAGCGCGGCCACCCCGGCATCGAAGGTGCGGCCTGGGGCGGCGACACGGTGCGGCTGGTGGACGACCCCGAACAGCCCGGCAACCGCTTGCTGCGCCTGAACGCCCGCACCGACGGCACGCCGAAGGGCACGCACCAGGCGCAGGTGTGCCACGCCCGCAAGTACCTCGAAGGCACCTACGCCGCGCGCGTGCGCTTCAGCGATGCGCCGGTGGAGGGTCCGGACGGCGACGTGGTGGTGCAGACCTTCTACGCCGTGACGCCGCTGCGCTTCGACTTCGACCCCGAGTACAGCGAGCTCGATTGGGAATACCTGCCCAACGGCGGCTGGGGCGATGCACGCACGCGGCTGTACGGCGTGAGCTGGCAGACCGTGCGCCTGAAGCCCTGGACCTCGTACAACCAGACGCTGCAGGCCCAGCGCTCGGTGGAGGGCTGGCATGTGCTCCTGATGCAGGCGGCTGGCGGCCGCACGCGCTGGTTCCTGGACGGCGAGGCGCTGGACGAACACGGCGGGCGCAACTATCCGGTGTCGCCGATGTCGATCAACTTCAACCTGTGGTTCTCCCCCGGCGGGCTGGCGAAGAGCACCGCACCGCGCACCTACCAGCAGGACGTGGACTGGGTGTTCCACGCCAAGGGCCAGGTGCTGTCCACCGCCGAGGTGCAGGCCGCGGTGGCGGCCTACCGCCAGGCCGGCACCGCGCAGGTGGACGGCGTGCCGCCCGCCAATCCGCCGCTGGCCTCCAGCTGTGACTTCTAGCGCGCCAGCGTTGGGACCGGTCATCGCCCTGGACGTGGGCGGCACCCACAGCCGCGCCGCGCTGTTCGAGCAAGGCCGCATCACCTGGCGTGCCAGCCAACCGACGCCCGGCCAGATGGGGCCGCAGGCGATGGTCGACACCCTCGTGGCGCTGCTGCAGCCCTTGCACCCGCTGCAGGTGCCGGTGGGCGTGGCCGTGGCGGGCCAGGTGCTGCCCGGTGGCGCGGTCACCGCCCACAACGCTGACATCCTGCGCGACTGGTCGGCGTTTCCGCTGGCGGAGCGCCTGCAGCAGCGCCTCGGGCGCGAGGTGCAGGTGTTCAACGACGCGCGTGCGGCCGCCTGGGCCGAATACCGCTTCGGCGCGGGCCAAGGCTGCAGCGAGTTCCTCTTCGTCACCGTGTCCACCGGCGTGGGCGCCGGCCTGGTGCTGGGCGGGCGGCTGCACCTCGCGGGCAACGGCATGGACGCCGAGCTCGGCGAAACGCTCGCGCCCGACGGCCAGACGCTGGAGGCGCATGCCTCGGGCACCGGCCTGGGCGCCATCGCGCGGCAGCACGGCTGGGCCGACGCCAAGGCCCTGTGCGACGCGGCCGACGCGGGCGATGTGCGTGCCGAGCAGCTGCTGCGCCACGGCATCCGCCTGCTGGCGCACAAGCTGGCCGACCTGAGCGTGATGCTCGGCATCCAGCGCACCGCGTTGGGCGGCGGCCTGGGCCTGCGGCCGGGCTACCTGCCGCGCCTGCGCCAAGAATTCCACCGATTGCCAGCGCTGTACCAGCATGAAATCATCCCAGCCACCCTGGGTGCGGACGCGGGTCTGTACGGGGCGGCAGCGCTGGCATGGCAACAACCGCACGGTCCACACTCCAACTGATTGAGCGCCGCTGGCCGTGGCTGGCGGTGTCGCTGGCGTTGACCTTGGGCCTGTTTGTCTGCACCACGCTCGGCTGGTGGTGGTATGCCGACCAGCGCGACGCCCAGGCGCGCCGCCTCACGCTGGACCTGCTGTGGCTGGAGCAGACGCTGCAGCGCACGCTGGAGACGCACCAGCGCATGCTGGTCAACTGGGCCGAGGACCTGGCCGCGCCTGGCGCAGGCCAGGCCACCGGCGCCGAATTCCGCGAGCGCATCGCCGGCCTGATGAAGGACCACCGCGCACTGCTCGCCATCGACCAGGTGGACGCAGCCGGCAAGCGCATCACCGGCCTGCCGGACTACACCGAGCGCCCCAGCCAGCTGCCGCCGCTCACCGACCCGCTGATCGGCGCGGCGCTGGTGCAGGCGCGTGCGCTGCGCCGCCCGGTCTACAGCCAGGTCATCGAACAAGGGGCGCCGCTGTGGGTGCTGGTGGTGCCGTTGCTCGACGAGGCCGGCGCCCAGGGCGCCGTGCTGGCCACCTACAACCTGGACCGCCTGCTGGAGCTGGAGGTGCCGTGGTGGTTCGTGCAACGTTATGACCTGAGCCTGGTCGACCGCAACCACAAACGCCTGTTCCCCACCGACGTGGCCGCGGCCGAGCCGGCGCCCGAGCAGCACACGCTCACCTTCGGCCCACCCGACAGCGGCCTGGCGCTGCAAGCCGGCCTGCACGAACACGCGCAGCCGCGTGGCCTGCTGGCCGGGCTGGCGGCCGCGGCCGCGCTGCTGGCCGTCACCCTCGTGTGGCTGCTGCAGCTGCTGCGCCGCTGGTTGCGCGAGCGGGCGGCCGCGGCGCGCATGGCGCACGAGCGCGACGAGCTGCTGCAGCACACCGCCCGCCTGGCCAGCCTGGCGGAGCTGGCCTCCGGCATCGCGCATGAACTCAACCAACCCTTGGCCGCGATCGCCAACTACTCCGCCGTGGCCAGTGCCTGCCTGGCGCAGGACCCGCCGCTGAAGCACAAGGCCGAGGACGCCGTGGCTCGCATGGGCGAGGAGGCGCAGCGCGCCGGCAAGATCATCCACAGCCTGCGCAGCTTCATCCAGAAGCGCGAGGTGGAGCACCGCCGCCATGCGGTGGCCGACCTGCTGACCGAGCCGCTGGCGCTGCTGGAGCCGCTGGCGCGCCGGCTGCAGGTGGGCATCAAGGTGGACGCGCGCGACCGCAGCGCGCAGATCGACTGCGACGCGGTGATGATCGAGCAGGTGGTGTTCAACCTGCTGCGCAACGCGCTGGAGGCCGTGGCCACCCAGGCCGCCACGCCGCCCGACGACGCGGTGACCGTGCAGGTGGCCGACGACGGCGAGGCGGTGGCCATCTGCGTGGCCGACCGCGGCCCCGGCATCGCGCAACCGGAGCGCCTGTTCCAGGCCTTCTACACCACCAAGCCCGAAGGCATGGGCCTGGGCCTGGCCATCTGCCGCACCGTGGTGGAAAGCCATGGCGGCCGCCTCTGGGCCGAAGCCAACCCCGGCGGCGGCGCGCGTGTGTGCGTGCGCCTGCCCCGATCCACCCTTGCGCTGGTTTGATCATGATGAACACCCTGCCGCTGGACAGCCCCACCACCCCTTGCGTGGCCATCGTCGACGACGACCCCGCGGTGCGCCGCTCGCTCGGCATGCTGCTGGACACGCGCGGCTGGGCCTCGGAGGCCTTCGAGCGTGCGGTGGACTTTCTGCAAGGCGCCGACCCCGGCCGCTTCAATTGCCTGGTGCTGGACGTGCGCATCCCCGGCATGAGCGGGCTGGAGCTCTATGACGAGCTCACACGCCGCACCCGCGAGCGCCAGGCCTACCTGCCGCCGGTGCTGTTCCTCACCGGGCATGGCGACATCCCGATGGTGGTGCAGGCCTTGAAGCAGGGCGCGAGCGACTTCCTCGAGAAGCCGGCCGACCCGCGCACCGTGGTGGACGCGGTGGGCAAGGCGCTGACCGCCGACCGCAGCGCGCGCGCGCTGCACGGCTCGCGCGAGGCGCTGCTGCAGGAGATTGCCGGCCTCACGCCGCGTGAACGCGAGGTGCTCACGCAGATGGTGGCCGGGCGGCTGAGCAAGCAGATCGCCGACCAGCTGCAGATCAGCATCAAGACGGTGGAAGCGCACCGGCTGCGCATCTGCCACAAGTTCAACGTGCGCACCGGCATGGAGCTGGCGGCCAAACTGCGGGAAGTGCCACTGAGCGTGTGGCAGGGTTAGCGGTGGCAGCAGCAACGCTGCTACCCTGCCGGCCCATGACTCAACCGCTTGTTCTTCCCTGCGCCGTGCTGGCCCTTCTGCTGGCCGGCTGCGCCACCACCACCGGTGATTCCAACCCCGTTGCGCCCGCATCCGGGTCCGCGGCGGCCGACCAGATCGGCCAGGCCGCCGTCACGCCGCTGAACGACCTGAACCTGGTGCGCGCCGAGATCCCGCCGGTGCTGGCGGCGGCGCAGAAGGCGCCCTATGCGCCGCCGGCCGACATGGCCTGCCCATCGCTGGCGCTGCAAGTACAGGCGCTTGATGCGGTGCTGGGGGCTGACCTCGACGTGCCGCCCAGCGCAGCCAACCCCAGCCTCATTGAACGCGGCGCCAGCACCGTGGGCAACGCGGCCGTGGGCGCGCTGCGCGGCGCGGCCGAAGGCGTGGTGCCCTTCCGCGGCTGGGTGCGCAAGCTTTCAGGCGCCGAGAAGTACTCGCGCGACGTGGCAGCCGCCATTGCCGCCGGCACCATCCGCCGCGCCTACCTCAAGGGGCTGGGCCAGGCGGTGGGCTGCGCCGCGCCGGCCGCGCCGGCGGCGCCCAAAGCCTGACCAACGCCGCGCCCGGGCGCGGAGGCGTCAAGCGCCGAAGTGCATCTGGTACTTTGCGCCGTCGGAGAACAGGCACACACCCGTGCCCTGCGCCGGCCCGCTGAGCACGTATTCGCACTGCGCGTTCACGCCCCTGCTGCCGTAGGCGTTGGCGATGCCGCGGCGGCCGCTGAACCCGCGCGGGGCCACGCCCAGCACCTCGTTGTGCAGGCGGCCGAAGGCGCTGTAGCTGCCGTCCACGCGCGTGGCTTCGCCCTGCAGCGTGTCGCCCAGGTACACCAGCGAGAAGCTGCCGCGGCCGGTGTGGTTGTCGATCACTGTCGCGGTGAGCAGCCCGCCCTGGTTGGCCTGCGTGTTCAGCGGGTAGAGGCGGGCCGTCATCAGGCTGGCCTGCGGTGGCTGGCCGCTTGGTGCCGCGGGGGGCGCGATCACCGTCACCGGCGCCTGGCCCATCGGGTCACGCGGCGTGGCGGGGTAGGGCTGCCCGGTGCGCGGGTCCACCGGCACCACGACGCAGGCCTGCAGTGCGGCGGCCGCCAGTGCACAGGCACAGGCGACACGTCGGGTGGTGGAGATCGGGGAACGCAAAAGATGCATCGAACTCACGGTGGCTTTCAAGGCGCGGGCACATTGCCGCGGCGCGAGGATCGGCGAGTTCGGCGTGGCGCTCAATCACGGGCCAGTGGAGTATCGGAACGCAATACCGTGGGTGCTGCGGGCTGCGCCGCCGCGGGGTGGCACCATGGGGGCTGGCAACAGGAGCGACCGATGACGATCCACCTCGATCACCTGATGGTGCCGGCGCGCGACAAGGTGGCCGCGGCACGGCAACTGGCTGGGCTGCTCGGTGTGCCGTGGTCGGCCACCGGCATCGGCCCGTTTGCGCCGGTGTACGTGAATGACGGCTTCACGCTGGACTTTGACGAGTGGCCCGAGCCGCTGCCGCTCATCCACTACTGCTTCCGCGTGGACGCTGCCGCCTTCGATGCGATCCTGCAGCGCATCCAGGCGGCCGGCATCGCCTATCGCAGCAGCGTGCATGGGCCGGTGGACCACCAGGTGGACACCGCGCATGGCGGGCGCATCGTCTACTGGAACCAGCCCGACGGCCACCAGTGGGAGATGCTCACCGAGAGCTACGCGCGCCAGCCGTAAGCCGCGCTCTCATAGGGCGACCTCCGCCCTGCGGGCTGCGGTATTCGCCTTGGGAGCGGCCCGGCGGCTCATGCAGGCTGCGCCTCCGCCAGGCTGCCCAGCCAGGCGCGCGGCGAGCGCCCCGTCTTCTGCGTGAACACCCGCGACAGCGCCGACGCATTGGCATAACCCAAAGCATCGGCCACCACCTTCACCGACCGCCCTTCGCGCAGCTGCGCCTGCGCGATGGTGAGGCGCCAGTGGGTGAGGTAGTCGGCTGGCGTTTCGCCCACCACGGCCTTGAAGTGCGCCGCGAAGGCGCTGCGCGACATGCCGGCCGTTTGCGCCATGCGCGCCAGGCTCCACGCCTCGCCCGGCGCGTCGTGCAGCGCCACCAGCGCACGCGCCAGGCGCGGATCGGCCAGGCCGGTGAGCAGGCCCATCGAGAGCCCGCCTTCTTGCGGATGGTCCAGCAGCCAGCGCAGCAGCTGCAGCAGCAACACCTCGAACAGGCGATCGGCCAGCAGGCGATGGCCGCAGCGCACCTGCTCGGTCTCGGCGAACAGCAGCGCCAGCGTGTGCTCCAAGCCGGCCACCGCGCGCAGCGGCAGCCGCACCAGCGGCGGCAGCGCACGCGCCAGCGGATGCTTGTCGCCGCCATCGAAATCGAGCGTGGCGCAGACGAAGTCGGCGCCTTCGGCCGGCGCGTTGTGGAACTGGTGCGCCAGCGGCCGCGGATAGAACAGCAGCGTGGGCTCGGCCACGGTCAGCCGGCGCGGCGCACCGCTGCGCGCTGCATGCGTGACCACCATTTCGCCCCGGCGCATCACATGCAGAAAGCCGCGGCCCGGCTCCGCCGCAAAGCGCGTCACGCCGCACAAGGGGCCGGTGTGGAAGAGGTGGGCGCGCACGCGGAAGCGTTCGAGCAGCGAGGACAAGCGGTCCACGCTGGGCGGGGGCGCTTTGGCGCCGCTTGGACGATTGGATGTGTTTGCTGGACGAACCATACCGAATCGTAGCGCAGGCCGCCGCACACTGCGTGGGCCGCTGCAAGGCGAGTGATCGCCACTGCAGCCCAATCAACCCACAGGAGCCATCGAATGAACCGCATCCCCGCCACCCGCCTCACCCTCGCGCTGGCGCTCGCCCTCGCCGGGGCCACCAGCCAAGCCCACGGGCCTGCGGCCCACGCCCATACGGGCGGCATCCAGAGCAAGCCCGCGCCCGCCGTGAAGCCGGCCTTCGACATCTTCCACACCCGCATCACCACCGAGGGCAAGGTGGCGGTGTTCCACATGGCCGTGTCCGGCAAGGCGGGCGCGACCCGGCCCACGCCCTCCGGCAAGCTGGCCGGCAGCAGCGTGTTCTCCTACGTGTGGCCCACCAGCATGGACCCGTCGGCCGTGGGCTTCGAGGCCAAGAGCGGCATCCTCGCGTTTGCCGTCACCTCGCATCCCGACTTCGACGACACGCCGCTGTTCGACGAAAACGGCGACGGCGACCGCGCCAACGACGGCAACGTGTGGCATTCACACTGGGTGGTGCTGCAACCCGACGCCGCCTGCGGCAACGGCGCGCTGAAGGTGGTGGACATCCCCGAAGGCAGCAAGCCCAAGCTGCCCAAGACCTGGCCCGGCCTGCCGATCCTGATCGACAGCCCCGGCTGGAGCCCCAGCTTTCAGGGCAAGACGCTGGAAGTGCGCGTGCCGTTTGACGACATCGGCGTGGTCACCAGCGCGGGGTTTGATGGCGTGACGGCGGCGCTGCGGGTGAACGCCAGCGTGCACAACCCGCTGCTGTGCGTGGTGGATGTGTTCAAGGTGGCGTCGGGGAATTTGTCGTTGCCGGGGAAGGTGGGGGAGTAGCGGCTGTGGTGGGTGTCTCGGGCAGGGCGTTGGGGACACCCGTTCCACTCTCAGAGGTGGCGCTTTGACGCCGAGGGCACTAGGGCGAGTAGCTTGTCGCGCGGCGTCGCCGGCTCAACCAAAAACCGGCTTGCTACCCCTCCACGGCGTGCACCGAAAAACCTGCTTGGCGCGATCCATGCCGACGGCCAAAATGACATGGACCTCCCCTTTCGAGAGAGTTGATGAGATATCGCAACCCCATCGTGGCACTCGCTGCCGGTCGCCGCTACACGGCAGTTTGGGACCGGGAAGTCCCTCTCATTCGTTAGGCCTCGCAATGCAGCCCTTTGTCCACGGAGATCCCGAACGCCGCGCATGGATTGAAGTCTCAAGTGCAAATCCGGCCGAAGTCGAACGCCTCAAACCAACACTGGTCGCGTTCCTTGCATTTGATCGTGAACGAATGCCCCGCTTGGCTGGAACCGGATTTGTCATCGCGGGCGACCCCGGTCTCGCACTGGTCGCCACTGCGAAACACGTGCTGACTGAGGGCGTTTCTCAGTTCCAGGGCCTTGGTCGCACAAGTTCACCGTCTGCCATCTTCGTACCGGACAGAATCAACGTTTCTCTGAGCCCGGAACATCTCAAGGCGGTCTGGGTTGACGGCCGCAGCGCTGGACTTCTGGACGTTCACTGCGCCAGCTACAACGCTAGCCATGATGTCGCTGTCTGCGCCATCGGACCGCAGGAGCGCGAACCTCCTCCATTCGATCCGCGTTCCGTGCCCTTCCATACTGAGCTTCCGAGCGTCGGAGATCCGGCTCAGATGGTTGCCATCGACGAAATGAAGGTCGGCGAGTCAGAGCCGCCGAGCGATCGCACGGGTCAAGGCCAAGTCCTCATAGTTTCCAGGCGGGTAAGCATCCGACTCGGCGTGGTCACGGGTGTGTTTCCTCGCGGCCTTCGGCAGTACAGGTGGCCCTGCTTCACAACCTCAATTCCGGCCGAGCCCGGGATGAGCGGTGGCTATCTTTTCATCCCGAAACCTGGGACAACCGTAGCGGCTTGTGGAGTCGTATGCGCAGACGCATCCTCCGACGAAGCTCGCATTAACCAGTCGGTGGCTGGTGAATCGATCATCGGCTGTACCTGGCCGGCGTTGGGCCTCTCCTTGCCGGAGCACATTGGGCAACCCAAGACTCGAACGCTTCTGGAGATGGCCGCGAGCGGGGAAATCCCAATGCCGGTTGGCGGCGTTGAGCACATCGGCTTCACTACTGGTGCGCAAGGGGAACAAGCAATCCAGTTTGGCGGAGTGCCAGGAACCTAACCCTTTGCTCGAGCGACCTCGACCAGCATGGCCTTTGGCCCCCGCGGCGCTCGCTGTAACTTCGCTCCTCCCAGGCCAAGCGCCATACCGGAGGCGTCGCAATGCTCAAACGTTATGGCGCAAGAAAATAGCCCTCACTCGCTCCATGTCCCTCTTTTTCAATCGTTGGATGCCATCGGCTTCGGCGAGCACGGAAACATTCGGCACTTCGACACCGGCACGCTGTTCTGGTCCCTCACGCGCCTATTTGGGTGTTACGAACGGGTCTTCTTGGCCCTTGCCATGTCCCGTGAAGATCGCCTGTTCCTTGACGCTGATCTTGAGCACTACATCATTCGCTTTCGGATCGTGATGAACGATGTGGCGTTTGTTATCAGACAGATCATGCCCAGCAGCCTCAGGGGCTTCAAAGGACTCACTGGAGGTGTTCATCCGAAGAACCGTGAGATGTCTGTGTTCACATTGGCCCAATACCTTTCAAAGAATTCCGACTCCTTCCCGGAGTTTGCAGAGGCTTTCGCAAGCGCCTCGAAATGGATGGCGCGTCTCGCGAACGACCGAGACAACGT
The DNA here is from genome assembly GCF_036231905.1 of Ideonella sp. BN130291. Lineage (NCBI taxonomy): Bacteria > Pseudomonadati > Pseudomonadota > Betaproteobacteria > Burkholderiales > Sphaerotilaceae > Ideonella > Ideonella sp. BN130291. Next base: position 534,073 of record NZ_JAZARE010000001.1, on the reverse strand, counting down.
GGTCCATTACAAATCTAAAGTTGTCGTGTTCGAAACGCCCATTCCTTCGTTCGCGCTGGTGAACGCGGCAGGTACGGAACGCTCGGAACCGACAGCTGATGGGCGCTCGCAGATGGCTCTCACGCAGATCAGTGAGTTTGTGAATAGTCAAATGCTTGCTCTCCATCGATTCATGCACGAAGATCTGGCAACCGCTGTCACCTCCTACGCCTCCCGCGTTGGCCTCAAGTCAATCCAGGCCGGTCATAACCACCGCATCAGTTGCATTGGCATTCAGCGCTTCCGAAGCATCAATGCGATTGCGGCATAACCCTTCCTTCGAGCGGACCTCGCTTCGGCAAGCCGCTCAAGTCAAACGCTCATGTCATTCATGTCGCACGTTAAGTCTGACAATTCATGGTGAACGCTTACCTGCTCCAGCGCTTGACTGCCATCCAGCAGGTCTTGCTTGCACACAAGTCGGGGTCAGTCGGCTTACCTTCCGCGGTGGCTGGAGCCGAGCGAGAGACGTTCCTGCGTGAGTTCCTCGAGAAGATATTTCCGGCGCATAGACGGTTCTCAAGCGGCGCAATCACTGATGCTGAAGGGAACATCTCAGGTCAAGTCGACATCGCGATTGAGTTTGGGTTCTCGCCGAGCTTTCCAATGCCTAACGCCAGCCAACGGCTCTTGCTCGCGGAGTCAGTTGCTGCGGTAGTCGAAGTCAAGTCAGACTTGCAAAGTCAATGGTCGGAAGTTGTTGGAACGACAGCGGCTGTCAAGCGACTGCGGAGGAACCTCAATGCGGTCACGATTGCTGGTGACTCTGATCCAACACACTACATCCCTGTCATCGCCGTTGGCTACGCTGGCCATAGCACCACGGAAGGTTTGGCTGCCAGGCTATCTAGTACCGCTGAAGCCGATCGCCCCGACGGTGCACTGGTCATCCAGTCCGGCTGCTTCGTAGGCTTCGGGATGACTGCAAGTGGACCTACCGGCCTTTATGCGCTGGCACTCTCGATTGATGTGCTCTTTCGTCAGCTTATTTCTGCCCGACCCGATTTGCAGCACTATGTTCAGTAGGCGCGGTGAGGCCAAAACCTTCCATCGAGCGAACGTCTCCCAGCAAGCTTCGCCGGTTTCCGGTCGCCGCTCATGTCAAACGTTCAGCGAACTATGCACATCACCAGACCGATCGCCGGTCGTGTCATTGTGGCGACGGGATCGGCGCTGGCGGAGCGCCGACCCCATGGCCGGAACTGCGATGTCACTGTACGTCCAGCTAGTGCAAGCGAGTCGCACGGCCCTGGAACGATTGCTCGCATCTATCCCAGGACGTCTAGCCTGACGGTTGACTACACAGGATGCCAAGTGTCATGGATGCGAAAGTCTGCAAATCACGCTTGAGTGATGCACAGGCTTTTCTCCGCAAATGGAAGACCGGTGGCGCTGTACCCGGAGTCACCCAACGACCCCCTTTGTAAAGGCACAGGGTCCGAAGATGACTTCTGCATTTCAAGCCGCATCACTTGTCGTTGGAATGTTTCTAGCGCGTTGCTTATCTCTCTTTGGGGAAAACGAACAGGCGCGCCGGGAGTGTGAAAGTTCGTTTGAAACGGACAGTGCTGCGGCGCTTGCCATCCAGCGGCGCAAGTAGGGTGCCCCCTCGCCCTAACCCCTTGGATGTCTGCTTCCGGCATCCTGCCAGTGGCGCCTGAACTTCAGCTTTGAGTCGGATTGCGGCCCCGTCGAAGTAGCGACTCTGACGGCAACCTCTGCTTAGCAGGCAACCTCTATTGCATGTGAACAGCAGGCCCTGCGCGAAGCCGCGCCACCAAACGCTGCGACACTTTCCCACCATGCTGATCTTCCACAACCCCGTGCACCAGGGGCACGCCGGCCGCCAGGAGATGTTCCGCGGCCGCCTCGTGCCTTGCCATGAAACCCCCGCGCGACTGGACCATGTGATGCACGAGCTGCGCCGCCGCCCGGTGGGCATGCTGCGTGAACCGGGTGCGCCCGACATGGCGCTGCTGCGGCGCGTGCATGCGCCGCACTACTTGGACTTCCTCGCCAGCGCGTGGGCCGACTGGGTGGCGCTGGACCCGGCCAACCACGAGGTCGACATCCTTCCCTCGGTGTGGCCCAACCACGGCCTTCGCCGGGACGTGGCGCCCACCAACTTCTCCGCCCGCGTCGGCCAGTACACCTTCGACGCCGGCACGCCGCTGGGCGCTGGCACTTGGGCCGCCGCGCTGGCCGGCGCGGCCTGCGCCATCGATGCGGCGCGTGCTGTCGCCGGCGGTGCGGCGGTGGCCACGGCGCTCACCCGTCCGCCCGGCCACCATGCCGGCGCCGACTTCTTCGGCGGCTACTGCTTCCTGAACAACGCGGCTTTGGCGGCCCAGGCGCTGCGCGACGCGGGCGTCGAGCGGGTGGCGGTGGTGGACGTGGACTACCACCATGGCAACGGCACGCAGAGCCTGTTCTACGAACGTGATGACGTGTTCACCGCTTCCATCCACGGCGACCCGCGCACCGAATACCCGTTCTACCTGGGGTATGCCGACGAGCGCGGGCTGGGCCGCGGCGAGGGCTTCAACCTCAACCTGCCGCTGCCGGTGGGCACCGGCTTCGAGGCCTGGGCGCAGGCGCTGCAGCAGGTGTTGGGCGAGGTGCGCCGGTTGGGCGCGCAGGCGCTGGTGGTGGCGCTGGGCGTGGACACCTTCGAGGGCGATCCGATCTCCGGCTTCACCTTGCGCAGCGAGCGCTACCTGCGCATGGGCGAGCTGCTCGCTGCGGCGCGCCTGCCCACCGTCTTCACGATGGAAGGTGGTTATGCGGTCTCGGCGGTGGGGGTGAACGTGGTCAATGTGCTGGAAGGGTTTGTCGCATGAAGCAGCCGGTGGAGCCCAAACACGTCAACCGCCTGATCAACCATGGGCCCACGGTGCTGGTGAGCGCCGAACACGCCGGCCGGCGCAACGTGATGGCCGCCGCCTGGTCCATGCCGGTGGAATTCGTGCCGCCGCGTGTGGCGGTGGTGCTGGACAAGACCACCTACACCCGCGAGCTGGTGCTGGCCAGCGGCCGCTTTGCGCTGAACGTGCCGTGCCGCGCGGTGATGGACCTGGCCTACAGCGTGGGCAGCGTGTCCGGGCGCGACGCCGCGGTGCAAGGCGAGGACAAGTTCCAGCGCTACGGCATAGCCGCCTTCGCCGGCAGCAGCTTGGGCCTGCCGCTGGTGGAAGGCTGCGTGGCCTGGCTGGAATGCCGCCTGATCAGCGAGCCGCATGCGCAGGCGGCCTACGACACCTTCTTCGGCGAAGTGGTGGGCGCCTGGGCCGACGACCGCGTGTTCCAGGCCGGCCGCTGGTCCTTCCGGGCGGACAACACCGAGCTGCATACCGTGCACCATCTGGGTGGTGGCGCGTTCGCCCTGCCGGCGATCGGCAGTGAACAAGCCCGGCAGCTGCCGGCGCGCAACGAAGCGGCCTGAACGCACGCGGCGGCCTGTGAGCCGCTCGCGAGCCGCGCCGGCTCAGGCCGCCGCGCAGGCGCGTTGCAGCGCCGCGCGCGCCAGCAGGCGCGTGGAGTCCAACGTCGGCAACGCGGAATTCGAGTCGTCGATGATGAGCGGGATCTCGGTGCAGCCCAGCACCACCGCATCGCAGCCCTGCGCCTTCAGGCCCTCGATCACGCGCTGGAAATAGCGCACGCCTTCGGGCCGGATCACGCCGCACACCAGCTCGTCCATGATGATGCGGTTGATCTCCACCCGCTCATCCACGGGCGGCCGCTGCCAGCGCAGGCCGCGCGCTGTCAGCGCCTGCGGATAGACCTCGCTGTCCACCAGCCAGCGGGTGCCGGTGATGCCCACGCAAGCGAAGCCGCGCTGCACCGCCTGCTCGGCCACCACCTCGGCAATGTGCAGCCAGTGCAGCGGCGAGCGTGGCAACACCAGCGGCAGCGCCTGGTGGATGGTGTTGTCGGGGCAAATAAGGAAGTCCGCGCCTGCCGCGGCCAGCTTGTGCGCCGAGGCCAGCATCAGCTCGGCCACGCCGGCCCAGTCGCCGCGGTCCAGGCACTGCACGTAGTGCGACAGCGACGGCGTGTGCATGGTCACCTCCGGGTGCGCATGGGCGCCCAGCAGCGCAGCGCCCTCGCTGCAGATGGTGCGGTAACACAGCGCGGCGCCCTCGGCGGAGCAGGCCACGATGCCGATGTGCTGGGGCATGGTCGAGTTCGGTGGGGGAAAGGGCCCCAAGCGTACTGCGCTTCAGCCGGCACCGATGGCGTGCGCGGTGGCCAGAAACAGCCAGGCGCCATGCGGCAGCCACTGTTCGCTCCAGCGCCAGGACTGCGACATGTCGGTGTCCTGCGGCATGCGGAAGTCGATGTCCTCTTCGTCGTGCAGGCAGGCCGTGATGCCGTTGCACACGCCGCCGGGGGCGTTGAAGTAACCCGGCTCATACTGCGGCGGGTTGTGGCCTTGGCCCTGCATCATGCAGGCGTCGAACGGGTTGAAGCCCAGGATCCAGTCGGTCGCCTGCTGCGCCAGCGCCGCCAGGCCGCTGCGCAGCGCGGGGTCCTGCAGATGGGGCAGGGTGGCCAGGGCCGCGCTGGCGATGGATGCGAGGCGCGCGTTTTCGCCCTGCCACCAGTAGCCGCTGTCGTTGTCATGCGGCATGAAGAACTGCGCCCGCGGCGCGCGGCCGGGTTGTTGCACCCACTGACGCGGGTAGCCGAAGGGGTTGCCTTCCCCCGGCGCCGCAAGTGCGAGCTGATGCCGCCAGGCCCGCACCAGCGCATCGCGCACCCGGGGCGCCACGGCCGAGCGGGGCATCAGCTCCAGAAAGCGGGCGAGCGCCACACACGGCAGCCCCGCTTCGGCCGCGTGCACGTAGCTGCGGGTGGCGGCGTCGTCGGCCCAGAACCACCCCTCCTCATGCTGGCGCGCCACCAGCCGGGCCGCGCGCGCCTCGGCCGCATCGCCATACGCCGGCGCGCCGGTCGCCGCCACCAGCTCGCAGGCCGCGAGCAACGCGCAGTAGTCGTCGATGGTGTTCTCCTGCCCATCGGGCAGGTACTCGCGGTTGTGCGCCTGCAGGTGCGCGAACCCGCGCTCGGCCGCGGCCAGGTAGGCCTCGCGCGGCGCCTCGCCGTCGCGCGGCAGCTGGCTGGCCCGCGCCAGCGCGGCGATGGTGCTGCCGCCGCCTTGCCTGAAAGCCGCCTGCGTGGTGCTGAACATGTGCCCCTGCTGGGTGGTGTAGCTGCACACGCGGCGCTGCGCCACGTCCTTGCTCCAGCGGTCGAACACGGTCATGTGGAAGTAGCCGCTGGGGTGCTGCAGGCGCAGCAGGTAGTCCGCGCCGTGCAGCGCCTCGTCCACCATGCGCTCGTCGAACCACAGCGGCTGCGCGCCAAGGCGCGAGCGGCCGTCGATCAGGTTCCACACCAGCTGCGGCGTCTGCTGTGGGTTGAGGAAGTTGGCGTAGGACAGGTGCGAGAGGTACTTGGACACATCGCCCGAAGCGTCGTACCAGCCGCCGTGCACGTCCACGCGCTCGTCGCTGCCGAAGATCGGGCAGGCGTGGTCGGCGGCGTCGAAGATGCCGGTGCAGCGCTGGCCCTTGAAGTAGTGCAGCAGGTCGGACAGCAGCGGCCGGTCCAGCACCCGCGGGGCAAGCGTGAAGGTATGCGACACCACCGGCGGCGTGGCGCCGTCCAGGCTGATAAAGCAGCGCGCCGGCGCCTGCACCGCGGAAAAGTCGGCCTCCCAGAACTGCCAGTCGCGCCAGCGCGCCACACCGCCCAGCGGCCGCAGCTCAGCACCCAGCAGCAGCTCGCGCGTGTCCGCGTTCACGAGCGAAAAGCGGCCACCGCCAAAGCCGGGGCTGCATTGCAGCAGCGCCCGCTTCGGTGCGGTGAGCGCATAGCCCACATGGTTGTGCAGGAACTTCATGTGCGCCCCCTCATCCTTTCACCGCCCCCGCCGCCAGGCCTTGCACGAAGTAGCGCTGCCCTGCAAAGAAGGCCAGCAGCACCGGCAGCGTGCTCACTGCGCCGGCGGCCATCATCAGGTCGTAGCGGTGCTGGAACTGGCTGATGAAGAGGCGGATGCCCACCGGAATGGTCTGCACGTCGGGCGAGCTGGTGAGCACCCAGGCGAAAAAGAGTTCGTCCCACGCCAGCAAAAACACGAAGGTGGCGGTGGCGATGATGCCGGGCGCGCTCAGCGGCAGCACGATGCGCACGAAGGCACCGAAGCGCGAGCAGCCGTCGATGCGGGCGGCGTCCTCCAGGTCGCGCGGTATGGACACGAAGAAGCCCCGCATGATCCAGATGCTGGCGGGGGTGAACAGGGCCACGTAGAGGAACACCAGGCCGTGCATGCTGTCCAGCATCTGCAGGCCCCAGCGGTCGCCCAGGCTGCGGTACAGCATGTACAGCGGCAGGAAGAACAGCATGCCGGGCACCACCTGCGTCACCGTGAAGCCGAGGCTGGCCGCGCGCGCGCCGCGGAAGCGAAAGCGCGCCAGCGCATAGGCCGCGCACAGCGCACACAAGGTGGACAGCACCGTGGTGAGCCCGCACACGATCAGGCTGTTGCGGAAGTAGGTGAAGAAGTCGACGTTGATCCAGAGGTCGCGGTAGTTCTGCCAGCGCAGCGGTGCGTCGCTGAACCCCACGCTGCCGGCCACGATGTCGCCCGGGTGGCGTAGCGAGCTCAGCAGCATCCACCCGATCGGCATGAGCGACAGCGCGACGATGGCCCAGGTGAGCGTGTTGAGCGCGAAGGCCCGGCGGCGGCTAGTCCTCATCATGGGTCATGCTCTGGCGGAAGGCGCGCAGCCACACCGCCACGAACAGCAGCATCAGCGCCATGGTCACGAAGGACACCGCGGCGCCCTGGCCAAACAGCCAGTAGCTGAAGGACTGGCGCGTGAGCAGCGGCATCAGCAGGTCGGCCCACTCGCCCGGAAAGCCCGCGCCGTTGCCGAACATCATCGACACGATGTTGTACGAGTACACGTTGTCAATGATCTGGAACATCAGCTGGATCACGATCACCGGCTTGAGCAGCGGCAGGGTGATGTGCAGGAACTGCTGCCAGCGGCTGGCGCCGTCCAAGGTGGCGGCTTCATAAGGCTCTTCGGGAATCGCCTGCAGCGCGGCCAGGAAGATCAGCATCATCACCGGCCAGGCGCGCCACACGGTGGGGATCACGATCGCCCAGAAGCTGTTGGCGCCCAGCAGCCAGAAGGGCTTGTCGTCCAGCAGGTGCAGCCAGTCCACCAGCACGGTGTTGACGATGCCGGTGTCGCGCTGCCACATGAAGCCCCACAAGGTGCCCACCACGTAGGAGGGCACGATCCACGGCAGCAGCAGCAGGGTGCGGGCGATGGCCTTGCCGGGGAAGTCGCGGTTCAGCAGCAGCGCCACGCCCAGGCCGATGCCGATGGCCAGCGTGGACACGGTCAGCGTGAACAAGGCGGTGTTGCGCAGCGCATGGCCCAGGCCCGCGCGCAGCGGGTTGTCGGGGTCGAACAGAACGCGCCGGTAGTTGTCCAGCCCGACGAAGGGCGCGTCCAGGTACTGGCCCAAGGTGAACTGGTTGAGCTTGAGCAGGCTCATGTAGAAGCCCTGCACGATCGGCAGCCCGTTCACCGCGGCCATCAGCCCCACCGCCGGCAGCAGCAGCAGGTAAGGGAAGGGGTCGAGCCTGCGCTTGCGGGTCATGGCCGGCTGAGCGTGGCCTTCAGCGCGAGGCCGAGAGCACCTGGTCGGCCTCATGCGCGGCCGCGTCCATCGCCTGCTTGATGGCCAGCGGTGAGTACTTGCCCTTCTGGCCGCTCACGATGTCGAACATCTGGCCCAGGTTCTTCAGGTACACCGACTCCAGCGGCCCCCAGCCGGCAATGGATGGGTAGTGGCGGCCGTTCTTCACCTGCGCCATGAACTGCGCGTAGTGCGGGTTGGCCATCAGCTGCGGGTCGGCCGCGGCGTCCAGCCGCGTGGGCAGCATGCCGGACATCTTGCTGAACAGCACCTGCGCATCGCGCCCGGTGAGCCAGGCCACCAGCTTCCAGGCCTCGGCCTTGTTCTTGGACGACTTCATCACCGCCAGGTCCGAGCCGGAGAAGAAGGTCTGGTGGCCCTTGAGCCCGGCGGGGTAGGGCGCGATGCCGAAGTTGCGCGCGGCCAGGCTTTCGAGCTGGCCGCCCTTGGCCTTGGGCGTGGCCATCTGCTTGAGCACCCAGGGGCCGCTGAAGATCACCGCGTACTGGCCGTTGAAGAAGCCCGATTCGATCTGGCCCGAGTCTTTCTCCAGCGCGCTGGCGGGCACCAGGCCTTCAGCCGCGAAGCTGGTGTAGTAGGCGATGGCCTGCACCGCCTCGGTGGAGTTGATGCCCGAGCGCTGGCGATCGGCCGACAGCAGGTCACCGCCGGCGTTCCAGATCCAGGGCGCGAGGTTGTGCACCACGTTCCAGTCGTTCTTGCCGGGGTAGCCGAGGGCAGCGATCTTGCGGCCGTTGACCTCCATGCCGTTGATCTTCTGCATCGCCTGCTTGAAGCTGCCCCAGTTGGCAAAGGCATCGCGCGGCTCGATGCCGGCCTGCTTGAACACGTCGCTGCGGTAGAAGGCCGCGCGGGCGTCGGCATACCAGGGAATCGCGACCACCTTGCCGTCGTTCTGCGCGCGGGTGGTGCCCCACATCACGGGGAAGAAAGCTTTCGCGCCGCCGGCTTCGGCCTGCTGCGCGTCGCTCAAGGGCTCCAGCGCGTTCATCGACGCGATGGCCGGCACCCAGGTGGTGCCCAGCTCGATCACGTCCGGCCCCTGGCCGGATGCGGCCGCGGCGGTGATCTTGGCCCAGGCCGATTCCCAGTTGAGCACCGTCACGTTGACACGCAGCCCGGGGTTGGCGGCCAGCAGCGGGCGCAGCAGCTCGCGCATGTCCTGCTGCTGCTGCTCGGTGGTGTTCATCACCCACAGGTTGAGCTCTGCCGCGCGCGCGGCCAGGCCGGTGCATAGCAGGGCTGCGGCGGCGAGTGCGCGCAGCCGCAGTGTCGTCCTCGTGGTCGTGATCATGGACGCCATTTCACGCGTTGGCGGCTGCATCGGCAATCGAGGCTTCTACCGCCGGACTTGGTAGTTCTACTGCATGCGGGGAGTACATCCCGGAATGGCCGGCCGCGCGATGCCGGCTTCCAATGCGGTGGCGTTGCATCCAGCCGGAGACCCCATGACAGCCCAGCCTACCCCGATTGCCCTGGCCGTGGCCGGGCTGCTGCTCGCCACTGCCGGCATGGCGCAGGCGCAGAGCGCGGACCCCGCGAAGGACGATGCGCAGACGGTCATCATCACCGGCATCCGCGCCTCGCGGCAGCAGTCGCTGGCCGCCAAGCGCGACGCCGATTCGGTGGTGGAGGTGATCACCGCGGAGGACATTGGCAAGCTGCCCGACAAGAACGTGGCCGACGCGATCCAGCGCCTGCCCGGCATCAACATCTCCTCGGCCGCCGGTGGCGAGGGCGGCTTCTCGGAGAACGACCGCGTGAGCATCCGCGGCACCAGCCCCAGCCTCACGCAGACGCTGATCAACGGCCACCCGGTGGCCACTGGCGACTGGTTCGTGCTGGACCAGACCGAGACCGTGGGCCGCAGCGTGAGCTACACCCTGCTGCCCTCGGAGATCGTGAGCCGCGTGGTGGTGCGCAAGAGCGCGCAGGCCGACCTGGTGGAAGGCGGCGTGTCGGGCGCGGTGGACATCGAGACCCGCACGCCGCTGAGCTTCAAGAAGCCGCTCACGCTGGAGGCGTCGGCGCAGGTGATCTACGCCGACCTGCCGAAAAAGTACGACCCGCAGCTGAACGCGCTGGTGAACTGGAAGAACGAGGCCGGCACCTTCGGCGTGCTGTTCCAGGCCTTTTCGGAAGCGCGGCATGAGCGCCGGGACGGGCAGGAGTTCCTCGGTTATGGCGAGCTGACGATGCCCGATGGCAGCGTGGTGAAGTACCCGTCCCTGATCGGCTCCGCGCTGTTCACGCAAAAGCGCGTGCGCACCGGTGGCGTGCTCGACGTGGAGTTGAAGCCCAGCAACACGCTCACGCTGGACGCCAACGCCTTTTTCTCGCACCTGGCGGCCACCAACTACGACACCAACTTCATGGCCAATCCGCAGGCGCTGTTCGACGCCGGCGTGGTGCCCGATTCGATGACGGTGCGCAACGGCACCATCGTGTCGGCGGTGTTCCCCACCATCACGTACGACCCCGCGCATCCGGAGGTGTCGCCCGGCGTGGTGGACAAGATCTACCGCCCGGGCGCCAAGGCGGAAACGTATTACGTGGACTTCAACGGCAAGTACAAGCCGACCGATCGCTTCACCTTCAGCGGCAAGCTGGGCTACACCCATGGCATCGGCTCCACGCCGGGCGACCTGGGGTATGAGTCGCTGCTGGTCAACTCCGGCATGCGCTACGACATGAACGGCATCGGCGCGCCGGCCACCGTGTCCTTCCCTGGCGCCAACCCCGCCAACTACAACGAGGCGCTGCCCTTCGGCACCTGGTACTCCACCGTGCACGTGCTCGACGAGGAAACCTATGCCCAGGCCGACGCCGAGATGGCGCTGGACAGTGGCATCTGGGAATCGCTGAAGTTCGGCCTGCGTTATGCCAAGCACCGGCGTGAGGTGCAGTTCCCGCAGAACGGCGGCTGCGGCTGGGCCGATGGCGGCTGCGGCGGCAGCGCCGACTGGCACGGCGAGAAGTACCCGGGCAACTTCGGCAGCGGCTTCGGCGCGGGCGCCGGCTTCCTGCGCGACGTGTGGCACCTGTCGCCCGAGGCCGTGCAGGCCTATGTGCTGTCGCATGCGTCCAGCGGGCCCACGCAACACTACTGGCAGGGCGAGCTCGGTGTGCAGGAGCAGACGCTGGCGGCCTACGGCATGGCCAACTTCAGCGGTTCAGGCTGGCGTGCGAACGCGGGGGTGCGGCTGGTGCAGACACGCCAGCGTGTGAACTTCAACGTGCCCGATGGCCCCAACCCGATCACCGGCTCCGACTACGGCCCGTACACGCCCACGACGGTGAGCAAGAACTACTTCGATGCGCTGCCCAGCGCCAACATCAAGTTCGACCTGTCGAAGCAGCTGGTAGCGCGCCTGGCGGTGGCGCGCACCATCGCGCGCGCCGACTACAGCGCGCTGGCCGGCGCCATCACCAGCCTGGACGACCTGACGCTCTCGGGCACCGGCGGCAACCCGGAGCTCAAGCCGGTGCGCTCGACGAACTACGACGCCACCTTGGAGTGGTATTTCGCACCCAAGGCCCTGGCCTCGGTGGGTGTGTTCTTCATGGACATGTCCTCCTACGTGGGCTTCGGTACCTCGCAGCAGAGCCTGTTCAACAAAAGCCGCAACCAGTTCGACACCTACTCCATCACCTCGCCGGTGAACGTGAAGGCGAAGAACAAGGGCGTGGAGCTCAGCCTGTCCACGCCCATCGGCGGCGGCTTCGGCGCGGTGGTGAACTACACCTACACCGATGGCAAGGACGACGCCGGAGGCCGGCTCACCGGCTCCTCCCGCAACACCGGCAACCTGGAGGCGTATTACGAGAACGACCGCTTCAGCGCGCGCCTGGCCTACACCTATCGCTCGGACTTCCTGGTGGGGCTGGACCGCTCCACCACCGAAACGGCCGCCGCCGTGGGCAACCTCGCGGCGTCGGTGAACGTCAAGCTCACCGACAGCGTGTCCATCACCTTCGATGCGCTCAACCTGAACAACCCCGTGCTCAAGTACTACGGCGACAACAAGGACCAGCCGCGCGCGTTCTATTCCAACGGCCGGCAGTACTACCTCGGCGTGCGCGTCGCGCTGTGAACGGGCAGCCACTGGCGACCCTGCCCGCGCTGCACGCCGGGCGCATCCGCTCGCTCGATGCCTTTCGCGGGCTCACCTTCCTGGTGATGGTGTTCGTGAACGAGCTGCATGGCGTGAGCGGCATTCCGGCCTGGGCCAGGCACATGCCGGCCGACGCGGATGCGATGAGCTTCGTGGACGTGGTGTTCCCTGCGTTCCTGTTCATCGTCGGCCTGTCCATCCCGTTCGCGCTCCAGCGCCGGCTGCAGCTCGGTGAACAGGGCTGGGCGCTGCAGCGGCACGTGGGCAGCCGCGCGCTTGCGCTGGTGGTGATGGGCTACTTCATGGTCAACGCCGAAAGTGGCTTCAACCCGGCGTTCATGGTGGTGCCCATGCCGGTGTGGTCGCTGCTGCTGTACCTGGCCTTCCTGCTGGTGTGGGGCGTGTTCCCGCTCGAGCCGCAGGTGCTGCGCCAGACGCTGCGGCTGGCGGGCGTGCTGCTGTTGCTGCTGCTGGCCGCGCTGTACCGCGGTGGCCCGGACGGCCGGCAGACGATGACGCCGCAGTGGTGGGGCATCCTCGGCCTGATTGGCTGGGCCTATGGAGCCGCCTGCGTGCTCTACCAGCTGGCGCGCGGGCGGGTGGCGATGCTGCTAGTGATGGTGGCGGCCTGCACGGTGTACTACGGCGTGAGCCACCTGCACAGCGGCGCCGACAACCCGGTGCAGGGCTGGCTGCTCAGCCATGACGGCCATGCCGCCCACACGTCCATCGTGCTGTGCGGCGTGGTGTGCGCGCTGATCTTCTTCCAGGCCGGGCAGCCCGACGATGCGGTGGCCCGCTTCGCCAAGACGAGCCTGCTGCTGCTGGCGCTGGTGGCCGCCGGTGCGCTGACGCGGCCGCTGTTCGGCATCTCGAAGATCCACGCCACGCCGGCCTGGTGCTTCTACAGCGCTGCCTGGTGCGTGGGCCTGTTTGCCGCGCTGCACGCGCTGGTGGACCGGCGCGGGCTGCAGCGCTGGACCGCCTGGGTGGCGCCCGCGGCGCAGAACCCGCTGGTGCTGTACCTGCTGCCCTTCGTGATCGGGGCGGCGCTGCAGGCGCTCGGCTGGGGCTTGCCGCCGCTGCTGCGCCAAGGCGTGCCGGGTGTGCTGTGGGCCGCCGCCTATGCGGTGCTCGTGATGGCGCTGGTGGGGTGGATCAACCGCGTACCGGTGCGCCTGCAGCTGTAGAAGGAATGCGCCCGCGGTCGCAGCAGGTTCTCTCGCGAGGTTGGGTGGGGCGGTGCTCCTCGTCGCCCCACCCGTGTTTTGCGGGCCGGCGGTGGCTTACTGCTGCGCGGTGGTGGCGGCCGGCGCCTGCGCCACCAGCACCCACAGGCGGGCAAGGTCGGCCGTGCCGTCCTTGCCTTGCACCGTCTTCAACGTCTTGGCGGCGGCGTCCTTCTGGCCTGCCATCCACTGCGCCACGCCCAGGTGCAGGCGCGCCTCGTCGGGCCGCTTGAGCCCGCCCTTGGCGATGCCCTGCTCGATCAGCGCGACGCCCTTGTCGGCCTGGCCGGCGGTGGCGAGGGCATAGCCGATGTTCACCATCGCATTGGCGTCGCGGCCGGTCTGCGGGCCGTTGGCGGCCTGCGCCAGGTTGGGCGCGTCGCTGGCGGCCTGCTTGCGGGCCTGGTCACGCAGCTGCTGGTGCGCCTTGGCGTTGGGGCCGGTGCCTAGCTTGCCGCTGGCGTAACCCTGGTCGATCGCCTTCACCGCTTCGGCCGGGTAGCCGGCGGCCATCGCCAACTGGGCCATTTCCACGTACTCGGCGCCCTGCACCATCGAGTTGGTGGCCAGGCGCAGGCGGTAGGCGTCCAGGCGCAGGTGATCGCCGAAGTTGGCTTGCGACTGCACGCGCCAGATCAGGTCGCCCCACAGGTCGGGCTTGGGGTAGCGGGCGACGATGCGCTCCAGCGTCTGGGCGTAACCGGCTTCGTCCTTGATCTTGGCCTGCGCGCTGGCCAGCATGCGCAGCGTCTGCTCGGGGGTGGCGCGGCCGGCGGCTTCGTCGGCCTTCACGTCAGCGGCGATCTCCTTGGCGGCATTGGCAAAGTCGCCCGACAGGTACAGGTCATTGACCAGGATGGTGTGCACGTTGGGGTCGGTGCCGCCTTCCTTGAAGTAGCGCTGCGCCATGGCGAGCGACTTCGTGTAGTCCTTGCTGCGGTAGGTCAGGTCGGCCAGCGCGCGCAGCATGTCGCGCAGCTCGTCGCCCTTCATGCGGTCGGTGGCCAGCGCGGCTTCAAGTGACTTGATGGTCAGCGGGATGTCGCCGGTGCCCAGTGCGGCGGCGGCGCGGGTGCGGTCGATGAAGAAGCTTTCGTAGGGCGTGAGGCTGGGCACGGCGGTTTCGGCTTCGCGCAGCTTCGCCAGCGCCTCGGCGTGCTTGCCTTCCTTGATGAGCGCCTGGGCCGCCTGCAGGCCCTTGGCCACCTCGGGGCGGGCCGCTTCCGGCGGCGCCGATGCGGCCGCGGCCGGTGCGGTTTGCGCCTGGGCGCAGATGCTGGCCACGGCCAGCGCAACAGCCGCGGCGGTGCGCGACGCAAATCCGGATTTGCTCATCATGGGTGAGGGCTGAAAACAGGGGGTGACCGGGGCGTGGGCACCGCTTGTGGCAGGCCTCACGTGCGAAGCCCGCCAGTGTAGGCCGTGCGCCCCGGCACAAGTTTTACGAGGCGTTCAGTTCGGCAACGAAGTCGTAGGTGTCGCCGCGGTAGAAGGATTGCGACAACTCCACCGCGCGCCCATCGCGCAGGTAGCCCAGGCGCTCCACCAGCAGGCCGGCATCGCCCGGCTGGGCCTCCAGCAGCTTGGCCTGTTCCTCGTCCAGCAGCAGCGCGCGCAGGCGCTGCAGCGCGCGCACCGGGCGGCAGCCCTGGCGCTCCAGCGCGTCGTACAACGAGGTGTCCACCGCCTCCAGCGAGGGCAGGCAGGAGGCCACCACCGTGCAGTACTCCAGCGACATCGGCTCATCGTCGGCAAAACGCAGGCGGTGGAAGCGGTAGACCAGGGTGCCGGGGCTGAGCGCGAGCTTGAGGGCTTCTTCGGGCGTGACCGTGCCTTGCGCGCGCTTGAGCCATTCGCTGCGCGGGGTGCGGCCGCGCGCGCGCATGTCCTCCGAAAAGGAGGTGAGCTTGGCAAAGTTCTTGTCGATGCGGGTGCCGACGAAGTTGCCCGAGCCTTGCCGGCTCACGAGCAGGCCCTCGTCGATCAGCCCTTCGATCGCCTTGCGCACGGTGATGCGCGACACGCCCAGGTCGGCCGCCAGCTGGCGCTCCGACGGCAGCGCGTCTTCCGGGCCGAGCACGTGTTTTTCGATCGCCTCGCGCAGGGCGCGCTGCAGCTGCTGGTACAGCGGGAGGCTGCTGTTCGGATCCAGCGTTCCGAGGATTTGCGCCAGCGATGTCATACCGCCGCCCTCCGGGTGGGATGTCTTTCAAAAATGATACCAGTACGGTACCAGGGGATGTACCAGTCAGGACGGAGCATGTTACGCGTGTTCTTAGGGTTTTCTTGGGTGCTTTGCGCGGTTGGATGCAGCTTGGTCAAGCGCCCGTAACAATTTTGTTCCGGATTGGTAGCATATTGGACCTTAGTGGTAGTATAGTGGTACGCATCGGAGGACAGGATCGGTTTCACAGGGGGAACGGCCGCCCAAGCATCGCGAGCAAGACGATGCCACAGGCCGGACCCGCGTCACAACGGCCGCTTTCGCGAGACTGGCCAACCATGGTCGAGAGGAGCACATGAAGATTCAACAGACACCCATTGCATCGGCGGTCGCGCTCGCGTTGATGGGCGCGGCCCTGGCGGCCCATGCACAGCAGGCCGCCCCCGCACCTGCCTCCGCGGCCAGCCAGGCGGCGCCTTCTCCCAAGGAGGAGGTCCAGACTGTCACGGTGACCGGTATCCGTGCATCGCTGCAGCAGTCGCTCACCCAGAAGCGAAATGCCGAGTCGCTGGTCGAGGTAATCACCGCGGAGGACGTCGGCAAGATGCCGGACAAGAACGTGGCCGACTCCCTGCAGCGCATCCCCGGTGTCGGCGTGGCGACCGCGGGCGGCGCTGAAGGGGGCTTTGGTGAGAACGACCGTGTGGCCCTCCGCGGCACGCCGTCTTTTCTGACCCTTACCACGCTGAACGGCCACACCGTGTCCACCGGCGACTGGTACGTGGACAACATCACCAGCGGCGGCCGTAGCGTCAGCTATTCGCTGTTCCCATCGGAGCTCATCGGGCGCGTGACGGTCTACAAGACGTCCCAGGCCAACATCGTCGAGGGTGGCGGTGTCGGTACCGTTGACATCGAGACGCGCAAGCCACTCAGCTTCCAGACTGGTCTGAGTGCGATGGCCTCCATCGAAGCGGCCTACACCGAGGCGGCCAAGAAGACCGACCCGCAAGTGAGCGCGCTGTTCAATTGGAAGAACGAGCCGGGGACGGTAGGTGTGCTGGTGCAGGCGTTCCACGAGAAGCGGCATCTCCAGCGGTTCGGCCAGGAGTTCCTGTGGTGGGACAAGGTCGCCACATGGTTCGCCCCAGCCTGGATCGCCGCCAACCCCGAAGTGGAAGGCAAGAACATCTCCTTGCTGACCGGCTCCGTGCTGTTCCAGCAGGAGCGGGTGCGCAAGGGCGGGTTGATCGATGTGCAGGTCAAGCCCACCAGCGACCTCACGCTGGACGCCTCTGGTTTCTACAGTCGCATGAACGCGACCAACATCAACGCGAACTTCATGCTGTCGCCGTACCAGGTGTTGTCGAACAACTGGTCGAATGACGCGAACAGCGCGGTGCCCAGCAGCTATACGGTCACCGGCGACACGATCACGTCGCTCACCTTCCCGGCCAACTGTCCGGTGGCGGACTGCTCGAAGATGGGTGCGTCGGTGCAGGACGTGATTTCCCGCCCCGGCTCCTACATGGAGAGCAAATTCCTCAACCTCGACGCCGACTACCGCCCGAGCGAAAAGCTCTCGATCAAGGGCAAGCTCGGCACCACCCGCGGCACCGGCCATGCACGCGACTATGGCTATGAGGTGTGGAACGCCTACTCCGGCAGCACCATCACGCTGCACGGCCTGGATGCACCGGCCAACGTGAGCATCGACAACGCGGGCACCTTCTCGCCGCGCACCGGCGCGCCTTTCTTCGGCGGGTGGGCCTCGGACATCACCACCAACGACAAGGAGGACTATGCCCAGGCGGACGCCACCTTGCGCCTGGACATGGAAGCCGTCTCTGCGCTGCATTTCGGCGTGCGGTTCGCGAACCACCGCCGCACGCTGACCTGGCTTGGGGGCACCCTGGCCGACGGCGCGGGCGACCTTGCCAACGCCCCCACGGGTGGGTTGACGCACTTTCCCAGCAGCCCGCTGCCGAACATGCTGAGCGGCGCGTGGACCTTCTCCGCGGACTCGGTGAACGCCTGGGGCGACCGCTTCGTGTCCTTCGCCAACCACGCCTACCAGAGCGAATTCGACATCCGCGAAAAGACCTCGGCCGCTTATGTGATGGCGGACTACGGGGTGGGCGCGATGTCCGGCAACGTCGGCCTTCGCCTGGTGAACAGCAAGGTGCACGTGGAGAACGGCTCGCCCAACAACGTGTGGGCTCCGGTGATCAACGACAGCAGCTACACCGACGTGCTGCCCAGCGCCAACCTCCGCTACGAGTTCTCCAAGTCCTTGATCGGCCGCGCGGCACTCAGCCGCACCATGGCCAGGCCGGAAATCGGCTCGCTGGGTGCATTGAGCTTGCAGGACATCCAGGGCACAGGCACCGGCGGCAACCCGAAGCTCAAGCCGATCCGGTCGAACAACTTCGACCTGGGCATCGAGTGGTACTTCTCTCCGAAGTCGATGGTGTCGGCTGGCGTGTTCGCAATGAACATGAGCACCTACGTCACCTATGGCCAGTACAAGGCGACCTACTTCAACCAGTCGCTGGGCCATGACGCGGAATACAACATGAGCGCCGCCACGAACACCAAGGCGGAGGTGCGCGGTTTCGAACTGGCTTATGTGCAGGATCTGGGCAACGGCTTCGGCTTCAATGCCAACTACACCCACTCCGACGGCAAGGAGACCGGCAAGGCGCCCGGCTCGGCGTGCGAGACCATCGGCAATTGCGACATGGTGGGCAACTCGAAGAACACCTACAACCTGGGGGCCTTCTTCGAGAACGACCTGTTCAACGCACGGGTCGCGTACAACTACCGCTCGAAGTTCCTCAACGGCCTGAACCGCAACAGCGCGATCTACCAGGACGCGATCGGCACGGTGTCGGCGTCGCTGGGCTACAAGATCACCAAGAACCTGTCCCTCACCCTCGAGGGCAAGGACTTGAACGATCCCACGCTGAAGTCGTATGCCGCCACGCCGGAGCAGCCGCGCGCGTTCTACAAGAACGGCCGCCAGTTCTTCTTCGGCATCCGGGGCCAGATCTGAGCTGAGGTGTCTCCACGGGCCGGGGCATTCGCTTCGGCCTCGTCTTCCCAGGCGAGGCGCTTTGGCGGCCTCGCCTTTTTTGTTCTGGCAAACAACGCAGCTTCAGATGCCGCCGTCGATACCGCCATTCGCCACCGGTACCGCCTCTCCGCCACCCGCGCGGCTGCAGTCGGTGGATGCCCTGCGCGGCCTCACCGTGGCCGCGATGCTGCTGGTGAACAACGCCGGTGACTGGGGCCATGTGCATCCCTGGCTGGAGCATGCGCGGTGGCATGGCCTGACGCCGCCCGACCTGGTGTTCCCGTTGTTCCTGGTGATCATGGGCGTCTCGATCTCGCTGGGCCTGGTGCCGCTGCGCGAGCGCGGCGCCGACGCCGCTGCGCTGTCACGCAAGGTGCTGGTGCGGGCCTTGCGCATCCTGCTGCTCGGCCTGCTGCTGCAGGCGGTGGCCTGGCTCACGATCGAGCAGCGTCCGTTCCGCGTGCTGGGTGTGCTGCAGCGCATCGGCGTCTGCTACGCGGTGGCCGGCCTGGCGGCGCTGTACCTGCGCGCGGGCCTGCAGTGGGTGCTGCTGGCGCTGCTGCTGGCTGGCTACGGCCTCTTGCTGGCAGCGGGCGGCTCCTTGCAGCCATGGGTGAACCTGCCCGATCGGGTGGACACCTGGATCCTGGGCCCGCATGCCTACCAGTTCGACGCGGCCAGCGGGCGTGCCCATGATCCCGAAGGGCTGTTGAGCACGGTGCCGGCCATCGCGAGCACCTTGCTCGGTGTGCGGGCCGGTGCGCTGCTGCGGCGCGGCGCCGGCGGCGCGCTGCTGGGGATGGGGCTGGCGGCTTGCGTGGCGGGTGCGCTGTGGGCTGGGTGGCAGCCGCTCAACAAACATCTGTGGACGCCGTCGTTCGCGCTGTGGACCGGTGGCCTCTCCCTGCTGTTGCTGGCACTGGCGCATCGCCTCATCGACCGCATGGGCGCGCCGCCGCTGGGCCGCGCCATGGGGCGCAACGCCATCACGGCCTACGCGCTGGCCTGGCTGGGCACTTGTGCGCTGGCCGGCACGGGCGCGATGGAGCACCTTTACCCCGCGCTGTTTGCCGCGCCGATGAGCGGCCTGCCGCCCTGGGTGCCATCGGCCGCGTTCGCCGTGGCTTTCACCGGCGTGGTCTGGGTGCTGATGGCGGCCATGGACCGCCGCCGCTGGTACATCGCGATCTGAACCGTTTGCCCGTTTTGCCTGGAGACCCTCGATGCGTGCTGGACGAATCCCGACTGCCGTGGCGGCGCTGCTGCTGGCCTGTGCCGCGCCGGCTGCGCGAGCCGAGCCGTCCCTCGTGATCGGGCCCTACAAGCATGCCCCGCTCGCCTTCGATGCCCACACGCACCTGATGCAGGCCGCCCCCGCCGACACCACACCGGCGCAGCCGCTGGCGCAGGCGCTGGCGCCCGGCGCGGTGGTCAGCTGGGCCTTTGCCACCGGCGACTGCGGCAACGAACACTGGGGCGATGGCATCGTCACCGAGCGCTTTGCGCAGGCCAACGTGGCAGCGTTCGTGCAGGCGAAGCAGCGCTACATCGTGTCCACCGGCGGCCAGGGGCAGCAGTTCCACTGCGACAGCGACGAGGGCATGGAGCGCTTCATCGCGCGTTATGCCTCGCCGCAGCTGGTGGGCTTCGACTTCGACATCGAGGCTGGCCAGTCCGACGCGTCCATCAACGCCCTGGTGCGGCAGATCGCGCGGGCGCAGGCGCGCCACCCGGGCCTGCGCATGAGCTTCACGCTGCCCACCTTCGCCGCATCGGATGGCAGCGGCCGCAGCCTCAACCGCATCGGCCAGCGCGTGCTCGCGGCGCTGCGCAAGCACCGCGTGCGCGACCCCTACATCAACCTGATGGTGATGAACTACGGCCGCGCCCACGCCAGCCGCTGCGTGCTCAAGGCCACGCCCGAAGGGCAGCGCTGCGACATGGCGCGCTCGGCGCTGCGCGCGGCGCAGAACCTGCACGAGGGCCAGCGTGTGCCGATGAACCACATCGAGCTCACCGCGATGATCGGCGTGAACGACGTGGTGGAGAACGTGTTCACCCTGGCGGACGCGGAGCAGCTGGGCCGCGCGGTGCGCGAGCAAGGGCTGGGTGGCCTGCATTGGTGGTCGCTGGACCGCGACACGCCATGCCCGCCTGCCGAAGCAGGCGTTTCCCCCCGCTGCAGCGGCCTGGCGCAGCCGCCGCAGGCCTACAGCCGGGCCTTCCTGCAGGCGCTGCCTTGATCTGCCGGGGATGTTCGTGCATGAACATTCGATTGAAGTTTGTTCACTAACGGAATAAACTGCCGGGCATGAGTGCTGCCCTGCGTGCCCCCGACCTCCACCCCGTTGACCTGAACTCCGCCGCTGCGGCCGCGGCCGCTTTACGCACCTTCTGGCGCCTGGCCGAAGCCTGGAAACTGAGCGTCGCGGAGCAGACCACGCTGCTGGGCGTCGGCCGCACCACGCTCTACCAGTGGAAGCAGGGCAAGCCCGGCCCGCTGGACCGGCATGTGCTGGAACGCTTGTCCTACCTGTTCGGCATCTACGCCGCCTTGCAGATCCTGCTGCCGGTGCCCGAGCGGGCCGACGAGTGGATCCGCAAGCCCAATGCCGCGCCGCTGTTCGCCGGCCGCTCCGCGCTGGAGCGCATGATGGGCGGCCAGGTGGCCGACCTGTTCGTGGTGCGCCAATACCTGGACGCCCAACGCGGAGGCAAGGCTTGACCGATGTGCGGGCCGCGGACATCGCCGTCGAGCCCATCGCCTGGCGGCCCTGCTATCGCCTGATCCCGTCGCGCTATCCCACCGTCGGCCTGTACGACGCGATCGCCGACCCCGCCGACCTGGAGGTGGTGTACGCGGTGGAGGCGCTCACCAACCCGCGCATCCGCGACGAGGTGGGCCAGCTGCCGCTGGTGCCGGTGGACGAGCGCATCAGCGGGCCGGGCAGCACGCCCATCATGGCGGCCTTCACTCACCTGAACCCGGACGGCTCGCGCTTCTCCGACGGCCACTACGGCGTGTACTACGCGGCCGACACGCGCGAGACGGCGGTCGCCGAGGTGAGCTACCACCGCGGCGTGTTCCTGGCCTACACCGCGGAGCCGGCGATCGACATCGACCTGCGCCTGATCGCCGCCGACCTGGAGGCGCCGCTGCACGACCTGCGGCCGCTGCGCGCCAGCGAACCGGCGCTGTACCACCCGCTGGACTACTCGGCGCCGCAGCGCCTGGGGCGCGCGCTGCGCGACGCCGGCAGCTGGGGCGTCATCTACGACAGCGTGCGCCACGACGGTGGCGTGTGCGTGGGCGTGTTCCGTCCGCGCGCGCTGAAGGCCGCGCGCCAGAGCGCCCACATCGCGTTGCACTGGGACGGCCAGCGCATCACGCACTGGTACGAGAAGAAACCGCCGCGCAGCCTGTGAGCGGCCGCGCGGCGCAGAGGCGGTCGCCTCGGTACGGGCCGGCTCAGCGCGCCGCGGCCGTCGTGACCCGGATGCCGCGGATCTGGCCAGCGGCCTTGCTGGCCGCCGGGCGCGGATACGCCGCCGGGTCGAAGCGATGCAGCAGCTCCGCTTCGCGCGCCTTGGCCAGCGCCACGTTGGCGATCTTCACGTGGCCAAAACCGCGCATCGACAGCGGCAGCGCGGCGATGTCGGTGGCCACCTTCAGCCGCTCGGGGCTCAAGGCCGGGAGCAGCGATTGCACCCGCTGCACATACGCCTCGATCAGCTGGCGCTCCATGCGGCGCTCTTCCGTCTTGCCGAAGATGTCCAGCCAGCTGCCACGCAGGCCGCGCGCCGAGGCCAGCAGCTTCATCGCCGGCAGCATCCAGCCGCCCAGGCGCACCTTCTTCGGCGCCTGGCCGTTCCTGGCGCGGCTGATCACCGGCGGCGCCATGTAGAACTCGAGCTCGAAATCGCCTTCGAACTGCTGCTTCAGCCGCTCGGCGAAGTGGCCGTCGGTGTACAGGCGCGCCACTTCGTATTCGTCCTTGTAGGCCATCAGCTTCAGCAGGCTCTGCGCCACCGTGCGCGTGAAGGGCAGGGCGGGGTCGGTGCCCAGGGCCTGCTCGCGCTGGCGCACGCTGGACACGAGGTCGGCATAACGCTGGGCATAGGCGGCGTTCTGGTAGCCGGTGAGGTGCGCGACACCCCGCGCGACGAGTGCGTCCAGCTTTTCGGGCATCGAGTCCTCGGCCAGGTCGGCCTGCAGCAGTTGCTGGATGGCCGCCGGGTCCGCGGCGGCCAGGCGGCCGAGCGAGAAGGCGAGCTTGTTGTTGTCCACCGCCACGCCGTTGAGCTCAATCGCGCGCAGCAGGGCGGCCAGGCTCACCGGCACCAGACCGCGCTGCCAGGCATAACCCAGCGCCAGGATGTTGGACACGATCGAGTCGCCGAGGAAGGCCTCGGCCAGCGCCTGCGCGTCCAACGTCTCCACCCGCTCGGCCCCCGCGGCAAAGCGCAGTTTTTCCAGCAGCTGCGGCACCTTGAGGCTGGCGTCCGGGTTGTGCAGGCTCTCGGCCACCGGCACTTCATGCGTGTTGGCCAGGATGCGCGTGCGGCCGTGCCGCACCGTCTGCAACGCGTCGCCCGAGGCGCCCACCACCAGATCGCAGGCCAGCAGCGCGTCGGCCTGCTGGGTGTCGATGCGCACCTGGTTCAGCCGCTGCGGCACGTCGGCCAGGCGCACGAAGCTGAGCACCGAGCCGCCCTTTTGCGCAAAGCCCATGAAGTCAAGCACGCTGGCGCTCTTGCCTTCGAGGTGGGCGGCCATGGAGATCAGTGCGCCGACCGTCACCACGCCGGTGCCGCCGACGCCGGTGACCAGCAGGTCGTAGGGGCCGGTCCAGGTGTGGGGAGCGGGCTGCGCCAGCGAGTCCACACGCTTCATGAAATCGCCACTGCCGCCGGACAAAGCGCCCGCCTTCTTCCGCAGCTTGCCCCCCAGCACGCCCACGAAGCTCGGGCAGAAGCCCTTGGCGCAGGAGTAGTCCTTGTTGCAGCTGCTCTGGTCGATCTTGCGCTTGCGGCCCAGCGGCGTTTCCAGCGGCAGCACCGCCACGCAGTTGCTCTGCACCGAGCAGTCGCCACAGCCTTCGCACACCTGCTCGTTGATGAACACGCGCCGTGCCGGGTCCACCAGCTCGCCCTTCTTGCGGCGGCGGCGTTTTTCGGCGGCGCAGGTCTGTTCGTAGATCAGCACCGTCACACCGGCCATCTCGCGCAGCCGGCGCTGCACCGTGTCCAGCTCGGCGCGGTCATGGAACTCGGTGCCGGCGGGGAACTTGTGCTTGATGGTGTCGTACTTGCCGATGTCGTCCGACAGCACCACCACCTGCTTCACGCCTTCGGCTTCCACCTGGCGCGCGATCGCATCCACCGTGATCACGCCGTCCACCGGCTGGCCACCGGTCATAGCCACCGCGTCGTTGAACAGGATCTTGTAGGTGAGCGTGGCCTTGGCGGCCACCGCCTGGCGGATCGCAAGGTAGCCCGAGTGGTAGTAGGTGCCGTCGCCGAGGTTCTGGAACACATGCGGCACCTTCGTGAACATGGCGTGCGACACCCAGTCCACGCCTTCGCCGCCCATCTGGATCAGGCCTTCGGTGTCGCGGTTCATCCAGCTGGCCATGAAGTGGCAGCCGATGCCGGCCTGCGCATGGGAGCCCTCCGGCACCTTGGTGCTGGTGTTGTGCGGGCAGCCGGCGCAGAAGTAGGGCAGGCGCTTGACGCTGTCGCTCGCGTTGGAGAGCAGGTCCGGCAGGGTGAAGTCGCGCACCAGCGCGCGGCGGTCCAGGTCGGGGAAGTGGCGCACCAGCCAGTGCGCCACCGTCTCGATCAGGCGCGACGGGCGCAGCTCACCCAGCGCGGAGATCAGCGGCTTGCCGTCCACGTCGTGCTTGCCGACGATGGCCGGGCGCACCGGGTGGTTGTAGAGCAGGGCGCGCAACTGGTCCTCGACCACCGCACCCTTCTCCTCGATGACCAGCACCTCCTTCAGCCCGCGCACGAAGTCCAGCATGCGGGTGGTCTCGATCGGGTAGGTGAGGCCCAGCTTGTAGATGCGCACGCCATGCTGCGCCAGCACCTCGGGCGAGACGTCGAGCCGGCGCAGCACTTCCATGAAGTCGTAGTGCGCCTTGCCGGCGGTGACGATGCCCACGGTGGCGTGCTCGGCGCTCACCACCTGGCGGTCGATGCTGTTCACGCGTGCAAAGGCGCGCACCGCGTCCAGCTTGGCGTGCAGGCGCTGCTCGATCTTGAGCGACGGCAGGTCGGGCCAGCGGTAGTGCAGGCCGTCGGCGGGCGGGGTGTAGCCGGTGATCTGGCGCACGGTGTTGGCGTCTTGCCAGGTGGCCACGCGGGCGTTCACCAGGTCCAGGTCCACCGTGGAGCCGCTTTCCACCACCTCGCTCAAGGCGGTGAAGCCGACCCAGTTGCCCGAGAAGCGGCTGAGGGCCCAGCCGTAGAGGCCGAACTCCAGGTACTCCGCGACGTTGCCCGGTGACACGATGGGCGCATGCCAGGCCTGGAAGGCCTGGTCGCTCTGGTGCGGCATGGAGGACGAGACGCAGCCGTGGTCGTCCCCGGCCACCATCAGCACGCCACCATGCGGCGAGGCGCCGTAGGCATTGCCGTGCTTGAGCGCGTCGGCGGCGCGGTCCACGCCCGGGCCCTTGCCGTACCACATGGCAAACACGCCGTCGCAGGTGCGCTCGGGGTCGGCCTCCACCCGCTGGGTGCCCAGC
This sequence comes from Ideonella sp. BN130291, assembly GCF_036231905.1. NCBI lineage: Bacteria > Pseudomonadati > Pseudomonadota > Betaproteobacteria > Burkholderiales > Sphaerotilaceae > Ideonella > Ideonella sp. BN130291. Next base: position 508,952 of record NZ_JAZARE010000001.1, on the reverse strand, counting down.
ACTGCCGTGGCACCCAGCTCCTCGTTGATCGCGGGCAGGAAACGCAGGCCCTGCTCCTCGAACTTCTTGCCGGCCTTCCACACCGCCTGGTCCACCATGCCCAGCGGCGAGCCGCGGTAGCCGCTGATGAAACCCTGGGTGTTCCAGCCGATGGCGGCGTCGCGCTGGCGCTGCATCAGCATCAGGCGGATCAGCGCCTGGGTGCCGGTGAGGAAGATCTGGCCCTCGCGTGCCCACAGGCTGTCGCTCAGCTTGTACTCGGGGCGGACGACGGAGGAGGAAGGGCTTGTCTCGGGCATGGCGGGTGCTCTGGTCGGCTCTCTTTGAGGAGCGTCAAGCGTACGCAAACAAGGGCGGAATTTGCTTCTTTCTTCCTTCGGTTTGACAATCCGGCAGGAACGTTTTTCCTCCAAACCGGGAAACAGAAGAATGGAACCGCTAGACAGACATGACGTGGTGCTGCTCACCGAGCTGCAGCGCGATTCCCGCCAGACGGTGCAGCAGCTGGCCGAACGGGTGGGCCTGTCCAGCACGCCCTGCTGGAAGCGGGTGAAGGACATGGAGGCGGCCGGCATCATCCGCGGCTACACCGCGCTGATCGACCGCGAGAAGGTGGGCCTGTCGCTGTGCGTGATCGCGGAGGTGAACCTCACCCGCCACAACGAGGACGACGTGCGCCGCTTCGAGCAGGCGGTGGCCGACTGCCCGCAGATCGTGAGCTGCTACTCCACCACCGGCCAGGCGGACTACGTCATCAAGGTGCTGGTGCCCGACATCAAGGGCTACGAGCAGTTCCTGCACGAGACCGCGTTCAAGCTCCCCGGCGTGACCCATGTGCGCTCCAGCGTGGTGCTGAAGGAAGTGAAGTCGGAGCTGCGGTTGCCGATCGAGCCGCCGGCCCGCAAGCCCGAGGCCAAGCCGCGCAAGGCGCGCTGAACGCGGCGCGCTTTCGGCTCGCCCGTACGCCTAGGCGGGTATCGCCGCCGCGCCTGGGCCGGCCGCTCAGGCGCCCTGCGCCTGTTCGCCGATCCAGCGCACGAAAGCCGCGCATGCCAGAGACGCCGCTCGGCCCGTGGGTGTGGCCACGTGGTAGGCCGCGCCTTCGGTGCGGGCGTAACCGAGCAGGGTGACCAGCCGGCCCGCGGCCAGCTCGTCCTGCACCCACCGTTCGGGCACCAGGCCGATGCCGGCCCCCGAACCGACGATGCGCACCAGCGTGGCGAACTGCTCCACATGCAGCGGCGGCAAGGTGGCCGCCGCCGGCGCGGGCGCCTTGAGGAAGCTCTGGAAATCCGCCACGGCCTGCGCCCGTGTGGTCTGCAGCACCCAGCGCTGGCGCAGGGCGTCCTGGGGCGTCTTGATGCCGGCGGCCACAGCCGGCGCGGCCACGGCGACCGTCACCTCACCGAACAGCCGCTGCAGCTGCGCGCCGGGCCACTCCGGCTGGCCGTAGTGGATGGCGGCATCGAAGTCGGTGGCCGCAAAGTCGAAGGGCAGCACCCGGCTTTCCAGCGTGAGCTCGATGCGCGGGTACTGCGCCAGGAACTCGCCCAGCCGCGGCGCCAGCCACTGGGTGCCAAAAGTCGGCAGCACGGCCAGCTTCAACGGCCCGCCCACGCTGCCGCGCCCGGCCGGCTGGCCGCACAGGCGCTCGCCAGCGCTCAGCCAGCCTGGCAGCTGGCGCATCAGCTGCTCGCCCGCCAGGGTGAGCGCGATCGCCTTGCCGCGGCGCTCGAACAAGCGCCGGCCGAGGTGGCGCTCCAGCGCCTGCACCTGCTTGGAGACGGCGCTTTGGGTGAGCGACAGCTGTTGCGCCGCCTTGGTGAAGCTCGCCTGGTTGGCGGCGGCCTCGAAAGCCAGCAGGGCGGTCATCGAAGGAAGGCGGCGCATGCAATCCTTGCTGGAATGAAACAAGGAAATTTTATCGCTTGATGGAGTGCAAGGAATGCGACACAGTCCGCGGGTTTCTCTCTACCCGGCCCGCCTTCCATGCCCTTTCAGTCCAACGTCCGCCGCCTGCTGGACCACCGCCCGGAGCTCGTGTCCAACGCCCGCCTGTGGAGCGTGCTGCAGTTTCCCCAGCCGATCACCCTGAACAGCGCCGACCCGGACGTGATCAGCCGCGCGGAGCTGAGCTTCGGTCTGGGGCTGGTGCTGTTCAGCGACCTGCTGCGCCGGGTGCCGGAAGCCGACCACTACCTGCAGCGGGTGTATGACGCCAAGGGCCAGATCGTGTTCGACCATGGCGCCTTGCGCACCGTGGCCTGGCCCAGCGGCGAGCTGCCGCCTGGCGAAGCGGCCTTCACGCGGTTTCTGAGCGCGCTGGGGTATCGCCTGGGTGGCACCTATCCGCTGCCGCGGCTGAAGATGACCGGCCGCTCCTATGTGCATGAGGACCTGCCGGAGGACCTGCCGCAGTACTTCGTGTCCGAGCTGCACCCCGAGCGCTTCAGCGAGCGCTTCCAGCAGGCGGTCAGCCGCGTCGTGGGCAGCTCCGGCGATCCGCTGAGCCCGGCGGATCTGGCGTTGGTGGAGCGCCTGCGGCGCGACAAGGCCTTGCAGCTCGACGAAGCGCGCCGCCTGCTGGAGGCGCTGGTGCGCTGCTTCGACCGCCAGCATGCCGATGTGCGGCTGGCCGACTATGACACCCTGCTGGCCGAGTCGCCCGAGATGGCCTGGATTGCCACCGAAGGCAACGTGTTCAACCACGCCACCGACCGGGTGGCCGACGTGCACCGGCTGGCCGAGCAGCTCAGGCGCGAGCGCTACAGCATCAAGGCGAGCGTGGAGGTATCGGCCACCGGCCGGGTGCGGCAGACGGCGCTCAAGGCCGCCGAAGTGATGCGCTCCTTCGTGCACGAAGGCCAGCTGGTGACACGGGCGGTGCCGGGCTCCTTCTACGAGTTCATCAGCCGCGACCGCATCGAGGCGGCCGCCGGTGCGCCGCTGGACCTGAGCTTCGACAGCGGCAACGCCACCGGCATCTTCAAGATGACCGCGGCAGAGGTGGCGGCGTGAGCGTTCGCGCGCTCTTCGCCAAGGCCCAGGGCTCGGCCATCCGCGAACTCGGCTTGCTGGCGCAGGAGCCCGACATGGTGTCGCTGGCCGGCGGCATGCCCGACCCGGCGCTGCTGCCGCTGGCGCCGGTGCGCGAGGCCTACGCGCGCGCGCTCGCGAGCGACAACCCTTCAGTGCTGCAGTACGGCCCGACCGATGGCTTGCCGGCCTGCAAAGAAGCCATCGCCGGCTTCCTCGCCACGCACCTGGGGCCGCATGGGCCGGAGGACTGGGTCATCACCACCGGCTCCCAGCAGGGTATCGACCTGGCGGCGCGCACCCTGCTGGACGCGGGTGACACGGTGGCAGTGGAAGCGCATGCCTATCCGGCAGCGCTGCAGGCCTTTCGTTTCTGCGAGGCGCGCATCGCCGGCGTGGCGGCCGACGAGCAGGGCATGCTGCCCCAGGCACTGGCCGATCTGGCCGGCCGCCAGCGCGTCAAGGCCATCTACCTGGTGCCCACCTACGGCAACCCCACCGGCGCGCTCATGGGCACCCAGCGGCGCATCGAGCTGCTGAAGGCCGCGGCCTCGGCCGGCGCGGTGCTGATCGAGGACGACCCCTATCGCTGCCTCGGTTTCGACGAAGCCGCTGCGCCGCCTACCCTGCACCAGCTCAACGAAGAGCACCGCCTCGGCGCGCAGGTGGTGTACCTCACCAGCTTCAGCAAGACGATCGCGCCGGCCTTGCGCGTGGGCGCGCTGCTCGCGCCGCCGGCGCTGCGCCGCGCCGTGGTGCTGGCCAAGCAGGCCGCCGACATCCACTCCGGCCTGGTCGACCAGGGCGTGCTGGTGCAGCTGCTGCGGGGCGACTGGCTGGCCGGCCACCTGGCCGCGCTGCGCCGCCACTACGCCACCAAGGGCCAGGCTTTGCATGCCGCCTTGCAAACCCATGCGGCCGACCTGATGAGCTGGCAGCCGCCGCGCGGCGGCATGTTCATCTGGGGCACACTGCGCGGCAAAGCGCCTGCCGGCACCGACTGGAAGGCGCTGTTCCGCGAGCACCGCGTGCTCTTCGTGCCGGGCCGCGAATTCAGTGCCGACGGCTCCGATGCCGGCCACCTGCGCCTGAGCTTTGCGCACCCATCGGTCGAGCGCCTGCACACCGGCGCGCAACGCCTGGCGCGTGTGCTGCGGCAGGCGCTGCGCACCGCCTGAGAACAACTTCGAGACATTCAACTGGTGACCCCCATGAACCTGGCCCAACGCATTGCTTCCCTCTTCGACCAGCTCGGCCTGCCGGTGCCCAACCAGGGCACGCTCGAAGTCCGCTCGCCCATCACGCAGGAGGTGATCGCCCGCGTGGCCACCCACGACGCCAAGGCGGCCGACCTGGCCGTGGCCACCGCCCACGAACGTTACGTCGCCTGGCGCGAAGTGCCGGCGCCGGTGCGCGGCGCGGTGGTGCGCTCCTTCGGCGAGCTGGTGCGCCAGCACAAGGCGGCGCTGGGCGAAATCATCTCCATCGAGGTGGGCAAGATCCGCACCGAAGGCCTGGGCGAAGTGCAGGAGGTGGTGGACATCTGTGAATTCGCCGTCGGCCTGTCGCGCCAGCTGCATGGCCTGCTGATCGCCAGCGAGCGCCCCGGCCACAAGCTGCTGGAGTCGTGGCATCCGCTGGGCCCCACGCTGGTGATCAGCGCCTTCAACTTCCCGATGGCGGTGTGGGCCTGGAACGCCAGCCTGGCGCTGGTGTGCGGCAACACCCTGCTGTGGAAGCCGAGCGAGAAGACGCCGCTGTCGGCGCTGGCCATGCAGGGCCTGTTCGAGCGCGCCGCGCGCGACGCCGGTGTGGACCCGACCGGCCTGAGCCAGCTGCTGATCGGCCAGGCCGACCTGGGTGAGCAACTGGTGAGCCACCCGGGCGTGAAGAACGTCAGTGCCACCGGCAGCACCCGCATGGGCCGCGCCGTCGCCTTGGCCTGCGCCAAGAGCTTCAAGCCCAGCATCCTGGAGCTGGGCGGCAACAACGCCGCCATCGTGTGCGAGAGCGCCGACCTGTCGGTGGCGCTGCCGGCCGTGGTGTTCGCAGCCGCCGGCACGGCGGGCCAGCGCTGCACCAGCACGCGGCGCCTGTTCGTGCACCGCTCCAAGTACGAACAGGTGGTCAACGAGATCAAGGCGGCCTACGGGCGCCTGACCATCGGCAACCCGCTGGACGACGCCACCCGCGTGGGCCCGCTGTTCGAGCAGCGTTCCTTCGAGGCGATGCAGGCGTCGCTGCAGGCGGCGCGTGATGCCGGCGGCAAGGTGTTCGGCGGCGAGCGGGTGGACGTGGCCGGTGCGCCCAACGCCTGTTACGTGCGCCCGGCGCTGGTGGAAATGCCGTCGCAATGCGGCCCGATGTTGGAGGAGACCTTCGCGCCCATCCTCTACGTGCTGGCCTTCGAGACCGTGGATGAAGCGATCGCGCTCAACAACGCGGCCGCGCACGGCCTGTCCAGCGCCATCTTCACCAACGACCTGCGCGAGAGCGAGCGTTTCCTCAGCGCGGCCGGCAGCGACTGCGGCATCGCCAACGTCAACGCCGGTACCAGCGGCGCCGAGATCGGCGGCGCCTTCGGTGGCGAGAAGGAAACCGGCGGCGGCCGCGAGAGCGGCTCCGACGCCTGGAAGGGCTACATGCGCCGCGCCACCAACACCATCAACTACTCGCGCAGCGTGGCGCTCGCGCAGGGCGTGCAGTTCTGAGCCGGTAAGCCCTCGCTGCTGCAGGTCTGGGGGCGCTTAGAACCCGCTGTCGTGCACCCACAGGGGCGGCTCGCGCCGCAGATGCCGCCGGACGGCCGCGACCTGCGGCCCGACATGCTGCACGGCGCGCCGCAACTCGGCCGGGCTCACGTCCAGCACGCGGCACCAGTAGGCGATGTCCGTGTCGCGACGCATCTCGATGCGTGCAGTGTCCGGCTGCAGCGTGGCAGCCGGCGCGGTGGCGGGAAGCGGGGTGGGCTGGTGCATTGCGAACTCCTGCAAAGCCGTCATGTCCCGCACGATGCGCCACGCCGGCAGACCGGGCAAGCGGTCCGCGCGGGCGACAGGGTTATCGCCCGCCGGCCACAAGCGGCTCAGCTGCCCCGGTAGGTGGAGTACGACCAGGGGCTGACCAGCAGCGGCACGTGGTAGTGCGCGTGGCGGTCCGCAATGCCGAACTCGATGGGCACCTCGTCGAGGAAGCTCGGCTCGGGCAAGGCGCAGCCGCGTGCCTTGAAATACGCGCCCACCTGGAACACCAGCCGGTAGCGCCCGGTCACCAAGGTGTCACCGGCCAGCAGCGGCGCGTCGGCACGGCCGTCAAGGTTCAGCGTCAGCGACTTCAGCGCTTGCACGCTGCCCGCTTCCAGCCGGAACAGCGCCACCGCCATGCCGGCGGCGGGGCAGCCATTCATCGTGTCCAGCACATGGGTGGTGAGCTTGCTCATGGATGCCTTGGCGGGTGCCTGTTTGCGGTTGCCGCAAAGTGTATACACTTGGGCATACAGCGCAACCAGCTTCCATTTCGGCCCACTCATGGCGCGCACGCCCGCCCCCTTGAAGACGCTCAAGCCGCGCACGGCGGCGCGCGGCGCGCCGGACGATGAGGCGGGCGCCACCACCACGCAGCGCATCGTCGACGCCATCACCGCCGCCATCGTCGAGCGGCGCCTGATGCCCGGCACCAAGCTGGCCGAGCAGCAGGTCGCCGACCTGTTCAAGGTGTCGCGCACGGTGGTGCGGCAGGCGCTCAACCAGCTGAGCCGGGATCGCCTGGTGACCCTGCAGCCCGCGCGCGGCGCCTTCGTCGCCGAACCCAGCGTGGAGGAGGCCCGCCAGGTGTTCGAGGTGCGCAAGCTGCTGGAAGCCGCGCTGGTGAGGCAGCTGGCGCCCGCCATCACGCCGCACCAGGTCGCCGCCTTGCGCACCCACCTCCAGCGCGAGCGGGAAGCGGTGAACCGCACCGATGTGCCGGGCCGCACCCGGCTGCTCGCGGACTTCCATGTGCTGTTGGCGCGCATGCTGGGCAACGAGGTGCTGGCGCAGCTGCTGGCCGACCTGCTGAGCCGCAGCTCGCTCATCTCGCTGATGTACCAGTCGTCGCACTCCGCCGAACACTCGCAGGACGAGCACGTGGCCATCGTCGATGCGCTGGAGCGCCGCGACACCCGTGCGGCCGTCAAGTTGATGGAATCGCACCTGGCCAACGTCGAGCAGAACCTGCGGCTGCATCCGCGCGCCAGCGACCTCGCCACCGCCTTGATGGCATGACCTCATGACCACACCGCGCTATCCCCGCGACCTGATCGGCCACGGCCGCCATCCACCGCACGCACAGTGGCCGGGCCAGGCCCGTGTGGCGGTGCAGTTCGTGCTGAACTACGAAGAAGGCGGCGAGAACTCGGTGCTGCATGGTGATGCTGGCAGCGAACAGTTCCTGTCGGAGATGTTCAACCCGGCCGCCTACCCGGCCCGACACCTCAGCATGGAGTCGATCTACGAATACGGCTCGCGCGTGGGCGTGTGGCGCCTGCTGCGCGAGTTCGAGCAGCGCGGCCTGCCGCTCACCGTGTTCGGCGTGTCCATGGCGCTGGAGCGGCATCCGGAAGTCACGGCCGCCTTTCGCGAACTGGGCCATGAGATCGCCTGCCACGGCTGGCGCTGGATCCACTACCAGACCGTGGACGAGGCCACCGAGCGGGCGCACATGGCGCGCGGCATGCAGATCATCGAGCGCCTCACCGGTGAGCGGCCCGTGGGCTGGTACACCGGCCGCGACAGCCCCAACACCCGTCGCCTGGTGGCGGACTTCGGCGGCTTTGAATACGACAGCGATTCCTATGCCGACGAGCTGCCCTACTGGCTTCAGGTGAAAAAGACCGACGGCACGCTGGCGCCGCACCTGGTGGTGCCCTACACGCTGGACGTCAACGACATGCGCTTCTCGAGCGCACAGGGCTTCGCCACCGGCGAGGACTTCTTCCACTACCTGCGCGACAGCTTCGATGTGCTGTATGCCGAAGGCGAGCACGCGCCGAAGATGATGAGCGTCGGCATGCATTGCCGGCTGCTCGGCCGGCCCGGCCGCATGCGGGCGCTGCAACGCTTCCTGGACCACATTGCGGCGCACGACAGGGTGTGGGTGTGCCGGCGCATCGACATCGCGCGCCACTGGAAGCAGGTGCATCCCTTCGACCCCGCCACCGCCTTTGTCTGGGAGTGAACCTGATGTTGACCTTGGACCGGCTGAACCAGGCCACCGCAGCGGAGTTCGTCGCGCTGCTGGACGGCACGTATGAACACTCGCCCTGGGTGGCCGAGGGCGCCTGGCGCGACCGGCCGTTCGTGTCGCTGGCGCAGCTGAAACATGCGCTGGCCCGCATCGTGCGCGAGGCGCCGCGCGGGCAGCAGCTGGCGCTGGTGCGGGCGCACCCGGAGCTGGCCGGCAAGGCCATGGTGGCGAACGCGCTCACCGCCGAATCCACCCACGAACAAAGCGCGGCCGGGCTCACCCAATGCACGCCCGACGAGTTCAACACCCTGCAACGCCTGAACGCCGACTACAACGCGCGCTTCGGCTGGCCCTTCATCCTGGCGGTGCGCGGGCCGCGCGGCACCGGGCTGTCACGCCAGGAGATCATCCAGACCTTCCAGCGCCGCCTGGCCGGCCACCCGGACCATGAACTCGCCGAGTGCCTGCGCAACATCCACCGCATTGCGGAGATCCGCCTGAACGACAAGTTCGGCGCCACGCCCACGCAGGGCGAACAGGTGTGGGACTGGGCCGAAGCGCTGGCCCGCCACAGCGACCCGGGGTATGCCGAACGCGGTGAACTGACGGTGACCTACTTCACCGAGGCCCACCGCGCCTGCGCCGCGCAGCTGCAAGCGTGGATGGCCGAGTGCGGTTTCGACGAGGTGCACATCGACGCAGTGGGCAACGTGGTCGGGGTGTATCACGGCAGCGACCCGAAGGCGCGCCGGCTGCTCACCGGCTCGCACTACGACACCGTGCGCAACGGCGGCAAGTACGACGGCCGCCTCGGCATCTTCGTGCCCATGGCCTGCGTGCGGGCCTTGCACCGCGCCGGCCGGCGCCTGCCCTATGGCATCGAGGTGGTGGGTTTTGCGGAAGAGGAGGGCCAGCGCTACAAGGCCACCTTCCTGGGCTCCGGTGCGCTCACCGGCCACTTCGACGCCGCCTGGCTGGACCAGCAGGACGCCGACGGGATCCCCATGCGCCAGGCGATGCAGCAGGCGGGGCTGGACCCCACGCAGATCGCGTCGCTGAAACGAGACCCCGCGCGTTACCTCGGCTTCGTGGAGGTGCACATCGAACAGGGCCCGGTGCTCAACGAGATGGACCTGCCGCTGGGCGTGGTGACCTCCATCAACGGCGGCATGCGTTTCGTCGGCGAGGTCACCGGCATGGCCAGCCATGCCGGCACCACGCCGATGGACCGTCGCCGCGATGCCGCCGCGGCCGTGGCCGAGCTCGTGCTTTACGTCGAACGGCGTGCGAGTGCGGTGCCCGACGTGGTGGGCACCGTGGGCCAGCTGCAGGTGCCCAATGGCTCCATCAACGTGATTCCCGGCCGCTGCCTGTTCAGCCTGGACCTGCGCGCCACCACCGACGCGGCCCGCGACGCTCTGGTGGCCGACGTGCGCCGGGAGCTCGGCGCCATCGTGCAGCGCCGCGGCCTGCAGTGCACGCTGGAAGAAACGATGCGCGCCGCCGCCGCGCCCAGCGACCCGGCCATGCAGCAGCGCTGGGAGCGCGCGGTGCAGAGCCTGGGCCTGCCGGTGCACCGCATGCCCAGCGGCGCCGGCCACGACGCGATGAAGCTGCACGAGATCCTGCCGCAGGCGATGCTGTTCCTGCGCGGCGGCAACTCGGGCATCAGCCACAACCCGCTGGAGACGATTTCCAGCGACGACGCCGAGCTGTGTGTGCAGGCCTTTGCGCAGCTGCTGGACCTATTGGCCGCGGAGCCCTCATGAGCCACTCCTACCAAGCCCTGGACGACTGGGTCGCCGCCCACTTCGACGAAGAGGTGCATTTCCTGCAGGAACTGGTGCGTGTGCCCACCGACACGCCGCCCGGGAACAACGCGCCGCATGCGCAACGAACCGCCGAGCTGCTGTCGCAGTTCGGCCTGCAGGCCGAAGCGCACACTGTGCCGGCGGACGCGGTGAAGGCCTATGGCCTGCAGTCCCTCACCAACCTCATCGTGCGTCGCCGTTATGGCGAGGGTGGCCCGGTGATTGCGCTCAACGCGCATGGCGACGTGGTGCCCCCCGGGGAGGGCTGGACCCACGATCCCTATGGCGGCGAGGTGGTGGACGGCAGGCTCTACGGCCGCGCCGCCGCGGTGAGCAAGAGCGACTTCGCCACCTACACGTTCGCCTTGCGCGCACTCGAAGCGCTGGGTCTGCCGCTCAAGGGCGGGGTGGAGTTGCACTTCACCTACGACGAGGAGTTCGGCGGCGAGCTGGGCCCCGGCTGGCTGCTGCAGCAAGGCCTCACGAGACCCGATCTGCTGATCGCCGCGGGTTTCAGCTACCAGGTCGTCACCGCCCACAACGGCTGCCTGCAGATGGAGGTCACTGTTCACGGCAAGATGGCGCATGCGGCGATTCCCCACACAGGCGTGGACGCCTTGCAGGCGGCGGTGGCCATCCTCAACGCGCTGTATGCGCGCAACGTGCATTACCAGGGCATCACGTCCAAGGTGCCCGGCATCACGCATCCTTACCTCAACGTGGGCCGCATCGAAGGCGGCACGAACACCAACGTGGTGCCCGGCAAGGTGGTGTTCAAACTGGACCGCCGCATGATCCCGGAAGAGAACCCGGCCGAGGTCGAAGCCGAGGTGCGGCGGGTGATCGAGGAGGCGGCAGCAGCACGGCCCGGCGTGAGCGTGGAGATCAAGCGCCTGCTGCTCGCCAATGCGCTGACGCCGCTGCCCGGCAATGCGCCGCTGGTGGCCGCGCTGCAGAAACATGGCGAGGCCGTGTTCGGTGAGCCGATTCCCACCAGCGGCACGCCGCTGTACACCGACGTGCGGCTGTACTGTGCGCAGGGCGTCCCGGCGGTGATCTACGGCGCCGGGCCGCGCACGGTGCTGGAGTCGAACGCCAAGCGTGCCGACGAGCACCTGGTGCTGGACGACCTGCGCCGCGCCACCCAGGTGGTGGCCCGCACCCTGTTCGACCTGCTGGCCTGAAGGGGTGATCGTGCATCCCGACTTCCCCACGCCGGCGCGGCCTCCACTCGCTGTGCCGCGTGGTGTGCTGCGCCTGTCATTCCCCGCCACGCCGCGGCACCGTGTGCTGGCCGGTGCCGTGCTGGCCCTGCTGGCCACGGCGGCGCACGCGGACGACGAACCCGCCGTCACGCCGTACCGCCCCAGCGTGTCCACGCCGGCGGCCTTGTCGGCCCCTGGGTGGCTGGAGGTGGAGGTGGGGCTGCAGAGCGACCATGCCGCGCGCTCGGCCCGGCGGGACAGCCTGCCCTATGCCCTGAAGCTGGCGTTCACGCCGGACTGGGGCATCCGCTTGGGCGGCGAGGCCTGGGTGCGGCAGGACGCCGGCGCAGGCGAGCGCCTCAGCGGCGTGGGCGACACCAGCCTGGTGCTGAAACGCCGCTTCGCCGTCGATGAGGCCCGTGCCTTTGGTGTCGAACTCGGTGCAACCCTGCCGACCGGGCACCACGCCGTCTCCAGCGGGAAGTCGGACTACACCCTCAACGGCATCTACAGCGCCGACGTCGGTAGCCTGCACACTGACCTCAACCTCGCCGCCACCCGCCTGGGCCGGGTGGAAGGCGGTGCCAGCCGCCTGCAGGCCTTGTGGGCGGCCTCGCTGTCGGGCTCGCTCACCGAGCGCTGGGGGTGGGTGGGGGAGCTTTCGGGGACCCAGCAGCGCGGCGTTGAAGCGACACGGCAGGCGCTGGTGGCGGCGAGCTACACCGTATCGAAAACGTTGGCGCTGGACGCCGGCTTGGCGCACAGCCTGCGTGCCGGCGACGGCCAGTGGTCGGTGTTCTGTGGCTTCACGGTGCTGACGGCGCGCTTGTTCTAGGGCGAGATCGCATGGACACAACCTACCTGCTCGACTGGGCCAACCTGCTGCTCCGCTGGGCCCATGTGATCACCGCGATCGCCTGGATCGGCTCCTCGTTCTACTTCGTCTTCCTGGACAACAGCCTGACCCGCCCGACCGCGCCCGACCTGGTGGCCAAAGGCGTGGATGGCGAGCTGTGGGCCGTGCACGGCGGTGGCTTCTACCACCCGCAGAAGTACATGGTGTCCCCGCCGCAGCTGCCGCAGCACCTGCACTGGTTCTACTGGGAAAGTTATTCCACCTGGCTCACCGGCTTTGCCCTGTTCACGGTGCTGTACCTGTTCAACGCGGGCAGCTTCCTGATCGACAAGAGCGTGCATGACTGGTCGGCCGCGGCGGCCATTGCTGCCTCGCTCGGCTTCCTGGTGGTGTTCTGGTTCGCGTATGACGCGGTGTGCCGCGTGGTCGGGCCACGCCGCCACGGCGATGCGATCGCCGGTGCATTGATCACGCTGATCCTGGCCGCGGCGGCCTGGCTGGCCTGCCAGCTGTTTGCCGGCCGCGCGGCCTTTTTGCTGGTGGGCGCCATGATGGCGACGGCCATGAGCGCCAACGTGTTTTTCTGGATCATCCCGGGTCAGCGCAAGGTGGTGGCGCAGCTGCGTGCCGGCGAGCAGCCCGACCCGGTGCACGGCCAGCGCGGCAAGCAGCGCAGCGTGCACAACACCTACTTCACCCTGCCCGTGCTGGTGGCCATGCTGAGCAACCACTACGGCTTTCTCTACAGCGGCCGCCACAACTGGTTGGTGCTGGTGGTGCTGATGCTGGGCGGTGCGCTGATCCGCCACTTCTTCGTGGCGCGGCACAAGGCCAAGGTGCAGGGCCGGCGGCCGCCTTGGGCTGCGGCCGCCGTGGGGACGGCTCTGCTGGCCGCGCTGGTGGTGGCCCTGGCGCCCGCACCGGCACCGCGCGCGGCGGCGCAGGCCGCCCCTGTGAGCCTGGCGCAGGTGAAAGCGGTGATCGACCAGCGCTGCGTGGTGTGCCACAACGCGCAGCTGAGCAACAAGAACGTGATGCTGCACACCGAGGCCCTGATCGGCCAGCATGCACAGGCGATCTACCAGCAGGCGGTGGTGGCGCGCACCATGCCGTTGAACAACGCCACCGGCATCACCGACGAGGAGCGTGCGCTGCTCGGCCGGTGGGTGAGCGAGCAGGCGGCCACGCGCTAGAGGCAGCAGGCATGCCGCCCCGTTCGCCGCTCGCCAAGATCGACCTACAGCTGGTGAAGGTGCTGCACACCGTGATCAGCGAACGCAGCGTCTCCCGCGCCGCGATGAAGCTGCAGAGCACACAGCCGGCGGTGAGCGCGCAGCTCAAGCGCCTGCGCGAGCTCACCGGTGATGTGCTGCTGGTGCGCAGCGGCCCCGGCCTGATGCCCACCGAGCGCGCGCTCGAGATGATGGTGGACGCCCAGCGCGTGCTCGATGCCGCCGACCGGCTGTTCAACCCGCAGCAGCGCGGCGCCGCCTTCGACCCCGCCAACGCACAGATCACCTTCCGCATCGGCGCCAGCGATTACCTGGATCCCTTCTTCCTGCCGCAACTGGTGACGCATGTGAAGCGCCTGGCACCGCAGGCCGTGCTGGACCTGCACGGGCTGTCGCAGGAATTCGATTACCGCCGCAGCCTGGCCAGCGGCGACATCGACCTGGTGATCGGCAACTGGCTGCAGCCGCCTGCCGAGCTGCACCTGGGGCAGCTGCTGAGCGACCAGGTCGTGTGCCTGGTGGCCCAAGACCACCCGGCGGTTCGGGCTGACCAGCGCGGCAGCTGGTCGGTGCAGCGTTACCTGGACAGCGAGCACGTGGCGCCCGCGCCGCTGCACCCCGGCGCGCGCGGCGTGATCGACGAGCACCTGGCCAACGAAGGCCTGCAACGCAAGGTGGTGGTGCGCAGCGCGCACTTCAGCCTGATCCCGCTGATGGTGGCGCACAGCCTGCTGGTGCTGACCACCGGCCGCCAGTTCTGCCTGCGCTACATGGACGCGCTGCCGCTGCGCATGGTGCGCTGCCCGGTGGCGTTTCCACCGCTGACCTACTACCAGCTGTGGCACGACCGCAGCCATGGCGCCGCGCCGATGCGCTGGCTGCGCGAGCAGGTGAGGGTGGTGGCGCAGGGGCTGGCGGCGGGGACGGCGCCTGGCTGAGGCCACTGCATGAACGAAGATCTCGATATCCGGGTTCTCACTTCGAAAGACGTCGTTGTCCTTCGAAACATGCTCGCCGTCTTCGGCCAGGCGTTCGAAGACGTGCCGACCTACACAGCCCACCAGCCGGACGACGCGTATCTTGAGCGCCTGCTGGAAAGTCAAACGTTTGTGGCGATCGCTGCGCTCGAGGGAGCGCATGTTGTTGGTGGCTTGGCCGGCTATGTGCTGCAAAAGTTTGAGCAAGCACGAGCCGAGCTGTATATCTATGACTTGGCGGTCGATGAGGCTCACCGCCGGCGCGGTGTGGCCACGGCCATGATCCAGAGGCTTCAGAGCCTGGCGACCGCACGAGGCATTTACGTCATCTTTGTGCAGGCCGACCATGGGGACGCGCCTGCCATAGGGCTGTACTCCAAACTGGGCGTCCGCGAGGAAGTGCTCCATTTCGACATTGCGCCGCGGGCCCATGACGCATGAGCCCTCCATCGGGCGCGCATGGCGGCGACGTCATGCCGCTCATGTCCCCACGCCAAGACCTGGGCCTTGCCCAGCGGGTGCGCCCGTTTGGCGCTGCACCGCGCGATCGGGCTGAAGTCCGCGCATACCATCGGCTTTGCCACCGTGACTGCCTGAACCGCCATGAGCCCATCGCCGCGCGAGATCCTGGAATCGTTGTTCAGCAACGCGGTGAATGCGGTGAGCCCGCAGCAATGCGTGCCGCCGCACCTGCCTGATCCGCCGCGCGAGGGCAGAGTGGTCGTGGTGGGCGCCGGCAAGGCGGCTGCGGCCATGGCCGCGGCGGTGGAGGCGCGCTGGCCCGATCAGGCGATGCAGGGGCTGGTGATCACGCGTTATGGCCACGGCGCGCCCTGCAAGCGCATCGAGGTGGTGGAGGCCGGCCATCCAGTGCCCGATGAAGCCGGCGCCGCGGCCGCCCGGCGCATCCTGGCGCTGGTGTCCGGCCTCAGCGAGCAGGACCTGGTGCTGTGCCTGATGTCCGGTGGCGGTTCGTCCTTGCTCAGTGCGCCGGCCGAAGGCATCACGCTGGAGCACAAGCGCAACATCAACCGGGCGCTGCTGAAAAGCGGCGCGGCCATCGACCAGATGAACTGCGTGCGCAAGCACCTGTCGGCCATCAAGGGCGGGCGGCTGGCGCTGGCCTGTGCGCCGGCGCGTGTGTTCACGCTGGTGCTGTCCGACGTGCCGGGCGATGACCCGGCAGTGGTGGCCAGCGGCCCCACGCTGGCCGACGACACCACCGCAGCGCAGGCATTGGCCGTGCTGCAGCGCTATGCCATCGACGTGCCGGCGCAGGTGCTGTCGCACCTGCAGCAGCCGACGCATGAAACGCCCAAGCCGGGCGACCCGCGCCTGGCGCGCAACGAAGTGCGGGTGATCGCCACGGCTCAGGACGCGCTGCAGGCCGCCGCACGACGGGCCCGGGCGATGGGCCTGGCTGCACATGTGCTGTCCGACGAGGTCGAGGGCGAAGCGCGCGAGGTCGCCAAGGTCCATGCCGCGATCGCGCGCCACATCGTGCGCCGCGGTGAGCCGTTGCGCCGGCCGTGCGTGCTGTTGTCAGGCGGCGAAACGACGGTCACCGTGCGCGGCCAGGGCCGCGGCGGCCGCAATGCCGAGTTCCTGCTCAGCCTGGCGGTCGAACTGCGAGCGGTGCCTGGCGTGTGGGCGTTGGCCGCGGACACCGACGGCATCGACGGCTCCGAGGACAACGCCGGCGCCTGGTTCGGCCCGGACGTGCTGCAAGAAGCGGCCGCGCTCGGCGTCAACGCCAAGGCCATGCTTGACAACAACGATGGCCATGGCTTTTTCGATCGCCTCGGCCAGCTGCTGGTGACCGGGCCCACGCGCACCAACGTGAACGACTTCCGCGCGATCCTGATTCTCTGAGCCGCGCGCGGCGGGCGCCGTCAGCCGGCGGACCGCAGCTGCGCCGGCACATCCTCCGGCCGGCGCACGCCTTCCAGCGGCTCGGGCTCGGCCGCAGACGCCACCAGGTGGCCCTCCACCAAGGTGGCGCGCCGCCCCGGCACCGGGGGCACATCGCGGCTGAACAATGCGGCCAGGCCCTGGCGCCCGGAGATCGCCCGATAGACCAGGGCGCTACCCGCCACCAGCGAGAGCGTGCGCCCGAGCAGCGAGCCGCGCCCGCCGGAGCGCAGCAGGCCAATGCCCAGCGCAAGCTTGATCCAGGGTTCGGCCGGGATGTCCACGCGCTGGTCATCCCAGCGGCGCAGGGCCTGAAATGCGGTGTTGGCGTCCATGGCGCGTCCTTTGGGGGAGTGTGCGAAGTGGCATGCAACGCACGTGCCCTCCCCGGGCAGCGGAGCCCTCTTGCGATCCACCCGGGGGCACGCCGGACAGTGGGCGCGGGCGCGGCCCTGCGGGATACGAAGCGCCGCGCCTGCGATCATGGAAAGAAGCTGGTGCACCGCCTCGGCGGTGCGATGGCATGAGGCCGGGCAGGAAGCCCGGCCCTGCAGTTATTGCTGCGCCGGCGTGCTGCCCGCCTCGGCCTTGGGCGCCTTGTTCGACTTGGAGCCGTGGCGCTTGCTCGCCTTGTGCTTGCTGTGGTGCTTGGGCGCAGGCTTGCTGCCGGTGGCCTGCTCGGTGCCGCTGGCATTGGCGCTGCCGTTGTAGCCCAGCGCCTGGGCGTGGCGCTCCACTTCGGCCACACGCGCCGGGTCAGTGCTTTCGGTGACGCCCTTGGCGTTGGGATCCGGCGCCGCCACGGCGGCAACCGTCGCCAGGCCACCAGCGAGCAGTACGGAGATGAGTGCGGTTTTCTTCATGGAAGTGCCTTCATGGAGTGAATCGAACACAGCGATTCAACGCCGGAAGGCCATGCCGCCGGTGACGGCGAATCCCCCGTCTGCTTGTCAGCGCTTGCTGACGCGGGGGCCGGCACTCAGCGGTAGAACGCCTCCACCTTGCCCTTGAGCTTCATCAGCAGCGGTTGGCCCTTGCGGTCACGCGTCTTGCCGGCGGGCACCTTCACCCAGCCCTCGCTGATGCAGTACTCCTCCACGTCGGAGCGCTCCTTGTCGTTGAAGCGGATGCCGATGTCGTGCTCGAACACGGCAGCCACGTGATGTGGGCTGCGCGGATCGGCGCTGAGGTGGTCGGGCAGCGGGGGCTTTTCGGGCGTGTCGGTCATCGGTGCGTGTCCGGTGAGTTCAAGAAAAGTGAATCAGCCATTTTCCCGGATGGCGCGCGGCGCGCACGGACGAAAAAAAACCGCGGTATGAACCGCGGCTTTCTTCGCTGGCCGGCCCCCGAGGGAGCCGAAACAAGCCTTAGGCGGCGAGCGAACGGATGTTCGAAGCCTGGGGGCCCTTCTGGCCCTGGGTCACTTCGAATTCCACGCGCTGGCTTTCGGCCAGGCTCTTGAAGCCATTGGCGCCCTGGATCTGGCTGAAGTGGGCAAAGAGGTCCTTGCCGCCACGATCGGGGGTGATGAACCCGAAGCCCTTGCCATCATCGAACCACTTCACGGTACCGGTTTCAGTCGTCATATCAATTTCCTTTCAGTGATGCGCAGCACATGCTGCGCAGTGCAGAAACGCCAAGAAGCTCACCGATGGAAATTCGACCGAACTGGCCGGCTTGAGAGGCCGACGACTTGCAGAGGGACTTACAGAGAGAAGGTCTTGTGCATACCTACGAAGCGCATCATAGGTGATATCTATTCACGCGTTTGAATCAATGGCATTCCGTTGTTGAGGGGCGTCACTGGGCCTGCACGGTCGATCAAATCGGCCAACTGTCCCAGCACCCCTCCACTTGCTGCAGCAGCGCCGACAGTCGTGGCCGGAAGCTGGGGTTTTCCCGCGCTGCTTTGACTTGCCACAAACTCCAATCAGTCCTAAGATTTACTTACCGGTCGGTCAGCGAATCCATTGACCGCAGGAGTTGACGCATGCGGCATCCCGCGCCCCTTGATCCGATCGAACGTGCCAGCCAGGACGAGCTGCAGGCCCTGCAGCTCAAGCGCCTGCAGTGGACGCTGCAGCACGCTTATGAACATGTGCCGCACTATCGGCAGGTCTTCGATGCCAAGGGTGTGCATCCCTCGGACTGCCGCTCGCTGGCCGATTTGGCCAAGTTCCCCTTCACCACCAAGAAGGACCTGCGCGACAACTATCCCTTCGGCATGTTCGCCGTGCCGCGCCAGCAGGTGGTGCGCATCCACGCTTCTTCCGGCACCACCGGCAAGCCCACCGTGGTGGGCTACACGCAGAACGACATCAACACCTGGGCCGACCTGGTGGCGCGGTCCATCCGCGCATCGGGTGGCCGGCCGGGGGACATGGTGCACATCGCCTACGGCTACGGCCTGTTCACCGGCGGGCTGGGCGCGCACTACGGCGCGGAAAAGCTGGGTTGCACGGTGGTCCCCATGTCGGGCGGGCAGACCGAGAAGCAGGTGCAGCTGATCGTCGACTTCCAGCCCGACATCATCATGGTGACGCCCAGCTACATGCAGGTGATCATCGAGGAATTCCGGCGCCAGGGGCTGGATCCGCGCGAGAGCTCGCTGCGCATCGGCATCTTCGGCGCCGAGCCCTGGACCGAGGCGATGCGCCAGGAGATCGAGGCCGCCGCCGGCATCGACGCGGTGGACATCTACGGCTTGAGCGAAGTGATGGGCCCTGGCGTGGCCAACGAGTGCGTGGAAACCAAGGACGGCCCCGTGATCTGGGAAGACCATTTCTACCCGGAGATCATCCACCCCGACACCGGCGAAGTGCTGCCCGATGGCAGCGAGGGCGAGCTGGTGTTCACCTCGCTCAGCAAGGAAGCGCTGCCCATCATCCGCTACCGCACGCGCGACCTCACCCGCCTGCTGCCGCCCACCGCGCGCAGCATGCGCCGCATGGGCAAGATCGTGGGCCGCTCGGACGACATGCTGATCATCCGCGGCGTCAACCTCTTCCCCACCCAGGTGGAGGAGCTGGTGCTCAAGCATGGCCAGCTCAGCGGCCAGTACCAGCTGGTGGTCACGCGGGAAGGCCGGCTGGACGAGGTGGAGGTGCGCTGCGAGCTGCTGCCCGAGCATGCCGGCGCCAACCGCGAGCAGATCGGCCAGCAGCTGCAGCAGCGCATCAAGACCTTGATCGGCGTGAGCACCACGGTGAGCGTGGGCCTGCCCGAATCCATCGAACGCACGCTGGTCGGCAAGGCGCGCCGCGTCATCGACAAGCGACCGAAGTAAGGGAACCATCATGTACACGCAAGCCATGGACCTTGCCCCCAAGGAAGAGGGCAAGGGACTCAAGACGGCCGAGGAACACCAGCTGCAGCAGCGCTTCGACGAGCGCATCGATGCGGGCGAGTTCATCGAGGCGAAAGACTGGATGCCGGACAACTATCGCAAGACCTTGGTGCGGCAGATCAGCCAGCACGCGCACTCGGAGATCGTCGGCATGCTGCCCGAGGGCAACTGGATCGGCCGTGCGCCCACCCTCAAGCGCAAGGCCATCTTGTTGGCCAAGGTGCAGGACGAAGGTGGCCATGGCCTGTACCTGTATGCCGCCGCCGAAACGCTGGGCACCTCGCGCGACCAGATGCTGGACGCGCTGCACACCGGCCGCGCCAAGTACAGCTCGATCTTCAACTACCCCACGCTCACCTGGGCGGACGTGGGCGTGATCGGCTGGCTGGTGGATGGCGCGGCCATCATGAACCAGGTGCCGATCTGCCGCTGCTCTTATGCGCCGTATGCGCGCGCGATGGTGCGCATCTGCCGCGAGGAGAGCTTCCACCAGCGCCAAGGCTACGAGTCCCTGCTGACCATGATGCAGAAGGGCACCGACGCCCAGCGCGCGATGGTGCAGGACGCCACCAACCGCTGGTGGTGGCCCAGCCTGATGATGTTCGGCCCGCCCGATGCCGAAAGCCCCAACACCGCACAAAGCATGCGCTGGGGCATCAAGCGCATCAGCAACGACGACCTGCGCCAGAAGTTCGTCGACGCCACGGTGGAGCAGGCCAAGTTGCTCGGCGTGACCTTGCCCGACCCGGACCTGAAGTGGAACGAGCAGCGCGGCCACTGGGACTTCGGCGCCATCGACTGGAGCGAGTTCTGGCGCGTGGTCAACGGCCACGGGCCCTGCAACAAGGAGCGGCTGGCCATGCGGGTCAAGGCCTGGGACGACGGCGCCTGGGTGCGCGAAGCCGCGCTCGCGCATGCCGAGAAGCAATCGAAGATGAAGGAGGCCGCATGACTGCGCCCAAGAATGAATGGCCGCTGTGGGAAGTGTTCGTGCGCAGCAAGGCTGGCCTGGACCACAAGCACTGCGGCAGCCTGCATGCGGCCGACCCGCAGATGGCGATCCAGCTGGCGCGCGACGTGTACACCCGGCGCCAGGAAGGCACCAGCGTGTGGGTGGTGCGCTCCGACCAGATCGTGGCCTCCGACCCGGGCGACAAGGACATGTACTTCGACCCGATGGAAGACAAGGTGTACCGCCACCCCACCTTCTACGCGCTGCCGTCTGAAGTCGACCACATGTAGGCCCAGACAATGACGCAAAGCATCTCCGTCGGCACCGCGCCAGAAGTGCAATACGTGCTGCGCCTGGGCGACAGCTGCCTCATCCTCGCGCAACGCCTGGGCGAATGGGCCGGCCATGCGCCCATCCTGGAAGAAGACATCGCACTGGCCAACATGGCGCTGGACCTGCTGGGCCAGGCGCGTGCGCTGCTCGCCCATGCGGCGCGGCTGGACGGCCGCGGCCATGACGAGGACCAGCTTGCCTTCCTGCGCGACGAACGCGACTTCCTCAACATGACGTTGGTGGAGCTGCCGCGTGGTGACTTCGGTTTCACCGTGCTGCGCAACCTCGCCGTGGCCACCTGGCTCAAGCTGATGTGGGAGCGGCTGGCCGAATCCTCCGACGCGGAGCTGGCCGCCATCGCCGGCAAGGCGGTGAAAGAGGCGCGCTACCACCAGGAGCACGCCGCCGACTGGGTGGTGCGCCTGGGCGACGGCACCGAAGAGTCCACCCGCCGCATGCATGCTGCGCTGGAGATGCTGTGGCCGTACACCTCGGAGCTGTTTGCCGCTGACGCTGTGGACGAAGCGGCCGCACGCAGCGGCCTCGGGCCCAGCGGCGCCGAGCTGCGGGAGGCCTGGCTGCTCGACATGACCAGCGTGCTGCGCGAAGCGGGCCTGGCGATCCCGGCCGACACACCCTTCGTCAGCGAAGGCAAGCGCGGCCGCCACACCGAGCACATGGGTTACCTGCTGGCCGAGATGCAGTATCTGCAACGCGCCTATCCCGGGGGCGTGTGGTGATCGGGCCGCAGCCCGGCGCGTCGACGCGGGTGCAGCAGGCCTGGCGCGTGCTGGACGGGGTGCTGGATCCCGAAGTGCCGGCGGTGTCGGTGGTGGAGCTGGGCATCGTGCGCGAGGTGCGCGATCACGCCGACGAGCTGGAGGTCGTGCTCACGCCCACCTACAGCGGCTGCCCGGCCACCGAGGTGATCGAAGCCGATGTGCGCAAGGCGCTGGAAGCCGCCGGCCTGGGGCCCATGCGCATGACCTTGCAGCGCGCACCCGCCTGGACCACCGACTGGATCCAGCCGGAAGGCAAGCGCAAGCTGCGTGAATACGGCATCGCGCCGCCGGGGCCGGTGGATGCGTCGCAGGGCACACCGATCCGCATGGTGCGGCGCAACGCCGAGGCGGTTGCCTGCCCACGCTGCGGCAGCGCCAACACCGAGCGCCTGTCCGCCTTTGGCGCCACCGCCTGCAAGGCGCTCTATCGCTGCGTCGCCTGCCGCGAACCCTTCGAACACTTCAAACCGATCTGATGAACCCCCACGCTCACTATCGTTCGCTGCCCCCCGCGGGGGCGCATGCCTCCCTTGGGGCGGCCCGGCGGGAGGCATGATGAGTTCGCTCCATTTCCATCCGCTCAAGGTGCGCGAGGTGCAGCCCGACACCGAGGAAGCGGTGATCGTCTCCTTCGACGTTCCGGCCGAGCTGAAGGACATCTTCCGCTTCCAGCACGGCCAGTACCTCACCCTGCGCACGCTGGTTGGCGGCCAGGACCTGCGGCGCTCGTATTCCATCTGCGCCGGCATGGACGATCCCTGCCTGCGCGTGGGCGTGCGCAAGGTGGCTGGCGGTGCGTTCTCCCAGTGGGTGCACCAGGGGCTGAAGGCAGGCGACACGCTGGAGGTCATGCCGCCGCAAGGCCGCTTCTTCGTGCCGCTGGACCCGGATGCCGAGCGCCACTACCTGGGCGTGGCCGGTGGCAGCGGCATCACGCCCATCCTCTCGATCATGAAGACGGTGCTCGCGCGCGAGCCGCGCAGCCACTTCACCTTGATCTACAGCAACCGCCGCCCGGCGACGACGATGTTCAAGGAAGAGATCGAGGACCTGAAGAACCGCTACCTCACGCGCCTCTCGCTGCACCATGTGTTCACGCAGGAGCATGTGGATGCGCCGCTGTATGCCGGCCGCCTGGATCGCGAGAAGCTGAGCCGGTTCTTCGCCACGGTGGTGGATGCGACGCGCATCGACCATGCGTTCGTGTGCGGCCCGTTCCAGATGAACGACGAGGTGGAAGTGGCGCTGCGCGAGGCCGGTGTGGCCGAGGAGCGCATCCACATCGAGCGCTTCGGCGCACCGCTGCCCACGCCGGCCGACGCGATGAAGCACGAGGCCCGCCCGGAGGACGCCGATGGCGCCCGCGTGGTGATCGTGCGCGACGGCCTGCAACGCGAGATCACCTTCCGCAAGACCGACCCCAGCATCCTGGACGCCGCCGCGGCCGCCGGCATGGACGTGCCGTATTCCTGCAAGTCCGGCGTGTGCTCCACCTGCCGCGCCAAGGTGCTGGAAGGCCAGGTGCGCATGGACCGCAACTTCGCGCTCGAAAAGGCCGAGGTGGAGGCCGGCTTCGTGCTCACTTGCCAATCCCATCCGCTCACCGAGCGCGTGGTGGTGAGCTTCGATGAACGCTGAAACCTGATGGCACGCGGCCGCTCCGCCACCTACGACCAGCAGCGCGACGAGATGCTCGCGCGCGCGGCGCAGCTGTTTGCACAAAGCGGCTACCCCGGAACCTCGATGAATGAGGTGGCCGCGGCCTGCGGCGTGACCAAGCCCGCGCTGTACCACTACTTCCGGGACAAGGACGACCTGCTGGCCGGCATCGCGCAGAACCATATCGACCACCTGGAGGCGATCGTGGCGGAAGTGGGCGCGCTCCAGCTGGCGCCCGAAGCCCACCTGCGCGAGCTGATCCTGCGCTTCGTGCGGGACTATGCCCATTCGCAGCATGAGCACCGGGTGCTCACGCAGGACGTGAAGTTCCTGCCCGCGCCTCATCGCAAGCGGGTGCTCGATGGCGAGCGCCGCGTGGTGGGCGCCTTTGCGGATGCCATCGCCGCAGTGCGGCCGGGCACCGAAAGGGCCGGGCTGCACAAGCCATTGACCATGCTGTTGTTCGGCATGATGAACTGGCTGTTCACCTGGCTGCGCCCGGACGGCGCGCTCACGCACGAGGCCATGAGCGAAGTGGTGGCCGACCTGTTCTTCGGTGGCCTGGCCGCCGTGAAGCTGAAGGCCGCTGCTCCTCGTAAAACCGCGGTGCGCCGGCGCACTGCAACTGCTACGCTGGCCCTGGCCAACGATTCCTCTACAGAAGGAGACATCCCGTGAAGACCTTGTCCCGCATCGCAGCCGCCGCGCTGCTCGCCCTCGGCTCGTGTGCCGCGCTCGCCGACATCACTGTCGGCGTCACCGTGTCCGCCACCGGCCCCGCCGCGTCGCTGGGCATTCCGGAGAAGAACACCCTCACCCTGCTGCCCAAGCAGATCGGCAACGAGAAGGTCAACTACATCGTGCTGGACGATGCGTCCGACACCACCACGGCGGTGTCCAACACCCGCAAGCTGATCGGCGAGAGCAAGGTGGACATCGTGATCGGCTCCACCATCACCCCCAACTCGCTGGCGATGATCGACGTGGTGTCCGAAGCACAGGTGCCCATGATCTCCATGGCGGCCAGCTCGCGCATCGTGGAGCCCATGGACGCCAAGCGGAAGTGGGTGTTCAAGACGCCGCAGAACGACATCATGATGGCGCTGGCGATCGCCTCCCACATGGAGAACGGCGGTGTCAAGACGGTGGGTTTCATCGGCTTTGCCGACGCGTACGGCGAGGGTTGGTACAACGAGTTCAACAAGATCGCCAGCACCAAGGGCCTGACGATCGTGGCCAACGAACGCTACAACCGCACCGACACCTCGGTGACCAGCCAGGTGCTCAAGCTGGTGGCCGCCAAGCCCGACGCGGTGCTCATCGCCGGCTCGGGCACCCCGGCCGCGCTGCCGCAAAAGGGCCTGAAGGAACGCGGCTATGCCGGCAAGTACTACCAGACCCACGGCGTGGCCAACAACGACTTCCTGCGCGTGGGCGGCAAGGACGTGGAAGGCACCTTCCTGCCCGCCGGCCCGGTGCTGGTGGCCACCCAGCTGCCGGCCACCCACCCCACGCGCAAGAGCGCTTTGGACTACATCGCCAAGTACGAAGCGGCCTTCGGCAAGGGCACCGTGTCCACCTTCGGCGCGCATGCCTGGGATGCCGGCCTGATGTTCCAGAACGCGGCCACCGCGGCGCTGAAAAAGGCCAAGCCTGGCACGCCGGAGTTCCGCGCCGCCCTGCGCGACGGCCTGGAAGGCATCAAGGAAATGCCGGGTGCGCACGGTGTGTTCAACACCTCGCCCAACGACCACCTGGGCCTGGACAAGCGCGGCCGCGTGATGGTGAAGATCGAAAACGGCACCTGGAAATACGACAACTGACCGCCATGTGCAGCGCCCGCTTCGGCGGGCGTGTTGTCCAACGCCGCCACAGGACCCCGATGGACTTGCAAATCTCCGCCCTGCTGGCGCAGGACGGCATCGTCAATGGCGCGATCTACGCGCTGCTGGCGCTTGCGCTGGTGCTGGTGTTCTCGGTCACGCGCGTGATCTTCGTGCCGCAGGGCGAGCTGGTGGCGCTGGGGGCGCTGTCGCTGGCCACCTTGCAGGCCGGCCACACGCCGCCCACGCTGTGGCTGCTGCTCGCGCTGGCCGCCGGCGTGTTGCTGGTGGAGCTGGTGCGGCAGCAGCGCGGCCTGGCGGTGGACTGGCCCGTGACCCTGGTGTGGACTCTGTTGCTGCCAGGCGCCGCCGCTTTGATGAGCCTGGCGCTCAAGCCCACCGGGCTGGCGGGCCAGGTGGGCACCACCTTGCTGCTCATCACACCGATGGGGCCGTTGCTGTACCGGCTCGCGTTTCGCCCGCTGGCCGATGCCACCGTGCTCACCTTGCTGATCGCCGCGGTGGCGCTGCATGGCGTGCTGGTGGGGCTGGGGCTGTACCTGTTCGGGCCCGAAGGCTTCAGCACCTCCCGGTTTTCGGAGGCGCGCTTCGACGTGGGCAATGGCATCCAGATCACCGGGCAGTCGCTGGTGGTGGTGGGTGTGGCCGCGGCCTTGTCGGCGCTGCTGTTCGTGTTCTTCGAGCGCAGCATCGTGGGCAAGGCCTTGCGCGCCACCGCGGTCAACCGGGTGGGCGCGCGGCTGATGGGCATCCCCACTTCGCTGGCCGGTGACCTGAGCTTTGCACTGGCGGCGCTGATCGGCGCGGTGTCCGGCATGCTGGTGGCGCCCATCACCACCATCCAGTACGACACCGGTTTCCTGATGGGCCTGAAGGGCTTCGTCGCGGCCATCATCGGCGGCCTGGCGAGCTACCCGCTGGCGATGGCCGGCGCGGTGCTGGTGGGGCTGCTGGAAAGCTTCTCCGCCTTCTGGGCCAGTGCCTTGAAGGAGGTGATCGTCTTCACGCTCATCATCCCGGTGCTGCTGTGGCGCTCACTGCGCAGCCGCCACGTCGAGGAGGACGAGTGATGAGGGCGCGCCACCTCACGCTGGTCGCGGTCGCCCTGCTGGCAGCCGCCTGGGGCTTCCTTCCGCCGTTCACCATCACCCTGCTGTGCTACATCGGCCTGTACGCCATCGTGGCCGTGGGGCTGGTGATGCTCACCGGCATCGCGGGCATCACGTCGTTCGGACAGGCGGCGTTTGTCGGGCTGGGGGCTTATGCCACCGCCTGGGTGTGTACCGCGCCGGCGGCCGGTGCGGCACTGGGGCTGCCCGCAGGCTCGGCGCTGCTGCCCTGGGTGGGGCTGGTGCTGGGGCTGGTGATCACCGGGGTGGTGGCCTGGGCGCTGGGCGCCGTCACCTTGCGGCTGGGCGGCCACTACCTGCCGCTGGCGACCATCGCCTGGGGCCTGAGCCTGTATTTCCTGTTCGGCAACCTCGAGCTGCTGGGTGGCCACACCGGCATCGGCGGCATTCCGCCGCTGCAGATCGCCGGCTGGAGCCTGGGCTCCGGCCGGGTGCTGGGCGGTGTGATCTGGGCCGTGCTGCTGCTGGCGCTGTGGGGCCTGCACAACCTGCTGGATTCACGCGAGGGGCGGGCGATCCGCGCGCTCAAGAGCGGTCGGGTGATGGCCGAGTCCATGGGCGTGGCTACCGCGCGCCAGCGCATCAAGGTGTTCGTGCTGGCGGCCATGCTGGCGGCGGTGTCCGGCTGGCTCTACGCGCACCTGCAGCGCTTCGTGAACCCGACGCCGTTCAACCTCGGGTTGGGCATCGAATACCTCTTCATGGCGGTGGTGGGTGGCTCCGGCCACCTGTGGGGTGCGGTGCTGGGCGCTGCCGTCATCACGATGATGAAGCAGACGCTGCAGGACGTGCTGCCCAGCCTGCTGGGCGCCAGCGGCAACTTCGAAGTCATCGTGTTCGGCATGCTGATGTTGCTGGTGCTGCAGCGCGCGGCGGGTGGCCTGTGGCCCGCACTGGCAGGACAGGCGCGCCGCTGGCTGCGGCAGCCGACCTCGGCGCTGCACGCGGCGCCGTTGCCCCTGTCGCGCCGGCCTTTGCCGGCGCATGGCGAGGTGGTGCTGCAGGCGCAGCAGGTCACCAAGCGATTCGGCGGCCTGGTGGCCAACCAGGACGTGAGCCTGGCGGTGAAGGCCGGCGAGGTGCATGCGCTGATCGGCCCCAACGGTGCCGGCAAGAGCACCTTCTTCAACATGATCTCGGGCGTTGACGATCCCAGCGCGGGCGAGGTCCGGCTGGGCGGCCAACCGATGACCGGCAAACCTTCGCGCGAGTTCGCCCGCCACGGCGTGGGCCGCACCTTTCAGCATGTGCGCCTGCTCAAGGAGCGCAGCGTGCTGGACAACGTGGCGCTGGGCGCGCACCTGCGTGGGCATAGCGGCTGGCTCAAGGCCATGTTGCGGCTGGACCGTGCCGAGGAGGCGGCGCTGCTGAACGAGGCGCGCGTGCAGCTCGAACGTTGCGGCCTGATCGCACAGGCTGGCGAAGCGGCGGGCTCGCTGCCGCTGGGCCAGCAGCGCATCGTGGAGATCGCGCGGGCGCTGGCCGGCCAACCCAGCGTGCTGCTGCTGGATGAACCGGCCGCCGGCCTGCGCCACCTGGAAAAGCGCGCGCTGGCCGAACTGCTGTCGCAACTGCGGCGCGAGGGGCTGGCCATCCTGGTGGTGGAGCACGACATGGAGTTCGTGATGCAGCTGGCCAACCGGGTGACGGTGCTGGAATTCGGCCAGGTCATCGCGCACGGTTCGCCGCGCGAAGTGCAAGCCGACCCGCGCGTGCTCGAAGCCTATCTGGGCGGCGCCGATGCGCTGATCGTGGAAGAAGGGGCGGCGGCATGAGCGTGCTGTTCGAACTCAAGGACTTCTGCGTCTCCTACGGTCCGGTGGAGGCGGTGCACCACGTGGACCTGGCGGTGCGCGAAGGCGAGATCGTCACCGTGATCGGCCCCAACGGCGCCGGCAAGACCACGCTGCTGTCCGCGGCCATGGGCCTGCTGCCCTCGCGCGGGGCGCTGGCGTGGCAGGACGAGCGCCTGCCGCGCGTGACGGTGGAAGCGATGGTGGCGCGTGGCGTCGGCCTGGTGCCGGAAAAGCGTGAACTCTTCGGCGAGATGTCGGTGCAGGACAACCTGCTGCTCGGTGGTTTTGCCCGGTGGCGAGCCGGCCAGCGAGACCAGCGCGCGCGCATGGACGAAGTGTTTGGCATCTTCCCGCGCCTGAAGGAGCGGCGTACCCAGCTCGCGGCCACCTTGTCGGGCGGCGAGCGGCAGATGCTGGCCATCGGCCGTGCGCTGATGGCCTCGCCCCGGCTGCTGATGCTGGACGAGCCCTCGCTGGGCCTCGCGCCGCTGATCGTGCGCGAGGTGCTGCAGGTGGTGGCCGGCCTGCGCGAGCGCGGCGTGGCGGTGCTGCTGGTGGAACAGAACGCACGCGCCGCGCTGCAGATCGCCGACCGGGGCTACGTGCTGGAAATGGGCAGCGTCGCGCTGAGCGGCCCGGCCGGCGAACTGGCGCGCGATCCGCGCATCGTGCAGACCTATCTGGGCCTGGGCGGCGGCAGCGCTGCCACGGGCACCGTGGAACGAATGAAGGAACCCTCATGAACATGCCCTCTCCGCTGCAATTGCAGAGCTTCATCGCCGGCCGCTGGCTGGGTGGCCAACCCGGCCAGGCGCTGGCCAGTGCGGTCAATGGGCAACCAGTGGCACTGACCCATGCCGAGACGATCGACTTCGGCGAGGCGGTGCAGCATGCGCGCCGCGAAGGGGTGAGCGGCCTGCTGGCGCTGGACTTCCAGCAGCGCGCCGCGCGCCTGAAAGCGCTGGCCGCTTACCTCAACGAACGCAAGGAGCAGCTGTACACGCTGTCCATGCACACCGGCGCCACCCGCACCGACAGCTGGATCGACATCGAAGGTGGCACCGGCACGCTCTACGCCTATGCGAGCGTCGGCAGCAACGAGTTGCCCTCGGGCAACCTGGTGCATGAAGGCCCGGCCGTGCCGCTGGGCAAGCAGAACAAGTTCGCCGGCACGCACATCCTGGTGCCGCGCGGCGGCGTGGCGGTGCACATCAACGCCTTCAACTTCCCGATCTGGGGCCTGCTGGAGAAGTTCGCGCCCAGCTTCCTGGCGGGCATGCCGTGCATCGCCAAGCCGGCGACCAGCACGTCGTTCCTCACCGAGGCGGTGGTGCGG
Source organism: Ideonella sp. BN130291 (assembly GCF_036231905.1). Taxonomy (NCBI): domain Bacteria; kingdom Pseudomonadati; phylum Pseudomonadota; class Betaproteobacteria; order Burkholderiales; family Sphaerotilaceae; genus Ideonella; species Ideonella sp. BN130291. The sequence continues at coordinate 479,523 of NZ_JAZARE010000001.1, read as the reverse complement.
CTGATGCACGAGTCCGGCCTGCTGCCTGCGGGCAGCCTGCAGCTGGTGATCGGCAGCACCGGCGACCTGCTGGACCGGCTGGACGGGCAGGATGTGGTCACCTTCACCGGCTCGGCCGACACGGCGGCCAAGTTGCGGGTGCATCCCAATCTCATCCGCCACTCGGTGCCGTTCAATGCCGAAGCCGATTCGCTCAATTGCGCCATCCTCGGCCCGGACGTGACGCCCGATGCCCCGGAGTTCGACCTCTTCGTGAAGGAGGTGGTGCGCGAGATGACGGTCAAGGCGGGGCAGAAGTGCACCGCGATCCGCCGCACGCTGGTGCCACGCGCGCAGCTCGATGCCGTGGCGCAGGCGCTGAAGGCGCGGCTGGCCAAGGTGGTGGTGGGCGACCCGTCGGTGGAGGGGGTGCGCATGGGTGCGCTCGCTTCGCGCAGCCAGCAGGCCGACGTGAGCGAGCGCGTGGCGCGCCTGCTCCAAGGCAACCAGCTGGTGTTCGGCGAACGCGACGGCTTCAGGCCGGTGGGCGAGGGCGTGCGCGAAGGCGCCTTCTTCTCGCCCACGCTGCTGCTGTGCGAGCAGCCGATGACGAACGACGCGGTGCACGACGTGGAAGCCTTCGGCCCGGTGAGCACCTTGATGCCCTATGGCGATTTCGACGAGGCGCTGGTGCTCGCCGCGCGTGGCCGCGGCAGCCTGGTGGCCACGCTGGTGACCCACTCGCCGCAAGTGGCGGCGCAGGCGGTGCCGCGCCTGGCGGCCTGGCATGGCCGCCTGCATGTGCTGGACCGCGAAGCGGCCGCCGAGTCCACCGGCCATGGATCGCCGCTGCCATTGCTGAAGCACGGCGGCCCGGGCCGCGCCGGTGGCGGCGAGGAGCTGGGCGGGCTGCGCGCGGTGAAGCACTACCTGCAGCGCGCGGCGGTACAGGGTTCACCCACCATGCTGACAGCGATCACTGGCGAGTACGTGCGCGGCGGCGCGGTGCGTGAATCGGAGGTGCACCCCTTCCGCCGGCACTTCGAGGATCTGCAGATCGGCGACTCGCTGCTCACGCATCGGCGCACGGTGAGCGAGGCGGACATCGTCAACTTCGGCGGTGTGTCGGGCGACTACTTCTATATGCACTTCGACGAGATCGCGGCCAAGGAAACGCAGTTCGGCCAGCGCATCGCGCACGGCTACTTCGTGCTGTCGGCGGCGGCGGGCCTCTTCGTCTCGCCGGCGCCCGGCCCGGTGCTGGCGAACTATGGCCTGGACACGCTGCGCTTCGTCAAGCCGGTGGCCATCGGCGACACCATCCAGGCGCGCCTGACCGCCAAGCGCAAGATCGACAAGGCCCCGCGCAAGGACCAGGCGCCGCAGGGCGTGGTCGCGTGGGACGTGCAGGTGATGAACCAGCACGGCGAGCTGGTGGCCAGCTACGACATCCTGACGCTGGTGGCCAAGCGCGGCTGACGCGCCGCCCTGGGAACGTTCCCAGCTGGGAATCGACCCAGCTGGCGCGGCGCTGCCCTGCCGCGTTCAATCGCATGAGAGGCCGCGCGCCCGAGCGGCGCCGGCCTGTGATTGATTCGCCAGGGAGAACAGCACATGCGTCCAGAAGACTTCCGCGTCGGCGTCAACCTGTCGCCGCGGCCCAGCGCGGCCGACGACGCCACGGCCGCCGCGTCGGCACAAGCCGCCGCCATCGCCACCCAGCCGCTCAACCCCACGGCGCGCGCCGTCGAGGGCTTTCGCATTGCGGCCAGCACCACGCCGCCCGGTGCCGGCCCCGGCGCCCAGGCCGTCGCCGATGCCGCCGCCAACGCACGCACTGCACTCGCGCGCACCGACCTGCCGCCGCAGCAGGCGCAGCACCTGCGCAACGTGGTGGAGCACCTCGGCAACGCGGTGATCGACGGCAAGATCGATCCGCACATCAACAACCAGTTTCGCGAGCACCTGTACGACCTGGCCACGCAGCCGGCCGGCAGCGACCGGTTCAACGGCGCGATGGCGCAGATGACCCGCGCGGCCGAGGTGCTGGACCGTGTGGAGCTGGCACGCGGCACCCAGCTGGCCTATGACCCCGCGGCCGGGCAGGCCCTGGGCAACAGCAAGCTGCCGCTGCTGGACATCCCCGACATCGACGCCGACCTGTACTTCCAGACGCGCGACGGCACGGTGCACATCGAGAGCACGAAGTACGGCGCCAACACCCTGGCCGACACGCTGGCCAAGGAAGGCAGCAAAACCACCTCTCAGACCAGCCGGCAGGCTGAATGGCAGGCCCGGAGCACGCCCGATGCGCCGCGCGCGACCGGCTTCTACATGTTCGACAAGCAGGCCGACTTCACGGCGCTGCTGGACCCCCGCAATACCGCCCGACTGGAGAAGGCGATCGGCGATGCGGATGCCCGCCGGGTGGTGATCGGCGACCGCGCGTATTCGGTCAACGAACTCAAGCAGATGGGCACCGACGCGGTCGCCAAGGCCAAGACCGAGATGCCGGCCTTCCGCGCCGAATGGGAGGCGCGCAACCCTGGCCAGACTTTCGCGCCGCGCAGCTACTACCAGGAGCACATGAGCACGCCCGAGCGCACGATGGCGGCCTTGGGCAGGCAGTACGGCGAGCCGGTGCCCACCTTGCAGCGGCTGCCCCAGCCGGAGCTGCCCAACATGCGCCAGGGCGCCGCGCTGGGCGGTGCGGCGGCCGGGGTGGTCACCATGATCACGCTGGCCCGCAATGGCGAGCTGAGTTTTTCCAAGGCCGGCGAGATCGCGTCGCACACCGCCAGTGGTGCATTGCTGGGTGCGGCGGCCGCGCAAGGCGAGCGCTGGGTGGCGCCGGTGGTGGACCGCGCCGTCGGGCCAGCCGCCCAGCGCGCGGGTACCAGCGTGGCGACGCGTGTTGCCGGCAGCACCGCGGCCGAAGCCGCCAGCGTGGGTGTGGCCACCCGCACACTGGCCACCCGGGTGGCGGGCTCCACCGCGGTCGGTGTCGTGATCTCGGCCGGCGTGTCGGCCTACGAGAACCGGCAGGGCCTGGCCCGCGGCGACTCCAAGGCGATCGGCAACGTGGCGGCCGACACCACAGTGGGTGCGGCGTCGGTGGCGGCGTCGGTGGCCGCGGGTGCAGCCATCGGCTCGGTGGTGCCGGTGGCCGGCACCGCGGTGGGCGCGGTGGTGGGGCTGGCGGTCGGCGTCGGCGTGGCTTATGGCGCCCACATCTCAGGTGCGCGCGACGCGATTGCCAACACCGTGTCGGGTTGGGCCGACTCGGTGAAGGGATGGTTCTGAGGGGCGCCGTCGCGGGCGGCTACGATGCGGGCCCGCCCTCGTTGTGCCGCCCGCCCGCATGAGCACCCAGCCGCCGCCTTCGCCTTCCTCCGACACACGCACACCGCTGGAGCGGGCCATGCTGCGCTGGCCGCCGCCGGTGTGGCAGCACCTCGACTGGCTGCGCGGCTCGCCGCGCGGGCTGCAGCTGGTGGAATGGCTGGAGGACCCGCTGAAGTACGTGGCGGTGCTGGGCCGTGACGGTTATCGGGGCGCCGTGCTGGCGCTGTTGCAGGCGGCACACTGGCGCGATCTTGCCGCCGCTGGGTTGGCCTCCGACAGTGGGCAACCGCACTACGCCTATCGCGTCGGCAGCCAGTTCAGCGTGCTGGTGACCGACAGCCCGGACGCAGCGCACCGCGCCATCCTGTGGAGCGAGCCGGACTGGCCGGGGACATGTTTGTGGGTCGATGGTGCGGAAGTGGCCCTCGGTGCCGAGACGCCGTCGCCCTATTGCGCCAAGGCCGGCCGCTGGGCCGACGCGCGCTTTTTCGCCGTGGCTGTGCAGGGGCCGATGGACCATCCGGCGCAGGCATTCCCCATCGGCGCAGACCTGGGCGCGGTGATGGGCCTGCTGGTGGTGGATGCCGCACAGGGCCGGCACCATGTGCTGCAACCGTCAGCGAACCAAGCGTGGAGCGATCCTTGGCTGGAGGTGCGCGACGGCAGCTGGCGCATCTACCCGGACCGCGATGCGATGGAGCGCGGTGATGCGCCCGACCGCGTGATCCCGGTCAGCGGGCCGTAGCGCCGGCGCGCCGCGCGCGCACCGCCTGCGCCAACTGCACCAGCACCGGCTCGGTCTGCGCCCAGCCAATGCAGGCGTCGGTGATGGAGACACCACGCTGCAGCGCCACGCCGGGTTTCAAGTCCTGGCGGCCCTCGTCCAGATGGCTTTCGATCATCACGCCGACGATGCGGTGCTCGCCGTGGCTGATCTGCTGTGCCAGGTCGGCGGCCACCTCGATCTGCTTGCGGTGCTGCTTGCTGGAGTTGGCGTGCGAGCAGTCCACCATCACCTGCTCGCGCAGGCCGGCCTTGCGCAGCACGGCGCAAGCCGCTTCGATGGCGGCGGCATCGTAGTTGGGCGCCTTGCTGCCGCCGCGCAGGATCACATGGCCGTCGTCGTTCCCGCGGGTTTCGAAGATGGCGGCCTGGCCCATCTTGGTCATGCCCATGAAGGCATGGCTCGCACGAGAGGCCACCAGCGCGTCGGCCGCGATCTGCACGCCGCCGTCGGTGCCGTTCTTGAAACCGATGGGGCAGCTCAGGCCCGAGGCCAGCTGGCGATGGCTCTGGCTCTCGGTGGTGCGCGCGCCGATCGCGCCCCAGGCGATCAGGTCGGCGATGTACTGAGGGCTCAGCAGGTCCAGGAACTCGGTGCCCGTGGGCAGGCCGAGCTCGGTGATCTCCAGCAGCAGCTGGCGCGCGCGGCGCAGGCCTTCGTTGATGCGGAAGCTGCCGTCCAGGCGCGGGTCGTTGATGTAGCCCTTCCAGCCGACGGTGGTGCGTGGCTTCTCGAAATACACCCGCATCACGATGAGCAAGTCGTCCTTCAGCGCGGTGGCCGCTTGCCGCAGCAGCCGGGCGTAGGCGATCGCCTGCTCGTGGTCATGGATGGAGCAGGGGCCCACCACGGCGATCAGGCGGTCGTCGCGGCCGTGCAGCACATCGGCGATGGCCGCGCGGCAGCGCTCCACCAGGGCCTGCGCGGTTTCCGGTACCGGCAGTTCGTCCTGCAGCAGCGCGGGTGAGATGAGGGGCCGCACCGCCCGGATGCGCACGTCGTCGATGCGCGTGGTGTCGCGGGTGGAGTCGGCAGAGCCGACTTCGCGGTCGTGCAGGGGGTCGTCGATGGCGGGGGTCATCAGAATCAATGCCGTTGGTCTTCGGGCGGCGTGTCGGGAGTTTCGTCGTCCTCCGACGGCCGGGTGGGCACGCGGTAGCTTTCGCTGGCCCAGGCGCCCAGGTCCAGGCTGCGGCAGCGCTCGCTGCAGAAGGGCCGCCAGCGGTTCTGCGGGCTGAAGGGCGTGAGCGTGCCGCAATGGGGGCAGGGCACCTGCTTCACCGGGCGGGTGGGGTCAGTGGCCATGGTGTCAGGCGCAGAGCGTCAACTCGAAGCTGCAGTCCTCGGTGACCGGCTTGAGCCGCCCTTCGGCGTCGCTCTTCATGAAGCGGATGGACACCATCAACCGGTGGCCGCTGATCTCCGGCACCAGCCCGTCCTCGGGATTCAGCTTCACCCGCAGCAGGTGGTACTGCTTGCCCTGCGGAAGGCTCTGCTGGTACTGGCCGCCAGGGGCCACGGCCCGGTGCGGCACGCCTGCGTCACGCAGCAGGCCCAGCAGCACGGTGAGGCCCTCTGCCAGCGGCGTGAGCGTGCTGATCCATTGCAGCAGGTCCGCCCGGCGGCGCGTGGCGGGCAGCTGCTGCCAGGCGTAGTAGGAGGGCAGGTCGAACTCGCAGGTGCCGCCCGGAATGCTGATGCGGCTGCGGATGCTCATCAGCCACTCGTTGGTGGTGAGCGTGTGGCCCGCCTTGCCCTGCAGCGCGTTGACGCCGTTGAACGCGTGGTCGATGCGGCCCACGATCTCGTCGAGCGCCGCCTCGGAAATGGCGGGGTTGCCGCGGTAGGCATTGAGCTGGTTCTTGTGGCGCTCCAGCTCCTTCATCAGGTCCGACTTCAGGTCGGCGCGCGAGGCGACGTCGATGATTTCGAAGATGGTTGCGAGCGCGAAGTGGTGGTCGACCGCAGCGTCGCGGGCGATCAGCTGGCCGAGCCGGTCGAACAGGTGCTCCAGCCGCAGCATCGTGCGGATGCTCTCGTTGAACGGGTATTCGTAGCGGACCACGGCGGCTTCTCTCGTGAAACATCCGCGACGAACGCCGCGGAAGCCGTGGATTGTTCCACAGCGCTTCAGCAGGGATGCAAGCAGCCGTCTACCGAGTGCCCCAGACCTGCCGCTGCGCGTCAGGGCCCGCGAGGGGGCGAGGAAACTTCGGAGGGGCCCGGCGTTTCCATGAGGGGCGGCAGCCAGTGCGCCCACACGGCGGCCACCTCAGCCTGCAGTTGCGCCAGGCTGAGCGCTTCGTTGTGGATGATGGCGTCGGCGATGGCGCGGCGCGTGGCGCGCGGCGCCTGCTGTGCAATGACCCGCCGCACCGCATCTTCGGTCCAGCCGGAGCGCTGCATCACGCGCTGCACCTGGGTGGTTTCGGCGCAGTCGACCACCAGGATCCGGTCCACGCGCTGGCGCCAGTGGCCGGACTCGGTGAGCAGCGGCACGTCGAAGACGATGGGGTGCTGCGCCGCCGCTTCGGCGCGCCGGCTGCATTCTTCGCCGATCAGGGGGTGCAGGATGCTTTCGAGGCGGCGGCGATGGGCGGCATCGGCGAACACCAAGGTGCGCATCTGCTCACGGTCGAGGGCGCCATCGGCACCGATGACGGCCTCACCGAAGGCTTGGGCCAGCGCCGGCAGGGCCCCACCACCCGGCAAGGTGAGTTCACGTGCGATGGCGTCGGTGTCCACCAGCACCGCGCCCAGCTGGACCAGCACCGCCGCCACGGTGCTCTTGCCACTTCCGATGCCGCCGGTCAGGCCGATGCGCGGCGGGCGGAACACGGAGGCCGCCCCGCCGTGCGGTGCGCTGCGGCTCATCGCCTCACCAGCCGAGCCAGCCCAGCACGCGCGGTTCGCCGAGCAGCAGCACGGCAATGCCGGCGCCGGCCAGGAACGGACCGAAGGGCACGTAACGGCCCTCACGCAGGGACTGGTTCATCTTCATCGCGATGCCGACCACCGCGCCGATGATGGACGCCCCCAGCAGGATGGGCACGATCATCTGCCAGCCCAGCCAGGCGCCGAGCGCGCCCATGAGCTTGAAGTCGCCGAAGCCCATGCCCTCCTTGCCGGTGGTGAGCTTGAACAGCCAGTACACCGACCAGAGGGAGAGGTAACCCGCCACGGCGCCCCACAGTGCAGCCGGCAACGGCAGCGCGACCCAGCCGAGTGCGCTGGCGATCAGGCCGGCCCACAGCAACGGCAGGGTAAGCAGGTCGGGCAACACGGTGGTGTCCCAGTCGATGCCGGCCAGTGCCACCAGCACGGCAACCACCCCGCACCAGAGCAGCGTTGCCGGCTGCGGGCCGAAGCGCCACGCCACCCCGGCGAACAAGGCGGCGGTCAGCAGCTCCACCAGCGGATAGCGGGCAGAGATGCGTGCCCCGCAGGCGGAACAGCGGCCCTTGAGCCGCAGCCAGCTCAGCAGCGGAATGTTTTCGTGCCACTTGATCTGGTGGCCGCACGCCGGGCAGCGCGAAGCGGGCTTGGCGAGCCCCAGGCGTGGCAGGGCCGTGATAGCGCCGGACAGCGCCTCACTGCTGCGCTGCAACTCAGCGGCGGGTTTTGCCTTGCTGCCGAACACACGCCGCCAGGATTCAAGATCAGCCAGCTGATGCGCCACATCCTGCCACCACTGCCGCTCCAGCATCAGCGGCAGACGGTGGATGACGACGTTCAGGAAACTGCCGACGCACAAGCCCAGCAGGGCGAGAACGGGGATGGACAGCCAGACATCGGAGGGTACAGAACCGGACATCTTCGATCAGACCACCGCACCGAGCTTGAAGATTGGCAGGTACATCGACACGACGATGCCACCGATCAGCACACCCAGGATCACGATGATGAAGGGCTCCATCAGGCTGGACAGGCCCTTGACCATTTCATCGACCTCGTCCTCGTAGAACTCTGCCGCCTTGGCCAGCATGTGGTCCAACGAGCCGGATTCCTCCCCGATCGCGGCCATCTGAAGCACCATGGTGGGGAACACGCCTGTGCTTTGCATGGACGTCGTGAGCGCCGAGCCAGTCGACACATCCCGCTGGATCTGCTCGGTGGCATCGGAATACACCGCATTGCCCGAGGCACCACCCACCGAGTCAAGCGCTTCCACCAGCGGCACGCCGGCCGCGAACATGGTGGACAAGGTGCGCGTCCAGCGGGCGATCACGGACTTGTTGATCAGGTCGCCAAACACGGGAATCTTGAGCAGCAGGCGGTCCATGGTCTTCTGCATCTTCTCGGAACGTTTCCAGCTCTGGAAGAAGAAGTAGCCACCGCCGCCCAGGATGCCGAAGATCAGCCACCAATAGGCGACGAAGAACTTCGACATCGCAATCACCATCAAGGTGGGCGCTGGCAATTCGGCACCGAAGTTCTTGAACACGTCCTCGAAGGCCGGGATCACGAAGATCATGATCACCGTCAGCACGATGAAGGCGACAATCATCACCGCGATCGGATAAGTCAGCGCCGACTTGATCTTGTTCTTCAGCGCCATGGTCTTTTCCTGGTACATCGCCAGGCGGTCCAGCAGCTGTTCCAGGATGCCCCCGGCCTCGCCGGCTTCGATCAGGTTGCAGTAGAGCGCGTCGAAGTACAGCGGGTGCTTGCGGAAGGCCGCCGACAGGCTGGTACCGGTCTCCACGTCGGAGCGGATGTCGTTCAACAGCCGCGTCATCTTGGGGTTGGTGCTGCCGCGCGCCACGATGTCGAAGGCTTGCAGCAGCGGCACGCCGGCTTTCATCATGGTGGACAGCTGCCGGGTAAAGATCGCGATGTCCTTCTGCTTGATGGACTTGCCGCCCGAGAGCTTGCGCTTCTTGACCTTCGTGACCCGGATGCCCTGGCGGCGCAGGGTCGCGCTGACCGCGGCTTCGCCGCCGGTGCGCAGCTCGCCACGTACCACCTTGCCGTTCTTGTCCTTGCCTTCCCATTCGAAGACGAACTCTTTGCCGTCGCGAGATAGTGCTGCTGTAGCCATATGAGCCTCCGGAAGGAGCCTTCCCTAACGCGTTGTTGTGCCGATCGCCCTGGTCACTCGTTGGTGCAGGTGATCACTTCTTCCAGTGTGGTGACGCCCAGCTTCACCTTGACCAGCCCGAACTGACGCAGGTCACGCACGCCTTCCGCCTGGGCCTGCTGCGCGATGTCCATGGCGGTGCCTTCGGAGAGGATGATGCGCTGTATCGCTTCGGTGACGGGCATCACCTGGTAGATGCCGACGCGGCCGCGATAGCCGTTGCTGCAGGAGCCGCAGCCGACCGCACGATAGAGCTTCAGGCCACTATCCAGGTCTTCGTCCTTGAAGCCGGCGCGCTTGAGCGATTCCCGCGGGTATTCGGCCGGCGTCTTGCAGTTCTCGCACAGGCGCCGCGCCAGGCGCTGGGCGGTGATCAGCAGCACGCTGGAGGCGATGTTGAAGGGCGCCACGCCCATGTTCAACAACCGGGTCAGCGTGGTGGGCGCGTCGTTGGTGTGCAGCGTGGACATCACCATGTGGCCGGTCTGCGCGGCCTTGATCGCGATGTCAGCCGTTTCCAGGTCGCGGATCTCGCCGACCATGATGATGTCCGGGTCCTGGCGCAGGAACGACTTCAGCGCGGCCGCGAAGGTCAGGCCCGCTTTGTCGTTCACGTTGACCTGGTTGATGCCCGGCAGGTTGATTTCCGCGGGGTCTTCCACAGTGGAGATGTTCACGCCCGGCTGGTTCAGGATGTTCAGGCAGGTGTAGAGCGACACCGTCTTGCCCGAGCCAGTGGGGCCGGTGACCAGCACCATGCCGTACGGCCGCTGGATGGCATGCATCAGCCGTTCTTTTTCGATCTTCTCGTAGCCCAGCGCATCGATGCCCAGCTTGGCGCTCGAGGGGTCGAGGATACGGATCACGATCTTTTCGCCGAACAGCGTGGGCAGGGTGCTGACGCGGAAGTCGATCGCCTTCTGGCCGAACTTCAGCTTCATGCGGCCGTCCTGCGGCACGCGTTTTTCGGAGATGTCCAGCCGGCTGATCACCTTGATGCGCGACGCCAGCTTGTCCTTGATGGCGATCGGCGGCTGGGTGATCTCGCGCAGCTCGCCGTCCACCCGGAAGCGCACCCGGTAGTGGTATTCGTAAGGCTCGAAGTGCAGGTCGGAGGCGCGTGCGTTGATCGCGTCGATCAGCATCTTTTGCAGGAAGCGCACAACCGGCGCATCTTCGACCTCCGCAGTCGCGTCGCTGTTGTCCTGGGCGCTCGTGTCCTCTTCGGTGACGTCGAACTCGAAATCGCCGGAGGTGAGCGATTCCAGCGATTCGGTGGCGGAGCTGGCTTGTGATTCCAGCCGCTTGGAGAGCTTGTCGTATTCGACGATCACCCACTCAGGCGACAGCTGGGTGGCGAACTTGATCCGCTCCACGGCCTCCTGGTCGGTGGGGTCGGCGCCGCCGATGAACAGCCGGTTGCCGCGCTTGCCCAGCACCAGGACCTGGTACTGCTGTGCCAGCTTGGTGTCGATGATGTCGCGCGGCAGGCGCTCGAGGTCCACCGCGCTCAGGTCGAGCAGCGGGACCGCCAGTGCGCTGGACAGCGTGTGCGCCAGGTCGAAGGGCGTGACGGCACCCGCACCGATGACGGCCGAGACGAAGCTGGCGCGCCGCTCCTTGGCGCTCTTGACCAGATCCTCAGCTGTCTTGGAGTTCAGCTTCCCGGCATGCACCAGCACCCGGGCCACGCCCGAGAGGGAAGATGAAGGTGCTTCGGTGAGCGTGTCCACGGGAAGTCAGTTCGCCATATGAAAAACCGGCGGGTCCGCCGATCAGCGCGCCAATGTAACCCGAGCGGCACGGGTCTTGCTCGCCGCGGACACAGGCGGTTACCCGGGGTTGGCCGAAGCTGCGGACTTGTTGGCAGCCGGTGCAAAAGATATGGTGGCGGGCGAAGGAAAACTGGTCGGGGTGAGAGGATTCGAACCTCCGGCCTCTACGTCCCGAACGTAGCGCTCTACCAGGCTAAGCTACACCCCGATGTGGCAAGGCATTGCGCCTGCCATTTCCTTCTATTCACTTCTGCCGTGTCAATCGGCGCTCAAGACGACCGATCAACTGACTGAACACATAAGTGTAGCAGAGCTTCGCGGTGTGTCGACGCGGGCAGCTGATGCAGGCACGCGCGTGCCTTGTCGGCTTCGGCGCGCGCAGCCTCGCGCGTGACCTCCAGCGCGCCGGTGCGGCGCACGATGGCCACGATCTCGGCCAGGCGTGCTTCCTCGCCGTGCTCTATGGCATGGCGAATCACAGCGCGTTCCTCTTCGCTGCCACGTTCCATCGCTACCAGCAGCGGCAGGGTGGGCTTGCCTTCGCGCAGGTCGTCACCCACGTTCTTACCAAGCGCATGCGTGTCACCTTCGTAGTCCAGCAGGTCGTCCACCAGCTGGAAGGCCGTGCCCAGCGAGCGGCCGTAGGCCGCGCAGGCCTCCTCGAGAGCCGGTTGCGCGTGTGCCAGCACGGCACCCAGGCGCGCGCTGGCTTCGAACAGCTTGGCGGTCTTGTAGCGGATGACACGCAGGTAGTCCTCGACCGAAATGTCCGGGTCGTGCATGTTCATCAACTGCAGCACCTCCCCTTCGGCAATGACGTTCGTGGCGTCGGCCAGCACCTCGAGGATGCGCATGCGGTCCACCGACACCATCATCTGGAAGGCGCGGGAATACAGGAAATCGCCCACCAGCACGCTGGCCGCATTGCCAAACAGCGCATTGGCCGTCTGCCGGCCGCGCCGCAGCGACGACTCGTCCACCACATCGTCGTGCAGCAGCGTCGCGGTGTGGATGAACTCCACCACCGCCGCCAGCGTGTGGCGTTCCGGGCCTTCAAAGCTCAGTGCATTGGCGAACAGCAGCACCAGGCGCGGGCGGATGCGCTTGCCTCCCGCGCTGATGATGTAGTGGGAGATCTGGTTGACCAGGGCGACGTCCGAGCGAAGCCGATCCTGGATCACCCGGTCCACCTCGCGCATCTCAGCCGCCATGAAATCGGGAGCCGGCGCGGGGCCGGCATGGGTCTTGGGGACTGCGGAAGACACGCTGGACGAGGGTTCCGTGAGGGTCGTCGATTATAGAAACGCCGGGCCCCCGTGCCGGCGCGTCCAGGCGCGATTTCGCATGGTTGCCCGCACGTGCTAGAATGTCGGGCTCTGCGTCTTTTGGCCTGCAGTTCGGGTCAGCGCGCGGAGCAAGTTCACATGAAAGGTCACATATGTACGCGGTCATAAAAACCGGTGGCAAGCAATACAAGGTTGCAGCCGGCGAAAAGATCAAGGTAGAACAGATTGCTGCGGACGTGGGCCAAGAGATCGAGATCGACCAGGTGCTGGCTGTCGTAGACGGCTCGGACTTCAAGATCGGGGCTCCCTTGGTTGCCGGCGCGATCGTCAAGGCCACGGTGGTGGCGCATGGCAGGCACGACAAGGTGCGCATCTTCAAGATGCGCCGTCGCAAGCACTATCAGAAGCGCCAGGGCCACCGCCAAAACTTCACCGAGCTGCAGATCAGCGCGGTCAACGTCTAAAGCGGCACGGCTCGCATTTCAGGAGTTAATCCACCATGGCACAGAAAAAAGGCGGCGGTTCCACCCGGAACGGCCGCGACTCTCAACCCAAGATGCTGGGCGTCAAGGTGTTCGGCGGCCAGACCATCTCGGCCGGCTCGATCATCGTGCGCCAGCGCGGCACCAAGTTCCACGCCGGCACCAATGTCGGCATGGGCAAGGACCACTCGCTGTTCGCACTTGTCGACGGCACGGTGTCCTTTGCCACCAAGGGCTCGCTGAACCGCCAGACCGTGTTCGTCACGCCGGTCTGAACGTTCGTCGCTCCCCAGCGAACCCCGGCCGCGCGCCGGGGTTTTGCTTTGTAACGTTCTAAGATCGCCCCATCATGAAATTCGTAGACGAAGCCACCATCGACGTGGCCGCCGGTGACGGCGGAGCTGGTTGCGTGAGCTTCCGCCGCGAAAAGTTCATCCCCTTCGGCGGGCCCAATGGCGGCGACGGCGGGCGCGGCGGCAGCGTGTACGCCGTGGCCGACCGCAACCTCAACACCCTGATCGACTATCGCTATGCGCGCCGCCACGAGGCCCGCAACGGCGAGCACGGGCGCGGCTCCGACCAGTTCGGCGCAGCGGCCGACGACATCGTGCTGCGCATGCCGGTGGGCACCATCATCACCGACCTGGACACCAACCAGGTGATCGCCGAACTGCTGGTGCCGGGCGAAAAAGTGCTGATCGCCAAGGGCGGCGATGGCGGCTTCGGCAACATGCACTTCAAGAGCAGCACCAACCGCGCGCCGCGGCAGAAGACACCCGGCTGGCCCGGCGAGCACAAGAAGCTGAAGCTGGAGCTGCGCGTGCTGGCCGACGTGGGGCTGCTAGGCATGCCGAACGCGGGCAAGTCCACGCTGATCACCGCGGTATCGAACGCCCGGCCGAAGATTGCCGACTATCCGTTCACCACTTTGCATCCGCAGCTGGGCGTGGTGCGCGTGGGTCCCGAGCGCAGCTTCGTGGTCGCCGACCTGCCCGGCCTGATCGAGGGCGCGGCCGAGGGCGCCGGCCTGGGGCACTTGTTCCTGCGCCACCTGCAACGCACGCGGCTGCTTCTGCACGTGATCGACATGGCGCCCTTCGACGACAGCGTCGATCCGGTGCAGCAGGCCAAGGCGATCGTTGCCGAGCTGAAGAAGTACGACGAGAGCCTGCACGAAAAGCCGCGCTGGGTGGTGCTCAACAAGCTGGACATGGTGCCCGCCGAGGAGCGCGAGAAGCGGGTGAAGGACTTCATCAAGCGCTTCAAGTGGAAGGGGCCGGTGTTCCAGATCTCCGCGCTCACCCGTGACGGCCTGGAGCCGCTGATCCGTGCGATCTGGGAGCATGTGGCCACCTTCCAGCATGAAGAGCCGGACGTGGACCCGCGCTTCGATACCCCGGGGGCCACCGACGGAGCGGCGAATGGCTGAGGTGCTCAAGCCGGCCCGGCGCATTGTCGTCAAGGTCGGCTCCAGCCTGGTCACCAATGAAGGCCGGGGGGTGGACGCCGAGGCCATCGGCAACTGGTGCCGCCAGTTGGCCGCATTGGCGGCGCAGGGGCGTGAGGTGGTGATGGTCTCCAGCGGTGCCATCGCCGAAGGCATGAAACGCCTGGGCTGGTCGTCGCGGCCCAAGGAGCTGCACGAGCTGCAGGCGGCCGCTGCGGTGGGCCAGATGGGGCTGGCGCGGATGTACGAGAGCAAGCTGAGCGAACAAGGCCTGCACAGCGCGCAGGTGCTGCTCACGCATGCCGACCTGGCCGACCGGGAGCGGTACCTCAACGCACGCTCCACCCTGCTGACGCTGCTGTCGCTGAAGGTGATTCCGGTCATCAACGAGAACGACACCGTGGTCAACGACGAGATCAAGTTCGGTGACAACGACACCCTGGGCGCCCTGGTCGCCAACCTGGTGGAAGCCGATGCGCTGGTGATCCTGACCGACCAGAAGGGCCTGTATTCGGCCGACCCGCGCAAGGACCCTGGCGCCCGTTTCATCCATGAGGCGGTGGCCGGCACGCCGGAGCTGGAGCAGATGGCCGGCGGCGCCGGCTCGAGCATTGGCCGCGGCGGCATGATCACCAAGGTGCTGGCCGCCAAGCGCGCCGCGGGCAGCGGCGCCAGCACCGTGATCGCCTGGGGGCGCGAGCCGGACGTGCTGGTTCGGCTGGCGGCCGGCGAGTCCATCGGCACTGCCCTGACCGCGGCCACGCAGAAGCTCGCGGCGCGCAAGCAATGGATGGCCGACCACCTTCAGCTGCGCGGCAGCGTGCTGATTGACGACGGCGCAGTGCAGAAGCTGCGCGGCGAGGGCAAGAGCCTGCTGCCCATCGGCATGGTGGAGGTGCAAGGCGACTTCCACCGTGGCGACGTCATCGCGGTGCGCAGCGCCGCGGGCATGGAAGTGGCGCGTGGCCTGGCCAACTACTCCAGCGCGGAGGCTCGGCTGATTGCCCGGCATGCGTCCAGCGAGATCAACCGCTTGCTGGGTTACGCGGCGGAGCCGGAGATGATCCATCGCGACAACCTCGTGCTCGCATAGCGATCACGAGGGAGCCACTGCTCAACCCGCGCGAGTGTGCTGCGCCGGGTCGCCGTCCTGTGTGTCGGCCTCTTCGTCGTCGTGCCGGTGCGGCCGCATGCCGGAGCGCAGGTAGCGGTTGTGGTGGTTCACCCGCGGCAGGAAGCGCGCGAGCTCGGTGAGCGCCATCTGGTACACCCCGCGCTTGAACTCGATCACCACGTCCAGCGGAACCCAGTAGTCGTTCCAGCGCCAGGCGTCGAACTCGGGATGGTCGGTGGCGCGCAGGTTCATGTCGCTGTCGCGGCCCATCAGCTTCAACAGGAACCAGATCTGTTTTTGGCCCTTGTAGTGGCCGCGGGCGTCGCGCCGGATGAAATGCTCCGGAACCTCGTAGCGCAGCCAGTCGCGCGTGCGCGCCAGAATGCGCACATGCTCCGGCAGCAGCCCCACTTCCTCGTGAAGCTCGCGGTACATGGCCTGCTCCGGCGTTTCGCCGTGCTTGATGCCGCCCTGCGGGAACTGCCACGAATGGGTGCGCAGCCGCTTGCCCCAGAACACCTGGTTCCGGGAGTTGAGCAGGATGATGCCGACGTTCGGCCGGAAGCCTTCACGGTCGAGCATAATCGGACCCCAATTTTTGAACTGAAATCATTATTGCACCGGTGTGACGGGGGGCTTCAAGCTCGCTTTCCCTGCCCCGACCTCCGGGTGGGCTGACCGGTGCGGGCCAGCACCATGAAAGCAACCCAGTTCTTCATCTCCACCCTCAAGGAAGCCCCCGCCGACGCGGAAATCACGAGCCACAAGCTCATGATGCGGGCCGGCATGATCAAGCGGCTGGGCGCCGGCATCTACACCTACATGCCGATGGGCTTGCGGGTGATCCGCAAGGTGGAAAACATCATCCGCGAGGAGATGAACCGCGCCGGCGCCGTGGAGCTGCTGATGCCGGTGGTGCAGCCGGCCGAGCTGTGGCAGGAAACCGGCCGCTTCGAGAAGATGGGGCCGGAGCTGCTGCGCGTGAAGGACCGGCATGAGCGCGACTTCATCATCCAGCCGACCAGCGAAGAGGTGATCACCGACATCGCCCGGCAGGAGCTGCGCAGCTATCGCCAGCTGCCGCGCAACTTCTATCACATCCAGACCAAGTTCCGCGACGAGCGTCGGCCGCGCTTCGGCGTGATGCGCGGGCGTGAGTTCACGATGAAGGACGCGTATTCCTTCGACCGCGACCTGGAATCCGCCCGCCTGAGCTACCAGCGCATGTACGACGCCTACTGCGCCATCTTCGACCGCATGGGCTTGCAGTACCGCGCGGTGGCGGCGGACACCGGCGCCATCGGCGGCGATGCTTCGCACGAGTTCCAGGTGATTGCCGACACCGGCGAGGACGCCATCGTCTACTGCCCGACGAGCGATTTCGCGGCCAATATCGAGCTCGCCGAGGCGCTGCCTTTGATTTCTGCGCGCGCCATCGCGAAGGAGCCACTCACCAAGGCGCCCACCCCGGGCAAGAGCACTTGCGAGGACGTGGCCGCCCTGCTGGGCCTGCCGCTGGAGCGCACGGTGAAGTCGCTGGTTTTGGCCACCGACGAGAAAAACGACAAGGGTGACGTCGCCAAAACCACCGTCTGGCTGCTCCTTGTGCGGGGCGACCATGAGTTGAACGAAGTCAAAACGGGAAAATTGCACGGTTTTAAGGCCGGTTTTCGCTTCGCAACCGGGGCCGAAATCGAGGACCATTTCGGCTGCAAACCGGGATACCTGGGGCCCATAGCCACCCGCAAGCCGGTGAAGGTGATCGCCGACCGCACGGTGGCGAACATGAGCGACTTCGTCTGCGGCGCCAACGACGCGGATTTCCACTTCACCGGCGTCAACTGGGGGCGCGACCTGCCCGAGCCCGATGAAGTGGCCGACATCCGAAACGTGGTCGCCGGTGATCCGTCGCCTGACGGCAAGGGCGTGCTGGCGATCCAGCGCGGCATCGAGGTGGGGCATGTGTTCCTCCTCGGCAGCAAGTACAGCAAGGACATGAACGCGACCTACCTCGACGAGAACGGCAAGCCGCAGCTGCTCCAGATGGGCTGCTTCGGCATTGGCGTCACGCGCATCCTGGGTGCGGCGATCGAGCAGAACCATGACGAGCGCGGCATCGTGTGGCCGGCCGCGATCGCGCCTTTCACCGTGGTGGTGTGCCCCATCGGCTACGACCGCAATGCGGACGTGAAGGCAGCGGCCGACCGCCTGCACGACGAGCTGGCCGCCAGTGGCATCGACGTGATGCTGGACGACCGCGGCGAGCGCCCGGGCGCCATGTTCGCCGACTGGGAGCTGGTGGGCGTGCCGCACCGCGTGGTCATCTCCGACCGCGGCCTGAAGGAAGGCAAGCTGGAATACCAGGGCCGGCGCGATGCGCAGGCCACCTCGGTCGCCGTGGGTGACATCGTCAGTTTTGTTGGAAGTCGATTGGCATCATGAGCTTGTCCCGTCGCCGCTTGCTGTCTGCGGCCATCGGTGTCCCTTTGATCGGCGCCGGCATGCCGGCCCATGCCGGCGGCCAGGTGGAAGAGCCGCTGGCCGATTCGGTGCGCTCTGCGCTGGCCGCGGCCATCGCCAGCGACGGCCCGCCCAAGCCGGTGTTCGACGAACTCGACCACCGCCTGAGCTACCTGCGTTGGCTGGGTACCCAGAGCGAGCGCATGAAGCGCCTGGCCAAGGAGGCCCAGACGCGGCTGGAGTTCCTGGAAACGGTGTGGTACGAAAGCAAGCGCGCCGGCCTGGAGCCTGCGCTGGTGCTGGGCCTGATCCAGATGGAAAGCGGTTTTCGCAAGTACGCCATCAGCTCCGTGGGCGCGCGCGGCTACATGCAGGTGATGCCGTTCTGGTCCAAGCTGATCGGCGACGGTGATCCGTCCAAGTTGTTCCATACCCAGACCAACCTGCGCTTCGGCTGCGTGATCCTGCGCCACTACCTGGAACGCGAAAAGGGTGACCTTTTCCTGGCGCTCGGCCGCTACAACGGCAGCCGCGGGCGGGCGGAGTACCCCACCGCGGTATTGGGTTTGCGCCAGCGCTGGGTAGCTTGAAGCGGCCCGCGCCCTAGCGCAGGCCTTCCCACTCCAGCGGGTGGGCGTCCTCGAAGCCCAGGAGGTCCAGCACGCGCTCTACGGTGTCGTCGATCAGGTCGTCGATCGACTCCGGCTTGTTGTAGAACGCCGGCAGCGGCGGGAAGACGATGCCGCCCATCTCCGTCACCGCGGTCATGTTGCGAAGATGCGCCAGGTTCAGCGGGGTCTCCCGCACCATGAGCACCAGGCGGCGGCGCTCCTTCAACGTGACGTCGGCGGCCCGCGTGAGCAGGTTGTCGGAAAGCCCGTGCGCGATCGCCGCCAGCGAGCGCATGGAGCAGGGCGCCACCACCATCGCGTTCACGCGATGGCTGCCGCTGGCGATGCAGGCGCCGATGTCGCCCGGCGCATAGACCGCATCAGCCAGAGCATCCAGCGCACTGCGATCCATGCCCAGTTCGTGATGCACGTTCAGCACGCCCGCCGGCGTGGCCACCAGATGGGTTTGTGCGCCCAGTTCGCGCAGGCGCTCCAGCAGGCGCACGCCGTACACCGCGCCCGAGGCGCCGGTGATGCCCACCACGACGGTGCGCTGCACCGCCGTGGGCGGCATGATGGTCAACGGGCCACCCTGTGCGCTGCGCGTGTTCCCGCCGCGGGGCGGTTCGCCTCTTCGAACAGCGGAGCGAGGCTCATGCGGCGTTGCCGCCCAGCATCTGCTGCAGCTCGCCGGCCTGGTACATCTCCATCAGGATGTCCGATCCGCCGACGAACTCGCCATTGACGTAGAGCTGAGGGATGGTCGGCCAGTTGGCGTAGTCCTTCACGCCCTGGCGGATCTCTTCGTCCTCCAGCACGTTCACCGTCTTGAGGTCGTTGACACCGCAGGCCTTCAGGATCTGGATGGCGCGTCCGGAAAAGCCGCACATCGGGAACTGGGCGGTACCCTTCATGAAAAGCACCACCCGGTTCGTCTTGACCAGGTCGTCGATACGTTGCTGCACGTCGCTCATGATGATCGTCTCGCCTCTGCGGCGGTGAATACGAGGAATGCGCGAGTTATACGGCATTCCGCATGCCACCCGGCCCGCGCAGCGGCCGAA
Organism: Ideonella sp. BN130291; assembly: GCF_036231905.1. Lineage (NCBI taxonomy): Bacteria > Pseudomonadati > Pseudomonadota > Betaproteobacteria > Burkholderiales > Sphaerotilaceae > Ideonella > Ideonella sp. BN130291. The sequence goes on along the minus strand of NZ_JAZARE010000001.1, from coordinate 460,096 downwards.
GCCTTAGAACGAGTAGGACACGCCCAGTTGCAGCACCGGGGTGAGGCGGAAGTCGCGCCACTGCTCATCCAGGCTGGTATTGCCCAGACCGAGCTTGCCCGGCCGCAGGCCGGAGCCGGAGCCGAGCGCCAGCACCCCCACGTCGGCCGTGAAGCCCCAGCCGCCCTTGAGCGACAAGCCGGTGTAACCCACGCCCAGGTAGGGCGCGGCGTGCCCGCCCTCGCCGGCCAGGTCGGCCGGGCCATTGCCGGCGGTGTTCTGCTGTGAGACGGTGAAGGCGCCACCGGGGCGTGGCACGGCCGGCATGCTGAGGGACACACCATGGGAGTTGAGCAGCCAGCCGCTGGTGGCGCGGAAGCCGCCGCTCACGCGCTGGCTGCCGAACAGGGGCCCGCGGCTGAAGTAGTAGTCGCCCAGGATCTGCCCACCTTGCAGGGCATAAGGGTTGGCCGAAGCCACATCCGCCGCCAGCGGGTTGGTGGTGACCAGGCCGACCCGCGTCTGCAGGCGGGGCCAGGGCACCTTGTCGGCATCGACCGTGAGCCCGCCATCGGCCCACACCGGACCGGCGGTGCAGCCGAGCAGCACCAGGACGGCATGAAACAAACGCGTGCGCATCGTCGCCTCCTTGTCCCGGCGGTGTCGCCAGGGTTCGTGATCAGCGTCTTCAGCTGTGTTTGAGCCCATGCTACGTCGCCAGGTTCGCTTTGTGGAGACTGTTTCCGGCAGTTCTGCGGCCAAAGTCATGGCCGTTGCGTCCACGACTCAGCCGGGCCGGCGTCCGCCGCTGCAGCGCTCCCGCGATTCGATGTCCCGGCGGGTGCTCACGTCCAGGAAACCGGCTGCCAGCAGCCGCTCACGCACCGCGCTGCCCTGGTCATGGCCATGTTCCAGCAGCAGCCAGCCGCCAGGCAGCAGGTACTCGGCGGCGGGCTGGATCAACTGCTCCAGCGCCAACAAGCCGTTGCCGCCGGGCGTGAGGGCGGACAGCGGCTCGTGCGTCAGGGCGGCCAGATGCGGATCGTCTTGCGCGATGTAGGGCGGGTTGCTCACGGCCAGGTGGAAGCGCTGGCCTTTCAAAGCCGACCACCAGTCGCTGCGCTGGAATGTCACGTCCAGCGCCAGGCGGCGGGCGTTGTCTTGTGCCACGGCCAGCGCGGCCTCGCTGACATCGACCGCCTGCACCTCGGCGTGCGGGCGGCGGTGCTGGATGGCGAGTGCGATGGCGCCGCTGCCGGTCCCGAGGTCGATGACCCGGCGAGCCGGTTCCGAAGGGGAAACGCTGCCGTGCGGCAGGAGCTCCAGCGCCCAGTCCACCAGGGTTTCGGTGTCGGGGCGCGGCACCAGCACCGCCGGCGTCACCCGCAGCGCCAGGCCATGGAATTCGCGCTCGCCGACCAGGTAGGCCAGCGGCTCCCCGGCCGCCCGTCGCTGCAGCAGCGCCGCGAACGCTTCTGCGCTCGCCGCCGGCAACGGGTCTTCGCCGTGGGCCAGCAGCCAGCTGCGGGGCCGCGCCAGCAGGTGCGACAGCAGCAGGTGCGCGTCCAGCCGCTCCACGCCGAGCGCCCGCGCTGCAGCCAGCGCCTCGGCCACGGTGCGCGGAGGGTTCACGTGCCGCTTTCCAGCGCGGCCAGCTGCTCCGCCGCCTGCGCGGCCTGCAGTGCCGTGATCACCTCGTCCAGGTCCCCGTCCATGATGGCGCCCAGGCGGTACAGCGTGAGGTTGATGCGGTGATCGGTGAGCCGGCCCTGCGGGAAGTTGTAGGTGCGGATGCGGTCGGAGCGGTCGCCGCTGCCGATCAGGCTCTTGCGGGTGGCGGCTTCCTTGGCGGCGCGCTCGCTGCGTTCCTTGTCGCGCAGGCGGGCGGCCAGCACCGCCATCGCCTTGGCCTTGTTGCGGTGCTGCGAGCGGTCGTCCTGGCACTCGGCCACCAGGCCGGTGGGCAGGTGGGTAATGCGGATGGCGCTGTCGGTCTTGTTCACGTGCTGGCCGCCGGCACCGCTGGCGCGGAAGGTGTCGATGCGCAGGTCGGCCGGGTTGAGCGTGATCTCGGCGGCTTCGTCGGGCTCCGGCATCACCGCCACGGTGCAGGCGCTGGTGTGGATACGGCCTTGCGACTCCGTGGCCGGCACCCGCTGCACCCGGTGGCCGCCGGACTCGAACTTGAGCTTTTCGTAGGCGCGATCCCCCTCGATGCGCAGCACCAGCTCCTTGTAGCCGCCCAGGTCGGACTCGCTTTCGCTCATCACTTCGGCGCGCCACCCTTGGCGCTCCACGAAGCGCAGGTACATGCGCGCCAGGTCGCCGGCGAACAGCGCCGATTCGTCGCCGCCGGTGCCGGCCCGGATTTCGAGGAAGGCGTTGCGGTCGTCGTCCGGGTCGCGCGGCAGCAGGGCGGTCTGCAGTTCGGCATGCAGCCGCTCCAGGTCGGCTTGCGCGCCGGTGATCTCCTCGCGCGCCATCTCGGCCATGTCGGGGTCGTCGAGCAGCTCCCGCGCGGCGGCCAGGTCGCTTTCCCGCTGCTGGTACTGGCGAAAACGCTGCACCACGCCGTTGACCTCGGCCTGTTCGCGCGACAGCGTGCGGTAGCGCTTCATGTCGCTGGCCACCCGCGGGTCGGCCAGGCTGGCGTCCAGCTCGGCCAGGCGCATGCCGAGGCGTTCGAATTGTTGGCGGAGCGAATCTTTCATGGGGCGGATGGGCAGCAGCAGCGACGACGACGCCGCGCCAGGCAGGCGCGGAAGGCGGGCGACGCGGCGCTAACGCTCGTCGCGGCCGGGGTCGCGCGGCGTGGTGCGCAGGAACAGGCGCGACACGGTTTGTGCCACCTGCTCGCGCTGGCTGGCGTCGCTGGCGTGCAGCTCGGCCAGCGCGCCGTGCAGCATCTTCTGGGTGAGCCCGCGCGACAGGGCGTCGAGCACGGCGTCCACGTCCTCACCCTTGGCCAGCAGCTTGCGGGCGCGGGCGATCTCCACCGCGCGCCAGTCGTCGGCCTGCGCGCGCAGCGCCTGGATCAGCGGCACCGTGGCGCGCTGGTCCAGCCAGTGGGCGAAGCTCTGCACGCCACTCTCGATGATGGCTTCGGCCTGCTGCACGGCCGCCTGGCGCTTTTCGCCGGCCGACTGCACCAGCTGCGACAGATCGTCCACGGTGTAGAGGTACACGTCCGACAGGCGGGCCACTTCAGGCTCGATGTCGCGCGGCACGGCCAGGTCCACCATGAACATCGGGCGGTGCTTGCGCGCCTTGAGCGCCCGCTCCACCGCGCCCAGCCCGATGATGGGCAGCGAGCTGGCGGTGCAGGACACCACCGCGTCGAATTCCTGCAGGCGCTGCGGCAGGTCCGCCAGGCGGATGGCCTGGGCGCCGAAGCGGCTGGCGAGCTTCTCGCCGCGCTCCAGCGTGCGGTTGGCCACTGCCATCGTCTTGGGCGTGCGCGCTGCAAAGTGGGTGGCGACCAGCTCGATCATCTCGCCGGCGCCCACGAACAGCACGTTGATGTCGGCCAGGTCCTCGAACAGCTGGGCCGCCAGCCGCACGGAGGCGGCCGCCATGCTGATGGAATGCGAGCCGATCTCGGTGGAGCTGCGCACCTCCTTGGCCACCGAGAAGGAGCGTTGGAACAGCTGGTGCAAGGTGCTGCCCAGGGTGCCGGCGGCATCCGCCTCGCGCACCGCCTGCTTCATCTGGCCGAGGATCTGGGGCTCGCCCAGCACCATGGAATCCAGCCCGGAGGCCACGCGGAAGGCATGGCGGGCGGCGCCGCGGTCTTCCAGCACGTAGGTGTGGTCCATCAGCTGGCCGGGGGCCACGCCGCCGTGGGCCGCCAGCCATTCGATGGCGGGCTGCAGCAGGGCGCGGCCGTCGCCGGGCTGGTCGGCCACGTACAGCTCGGTGCGGTTGCAGGTGGACAGCAGCGCGGCTTCGGGCGCGCCAGCACGCTGCAGTCTGCCGCGCAAGCCATGGAGCGCCTGCGGAATCTGCTCGAGCGAGAACGCAAACCGGCCGCGCAGGTCCAGCGGCGCGGTGGTGTGGTTCAGGCCCAGGGCAAGGACACTCATGCGGCGCATTATAAAATTTGCCGTTCGATCAAGCACTTATCGCGGCGATAGCGGCAGCGCGCGTGGTTGATTTCCGTCAATTTTGCGTGGGAGCGCTGCGGTGGGCCCCTGGGATGCGCTGGTTCATCTGGCGAACTTCGTGATGCCGGCGCTAGGCGTCGGCGTGGTCGCCGCGCTGCTGAGCAAGCTGCTGTGGCGCGCGCAGCTGCGGGGCGTGCCTCTGCTGAAACTGGCCGGCTGGGCCAGCGCGGCCGGTGTGGCGGTGTTGCTCGCCGGCCTGGTGGTGTTTGGCCGCGACGGCAAGATGGCCACCTACGGCGCCATGGTGCTGGCCTGCGCGCTGGCGCTGCTGGTCGCCGGCTGGGCCCCCGGGCGTCGCTAGCCCTCAACGAGAGACCGAGTGACTTACAGCGTCAAGGAAGTGTTCTACACCTTGCAGGGCGAGGGCCAGCAGGCCGGGCGCCCGGCGGTGTTCTGCCGGTTTGCCGGGTGCAACCTCTGGACCGGGCGGGAGGCCGATCGCGCGAGCGCGGTCTGCCGCTTCTGCGACACCGATTTCGCGGGCACGGACGGCACCGGTGGGGGCAAGTTCGATTCGCCCGAGGCACTGGCTGCCCACGTGGCCGCCCACTGGCCGGCCGGCGGCACCGGCCAGCGCTTCGTCGTGTGCACCGGCGGTGAGCCGCTGCTGCAGCTGGACCCGCCGCTGATTGCCGCGCTGCATGCGCAGCGCTTCGAGATCGCGGTGGAAAGCAACGGCACCGTGGCGGCGCCGGACGGCATCGACTGGCTGTGCATCAGCCCCAAGGCGGGCGCACCGCTGGTGCAGCGGCAGGGCGACGAACTGAAGGTGGTGGTGCCGCAGCCGGGGCTGGACCTGGCCGAGCTGGAGTCGCTGGCCTTCCGCAGCCGCCGGGTGCAGCCGATGGACGGCCCGCAGGTGCAGGCCAACACCGCCTGGGCGGTGCAATGGTGCCTGGACCACCCCGGCTGGAGCTTGAGCCTGCAGACCCACAAGCTGCTCGGCATCCGCTGAGCGCTTCCACTTCCCCCGCTCCGATGTTCGAACTGAGCCAGACCTTCTACTTCGAGGCCGCCCACACCCTGGAGCGGCGGCTGGAAACTGAATCCAGCCGCCGCATCCACGGCCATACCTACGGCGCCGAGGTGCAGGTGAGTGGTGTGCCCGACCGCAACGGCATGGTGGTGGACCTGGCCGTACTGCGCGGCGCCATTGCCGCCGTGCGCGACGCCCTGGACCATCATTTCCTCGACGACGTGGCCGGCCTCGGCCCCGCCACGCTGGAAAACCTGTGCCTGTACATCCATCGTCAGGTGTCCGCACAGGTGCCGGGGGTGAGCGCCGTCAGCGTCTACCGCAGTGCCAGCGGCGACCGTTGCACCTACCGTCCGCAATGAGCAGCGCGACGTCGAACGCCGCGCTCAGCGAGCGCAGCCGCCGTGCCGTGTGGCACCCGTGCACGCAGATGAAGCGCCACGAGCGCGAACCGCTGCTGCCCATCGTGCGCGCCGATGGCGTGTGGCTGATCGACGCCGAAGGCCGGCGCTACCTCGACGGCGTGAGCTCCTGGTGGGTCAACCTCTTTGGCCACGGCCATGCGGGCATCGGTGCGGCTCTGAAGGACCAGATCGACCGGCTCGACCATGTGATGCTCGCCGGCCTGACGCATGAGCCGGTGATCGAGCTGTCCGAACGCCTGGAGGCGTTGACGGGCCTGGGGCATGCGTTCTACGGCAGCGACGGCGCCAGCGCCACCGAGATTGCGTTGAAGATGAGCGCCCACGGCTGGCGCAACCTCGGGCAGCCGCAGAAGTGCGAATTCGTCGGGCTGGCCGGGGGCTACCACGGAGAGACCGTGGGCGCGCTCTCGGTGACCGACATCCCGATCTTTCGCGAGGCGTACGCGCCGCTGCTGCGCTTGAGCGCTGCCTTGCCGGCGCCCGATGCACGCGGTGCCCACGCGGGCGAAGACGGTGCCGCGGTGGCGCGCCGTGCGGCCGTGGCGCTGGAGCTGTACCTCGAACAGCACCACCATCGCACCGCCGCCCTCATCGTGGAGCCGCTGGTGCAGTGCGCCGCCGGCTTCGCGATGCACCACCCCGAATACCTGCGCATGGCGCGCGCGCTGTGCACCCGCTACCAAGTGCACCTCATCTGCGACGAGATCGCGGTGGGCTTCGGCCGCACCGGCAGCCTGTTCGCGCACCAGCAGGCCGGCATCCGGCCCGACTTCATCTGCCTGTCCAAGGGGCTGACCGGCGGCAGCCTCCCGCTGTCTGCCGTGCTGACCACCGACGCCGTGTACGACAGCTTCTACGACGACCGCACCGCGCGCGGCTTCCTGCATTCGCACTCCTACACGGGCAACCCGCTGGCGTGCCGGGCGGCGCTGGCGGTGCTGGATGTGTTCGAGCAGGAGCCGGTGTTCGAGCGCAACCAGGCCACTGCGCAGCGCCTGAATGACCTGGTTGCGCCGCTCGCCGGCCACCCCAGCGTGCGGCATGCGCGCCAGCTCGGCATGCTCTGGGCCTATGACATCCAGACCGACGATCCGTCGTTCTCCGCGCGCTACCACCAGGCCGCGCTGGAACGGGGCCTGCTGCTGCGCCCTATCGGCAACACGCTGTACTTCATGCCGCCCTACGTGATGGACGAGCCCGCGATGCAGCAGTTGGCCGATGGTGCATTGCGCGCCCTGCAAGCGGTGTTGCCCGCATGAAGCGCGCCTGGTTTGTCACCGGCACCGACACCGGGATCGGCAAGTCGCGCGTCAGCGTGGCGCTGCTGCACACCTTGCGGCGCATGGGCCACATGGCGGTGGGCATGAAACCCGTGGCAGCCGGTGCGGAGCAAGGCTCCAGCGGCCAGTGGCACAACGACGACGTGATCGGGCTGCGCGCGGCCAGCGACGTGGCGGTGCCGCCCGAGCTGGACAACCCCTACCTGCTGCGCCAACCGGTGTCGCCCCACATCGCGGCGCAGCGCGAAGGGGTCACCCTCAGCGTGGACCTCCTGTGCGAGCGCTTCCTGCAACTGCAGGAGCACGCCGATGCGGTGGTGGTGGAGGGCGCTGGCGGCTTTTGCGTGCCCTTGACCGACACGCTCACCGGTGCCGACCTGGCGGTGGCCCTGGCCCAGCCGGTCATCCTGGTGGTGGGCTTGCGGCTCGGTTGCCTGAACCACGCCTTGCTCACGCAGGAAGCGATTGCCGCGCGTGGCCTGCGGCTGGCCGGCTGGGTGGCGAACCAGGTCGACCCCGACCTGCTGGAACCCGAAGCCAACCTGGAGTTCCTGCAACGGCGCATCGCCGCGCCGCTGCTGGCCCGCTGGCCTTGGCAGCCCGACGCGGCGCCACACACCCTGAGCCTGGAGCTGCCCGCCGATGCCTGACCTCAACGACGTCTTCACACCTGCGCTCGGCCAATTGGAGGTGCAACAGCTGCTGCGCCGCCGCCGCGTGGCGGAACCGGCCGGCGAAGGCCGCCTGCGCGTCGATGGCCAGCCGCGCCTGGCGTTCTGCAGCAACGACTACCTGGGCTTGTCGCAGCACCCGGCGCTGGCCGAAGCGATGCGCAACGCTATCGAGCGCTACGGCGTGGGCGCGACCGCGTCCCCGCTGGTGTGTGGCCACAGTCCGGCCCACGAAGCGCTGGAGCATGAGCTGGCCCAGTTCGTCGGCCTGCCGAAGGCGCTCTACTTCTATGCCGGCTACGCCGCCAACACCGGCTGCGTGGCCGCGCTGGTGGAGCGCGGTGACGCCATCTTTTCCGACGCGCTGAACCATGCCTGCCTGATCGACGGCTCACGGCTGTCGCGCGCGGACATCCATGTCTATCCCCACAACGACCTGACGGCGCTGGACCGCGCACTGAGCGCGCACGCCGGCGCACGGCGCAAGCTGGTGCTGGCCGACGCGGTGTTCAGCATGGACGGCGACCTGGCGCCCATCCCCGAACTGCTGGCGCTGTGCGAACGCCACGACGCCTGGCTGATGGTGGACGACGCCCACGGCTTCGGCGTGCTCGGCGAGGGCGGACGCGGCAGCCTGTCGCACTGGGGCCTGGTGCCGTCCCGGCACATGTCGCGCCTGATCTACATGGCCACGCTGGGCAAGGCCGCCGGCGTGTCAGGCGCCTTCGTGGCCGGCAGTGCGCCGGTGATGCAGTGGCTGCTGCAGCGCGCCCGCACCTACATGTTCGCCACCGCGGCGCCGGCGCCCATCGTGGAGGCCTTGCGGGCGAGCCTGAAGGTGATCGAGGCCGAGGGCTGGCGGCGCGAGCGGCTGGGGGCCTTGCACGATGCGTTGCGTGACGGCTTGGCCGGCTTGCCTTGGCAGGCGCCCGCGTCCATCACCGCCATCCAGCCGCTGCTGCTGGGTGACAACGGCACGGCACTGGCGGTGATGCAGGCGCTGGAAGCGCGCGGCATCTGGGTGCCGGCGATCCGGCCACCGACGGTGCCGGTGGGAACGGCGCGCTTGCGCATTACCTTGTCGGCGGAGCAGCGGATGGAGGATGTGAAGGCCTTGTGCACTGCGCTGCAGGACGTTGCCTGCGCGATCGGTGGATGACTACTCCAGGCGCACGAACTTCCCGGTCTGCGTCAACCTGACCTTCCGCTGCGTGTCCGCCGTGGTGCAGACGTACTCGGCGTCAAAGTTGCAGTTCGAGTTGAGCTGATCGACCACCTTTCCATCCTTGATGGAGAGGTAGGCCCCCTTGATCACGTCTCGATCCTCCGCGCGCTCCACATCATCCACACGCACGAGCACGACGTCACCGAGCGGGGGGAAAACAAGGAACACCGGATGAAGGTTGTTGGCGACCGGGTTGTTGTCGTCTTCCGAGTCGTTTCGTGCGCCGCCTTTTTGATAGGCGTGCGCTCCGACCAGCTTGCCAATGGTCCCCCGGCTTTGCCTTGATGCCACGTAAGGAAAGTAGGTCGGTGCGCACCTTGTGGTGGCTTGCGGGACGCCTTTGACAGTGGGAAGGCTCGCGCCACAACGGGTGATGTACTCATACACACTGAAGGGAAGCCGAGATGGCTTCATCCCTTCAAGGGCCGCAGTGTTCCATGCGGACGCTGTGCCTTCATGATCGACGGCCGGTTCGAGAGCCCGACCACCACCTTTGTGTTGCGCCCCGGCTGCCCCATGCAGCAGTGTCAATGCTGAGCACACGAGCAATAGAGGCTGAATGCGCACGTGATGTGTCCGCTTGCGGTTCAAAGTTCAATGGCGCTCCAACTCCCCCTGAAGCCTGAGTTGTTCGGCGCAATCCGCGACACAGGTTTCCTTCGGAGCAAAGTCGGCCGGTCGGTACGCAGCTTTCGGGTTCGGTTTTGCGGTCGCCCTGAACAGCACGCCAGAAGCAAAGATGACCGGCCGCACCGGGTCAGAGAAGCGTGCCGAGATTTCCAGGGGAGCACCGTCCTCGGGGTGGCGAATGCCTTGAGGTCGGCGGGTGATGACGATGCGATGTGGCAAAACACGGAATGCTGCAACGGGGTTCGGCAAAGGGCCATGCTGTGCGGAATAAATGAAGTGCTCAGGGGCGCTTTCGCGCTTGTGCCCGCAGATCGCCATGCCGCTGGCGTCCCGTGTGCACTCAGGGACACCCCCGTACATCGGCAACAGTTTTCCGGAGGGATCCTTCAGTTGGACGCTTCCATTTGGCGCCAAGTGCATCTTCCAGACGACGCCATTGGTCGTGTCAACGTACCGGCCGTCTCGGGTAAACAGCTGCACATGTCGGGCCGCTTTGTCCACCCGGTACTGGTCGATCTCTCTCTGAGAGTTTTCCAACCATCGCTCACGCGGGCCCCAAGTATCGGAGTACTCCACGGGGCCAAATTCGACTCGGTTGTCGATGGACAGGTAGTACCGTGTCGTCCAGTGGTCGATGGGCTCGAGCTCCGCGTCCGTGATGAAGTCGCTGGCGCGATACCAGGGGCTCAAGTGTATGAAGTACGACTGATCCTTTGCAGAGATGGCGGCGCAGGCTTGCGCGTCGACTACTCCGACAACGTATTGGCGGGGTGACCCAGCGATCGGTTTGATGTTATGCGCTGCTGCAGGACCGGACCGATCGACCGTGTCATACATTTGGGGCTCGGACGTGCGCGAGTACACCTTGCACGCATCTTGCGCCGATCTGGGCACGAGCTCTTGTGCCATAGCGGCCATGCAGCTCGCAAGCAATGGCAAAAGCAGAATAATCTTCAACTAACTGTCTCGCGATCAACGGTTCTGCCGGTGGTCATCTGGCCGATGGGACCGTGGACGGTGTTACCCAAAAGTCGAAGGCGTTGTCGGCGTCTGCCAGTGTGAGCGCGAAGTGCTTGGTTTCATGTCCGGTCATCAAATCGCGCACCGAGAATGATGCGGAGCTGATGGCGCGCGCCGACTCCATCTGGAGCTGAAACAGGCCGACCAACAGGCGCCCTTCTTTGTCAAAGAAAAGCGATTCGCACGACGCATAGGGGTTTGTCCAAGCGAACAGCCTCATCCTCGTCGCAGGTGTTCGCGGTCGATGTACCACAACAACGTGCTGAGTGCGTGCGCTCCCGCCGCTGTCGCCCGCGGGTGACTGAAGGCACAGACGTGGCTCGTTGGGCTGTTCCCACGCCCGCACGAGTTCGATGTCCATCCGAAACGACATCGGGCGACTCATCGGCCAAGAAGCACGCATCCAAGGAAGGCGCCTGCCGGCAATGAGGATGCTGTTGCGACCGATCTTGACCGTACCCCAGGCTGGGGAAAGCCCGCGCACGCGCACGCTGGAGTCGGCTGGCGTTCCAGCCTCAACCGTGCGCGGAAAGAAGGGCCGCGACCACCCCTGTGTCTGTTCCACGTACTGATAGAAGGCTTTATGGTCCGTGAAGCGTTCGTGAGCGACACCCGCCGTCGCAGCGGTGAGCAGCGCTAGGTGGAGCGCGAGTGTCTGCACAGCTTTCTTGGATGACTAAAGCTCAACTGGCAGTCTGTCAGTGGCTGAGAGGGTCGGTTCGCTGTTTTGGTGCGATTGGTTCTACGTCGTCCAGGGAACGACCGCATACAGCCAAGCCCCGATTGCTGTATCGATCAGCAGACCGGCCACCAGGCAAATGCCTAGCTTTCGGTACTCCGGCTGCGCTGCCCTCACTGGCGTTCGCTGTTGCGCGGCGTCGGCTCCGCATGCCGTGTCGATGTCAGCCGGCCACACTGGCAAGCGGTTGGTGCGCATGCATAGCCAGCGTGCCACCGCACCCGGCGCGGTGATTGGAAGGAGTAGCAGGGCGGCCGCGATGGAACCCGGCGCGTGGAGGACGATCGTCTGCGCTCCCCACCAGAACCTTTCGGATCTGCTCTTGATTGGCAGATACAGCGTGGGTGCAGGCACCGCTGAAGGCCCGTTTTCCATGAAGCGGCGCACGTACTCCCAAAGAGGATGGAGGTCCTCCGGACTGCTGCCCACGTGGCCGAACGCGAAGGTCTCGAGTACGGTCTTCTGGTCCTTGGCCATAACGTGGCCGGCAAGAAACCAGTTGTGGCGACCGAACTGCCGGTTCCTGTTGCGGCGGATGTGCCAATAAACATCATCCCAGCGCACGCGCAAGATGTCGCCGTGCCGCCTCAGCCGGAACACGTAGACCATGCGGTTTTTTCGGTCGAACCGGATTGGGAAGTGCGTCAGCGTGAAAGACTCGCGTAGCACCACCCACACCAACAGGCCGATGATGAGTGCGAACATCAACACGCCGAACGCGGCAGCCGTCCAGGCCATCCATCGTTCGGAATCCGGCGTCTTTTCGAGCCCTTCCGCAAATGCCGCAGGCAGTGTCGTTGCTAGCCAAACCATGCCCCCCAACGGCGCCAGGAATATCGCGCAGAGCGCGCCCTTCCAGGCGTAGTACTTGTCGACAAACTCGGCGCACTGCGGGTTCTGCCAGATGGAGCACATCGCTTCCGAAGGGGGGGCCTTGGTGTCGACCTTCACTTCAAGGTGGCGCAAGCGCTCTTCACCGGTCAACGGTCGGTTGACCGGGTACTTCACCGCGATGCCGTCGTATTCCATTGTCAGCCTGCGATGGCCACTTCAAGCTGCTTCACTTCGACCTCCATCGAGCCAAACCGATCGCCCTCGATTCCCCAAAGCGTGCGCTCTAGCCAATCTTGGATCTTGTTGTCTTTGAACAGCTCGATGATGACTGCCAGCGCGACGAGGATGATCAGCAACACGATGGCGACCCCTCCGGAGATCAAGCCGGCAGCCAGCCCGACAGCGAGCACTGTGCCGGTTGCGGCGGATGCGGCGTACAGGCCGAACATGCTCCAGTTCGCCTGCTTGAACTCCTCCCGCGCATGCAGGGCGTCGAAGAAGGCAGCGATGATGCCCGCCGCGGCACCTGCCACCTTGCCTGCGATGCCGACCGCCTTAGCGGCGACGGCCGCTCCGCGAGCGGCGGTCAGCCCCTGCGCCGCTCTCAGCGTTAGCGCCGGCATTCTGCCGACAGCCACCATGGTGGTTTCGGTGATGGTGCCCGCTAACCCCATCCAGGCGGCACGCAGTTTCCAGCGGACTTCTTCGCTTTCGTGCTGCATTGCCGACTCTTCGTCGGACATCGCCTTTTTCAAGGAAATGCATTGGAGGATTGCTGTGAGGACGCCCAGGCGTACCTCCATGTTGAGCACTGTGCCGAGCTTGTTCCTTGACGTGGCTGCCTCCAGCGACTCTGGCGTCTGTATCGCCGACACGATACGCCGCGCACGCTCGGTGGGAGTCAGACCCCTCGGCATGTCAGACACGATCTGCCGTGCTGTCTGTTCATTCACGGCGATCAGCCATCGCTGGCGCGACTGGCCGTGCATCGGCACGCCTTCCACTTCGAGCCGCCGCAGTTCATCGGCCACAGCCTTGTCCAGCTGTTTGCCTTTGAACGTCTGGCCGGTGCTCTTGACCAATTGCCTGACCAGCATGCGGCGAAAGGCATCCTTGGACCCCACCACGTCGACAGGCACGATGTGCGTATTGCTCGTAACGCCCATTGCCAGCAACGCTGCACGGGCCTGTAGGCCAGGACTGTGCAACTGGGGAGCGATGAACTTGACCAGCGGCCCCGCCAGCTGCACGAAGAACCGAGCTGTCACGTCGGCCGGCCCCTTGCCGCCCGCCCATAGCTCGTACGCGGCCTTGTCTACGGCGGCGAATGCTTCCTTGAACCAGCCCCCCACGTTTTCCCAGCCGGGCGTGCGCCAGTCGAGTGGCGCGTTGGCTGCTGCCACCACCTTTTTCGCAAGCTCGTCGTTGTTGACCACCAGCGCACGTAGCAGCACGTTCTTCCGGTCCAGCATGTCGCCCGGCAAAAGCTTCGACGCCCACTCCACGAAGGCCTTTTGATCGGCCATGTTCTCGATACACAGACTCACAAGGGCCTGGTAGGAGAAGCCATTGGCGACGCTTGCGGCGTCAAAGTTGAAATCGAAATAGTCGTGCGTGGAATCGTCCTGCATCCACTTGGTGTGGAAGTCCGCCAAGGTGAAGGCCCAGGTCCGGTCGAATTCGGCCAGATCCTTCTTGAAAACCTCTGTGAAACCCTCCATCGCGTTTGGACGCAGCTTCTTGGCGTACTTGTCCCAGCTGGAGGCGCGCGCCTTCGCCGCTTCCTGCGGAGTTACGTGCCGGATGTCCTCCGTGCGGCGGCGTGTGGACTCGAAGAGCAGGTGCCCCAGCGGATTGCCGGACATCTGGTCGTTCGCCAGTGTTTCGGCTGCCGCGATCTCGTCCTTCACCGCCTGGTCACCGACCGCCACCTTGATCGCCTCGATGTGGTTGGCAAGAGTCACCTGCCGCACGCGGCTGGGATGGTTCAGAAACTCTTGTGTCTTGGACTGGAGCAGCCGCGTCGTTTCCCGGGCGATGGCGACCGGATCCTTGATCCTGACAATGACGCCGTGGTGCGCCTGCAGCCCGCTGGGGGACAAGCCCGACTTCACACGCTCCTGGCTCTTGGCGGCCGCCGCCTCGGCGATCGCCTTCACAAAGGGTACCGGCTTGCCGTCCGGCCCGGTGATGCCTTTGCCCGCGAAGGCAAACGGACTCCACGAATAGTGCGCCTCGCCGGTCTTCGCGCCAAGGCGGAACTCCGACACCACGGCCTCGGCTTGATCGATCGGCGCACAGAAGTTTTGCGCGTGGTTCCCCGTCCAAGCCTTCAGATCTACCCAGCGCATAGCCTTTTGCCGGAACGCGTCATCCTTGTGCCGAGCGAAAACTGCGGGCGTCCATGCTACGTCGCTGAATCCCAGGAAGACGCGGCCCGCGGGTAGCGCCGCGCTGTGCTTGACGGTGATGCATGACGCCAGAGCCCTGTCCACTGGGCTTCGCGAGCAAGAAAAGATTACGGTGTCGGCGCGCGGGGGCTCGCGCTCGGGATCGAAGTGGAAGTAGTAGCCATCGGGCGTGACCACATAGCCCGCCCACTCGCGACGTACCTCGTCATAGACGTAGAGGTAGCCGGTGCGCAGCGTGCGCAGCACGTATTTGAATAGTCCGTTGTCCTTGTCGGCCTTCGGTGCATTGAAGACGAACGGTTCCGCCACCGCCGGCATCGGATTGTCCGAGGTGGCTAGTGCCAGACGGGCAGGCAGCAGCGGGATGCCACTGCGTTCACAAAAGGGACAGGTGGTAGACATGAGATGCTATTTCTTTAAAGAAGCCGACAGCTCGGCCTCGACAGTTCGCCACCGCCCTTCATCGATCTGGGCCAACGCGTCGCGATACCGTGTCTCGCCATCGGATGACAGCGTCAGTGCCCGTTGAATCTCAGGATGTGCGGTGAAGCCGGTGCCCCAACGGTGTGAATGTTGCGCAAAGAGGGCGAGGTCCGTTTCGTCCTGAAGTGAGTGCACTTGGCGCGCACGCATGATGTGGGTCCACAACTGTCGGCCGAGGCGAGGAATGTCGCCAAAGCGCCAATCGATCTCCCGAAGGACGATGTTGATGATGGACACGTCAATTACGGCCTGGTGGCGGTCCGTGGTCTCGATGGTCACACCGGGGCCGTCAAGCGCGGAGCGGTCGATCACCGCCACTTCCTTCGGCAGGAACAGCGCCCAACTGCGTATTGGACCAAATAGTTTGCGCAACTCCGGCCCGGGCCATAGCCACAGCAGATGCATCAATACAAGCGGATCCCAGACCCGAACGAGATGCCGCCCAAAGGGTCCCAGGTTGCGAATGGACTGATGGCCAAGGTGGCTTGCAAGCTCCGTAAGAGACGCTTCAGAGTCGAGCGCGCCGTCCAAAACGGGGCTGCCCGACGCAACACTGCGGCGGTCGAGCGCGTCATGCATACGGTCTAAGAGTTCGTTGCCCGCACGCTGCAGATCTACCAGTCTCGGCACGAGGTGGTCGGCAAGCTCGAGCGACGGGTGGCGCACCTGCGCAGCTTGGGCCTCCATCAGCGGTGAGTCGCCGCAGTGCACGGGATCGAACAAGGCGAAAGGGTGTTCGCGGAAGAACCGAAGCTCCAGCAACATGGCGCTAGACAGGAACTGCGCTACCGTGAGCTTGCGCGGCCGCCGCCACCCTGAACTGGCACGGCTTGAACTCGCCCGGTAGTGGCAAGGCCGAGTTGGACGACGCGCTGCCAGCCCCGGTCAACTCCTTCATCGCCGCCTTAAAGGTGGCCGACCCTGAGGTGGTGAGCGTGATGCTTCCATTCGTGATGGTCATCGCACTGCCGCCGCCGTTGAGCAGTACCTTCTGCGGTGACCCCACGGTGACGGCGTCCGTGGTGGACGCCACGTCGATCTTCTTGTCAGCCGCCCACAAGCTCTTGGCGCTTGCTGCCTGCACGCTGACGCTGCCGGTGCCCGCATGCAGCTTGATCCCGGTCTCGGCATTCGGCTTGTTTGCGTTCTGCGCCTTGCCGTAGGTGAACCAGACGATGCCGTCCTTGGCGATGGTGCTGTGGTGACGTTGGGCAGTCAGTGTCATGTCCTGCCCCGCAGTCAGGCTCACGGTGGCGCCTGCGCTGGCGATGGTGCTGGCTGGCGTGAAGGTGCCGATGCCACCCGGGGCGGCCATGGCCACGTCGGGCCTGCCGAAGGCTGCCGTGGTGCCCTGTCCACCACCGACTGTTGTCTCATCAGCGTCGCTGGCGCCTTCGCCGCCCTCGGTGGCTTGCAGGCTCGTCAGCAGGGCGCCCTTCGCCTTGGCAGTCAGCATCTCCTTGCTTGCCGGCTCTGCGCCCAACTGCGCCTGGTGCTGGTGTGCGGAGTCCGCCAGCGTCAGCATCAGCTCCTGCGCCGTCTGCAGCGAGGCCTGCACCTCGCGGCTGTCCATCTGCTGGCTGCTCGTCGTGCTGGCCTGGCGCCCATGGGCGCTCACCAGCAGCCCCGAGCCTGCACGCACCGCGCCATAGCCGGCCGACACCGCATCGAAGCCGTGCCCGCGCGGCTGCAGCCGCTGGTTGTCCTTCTGCATCAGCAAGTGCCCCAGCTGCAGCCGGGTGGCGGCGCTGGTGGATGACAGCTCGATGCGGTTGGCACCAGGCGTGTCGTCAAGGACCCACTGGTTGTAGCCGCCGGAGCCGTTGGCGCTGGCGGCCAATTCCTGGCTCTTGATGCCGGTGAACACGGCCGTGTGCTGATGCCCTTGCAGCGCCCCCTGCGCCTGCGATCCCGGGAACCATGCGGGCGCGTCGCCGGTGGCCGTGGCGTTGCCTGCGGCCACCTGGTTGCCCTGCGCATCCACGCCACCGTTCGCTTGCGCCTGCCCCACACCGTTGTAGACGGCACCCACCACCACCGGCCGGTCGATGTCCCCGTGCGCAAAGCCCACCAGCACTTCCTGCCCCAGCCGCGGCACGAAGTGGCTGCCCCAGTTGGCGCCGGCCAGCGCCTCGCTCACCCTTACCCAGGTGCCCGAGGCGTCCGACGCCGGTGCATTGCAGCCCTGGTCGTGGTCCAGCCCATGGCTGGATGCAGAGCCGCGTTGCCAATGGAACTGGATCTTCACGCGGTGGTCGCGATCGGCGTGCACCGGCGCGTCGAGGCCCACCACGATGGCAGTCTGGGTGCCGTGCACCTTGGGCCGCGCCGCCAGGCCGCGGGCGCTGGCGGGTGCGCGCACCGGGACGGCAGCCGGCTGCGCCCGCAGCTCCACGCGGTACAGCGGCTCGTCACTGGCGTTGGCCCGTCGGCCGCGCGAGTCGGCATGCACGCGTCCCCAGTGCGGCAGGTCGCCCAGCCAGCGCTGCAACTGCGCCTGCACATCGCCGCTCAGGTTGTTGCGCGCGCGGTGCGTGAGCGTCAACGCCACGTGGGGGCCCGGCTGCGCCTGGGGGTGGTCCAGCACCTCGAAGGTGGTGCCTGGTGCGATGGCGCGCACGCTGCCGTTGCCCTGCCACTGCTGCGCTGGTGCCTGCAAGGCCTGCAGCCACATGGCGGCCAGGCGCTCGCCCCGCGCGCTGTCTTCGTAACTGTATTGACCCGGCACGTCCACCGCCGTCAGCCCCACATCGCCCACGGCGACAGCGGCCGCGCTCACCGGGCGCAGCCCGAGGCCGCGGTAGTCCGCGCTGGAGAGATCGACCGCATGTGTGCGCACGCGCCGCGCAACCTGCCAGCGCTGCAAGCCGTCCTCACTGAACGAGGCCGCGCCGGACTGCGTGTAGCGCACACGCGGCTCCCGCGCCGGGGTGAAACAGCCATTGTGGTCGGCGATCACCAGCGTGTGCTGGCCGAGGCCATCGGCACTGGCGTCGCCCTCATGCTCGAACCAGCAGAACAGCCCTTCCTCTGCCAGCAGGCGTTGCACGAATTCGAGGTCGGTCTCACGGTACTGCAGGCACAGCGAGCGCTCGGCATACACACTCGCATCGGCCAGTTCCCAGCGCCACTGAGGCAGCAGCCGGCCCTGGCCCGCGTGGCGCGCGAACACCGCTTCCACGATCTGCATGACAGTCATGTTCTGGAACACGAAGCTGTCGGTGCGCCAGCGCAGGAAGGCCAGCCAGGGCTCGACGGTCAGCTCGTAGCGCGTCAGGCCGCCATCGCTGCCCAACTGGGAAAAGCGGGTGACGTGGCCGTGCCAGGGTCGTAGGTCAGTGCGGCTGTCAGCGGTCAGCAGCTCCAGCAACATCGGCTGGCCAATCAGCTCGTCGAAGTCCAGCGCGGGGTCGGTAGACAGCGCGGTCACGCGCACGCTGAAGCCGGCGTGGTCGGCGCTCCCCGGGCCAATGCCTTCCACCACTTCAGCGCGCTCGGCCAGCAACACATCGGGCCCCAGCGGCGTATGCAGCCGCAACAGGCGCTCATGCTGGCCGGGGCCGGCGAGGCCCAGTGCATCGAGGATCTGCTGCACCAGATCCATCATCAGCTCACCTTGTATTTGAAGCGGCCGTCCTTGGCCGCGGTGACCTTGATCTGGCTGATCGCTTCACCCTCGGCCATGCGGCCCAGCACGCTGTCGGCCAGCTCGGGCAGCAGGGTGCCGTTGAGGATGTGGTCCACGTTGCGCGCGCCGGAGTCCACCTCGGTGCAGCGCGCGAGCACGGCGTCCACCAGGCTGTCGTCGAACACGAACTCCGCCTTGTGGTTGTGGCGCACACGCTGCGCGATGCGGTTGAGCTTGAGCTGGATGATGGACAGCATCACCTCGTCGGCGATGGGGTAGAACGCCACCGTCTTCATGCGGCCCAGGAAGGCCGGCTTGAAGGCCTTGAACAGCTGCGGACGCAGCGCGTCCACCAGCGCGTCGGGTTCCGGCAGCTCGGCCGCCGGCTTGTTGATGCAGGCCTGCATGATTGCCGAGGAACCGACGTTGGAGGTCAAGATGATGATGGTGTTGCGGAAGTCGATCTCCCGGCCTTCGGCATCGTCCATCACCCCCTTGTCGAAGACCTGGAAAAAGAGCTCCAGCACGTCGGGGTGGGCCTTCTCCACTTCGTCGAGCAGCACCACGCTGTAGGGCTTGCGCCGCACCGCTTCGGTCAGCACGCCGCCCTCGCCATAGCCCACGTAGCCCGGGGGCGAGCCCTTCAGGCCGGACACGCTGTGCGCCTCCTGGTACTCGCTCATGTTGATGCTGATCAGGTTGCGCTCGCCGCCATAGAGCACGTCGGCCAGGGCCAGCGCCGTCTCGGTCTTGCCCACGCCCGACGGGCCCACGAAGAGGAACACGCCCTTGGGCTTGTTCGGGTCTTCCAGGTTGGCGCGCGAGGTGCGCACCCGCTGGGCCACCGCCTCCAGCGCATGCGCCTGGCCGATCACGCGCTGCTCCAGCAGGGGCTTGAGCTCGCGCACGGTCTTGATCTCGTCCTTGACCATCTTGCCCAGCGGAATGCCGGTCCAGGCGGCGACGATCTCGGCCACCACATGGCCGTCCACTTGCAGCGGCAGCATGGGCGTGTCGCCCTGGATGGCGGCCAGCTCGTCGAGCTTGCCTTTCAGCGCGGCCTGCTTGGGCGTGAGCGCGGGGGCGGGCGGTTCTTTCCTGCCACGCGATTTCACCGCGGGCGACGTGGTGGCGGGTGCTTCCACGCCCTCGGCCTCCAGCTCGGCGCGCAACGCACGAATCTCTTCGGATAGGACCTTCTCCTGCTCGAAGCGCTGGCTCAAGCCCTGCAGCTCCGCCTGCTTGGCCGCGCGTTGTGCGCGCAGCTCGGCGAGGCGTTCGCCGTGCGACAGGCCGGTGGCCGCTTCGCGTTCCAGCGCGCTGATTTCCGCGCCGATGCGATCCAGCAGCTTGGTGGCGTCTTCCATCGCGGCTGGCGTGGCGCTCTGGCCCAGCGCTACCTTGGCGCAGGCGGTGTCCAGCACGCTGATCGCCTTGTCGGGCAACTGGCGGCCGCTGATGTAGCGCGCCGACAGGCGCACGGCTTCGGTGATCGCTTCGTCGAGCACCCGCACCTTGAAGTGCTGCTCCATCAGCGCGGCCATCGCACGCAGCATGCTGGCGGCCACCGGCTCGCTGGGCTCTTCCACCTTCACCACCTGGAAGCGACGGGCGAGCGCGGCGTCCTTCTCGAAGTACTTCTTGTATTCGCTCCAGGTGGTGGCGGCCACGGTGCGCAGCTCGCCACGCGCCAGCGCAGGCTTCAGCAGGTTGGCTGCGTCGTTCTGCCCGGCCTGGCCGCCGGCGCCGATCATGGTGTGCGCCTCGTCGATGAACAGGATGATCGGGTGCGCGCTCTTCTTCACCTCGTCGATCACGTTCTTCAGCCGGTTTTCGAACTCGCCCTTCACCGACGCACCGGCCTGCAGCAGGCCCATGTCCAGCACATGCAGCGCCACGCCTTGCAGGGGAGGCGGCACGTCGCCGGCGGCGATGCGCAGGGCCAGGCCTTCCACCACCGCCGTCTTGCCCACGCCTGCTTCGCCGGTGAGGATGGGGTTGTTCTGCCGCCGCCGCATCAGGATGTCGATCACCTGGCGGATCTCGGTGTCGCGGCCGATCACCGGATCGAGCTTGCCGTCCTTGGCACGCTGGGTGAGGTTGGTGGTGAACTGGTCCAGCGCCGGTGTCTTGTTGCCGGCCGGTGTGGCGCCGTCGTCCGCGGCCGCAGCATCCGGCACGCTGACCGCATCCACTGTTTCCACCGAGCCGGTGGTCAGCTCCGCCAGGCGGTGCTTCAGTTCATCGGCCTTGAACTTCACGAACAGCTTGGAGCCGCGGAAGGCCAGTTGCTGCAGGTCGGGCTCGGTGAGCAAGGCGAGCAGCAGGTGCCCGCTGCGGATGCGGGCGGTGTGCGCGTCCAGCGAGGCGATGAGCCAGGCATGCTCCAGCAACGTGGGCAGGTGGGCCGAAAACACCGGCGTGCGGCTGTTGCCGGTCTTGAAGCGGCCGATCTCGGTCTCCAGGTCGCGTTGCAGCCCCGTGGTGGACACATCGAAATGCCGGCACAGCAGTGCCAGGTCGCTCTGCGGCTGCTCCAGCAAAGCCAGGAACAGGTGCTCCAGGTCCACCTCGTAGTGGCCGCGGGCCATGCACAGGCTGGCGGCGCGTTCGGCCGCCTTGCGGGTGGTGTCGTTCAGCTTGGAAATCAGCGTTTTCAGCGTGGTCGTCATGTCGTACTTCTTAGGCGGCGGCGTGGATGTCGTAGCGGGCATCGTTGAGCGCGCGGGCCGGCGGGGTGCCGTGCAGCCAACTGTCCCAGCCCAGGCGCGCGGGCGCGGGGCCGGCGCCCAGCACCAGGGCGGGCGCTTCTTCGGCCTTGAGCAGCAGCTGCACCTCGTATTCCAGCGTCATGCCGGACATGAGCGTGAGCAGCTCGCGCAGCGCGGCGGCGCTGCGGCCTTGCGGCAGGAAATCGTCGAACTGGGCCCGGCTGAGCGGCCCCAGCGTGATGCGCAGGCGCAGGTCGCGCTGCCAGACGCGCGCGCCCACCAGGGCTGACTGCCCCAGCACGCCACCGCGTAAGCCCAGCGAGGTCTGCGCCTCCTGCGGCAGGCTGTGCCAGCGCCCCACGAACTGGTCGATGCGCACCGCCACGCCGAAGTGCTCGGCCAGCACGCGCCGCATCTGCACCGCGGAGCGGGCGCGCTGCTGGAAGGTGCCGGCGAAATAGGCGATGGCTTCATCGGACACGGCGCTGCCCGGTTTGCGCGGCGTGGCGCCCAGGCCGGTGAGGGCCAGCACGCCGGGCAGGAAATGCTGGCGCCGGTCTTCCTCATAGTGCAGCGGCAGGCGGTGCTTGCGCCAGGCCTCGTACAACAGCGACACGGCACGCTGCTGGAACACGTCGAGGAAGGCGCGGGCGGCGGTGTCCTTCTGGTAGAGCTCCCGCTGGGCGAAGAGCTCGGTGTAGAACAGGGGTAGTGCGCCGCCCACGCCGAGCAGGCCGAAGAAGGCCGGCACGATTTCCACGCCCGGCAGGCCAGCCGGCACGCTGGCGTCGCCAGCGTCCGTGCGCCGCGGCTGCGGCAACACACGCAGCGACTCGATCTCGCTGGGCGGAAAGGTCAACGCCAGCGAGTTGCGAAAGTGCACGTGCTGACCCAGCACCTCGCGACGCGGCGTGCCGGCGCTGCGCGCATGCCAGCGCTCCAGCATCCGCAAGGACTGGAAGAACTCGAACCGGTACGGCTGCTCCAGCAGCCGGTCGATCACACCAACGGGCTCTCGCCGCTTCGTGCCGGACACTTGAACAACTCCTCCCCACTGCGGTCTGACAAGACCACGAGCTGCGTGAAACTGTTGGCGTTCACGTACAGCGCAAAAAACCGGTCCATCACCTCCACGAACACCGACAGGCCGCTGCCCACGAAGGCTTCTTCGTCCACCGTGATGCGCACTTCCATGCCACGCACGAAGGTGGCAAACGGCTGCCCCGGCAGCCAGGCGGTGGCGGGGCGGTATTCCAGCGCGGTGATGCCATCGACCTGCCGCCGCGTGCTCGCGCCGCGGGTCAGGTCGTACAGGCGGATCATTTCGCGCAGCGCGTCGGCGCCACCCGCGGCCAGCGACAGGTGGTTGATCGACAGGTGCGAAATCAGGCGCCACAAGGCCCCACGCCCGCGCTCGAAGCGCGCACTGGGCGTCGGCTTGCGCAGCAGACGGATGGCGCGCGCCACGCTGCCACCGTCCATGGTGAGGTCGCCGCCTGGGTGGCCGATCGCCAGCAAGGTGGGCAGGTCGCGGTTGGTGGCGGTCACCTCCACCGACAGCGTGTCGGCGTGGGGCGCAGCGGGGTTGAAATCCACGTCCACGATGGACAGCTCGGTTTCGTAGCCGGGGCTTTGCTGCGCGATCGATTCGTCGCGGTGTGCATGCCAGTAGCGGCCCCCGGCGCTGTCGAGGTCGGTGTGCTGCAGCGAGTAGAACGGCTTGAACTCGACCACGCTGTCGCCCTGCGGCGTCTGCTGCACCCGCCACACCTTGTCGATCGAATACACCTCGTGGCCATAGGCCCGGCGGGCGTCGACCACCAGCGGGTAGGCGCTCGCCTGGTGCGTGACGCGAATCGGGTCGGCGCGCTGCTTGAACAGGTTGATCACCGGCGCGCATCCGAGCACGAACTGGCGCGGCGACACGGCTTCCAGCAGGCGGGACTGATCCGAGTCGCTGCGCACCTGGGAGAACAGCACATGCAAGGTGAGGCTCTGGCGTGCGCTGCCTCGCAATGCTTCGCGCGGCCACGGCAGGTCGATGAAGTTGAACTTCTCGGGGAAGGCGAAGTACTCGGTGAGCAGCCGGTACGCGGGGTGCGAGCGTGCGTCGATCTCCAGCAGCGCTTCTTCCTCCTCGAAGCCGGCCAGCCGGGGCTGGGCACGCCGGCCAGCGGCGGACAGCGTGGCCCATGGCCCCACTTCATCGAGTTGCACCATCACACCCACGGCGCGGGCGGCCAGCGCTTCGCGCAGCGCACTCACCTGCGCCGCTTCGCCGTCCAGGTACAGCCGCAAGTGATCCATCTCCAGCCCGCCCAGCGTGAGCTGCGACGACTGCAGCTCGAAACGCAAGGACAGCATGGAAGTGGCTCCATCCGGCAGGCGTGTGCCCGACGGCGCGCTCACCGCAGCGCGATAGGCGGCAGTGGCCAGTTTCAGCGGCAGCAGCGTGACGTCGGCGCAGGTGCGGAAGCGACAGTTCACGCCCTGCACCGGCTTGCTTTGCAGCTGCGTGCCGCGCGGCACGATGGCCGGCGCACTCATCTGCGACTGCGCCCCCTCGATGTCGAACTGCACGATGGAGGCCGAGGGCATCGGCCGCAGGTAGTGCGGGTAGAGGACTTCGAGGAAGGTCTCGGTGAACAGCGGAAAGTCGTCGTCCAGCCGCTTGTGGATGCGCGAGGTGAGCAGCGCGAACGATTCGATCATGCGTTCGACGTGTGGATCCTCCGCGATCTCGGTGGACACCTGCAAGCGGCCGGCGATCTTGGGGTAGCGCTCGGCAAAACCCTTGGCGCGCTGGCGCAGGAAGGCCAGCTCGCGCTCGTAGTGGTGCAGCAGGTCGTCCATGGTGTTCAGGACAGCGCCGGGCGGCGCGCCTTGCTCACGGAGTACAGCTGCGTCGACGGCTGCAGCATGGCGTTGAAGTTCACCGGCTCGCGCGCCGGGTTCACGACCAGCAGCGCCTGGATGGTGAACAGCAGCCGGTTGGCGCTGCCGTCCTGCCCCAGGCCCACGCGCACATGCTTCAGGCGCGGCTCATGGGCGGTGATGGCGGTTTCGATGGCGCGGCAGATCGAGTCGCGCTCATCGGTGTTGGCCAGGCTCATGCTGGAGAAGTCCAGCATGCCGAAACTGAGGATGGAGCGTTGGGCCTGCGGGTGCGCCGACAGCGTGTCGCGGTGCAGCCCACAACGTGCGTTGAGCAGCGACTCCAGGTCGCGCACGACCGAGTCCTTCAGCTGCTCCAGCGACACCTGCGGCGTGGCATGTTCGGCCGGCGCGGCGGGCGTGTCGTCGAGCAGCCGGTCCAGCAGGGACGGCGCAAATCGGGCCATGAACGGTCCAGCGAGGGGAAGAAAAAAGAGCGGCAGCGATGTGCCGCTCTTTCTAAGGTGCAGGGCAAGCCCCGCAGGAAATCAGTTGAAGCTGACTTCGTTCTTGGCCAGGTTCCACATGCCGGACACGTTCGTGGCCTTCTGCGAAGCGCCGTCCAGCGGCGAATCGTTGTAGGTCCACTGCACGGCGGAGTAGCGCAGGCCGAAGGTCTCGGTGGGGATTTCGTCGGCGCTGGCAGAGCTGCCGCCGCCGATGTTGGTTTCCACCTTGCTGACCAGCACGTTCTTGAGCTGGATCTTCAGGTAGTTGATGCGCTTGTTGCCGGTCTGCGTGGTGTCAGAGCCGCCCAGGGCGCGGTAGAAATAGATCTCGACGTCCTTGTAGACGGTACCGGCGGACGCCGCTTGCCACAGCTTGGTGCTGGCGGCGTCGATGTCCTTGGTGAAGATCATTTCGCCGTGCTCGGTGCGCTCGGCCGTGTGGCCGCCGGCGGTGGATGCAGTGGCCGACTTCGGCTGCTGGATCACGTGGCTCCACGATTGCACTTCGATGGCCTTGTCGGCCGAGTGCCTGGCGTCGCGGGTTTCACCCTTGATGTCGCCGTTCTTGAAAACGACATAGATATCTTTCATCAATCCTCCACTTGGTGAGGCTCCCTACAGAGAGCGAGAAAAAAGGGTCGAGCGGGACCCCGGCCGTACTGCATCAGGATGAGGGTCAGCCCTTGCCGCCCGTGGGCAGCTCAGCCACCAGGCGCAGCGAGACCGAGAGTTCGTCGAGCTGGAAATGCGGGCGCACGAAGGACACGGCGCGGTACACGCCGGGGCGGCCCGGCACTTCGGACACCTGCACGCTGGCTTCACGCAGCGGGTACTGCGCCTTGACGGCCTGCGTGGCGTTGTCGTCGGAGGTCACGTACTGGCCGATCCAGCGGTTGAGGAAATCCTCCACGTTGGCGGCCGAGGCAAAGCTGCCGATCTTGTCGCGCATCATCGCCTTCATGTAGTGGGCGATGCGGCAGACGGCGAACATGTATTGCAGCTGGGCCGAGAGCGACGCATTGGCGTTGGCGGCATCGCTGTCGTACTTCTTGGCCTTTTGCGCCGACTGCGCACCGAAGAACGCGGCGTAGTCGGTGTTCTTGCAATGCACCAGCGGGATGAAGCCGAGGTCGCTGAGCTCCTTCTCGCGACGGTCGGTGATGGAAATCTCGGTGGGGCACTTCAGCGCCACTTCACCGTCGTCGGTCTTGAAGGTGTGGGTGGGCAGGTCCTCGACCAGGCCGCCGCCTTCCACGCCGCGGATCGCTGCGCACCAGCCGTAGCTCTCGAAGGCCGCCACCAGGCGCGCGCCGAAGGCATACGCGGTGTTGACCCAGAGGTACTTGGAGTGGTCGGTGCCGTCCACATCCTCCACGTAGTTGAAGCCCTCGGTGACGGTGCCGTCCTTGGGGTTGTAGGGCAGGCGGCCGAGGAAGCGCGGCAGCGTGAGGCCGACGTAGCGGGCGTCTTCCGACTCGCGGAAGGACTTCCACTTGGCGTATTCCACGGTGTCGAACACCTTGGACAGGTCACGCGGCTTGCCGAGGTCGGTGAAGCCTTCCAGGCCGAAGAGTTCGGGCGATGCGGCGGAGATGAAGGGCGCGTGTGCGGCGGCGGCCACGTGGGCCATCTGCTCGGCGAAGTACACGTCTTCCGGCTGGCGGCCGATCTGGTAGTCGCCGATCAGCGCGCCGAAGGGAGCGCCGCCGAAGGTGCCGAATTCTTCTTCGTACACCTTCTTGAACAGGGCGCTCTGGTCGAAGTCGATGGCGGTCTTGAAGTCGCGCACCAGGTCCTTCTTGGGTGCGTTCAGCAGCTTGATCTTCATCGACTCGCCGGTGGACGTGTGCTTGCACAGGTAGTGCAGGCCGGTCCAGGTGCTTTCGAGCTGCTGGAACTCCGGCGCGTGCATCACGGCCGACAGTTGCGCGGAGATCAGGCGGTCGAGTTCGGCGACACGCGCATCCAGCGTGGCCGAGAGGTTGCTCGACATCACGACGGTGCCCTGCAGCACCTCCTTCACCAGCTCGGAGATCAGGTCCTTGGCGCGGTGGTGTTCGGCGGTGGAGGCGGCCACCTTGCTCTGCGCGACGATGTCATCGAGCAGGCTCTGCGCTTCGGTGGTGCCGGCGCTGCGAGAGGCGTCGAGTACGGGGCTGTTCATGGCTTATTCCTCGGACGCGGTGGTCTTGCTCAGCTCGGCCAGCTTCTCGGTGCTGGTGAGCACATCGTTGAGGATGTCCTCGAGCTTTTCATTGCCGGCGAGCTTGTTGCGCAGGTCGGCCAGCTTGGTGCGGGCTTCCAGCAGCTTGCGCAGCGGCTCCACCTTTTCCACCACGGCCTCCGGGCGGAAGTCGTCCAGCTTCTCGAAGGTCATGTCGACGGCGAATTCACCGCCCTCGGGGCTCAGCTCGTTCGGCACGCGGTAGGTGGCGCGCGGGGCGATGCCCTTCATCACCTCGTCGAAGTTGTCCAGGTCGACGTTGACAAACTTGCGGTCGCGCAGCTTGGGCAGCGGCTCCTTGGGGTTGCCGGAAAAGTCACCCAGCACGCCCATCACGAAGGGCAGTTCCTTCTGCTCGATGGCGTCGCCTTTTTCCACGTCGTACGTGAGCTGCACACGCGGCGGGCGCACCCGCTCGAGCCGCTTCTGGATGCTGTCTTTCTTGGCCATGGGAATTCTCTGGGCTGGTGGTGGAGGGCTCAGCGCAGCGCGCCGAATGGGTCGCGCGAGGGCGCAGGAGCGGCCGGCTTGGCGGCCGGCGCGGTGTCGGTTGGCTTGGCGGCAACGGCCTTGGGCGCAGCGCCTGCTGCCGCCGAGGCTGCTGCGGCGGTGGGGCGCGCCGCGGCACGGGCGGTGCGCGGGGCCGGCGTGGAGGCCGTGGCCGGCTGCGGCACGAGCACCGGCGCTCCGAGCAGTTCGCGCAGTGTCTTGGCCAGTGTTTCGGCCTCGTTGCGCGTGGAGCCTTGCAGGTTGTCGGTGTGCATGCGCGCCAGCGCGGCGGACGACACGCGCAGGCCGCTCACGGCCAGCAGGCCGTTGGCCACGGCATCGGTGGAGTCGCGCTGCATGGCTTCCTGCGCTGCGGTGATCGCATTGCCGTAGTCGGCCGCGTCGAAGTGCAGCTGCGCCATGCGCAGCCACGGTTCTTTGGCAGACGGGTTCTGCTTGGCGGCGGTGCGCCAGGCTTCCAGTGCCTGCACGTTGTTGCCGGCCTTCTGGGCCTGGCGGCCGTCCTCGAGCAGTTGCTCGTAGGGGGGGGGTGCGGCGTCTGCGGACTTGGGCGCATTGGCACACGCCACCAGCAGGGCACCGCTCAGGACGATGGACGCAAGCCGCGCCGCACGGGGAACGCGTGTGAAAGGAACACGCAAGGACAACGCCCCGGACGGGGTGCACAACTCAACACGCGACACGCGCTTTCTCCCTCAACAAGACCTTCTGTACTTCTTCACGACACGAACTCCATGTCGTTGAAGGCGAGCGGAATATATCGACGCCGAGTGGCCTTGTGATCCCCCTTCGGGAGGCGATCCCTCGAAGTGGGGATGTGTTTTATGTGTCCTTAAGTAAGCAAAGTAAAGCGTGTGACCTCGTGCCTTCGAACCCCTCTTGTGGGGGGTTCGCGCAGGGGTGCTGGTCATTACACTCGCCGCCTTTGTTGTGGTCATGAGCGCATTCCGAGCGGCCTTGCGATGTTGTCTTTTCAAGCTCACGTCATCGCCCCGCGCACACTGCGTTTGTTGCCCTTGGTCACAGCCTTCTCCGTGCTGACAGGGTGCGCTGCAACCAAGGTCGCCGACGAGACACTGGGCGACCTCACCAAGAGCCTGCTCGAATCCACTGGCTTGAAAAAGCCCGAGGCCCCCAAGCTGCCTGAGGTGCCGCAGGCGGAGGCGTTGAGGCTGCCGCGCAAGGTGGCCCTGCGGGTGCACGCGGGCCAGGAGCTGAACCACGACGCGGCCCACAAGCCGCTGTCGCTGGTGCTGCGGATCTACAAGCTCAAGAGCACGGCGGCCTTTTTGCAGGCGCCCTACGAGGCCTTTGCCAGCCCGGGCCGCGAGAAGGAGGTCCTGGGTGATGACGTGCTCGACATGCGCGAGGTCACGCTGGTGCCTGGGCAGCGCTACGAAGCCGAAGAAAAAGTGCCGCGCGATGCGGTGGCAGTGGGCGTGGTGGCGTTGTTCAATGCGCCGTCGCCACAGCGCTGGAAGTACGTGTTCGATGCCGGTGCTGCTGAAAAAAGCGGTCTGGTGCTGGGAGCGCATGGCTGCGCGCTGACTGTCGCGCAAGGCGCGCCGGTGGGCACGCAGCTGGACGCACAACGATTGGGAGGCACGCGCTGCGGAGAGACCTGAACGGCAGCGTGTGCGGACGAGGAGAGTGAAGTGATGCAGTCATCCAAGGTGCTGTGGGGCGAAGGCTTGTTCCTGCGGCCGCAGCACTTCCAGCGCCAGGACGCGTACCACGAGTGGCGCCTGGTGGAAATGTCCCGCGCGCTGCATCCCTATGCCTGGGGCGTGCGCTCGCTCAAGGTGGCCACCGATGCGCTGCAAACCGGCGTGCTGCGGCTCAACGAGCTGCAGGTGGTGCTGCCCGACGGCGAGATCTACAACGCGCCGCAGGAAGACGAGCTGCCCGCGCCGGTGTCCTTGTCCTCGCTTCCGCCCAACACCACCAGCGTGGTGTTCTACCTCGCGATGCCGCCGTTGCGCAGCGTGGGTTCCAACTTCAGTGCACCCGGCGAAGCCGGTGCAAGCAGCGGCGTGCGCTTCGTGCAGCACAACGAACAAGCGCCCGACTGGTTCACGGGCGCTGTGGAAGCCGAGGTGAGCACGCTGCGCAAACATGCCCGCCTGCTGGCGGACACCGAGCCGCGCGACCACCTGGTGAACCTGCCGCTGCTGCGCCTGCGCCGCACCTCCACCGGCGATTTCGAGCTCGACCCGCGCTTCGTGCCGCCCTCGCTGTCGATCGCTTCGTCACCGGTGCTGCATGCGGCACTGCGCCGCCTGCTCGATGTGCTGCAGGCCAAGGTGGACGCGCTCTACGGCTTCCATCGTGAGCCGTCGAAGAACGTGATCGAGTTCCGCTCCGGCGACGTGGCCTCGTTCTGGCTGCTGCACACCGCCAGCGCAGCCTTCGCCGGCCTGTCGCACTACCTGCAGAACCCCAAGCTGCATCCGGAGCGGCTGTTCGAGCGTCTGCTGGAGCTGGCCGGTGCGCTGATGACCTTTTCGCGCAGCTTCACGCTGGCTGACCTGCCGGCCTACCAGCATGAGAATCCGGGGCCGTCGTTCGCCAAGCTCGACCATATCGTGCGCGAGCTGCTGGAGGCGGTGATCTCCACCCGCTGCTTCTCCATCGCGCTGCAGGAGGCCAAGCCGTCGTTCCACCAGGGCCGGCTCGATTCCGAGAAGATCACGGCCAGCACCGCGCTGTACCTCGGCGTGGCGGGCACGATGCCGCCCAACGAGCTGGTGGAAGCGGTGCCCCTGCGCTTCAAACTCGGTGCGCCGGACGACGTGGAAAAGCTGGTGCTGTCGGCCATGCCGGGCGTGCGCCTCACGCATGCGCCACAGGTGCCGGCGGCGATCCCGGTACGGCCCGGCCACTTCTACTTCCTGCTCGAGCCGCGCGGTGCGCTGTACGAACGCATGCTGCAGGCGCAGTCCATCTCCCTCTACGTCCCCAGCGGCTCGGGCTTCCAGCTCGAGCTGGTGGCCGTGACGCAATAGCGTGTCCACCATGGCCCCTGCTTCCAGCAACCCGCCTTCTCTTTTTGGTGCCAGCGGTCCGGGCACCGCGCCGCAGCCGCGCAGCGGCGTGCTCATCGCCGATGCGCATTCGCTGCTGGACCTGATGTACGACGGCTTCTACATGCTGTTCCTGCTGAAGAACCGGCATGCGCCGCTGGGCTTCGAGGACTTTCGCCAGCGCCTGCGCGACTTCCTGACGCAGTTCGAGCGTGGCACGCGCAAGCTCGATTGCAGCGCCGAGGACATCTACAACGCCAAGTACGCGTTCTGCGCGCTGGTCGATGAAACGGTGCTGATGTCGCAGTTCAAGATCCGCGACGAGTGGCAGCTGCGGCCGCTGCAGCTCGAATACTTCGGCGACCAGCTGGCCGGCGAGACCTTCTTCGAGAAGCTGGAAGAGCTGCGCCGCCAGGGCGCTGCCAAGCTGCAGGTGCTGGAGGTGTTCCACATGTGCCTGCTGCTGGGTTTCCAGGGCAAGTACCTGCTGGAAGGCACGGAGAAGCTTAACTACCTCACCGTGCGCCTGGGCGACGAGATCGCCCACCTGCGGGGCACACGCCCGGGCTTTGCACCGCACGGGCTGCTGCCCGACCGGGTGGCCCACACCTTGCGCAACGACGTGCCGCTGTGGGTGGTGGTGTCGGTGTTTGCACTGGGCGGGCTGCTGGCCTTCATCGGGCTGCGTGCGCACCTTGCGCGCAGCACCGGGGAGCAACTGGCGGCGTATTCGCAGCTGGTGAAGCTCGCCCCGCGTGCGGCCAACGTGACGATCACGCTGCCGTGATGCGCAACGCGCAACGCGCAGCGCCTGGTGCGCCGCTTCAGCGCTGGGCCGGCTCGGCCGTGGCGCTGGGGGCTGCCTTGCCCTTGGCTACCGCGTTCTTGCCGCGCACATGGGCGACCATGGCTTCCAGCAGGTCCACATCCGCGTCCTTGCCGGCGGGCGGCGCCTTGGCCGGCTCGTTGGCGGGTGACTTCTTCTTGGGCGGCTTCGTGGACTTGGCCGAGGCGGTGTGCACGTCGCCGTGCCGCGCCGCGGGCTTCACGGGCTTGGCCGCACGCGTCGGCGTGGCAACGGCCGGTGGGGTGACTGCGCTGGCCGCCGGTTCGGCAGCGGCCAGTGCGGCCAGCGGGGAGGCGGGTGCCGAGGCGATGCGTTCGGCCGGAGACGCGGCGGCAACCACCACCGCGGACGCTGCCGCTGCGGGTGCCGGGAGGTTCTCGATCAATGCCGCGCTTGCGGCGAGCGGCACGGCGGCGGCCACCTTCACGGCGCTGGGCGACGATGCTGCGGCGGATGCAGCGGTGGCGGCCGGCGTGGCCGCCACCACCGGGGCGTCCGCCTGCGAGTTGGGCGCGTATTGCCATGCCGCCATGGCGACGCCCGCGATCGCCAGCACGCCCAACGACACCGGCAGCCACCTGTTCGATCGCACTGCCGGGCGGCCGGGAGCCTGCAGCGCGGACAGGATCTTCAGCTCGTCGCCCTTCGTGGCGGCCGCATTTCCGGAGCCGAGCAGCGAGGGGCGCGCCGCAGGCGGACGTCGATTCTCTTGCGGCGCATCCACATCCCTCTCCTCGTGTTTTGGCGTGGGGCGCGATTGTAGGGATGCGGTGCCGGTTGCCAACCACCTGTTTGAAGCCTTCTGCAACTGGCCGGCGATGAGGGCGCTGCCATGAACCTTGGCCTGGTGCTCGTCGCCTACCTGTTGCTGTTCACTGCAGCTGTAGCCTTGCTAGTGCTGCCGGCGTGGCGGCGCGGCGTGTTGGGCTGGACGCAGCGCCAGGTGAGCGGCTGCTGGCAGGCGGCATGCGATGCGGGCGGCGTGCTGGGCGCCGCAGCCACCGGCCTGCAAGGTCTCCTGCGACGCATGGCGCATTCGCTGGCGAAGTGGGGCACGCGCGAATGGGCCATCGCGGGCGCGCTGCTTACCGCGTTGGCGGCCCCTTCGATCCTGGCGCTGTGGCTGGGCACGGACCGCTGGCTGCAAGGCTATGACGAGGCCACGCAGCGCCGCATCGACCCGCACATCGCCACCTTGCTGCAAGGTGAGCAACTGGTGCCGCCGTCCCCATTGCCGCCGGAGGTGTTCAGCACCCGCGAGGTGGAGGCAGAACGTCCGCTGCTGGCCAGCGCCAGCCGCGAATGGTCCGCGCTGGATGCCGACTTCCGCCAGCGCCTGCTGCTGGTGTTCAAGCTGATGCGTGAAAAACACGGCTACGAGCTGGCCCTGCTGGAGGGCTATCGCAGCCCTGAGCGACAGGAGCTGCTGCGCAGCCGCGGCGCCCATGTCACGCAGGCGGGCGCCTTCCAGAGCTACCACCAGTTCGGCCTGGCGGCCGACTGCGCCTTCTACCGCGACGGCAAGCTGGTGATCAGCGAAAAGGACCCGTGGGCCAAGCGCGGTTATGAGCTGATGGGCGAAGTGGCGGAATCGGTGGGGCTGGGCTGGGGTGGGCGCTGGACGTCCATTGTGGACCTGGGCCACCTGGAGCTGCGCCGCCCCGGCGTCATCGGCCGCGCCACGGCGCCGGCGAACTGAAACACCCGAAGAGGAGGAACACATCATGGGACGACCTTTCATCGTGCTGGGCGACAAGACGGATCACGGCGGCGAAGTCGTCGAAGCCGCGGCCACCACCGACACCGGTGGCAAGCGCATTGCGCGTGTGGGTGACAAGGTCACCTGCCCCAAACGCAATCATGGTCCGACCGTGATCGTGAGTGGCGATCCCACGATGCTGATCGATGGCAAGCCGGCGGCGCGCCATGGTGACAAGACGGCCTGCGGTGCGACGCTGATCGCCACCCAGTCCGTCAGCACCGATATCTGACGCCAGGCGCCACACGATGCTGAAGCTGGTCCGCCTGCTGTTCCTGGCGCTGTTGGCCACGGCGCTGGTGTGGGCCATCGTCGTCTGGCAGTGGCAGACCAGCCGCCGCGCGATCGACACGCAGGACATCCTGCTGTACCTGGTGCTGCTGCCGCTGCTGGTGGTGGGTGGTGCGCTTGCCCTGCGCTGGGCCTGGCGTCGCGCTGCGCTGGCGCAGGCCGCGCGCGCGAGCGCTGCTGCATCGGCGGCCGCGCCAGCGGCTGCTGCACCGGTGGCAGAGCGGCAGCTCACGATGCAAGTGCTGGCGCAGGGCATTGCAATGCCGGGGGCCGGCGACACAGACTCCGCCCTGGAGCTGATCAACGAACCCCCGCCGGTGCAACTAGATCCGCTCTTCCGCGACGGTGATGGACTGGGCGTGTTCTCGCGGCGCTGCACCGGCATCGAGGGTGAGGCACCGGCGCGTGCGGTTCAACTCGCCGAGCAGGCCATCGCGCCGGTGTTGCAGTGGTTGCACCAGGCCGCGCCACCCGTCGAACCGCCAGCGCCCGAAGAGGCCGAAGCCCAGCATCCCACGCTGGTGACGCGGCGCCGGGCAGCGCCTGTTGCCAAACCCTCGCTGCACCTGCTGTGGGGCGTGGACGAACGCCATGATGCGCAGGCGCGCGCGGCGATCGCCCAGCAGGCCGGCACACTGCTCGGGCAATGGGCGGCCCAACTGCCGGCCTTCGACTGGCAGCTGGAGGTGAGCGCCGTGCGCAGCGGCGTGGCCTTGCTGTTGCAAGCCGAGCGCCGCCTGGTGATGAGCCACCGCGACGGGCGGGACGACCGCCTGCTGGTGCTGGCCGCCGAATCCCTGGTGGACGAGGCGCTGGTCGATCGGCTGGACGCCGCCGGCCAGCTCTTCACCGCGCAGCGGCCCAGTGGCGTGATGCCCGGCGAAGCGGCTGCCGCGCTGTTGCTGGCGCCGCCCGCGCGCGACACCAGCACGCCCGCCGCGGACGGCGGCGCGCCGGCGGTGCAGCTGCATCGTCTGTCGGCGCAGCGCCGCGACAAGTCGGCCGATGCGCCGGGCCACCTGGCCGCCACCGAGCTCACCGAGGCGGTGCGCCAGGCCATCGAGGTGTCGCAGGTGCCCGTGGAGCAGCTGTCGCGCGCGGTGAGCGACACCGACCTGCAACGCTCACGCACCAGCGAGTTTTTCGACGCCCTGCAACAGGTGGCGCCTCGACTCGGCCAGATGGAGCTATGCCGCTGCGCCGGCGCCGCCACCGGCAGTGTGGGCATCGCGGCCGCACCGTTGGCGCTGGCCCTGGCGGCAGCGCAGGTGCAACGCGGGCAGGCGCCGACCTTGATGCTCAGCCACGCCGACCCTTTCGACCGACTGGCCGTGGTGCTCAGCGCTCCTGCCAACCCCACTGCCTGACCCGCATGTTCCGATCCACCCGCGGCCTGCCGCACCCAAGCTGTACCCCGAGATCATGAGTCGATTCTGGAGCCTTCTCACCGACGTCCGCGTGCTGTGCGTGCTCGGTTTCCTGGCCCTCGCTGCCTTCCTGTTCATCGGGGCCGACACGCTGAGCATCGCGCTGGTGTGGGCGGGTGTGGCGCTGGGCGTGGCGCTGCTGCTGTGGTTCGTGGTGTGGGCCGTCAAGCGTTATCGCGCCCGCAAGGCCGCGCAAGGCCTGGAGCAGGCGCTGGAGCAGCAGGGCGAGCGCGCCGCCAAGAACGCACCCAGTGCTGCGAAGGCCGATGTGCAGGCCCTGCGCACGCGCATGAGCGCCGCGGTGAAGACGATCAAGACCTCGCGCCTGGGCCAGCTCTCCGGCTCGGCCGCGCTGTACGAGCTGCCCTGGTACATGGTGATCGGCAACCCGGCCGCCGGCAAGAGCACGGCGGTGGTGCGCTCGGGACTGAAGTTCCCCTTTGCCGAGCAGACCGACAACATCATCCAGGGCATCGGCGGCACCCGCAATTGCGACTGGTTCTTCACCAGCGAAGGCATCCTGCTGGACACCGCCGGCCGCTATGCGGTGCATGAGGAAGACCGTGAGGAATGGCGCGGCTTCCTGTCGCTGCTGAAGAAGCACCGGCCGAAGGCGCCGATCAACGGCATCCTCATCGCGGCCAGCGTGGCCGACGTCGTGGGCAGCCGGCCCGACTTTGCGATCACCCTGGCCAAGCAGCTGCGCCAGCGCGTGCAGGAACTCACCGAGCAACTGGAAGTGTTTGCGCCGGTGTACATCATGTTCACCAAGGCCGACCTGATCGCCGGCTTTGCCGAATTCTTCGAGGACCGCGACCCGTCCGAGCGCGACCGGGTGTGGGGCGCCACCTTGCCCTACCAGGCCGATGGCCGCATCGACGCCATCGCGCAGTTCGACACGCGCTTCGACGAGCTGTTCGCCGGCCTGAAGGACATGTCAGTCACGCGCATGTCCATGCACCGCGGCGAAGGCCTGCCACCCGGCGTGCTCACCTTCCCGCTGGAGTTCGCTGCGCTCAAGCCCGCGCTGCGCTCCTTCATCGGCACCCTGTTCGAGGACAACCCCTACCAGTACCGGCCGATCTTCCGCGGTTTCTACTTCACCAGCTCGGTGCAGGAAGGCTCCTCCAACAGCCGCGCCAGCGAGCGCATCGCGCAGCAGTTCGCGCTGGACCTGAAGCCCCGCACCACCGCGGCGGTGTATTCGCAGAACGGCTTCTTCCTGAAGGACCTGTTCCAGAAGGTGATCTTCGCGGACCGCCACCTGGTGCGCCAGCATGCCAGCCGCACCAAGCTGCGCCTGCGCTACGGCGTGTTTGCCGCCTCGGTGGTGGCGCTCGGCGTGGTGCTGGGCGGCTGGGCCTGGTCGTATGCCGGCAACCGGCAGCTGCTGGCCAATGTGGACGCCGACGTGGCCAAGGCGGCCAAGCTGCAGAAGGAACGCACCGACCTGCAGTCACGCATCGAGGCGCTGGAGATCCTGCAGGACCGCATCGAGCAGCTTCACGCCTGGCGCGACAGCCGGCCGCTGGGCGTGAGCCTGGGGCTCTATCAAGGCGACGCGGTGGAGCGCAAGCTGCGCGACGAATACTTTGCCGGCGTGCGAGAGGTGATGCTGGGCCCGGTGGCCGAGAGCATCGAGGCCTACCTCACCGAGGTGAACACGCATGCCGACCAGCTGCAGCCAGTGAGCCGCACGCCCGCCTCCGGTGCCCCCAACGTGCAGGCGGTGCGGGTGAGCGCACCCGGCAGCTACCAGGCT
This sequence comes from Ideonella sp. BN130291, assembly GCF_036231905.1. Taxonomy (NCBI): domain Bacteria; kingdom Pseudomonadati; phylum Pseudomonadota; class Betaproteobacteria; order Burkholderiales; family Sphaerotilaceae; genus Ideonella; species Ideonella sp. BN130291. Next base: position 423,695 of record NZ_JAZARE010000001.1, on the reverse strand, counting down.
GCCTCCACCGAAAGCGTGGAAGACGCCTACAACGCGCTCAAGACCTACCTGATGCTGGGGGACCGTGCCCGCATGGAGCAGGGCCATCTCGCCGACCAGATCACCCGCTTCTGGCGCGGCTGGCTGGAGGCCAACCGCGGCACCATGCCGCGCGAACAGCTGATCCGCAGCGCCGAGCGCATGCTGAGCTTCGTGCTCGCGCAGACCGCCGATCCCACTTTCCCGCAGCTGAAGAACAACATCACGCTGGTGGACACCACGCGGGAGAACCTGCGCCGCGTGGTGCGTGGCATGCCGGCGCGCGAGCGGGTGTACAGCGAGATCAAGTCGCGGGCCTCGACCCGCTTCGCGCCGATGACGGTGGCCCGCATCGTCGGCGAGCAGGACCGTGAGGTGGTGGCCGGCTCCTATTCGATCAACGGTGCCTTCACCCGCGATGCCTGGGACAAGTACATCGAAGCCGCGTTCAAGGAGGCCGCCAGCAAGGACCTGCAGAGCACCGACTGGGTGTTGAAGACCGCGGCGCACGATGACCTCACCCTCGAAGGCAGCCCGGAGCAGATCCAGAAGGCCCTGGTGCAGATGTACAAGACCGAGTACGTGGCCGAGTGGCAGAAGTTCCTGCGTGGCATCACGGTCAACGAGTTCGGCGGTTTCGACAACGCGGTGGCACGCATGAACCGCCTGGGCGACCCCACCGGGTCACCCGTCTACAAGGTGCTGGACACGCTGTACAACGAAACCTCCTGGGACAACCCCTCGCTGCTGAACGAGCGCCTGAAGGACACCCAGCGCGGCTTCACCCAGTGGTTCAAGCAGGTGATCCTGCGCCAGGCGCCTTCGCGCGTGGAGGTCGACCTGAAGGTGGGCGGCCCGCAGGCGGAGATCCCGATGGGGCCGATCGGCAAGGAGTTCGCCGGCGTGATGCGCCTGATGAATTCGCGCAGCGACGGGGCTTCGCTCTCCAAGACTTACCTCGAGCACCTGTCGAAGATCCGCACCAAGTTCAACCAGATCAAGAACCAGGGTGACCCCGGTCCGGCTGCGCGCACGCTGATGGCGCAGACGCTGGACGGCAGCGGCTCGGACCTGTCGGAAGCGCTGCGCTTCGTGGACGAGCAGATGCTTGTGGGCATGAGCGACAGCGCCAAGGCCGCGCTGCGGCCGCTGCTGGTGCGCCCGCTGATGCAGGCCTTTGCCACCCTGGTGCCCTCGGCCGAAGCCGAGGTGAACCGGCTGTGGACGGCACAGATCTACGAACCCTTCCAGCGCAGCCTGGCGCCCAAGTACCCCTTCGACACCGGCTCGCGGGTGGAGGCGGCACCGGCGGAGATCGCCAAGATGTTCGGCCCCGACGGTGCGATCGCCAAGTTCCAGGGCGAGGCGCTGGGCACGCTGGTGCTGCGCCGGGGTGACGAGATCACGCCGCGCCAATGGGCCGAGATGGGCTTGCGGCTGAACAGCGAGTTCACCTCGCAGTTCACGCATTGGGTGGCACCGCTCAACGGAGCCGGCGGCTCGGCTGCCAGCGGCGGGGGCGCCGCCGAGACCCAGACGCGCTTCCAGATCCAGCCCATGCCGATCTCGGGCCTGTCCGAGTACACGCTGGAGATCGACGGCCAGCAGCTGCGCTACCGCAACAGCGCGCCGGCCTGGAGCGACTTCGTCTGGCCCGGCCCCAAGCCGGGTGGCGGTGTGCGCATCACCGGCGTGGCCTTCGATGGCCGCACCATCGAGTTCCTCAACGAGCCGGGCGGTTTCGGCCTGGAGCGCATGGTGGCGATGGCGCAGCGCAAGCGCCTGGAGCCCTCGCTGTTCGAACTCACCTGGCCGAAGGACAAGCTCGCCGTCACCGTGAAGCTGCGCATCGTGAGCACGCCGGGGCAGGTGACCTCATCAGGCGCATCGGCCGAGTCGGCCTCGGGCGCCAACAGCCTGCGCGGCATGAAGCTGCCCGCCACCGTGACGCAGGCCATCGCGCCCGCGCCGGCGGCCAGTGCGCCGCCTGCCGCGCCCGCGCGGCCGGCCAGCGGCGTGGTGGTGGCGCAGGGAGCTGCGCGATGAGCCGCAGTGCCTCACCGGTGACCTTGGCCTACTTTGGCAAGTTGCCCGCGCGTGGCGACTTCGTGCGCAGCGTGGGCCAGGCACCGCTCACCCAGACGCTGGACCGCTGGCTCACGCAGGGCATGGAGCTGATGGCCGCGGACACGCGCTGGAAGCTCAATTACGACCAGGTGCCGCCGGCGCATTTCGCCTTCCTGGGCACACAGGGCCGCGTGGCACTCGCCGGCCACCTGACCGCCAGCGCCGATGCCTCCGGCCGGCGCTTCCCGTTCGTGATGGCCGGCATGTTTGACGTGCCGGCCGCGTCGCAGGCGTTCCTGGCGTGTTCACCCACTGCGCTGGCGCGTTTGTGGACCAAGCTGGAGAGCCTGTCGCGCCAGGCTTGCGGCTCGGGCGCCGAGCTGGGGCCGGTGCTGGCTGAAGTGGCCGGCACCACGGTGGAGGTGGAGGTGGAGCCCCAGGCCTATGCGGCCAACTTCGCCGACTTCCTGGGCATCCACACGCTGGGCGGGCTGGAAGCGCAGCTGCGGCAGGCGGGCCACACCTTGTCGCTGCGGCAGACCCTGCTGGCCATCGGCCTGTTGTTGCAGCCTGTGGTCACCCAGGGTGTCACGCAACTGGAGCGCGGGCTCCTGTTGCCCGCGCCACAGGATCCGCTGTACCGGCCGCTGGTGTGCTCGCTCTGGCTGGCGCTGATCACGCCTTTTTTGTGCCGGCATGACTTCGAGCTGGCCGTGTTCCTGCGGGCGAAGCCGGTGCAGCAGCTGATCGTTGGCTTCAACGGCGCCTCCGCCCGCACCCTACGGGCCCTGATGGACCCCGGCTTCGCACAGGAAGACCTGATCGCCGTGAGCGATGCTGAGTGGGTGGAGGACATGGTCGACCAGTCCTATGGCTTGCGCAAGCTTTCCAGCCATCTGCAGCAGCCGGAGCTGCCGTTGCAGACGGCGTTCGACAGTTTCATCGAAGCGTTCCTGGGGCAATGACGATGACGATCGGTTCTTCATTCCTCCGCGCGGTGGCAGCGGCCGCGCTGGCAGCCAGCGCAGCGTCCGCCGGGGCGCAAGCCTCTGCGCCGGCCGCCAGCGCCCGCATCGCCGCCGCACCCGCCACGCCGAATGCGGTGGTGGTGGCCGGCACCGTGCCGGACGAAGCGACGCGCCAGGCGATCCTGCAACGCACCCGCGAGGTGTACGGCGCCGACCGCGTGGTGGACCAGCTCGCCATCGGCCCGGTGGTGGCCCCGCCCAACTGGAGCGGCTATGTACAGCGCCTGATCGGCCCGGGGCTCAAGCAGGTGAGCCGCGGCCAGCTGGCCGTGAACGGCAACACGGTGGACCTGAAAGGGGAAGTGGGCAACGAAGCGCTGCGCCAGCAGGTGGTGAGCGACATGTCGACGCAACTCAACCCCACCTACACCGTGCGCAACGGGCTGCGCGTGGCGTCCAACGAACAAGGTGTGATCGACAACGCGCTGGCCAACCGCATCGTCGAATTCGAGTCGGGCAGCGCCACGCTCACACCGCGCGGCGTGGCGGTGCTGGACGAAGTATTGAACGCGATGAAGACGCTGCCGCCCGGCCGCAAGGTGCAGGTGATCGGCCACACCGACAACCTGGGCAGCCGCGACGCCAACATCGCGCTGGCCGCGGCGCGCGCCGACAGCGTGAAGGCCTACCTGGTGGCCAAGGCGATGCCGGCCGACATGATCGAGCCGTCAGGCGCGGGGCCGGACCGGCCGGTGGCCAGCAACGCCACGCCCGATGGGCGGGCGCGCAACCGGCGCATCGAGTTCCGGGTGTCGCAGTAGCGCGTCTGCGGAAGTGGCTGTCGTGCCGCGTCAGCCCGCCGGATCAGCCGGCGGCTTCATGCCCAGCAGCTCTTCCAGGTGACCCAGGCTGCTGGGGTCCTTGATCACTTCGCGCAGCCACTGCTCCAGCGGCATCTCGCCCCAGCGCGCGGCCTTGTCGGCCAGCAGTGCGACGGGGCTGTGCGGCTCGGTACGGCGGAAGAAGTCGGCCACCACGCGCAGCTGGCGCAAGGCCTGGGCGCGGTCGGTCGGCTCGCCGGACGCTGAAAAGGTGCCGGTCGGACGCGCCGCACCCGAAGAAGGGTCGCCCGATGCGCTTTGTGCCTCGTCGGCGGCGCTATCGCTGCGTGCCTCGGTGATCACGCCGGCGTCACGGGCGAGCTTTTCGACCGCGTGATACGCGTCGTCCAGCGCCTGGCGGGCGTGCACGAAGCTCGGCCCCTCGTCGCCCAGGCGCGGATCCATCAGCGCCTGCAGTACCTGCAGCTGCGTGCGGGCAACCGCCATCGCCGCCACGTTGGCACGGAGAAAGGCCGCAGGCGTGTCGCTGCGTGCGCGCTGCACCTGGGCCAGCGTGACCTTGCCTTCGCCGAGCGCCGCTGCGTGGTCAGGGTCGCGCTCGATCGCCATCTGCAACTGCCGCGCCTCGTCCATCTGTGCCAGCGTGAAGCGCCCGCTGGGCGCGGAGGTCACCGGCAGGCTGCGCGCCAGCCGCTGCAACTGCGCCAGCAGCCAGCGGATCGAGCCCGCGCGCTGCTCCATGTCGCCGCCATCGGGCAGCGGGTGCAGGCCATCCCAGAAGGCTTCGCACACCTGCACACAATCCTCCAGCCCCTGCGCCAGGCCGGGGTAGCCCTTCACCTGTGCCAGCGCCTCCACCCGCCAGACCAGCAGCCGCAGGTCCTTGGTGCGGTCCTTCAGCAAGGCGTCGCACTGCGCCACCACGGCAGGCCAGTCGGCGGACTTCAGTGCCGTGACCCACTCGCCTTGGTCGAGCGTGGGATCGTCGGCGCGGCGGAGCTCCTGGATGTGGTCGAACTCGGGGGAGAAGGAGAGGTCGTCGCCGCAGGGGGCGGCGGAGGACAGGGGAGAGAGCAGTGCAGACATGTTGACCGGCAGATGCGGAGGGGCGTTGTGGCAGCGGGCGTATTGTCACTGTGACGGAGGTGAAGGGCCGACGTACTCCACATAGAGTGCGACGCCTTCGGGAACCGCTACCGCAAACGCGCGCTTGGGGTGGCCGCGCACGATGCTTGTAACGTCGTACTGGACAGTGCCTGAGGTGCTGGAAGATGGCTGCGACAGAGCGGCCGCCGCTACACCAGGAAGCCAAGCTCGAACGAACTGCGGTGGGATCCTTGTTATCTGATGCGCTCGTTGCGTGGAGCTCTGAAACCGCTCCAGTGCTTCCCTGTCGAGTGGCATGAATGCGACTAGGCTTACGTAGTCGGTCGGACCGGGAACGCTGCTGGAGTCCTGTTCCGGAAGGGTCACCAGCTCCCATTGGGCGGAGGTCGCCGCAGCAGGAACTTTGATGTGTGTCCCCAGTTCGGCCACAGAGACGTTCACCTTCGGACCGCCATGCTGTTCGCACCCGCAGGTCAGTAGGCAGGCGAGCAGCAGCGACCAGCCACGTCGTTGCACGGCGCCCATTGCGTTCACGATAGATGAAACCTGCCGTTCCTGACCGTCACCGTCTTAGGCATTGCGCCATGGCGAGGGTGAGATAGCCATTGCAGCGTCAGGCGTGTCGGGTCTGAGATCTTGCCGAGCGAGTCCTTGACGTTCGCAGCTTGGTCGCCGACCAGGGAGAGGGCGGTCAAGCAGCTCTGCATCAACAGCGTGTCGCGCAGCTGCAGTCGTCGCACGGCTGCTTGCCACTCCAGCAGTAAGAGCTTGTCTTCCGTTCCCGCACCGCAGTGGCCACCGCCGTGCCGCTTCGTCGAAGGCGTTGCAATCGCAACGACGACGAACGCACGGCCCTGGACCGAAATGCCGCGCTGCCCGACCACCAGCAGTTCGCTGGCACTGGACCATGCGCGGTTGAGTTCGGCGCCGACGGAGACGGCGCGCGGGCGATCGGCGCTCAATGCGACGGATACCGTGCCGGTGGTTGACAGCGAGATCGCCAGCGCCGAGCCATCGGGAAGAGGTGTGGCAGCGTAGCAGGACGGAACGAGAAGCGTGATGGAGAGGAACGCACGCTGAAGGAAGATCATGTCCATCTGATCGCCGCTGTGAATCGACTATGTGGCTGTCCTGCCAGCTGGAGAGGGAGTCAACCGTTAGCCCTGATGCTCGTCCCACTGCCAGTGGGTCGCGCCGTAGTCGGTGGTGAAGGCTGGCATCACCTCGCCCTGATGAAAGGGGCGACGGCTATTGGCCTTCGACGGAGTGAACCACCACCCTTCACGGGGGCAAGGCTGGCCCGCGGCGCACCGCAATCGAGTGGCCACAACCTCGTTCGTGTTCTCGACGCCATCCTCTTCATCGGATTCGCCGTCGATCATCTCCACAAAATACCAATCGGTAGGCCGCTTCACGAAGCTCTGCATGCTTACGATCGTTCCAGCCCATCGCGGATCCTTCTCGTCGTCGACGTCGAAGCCATGCCGGTCGGTCACTTCGCCGCGCCGAAAGGCATCCGACGCAAAAGCGGCCATCTTGGAGCCGTCTACCCAGAGCGCGTCCCGACCAACAGCAGCCAGTGCGCGGAGGCCAATGTCGTTAAAAGTGCGCGCCTGCCCAATGACGCCATCGCCGTTTCCCGTCCAAGCAAATTGAAGAGTGGCATGTGGATCGTCTTGGGCAACGTAAACGCCTGTCCGAGGCGGGCGCTTCCCGGAAACTCCAAAAACATCGGTTCTGACCCGTAGCTTTGGCAGCCTGGGAAAAAGCGTGCGGCTCTCCTCCCAGGCCATCACCATAGCGAAGTCGTCCAAGTTTCTGGCACCCCCCGTCCCTGCTGCGCTATCCACCTTCCCTGCGTACCTATAGACCTTTTCCCACTGCTTCTTGAAGCGCTGCTCTTCGTCTGGCGTCATCCAAAGGGAAGAGTGCTCTTCAATCATGCGAGAGCATTGATTCGCGCCGGTAAATTCATATGACTCGACGGCCCGCAGCGCGATGTCTTTGATGGTCGCCTTGCGGAAGTCCTCCAGCGAGGAGTAAACGAATGTGGACCAGTTGGTGGCTGTGTCGCGCACTCCCCAACGATCGTTGGTCAGCAATATGTCTCGCCCCTGTTGCTTGGCAAGTTCGAGGTCCACATCCACTCCGTGGAGCAAGGCGTCGATCAAGGTCTTCAATGCCTTGAGGTAGTCCAGCGACATCCAGTGGTACAGCAGCGTGGCCTGCCGTTTCTGCTGCAACGACAGGCCTGCCTCCAGAGCAGCTCCGCGTGTGTGCACGTTGATGTCAGCCCTCATTGCGCAGTGGCAACAATTTGGACGCCGATGTCAATGCTGAATCCTGGTGTGGCGAGCGGCCGGCTCAACCAGCTGGTCAGCCTTGACGCTCGTCCCGCTGCCAGATGGTCGCGCCGTTGTCAGTGGTGAAGGTCGGCATTACCTCGCTTGCTGGAAGTGCCGGCGGCCGCCGGCCGGGTGACCGGCTTCGACGCGGCCGCTTGAGCTGCTGGTTTCGTCGTTCGGTTTAAGCATCACCGTACGACCTGTTGGGCGTACGGGGTGCCACACGGCTTCAATCAGTTCGAATTCGTCAGCAGTGCCGTAGTCCTCGTCGATACTAAGCACTTCATAGGCCGGTTGCATGATCTGAATGCCTTGACGTGCGAATACAAGGGCTGCACGCCCCATGCCAGTGGATGGGACCCACACGCCGCTCCAAGGGACGATGTCACCCGTGCGGCATGACATGGTGGTATCTGCTCGATATTCAGGGATGGCGGTCGTGGTGGAGGTGAGCAGTTCCTCTTGACTGTTGAGAATGAAATCGCTCGGGCGCCCCAAGTCATGCGGAACGCAGGTCCGCCAGTCTTCTGTGCCGTTCTTGTAGCTGTCACTTGTGTACATCTGGCTCATGACAAGCGCGAACCAAAAGGTGCTGCACACGGAATAGGCTCCATTGAGCTGATCAAGGAAAAGCGCTTGCAGATCGCCTTCCATCCAGTTCACGTTGCCCTCGCGAAGCCCGCGGGGGACATCTTCCAAACGACCTCCCCAAGAGATCATTGGATCGAATTCACCATGGTCCAGTGCCGCCTTGGCTGAATCGAATGTCTGAAGCAAGCTCTCCAGCACTCCTCCCCAATAGGGAACGGGTCTGTAGTCGGCGACCCATGGATTCGAGCTCACCCCGCCAAGCAAAGTAACCACTGCTTCTTGCGCGAGATCACGTGGACGCGTCATGAACGACGACGACGTTGCGGTGTACCAAAGGTGTGCCTCGAGGCTCAGATTGCGGTGCATGGGTTGCACGGCCGTCATGGGCTGCGCTACCGCTCGCGGCTCCATACCCAACGTACCTCGTTTCCGCGATACGAGGGCAGCGGCTCGCCCTTTCGAACCTCGACGCTTGAACGTACATCGTCGACTGTTACCCAAATGCCACTGCGTGGGGAGGGTGCCCCGCTATCCGCAAATACAAGCTCGTCATACGGCACTGTGTTGCCGTTTAATTCCGCCCGGCCCTTGTCGTCGATGGTCAATGGAACTTTGCCCGAGGCAGCTCTTTCCGAGAAGATCTCGATAGCGCCCTTTAACGCTACGAAGAAGTCCCAGTCGGAGAGGTCCTGCACCATGGCCGCGGCGGTGAAGTCAGAGCCGTAGAGCTTGAGGTAATGCTCGGAGTTGTATGTGAGCTCATACAACGGCGCACCATCTGCGTCAACGAGGGTCACAGTACTCAGTCCCTGACGGAGACGGCCGTCGCCGTGCTTCGCCGGTTCAATCCGGCAACGCATGCCGGGACGTGACTCTAAGGTTCTGCCGTCCGTCAGCTTCTGGCAGATTTCGAAAACGGTGCCGTCATCCGCGCGAAAGACAAAGCGGTCATCGTCGGTCCAGTAGGAGAAGTAGCGTCTGCCGTCCTCAACTGTATAACTGCCTCGAACCGGTAAGTCAGCCAACACACGCGCGCTAGCCGGCTTTTCTGAGTCATCGACGGGCCTCCAGCGGCCGCTCAAGTGGTCGAGGTCGATGATGTCGCTGCAAGTGTGATGTCGATAGAGCCACACAGCGGTCTCCTAGGGGGAAGGGTTAACAATGGCGTCAATGCGCCTCAGGAGGTCTGCTGTCGTTGCAGGGTCTCCAGTCTTCTTCTCCCTGTGGAACTCCATGATCAAGTCCCAAGGAAAATCCCCTCCGCCAGGGTTCTGAGCGCCTTCAATAATCTGCGTGTCCGTCTTCGGCTTGCCTTTCCCGATGGGCACTCGTTCACGCGTTTTTGGGTGAATGGCGTAGCCCCGCTTAAGGTCGTCGTACTTGGGGCCAAGAGGGTCGCCGTAGAGCTCCTGGTTGCGCTTATAGATGACCTCACGAAGCTCGGGGTCGGTCTTGTCCTTGAACTCCTTGCCTATAGCGCGCCGTTCAGCATTCGCGGCTTTGGCAATTTCCTCTTCGCTCTTTCCAGCGGCCTTCATGCCGTCGACCATGCCACCTACGCGGCGCTTGACCGCTACTTCGTAATCCAGACGCAAAAGCGGCTTTGCGCTGTGCGCGAGTGTGTTCGCGGTGTCGGTCGCCCCTTCTAGCTTTGCTGGTTTTGCTCGGGCGAGCAGTGTGTCCAGTTCCTGTTTGAGGAATCGCATAGCCTCAGGGACTTTCTCTCGCCCGAGCTTCTGTAATTGGGCGATTTGTCGCTCTACGAGTTCCAACCGCTTTAGGTTGTCGCCCAGGACTTGTCGAGCCAGCCACATGTGGCGAACGTCGGAAATCCCAAGAACAATCTTCTGGGTGATTTCATCAAAGTGCTTGAGTGCGGTTTTGCTGTACTGGTCGATAGGTAGGCTCTTGAGCCACTTCACCGGATCGCCTTTGCCCGCTCCGCGCACGATAGCGAGAATCACTTCAAGCGCTTCATCGCCGTGCTTTCCTCCTTGCTTCAAGAACTTCTGCAAGACCTTGAATACGCCCTTAAGCAAGCTACCGAGGACAGGGATCAACCCAACCAAGGTGATGGCCAGTGCCACCCACTTCCACTTGTCGCTGGAGTCTTTGGATAGTTGGTGAAGATTCGCGATGACGTCTCGCACGTCAGCAACTTGGTCGACAACCGGGATCGCTGTGATGATTCCGCCAACGATCGTCTGGGAAAGGCTTGGATCTTCGTTGAAGTCGCCTTGCAGGACGCCCCAAAACCAATCAAGCGCGTCATTCATGTTGTGCGACCACCAAAGAACAGGGCGTAGAGCGCCGCGGCCTGGTCGGGGTTTACAGTTCGTCCATACGCAGGATTCGCTGGAGATTCCTCGACGGGGTCAGGCTGCCAAGCGCGTTGATCTTCGCCAATCTCGACAGTCGCAAGACCACTGTGCACCCCATCGATGCGGGCTTGCCCGTCATCGCCGAGCGTTGTGCGGCGAATGCTCCCATCCTCAAAGCGGACTTGTACCGGCGCTCCTTGTACAGGTGAGCCGTCGTTGTACTTCCGCTCAATCTCGATGAAGTGGATGAGTTCGGCTGTTGAGCCCATCGGCAGCGCGTCCAACGTCGCTCTAGCGCTCGCCGCGCCTTGCCAGTCATGCGTGGCCGCCTTCACCGTAAAACTACCCGGCGTCTTGAACGTGATGTCGCCACCATCCAGCACCACCGAGCTGTCCCCGCCCACCAGCTCGATCTTGGTCTTCGCACTGATCGAGATCTCGTCGTTCACGCTGACCACCTGCACCGCCTGATCGGCCAGGATCTCCAGCCGGTCGGTGTGGGCGCGCAAGGACACCGGCCCGTTGGCCGCCTTCACCTGGATGCCGTTGTCGTGCGTGTACCAGCTGGCCGTGCGCCCGGCCACGACGCTCGCCGTGTGGGCCGCCGTTTCCTGCCAGTCGCCTTGGCTCACCCAGGCCTGGTCCTGCCCCGCGAAGGTTGCAATGCTGGCTTCACTGGTGAGCGCCATGGCGCTGGCCGAGTCGATCAGCACGGTGGGTGTGGCAGGGCGCTCCACCGGGTCGGTGGGCTGGCGCTGGCTGTCGGCCTTGCGGGCGTCCTGGCCGTTGACCGTGCCCTCGTGTTTGCCGTCCTGCTGCGGGTCCACGCTGCGGATCAGGCGAGGGAGGGATTGCTCGGCTTCGTGCGGTTTGAGCACCTGCGCCTTCATCACTTGCGCGGCGCCATTCAGGCGTTCGCCCAGGTCCTGGGCGGCCTTCAGCTGCGCCACCGCTTCAGCCGCATCCATCTGGGTGGACTCAGCGCTGCCGTAGGTGCCGGCCCGCGCGCTGGTGCTGATCAGCAGGCCTTGGGCGGCGCGCAGGCTGCCCCAGCCTTGTGTCGTCACTTCGAAACCTGCCCCGCGGGCGCTGCCGCGCTGGCCCTGGGCCGGGGCTTGCTGGATCAAGTGCCCCAGGCCGATTTCGCTGGCGGCGTAGCTGCACAGCAGGCGCATGCGCAACTGGCCAGTGGCATCGTCCAAGGTCCATTCGTTGTAGCCGCCGCGGTCCAGCGTGGGGCTGTGCACGCCGCTGATCACGCCGGGATGGTTGACGCCGGAGTCCACACCGGCTGCGAAGGGCGGTGTGTCCCGGCCGTTGTGCAGCTGGCGCGTCACCACGGGGCGGTCGATGTCGCCTTCGACGAAGTCGACCACCACCTCGGTGCCGATGCGCGGCACGAACACCGCGCCCCAGTTGGCGCCGGCCGCCGGCTGGGCCACGCGCACCCAGGCGCCGCTGCGTTCGTCACCCGGGGCGTTGCCTTCCGGCAGTGCGCTGGTGTCGTCGTGCGGCAGGCCACCGGGGTTGGGCCGCTGGCCGCGCTGCCAGTGGAACTGCAGCTTCACGCGCAGGTCGCGTTCGGTGGTGATCGCCTCGCCGTCCAGGCCGACCACCAGCGCCGTCTGGGTGCCGTGCGCAGTGGGGCGCGGGTGTTGGGCGGGAAGCACCGGCACGTCGGCCGGCTGGGCCAGCAGGCGGCTGCGGTAGCTGCCTTTGTCGAGCTCGCTGCGGCCGGTCAGGCGGGCGGCCTGGGCGCCCAGGTTGTTGACGGCTTCGTGTTCCACCCGCAGGGCGAGGTAGTCGCCGCTGAGTGATCCATGCTCCACCAGCTCGAAGCGCTGGCCCGGCTCCAGGCCGCGCACCGTGCCTTGCGCTTCGTAGCGCAGGGCGTGTTGTTCGTGCGCCTGCAGCGCCAGGGTGGCGGCGCGCTGGGCGTGGGCGGTGTTTTCGTAGCGGTAGGCGCCGGAGCCGTCGTAGTGTTCCAGCGGCGGCAGTTCGCCGGCCACCGCGCTGCGTTCTTCGGCCGCCACGCCGGCCAGGCGTTTGTAGTCCCACGACCCGCGGGTGACTGCATTGGTCACCACCTGGCGCGTGGCGGCAAAGCGGGTGAGGGTGTCCACCGCCGCGCCACGCTCGGCGCTGTCGCGTGCGGGCGCAAAGCGCATCGCACCGAAGGAGGGCCGCTCAGCACGGGTGTCACGGATCACCAGGCAGTGGCGGGCCTGGGCCCGCGCGTCGGCGTCGCTGGCAGCGTCGCCGTCCAGGTGCTCGAAGTGGTAGCTCAGGCCTTCTTCGGCGAGCAGGCGGCTGATGAAGTCGAAGTCGGTTTCCTGGTATTGCGTGCAGATGCTGCGCACGCGCAGGGTGTCGCTCACTTCCACGCGCCAGTGGGCCTGGGGGTGGTCGCGGAAGACCTCCTCGATGACCTGCAGCGCGGTTTTGTCCTGGAACAGGAAGCTGTCCTCGCGCCGCTGCAAAAAGGCGAGCCACGGGCGCATCAGCAGGCGGTAGCGCGCCAGGCCGCCGTCGCCGCCGAGCTGGGAGGCTTCGGTGACGTAGCCGTGCCAGGGGCGGTAGGTGCTGTCGGCGGTGCGCAGGCGCAGGGTGATCTGTTGGCCGATCAGCGCGGCGAGGTCGAAGTAGGCACTGGTGGACAGCGCTTCGATCTCGATGTGGAACGGGGCGTCGGTTTGTTCGACGATGTGGGCGCGCTCGGGGATGAGCGCGCTGTGCGGCAGGGCGGTCTCGAGCTGCAGCAGACGGCCTTGCGGCGACAGCACATCGAGGAAGCCGAAGGCGCTGCCGAGCAGTTGCGCCGCCAGTTGGCTTCCCTCATCGACAAGACGACTGCTTGCCGCCTGGAAGGCGGTTGGCGACACGCCGTGCATTGACACTCCCTGTGTTGCGTCCACGCTGTGGCGCGTGGTCGGCGGGATTGTCCGGGAGCAACCCGGCGTGCCGCCCCCCTCAGTATGGGGAGCTGTGTAACCAGATGCTTAAGCCGGCGCTGTTTCGTCGGCCCGCACCACCACCTCGCCGCGCAATGAATGCGGCAGCGCCTGCGTGATGGTCACGTCGATCATCTGGCCCACCAGGCGCGGCGTGCCCTTGAAGTTGACGATGCGGTTGCACTCGGTGCGGCCCATCAGCTCGGTCTTGTCCTTGCGGCTGGGGCCTTCCACCAGGATGCGCTGCACCGTGCCCACGCGGCTGGCGCTGATGCGCTGCACGTTGGCTTCGATGGTGGCCTGCAGGTGCTGCAGGCGCTTCAACTTCACGTCCTGCGGCGTGCTGTCCTCCAGCGCGGCGGCCGGCGTGCCGGGGCGTGGGCTGAACACGAAGCTGAAGCTGCTGTCGTAGCCGACGTCCTCGATCAGCTTCATCATCTTGTTGAAGTCATCCTCGGTCTCGCCGGGGAAGCCGACGATGAAGTCGCTGCTCATGCTGATGTCGGGCCGCACGGCGCGCAGCTTGCGGATGGTGCTTTTGTATTCCAGCGCCGTGTAACCGCGCTTCATTGCCATCAGGATGCGGTCGCTGCCGTGCTGCACCGGCAGGTGAAGGTGGTTCACCAGCTGCGGCACCTTGGCGTACACGTCGATCAGGCGCTGGGTGAACTCGTTCGGGTGGCTGGTGGTGTAGCGGATCCGCTCGATGCCGGGAATCTCGGCCACGTATTCGATCAGCAGTGCAAAGTCGGCGATCTCGCTGGTGCCGCCCATGGTGCCGCGGTAGGCGTTCACGTTCTGGCCCAGCAGCGTCACTTCCTTCACGCCCTGGTCGGCCAGGCCGGCCACTTCCGTCAACACGTCCTCGAACGGGCGGCTCACCTCCTCGCCGCGGGTGTAGGGCACCACGCAGTACGAGCAGTACTTGGAGCAGCCTTCCATGATGGAGACAAAGGCCGATGCGCCGTCCACGCGCGCAGGGGGCAGGTGGTCGAACTTCTCGATCTCCGGGAAGCTGATGTCCACCTGCGGGCGGCGTGTTTCGGTGCGTGCCTTGATCATCTGCGGCAGCCGGTGCAGCGTCTGCGGGCCGAACACCATGTCCACATAAGGCGCGCGCTCCACGATGGCGGCGCCTTCCTGACTGGCCACGCAGCCGCCCACGCCGATCAGCACGCCCTTGTTCTTCAGGTGCTTCACGCGGCCGAGGTCACTGAACACCTTTTCCTGCGCCTTCTCGCGCACCGAGCAGGTGTTGAAGAGGATCAGGTCCGCCTGCTCCACGTCGGTGGTGGGCTCGTAGCCCTCGGCGGCCTTCAGCACGTCGGCCATCTTGTCCGAGTCGTACTCGTTCATCTGGCAGCCGAAGGTCTTGATGAAGACTTTTTTCATGGCTTGCTCCAGGTGCGGGCAGCGGGGTTGTATTCCCAGGTTTCGGCCTCCTGCAGCGTGCGCGGCCAGGGCTTCACGGCCAGCTCATCGGCGTTGAGGATCCACACGTCCTTCACCAGGCCGTTGCCTTCGGTGGTGTAGTGCACGATCGCTTTGCCGCCAACGACGTTGCCCTGCAGCACGAGCATGTTGTTCTCGCCGCGGATGCGGGCGCCGGGCGCCAGGCGGGCCGGCTGCCCGTTGAGCAGCACCTCCGGCGGCGCGGTGAACACCATGTCGCCGCGCAGCGCGTTGCGGGGGAAGGGGCGCTGCATCTGGGCAGCGGCGGGCAGGGCGAGTGCAAGGGCCACCGCACAGGCGGCCAGGGGTGCACAGCGAAGCATGGTGTAGATCCAGGGGCTGTGGGGGAAGGGGGCATTTTAGGCCGGCCGGGCCTGTGGCTTGCTGTGCCGGAAGGCGCACTCCGGAGGCAAACCATGTCCATCCCCCTTGAAGGCACCCACCAGCACGCCAAGAGCGGCAAGGTCTACAGCTACCGCGCGGAGTACCGCACCCAGGACGGCAACGTGGTCTGGAACGCCAGCGTGCTGCAGGACGGTGAGCTCCGCCTGCAGCCAGGCGGCACCGTGGCCGCGCAGACGCCGGCGGCCGACGCCATCGCCGAAAGCGTGGTGGTGGACGCGGTGGTGCGGGCGATCGACGCCTTCGATGACGGCGAACCAGGGCTTTGATTCGGCCGGCCCCGGGGTGATCAGTCCACCGCCAATGCCGCATCCACGTCGCGCAGCTCCGCCTCGCTCAGCGGCATGGCGCGGGTGGCGCGCACCGCGTCCAGCACCTGCTGGGGCCGGCTGGCGCCGATCAGCACCGAGCTCACCTCCGGCCGCCGCAGCACCCAGGTGAGCGCCATCTGCGCCAGCGGCTGCCCGCGTTGCCGCGCCACCGCATGCAGCGCCTGGATGACGCGCAGCCGCTGCGGCGTGAGCTGCTCGCGGGTGAGGAAGCCCACGCCTTTGGCGATGCGCGAATCGGCCGGGATGTCGGTGCCGAGGTAGCGCTCGGTCAGCAGGCCCTGGGCCAGCGGCGAGAAGGCGATGGCGCCGATGCGTTCCTCCGCCAGCGTGTGCAGCACCTGGTCGGTGGCCGTCTGGTCGAGCAGGCTGTAGCGCTGCTGGTGGACGACGCACGGTGTGCCCAGGTCGCGCAACATGGCGGCCGCCTGGCGCAGCCGGGGCGCGTCGTATTTCGACAGGCCGACGTACAGCGCCCGCCCGCTGCGCACGATGTGCGCCAGCGCACCCATGGTCTCTTCCAGCGGCGTGTCGGGGTCGGGCCGGTGGTGATAGAAGATGTCCACGTAGGGCAGCCCCAGGCGCTTCAGGCTCTGGTCGATGCTGGCGATCAGGTGCTTGCGCGAGCCCCAGTCGCCATAGGGGCCGGGCCACATCGGGTGTCCGGCCTTGGTCGCGATGACGACCTCGTCGCGGTGGGCCGCGAAGTGCTCGCGGAACAGCCGGCCGAAGTGTTCCTCCGCCGCCCCGGGAGGCGGCCCATAGTTGTTGGCCAGGTCAAAGTGGGTGATGCCGTGGTCGAAGGCCGTACGCAGCGTGGCCCGCATGGTGTCCACGGCATCGCCCTCCCCGAAGTTATGCCACAGCCCCAGCGACACCGCGCCAAGCAACAGGCCGCTGTGGCCGCAGCGCCGATAGGGCATGCCGCTGGGAAGTTGAGCCGACGTGTTCATGTCGCCATTCTCCTAGCGGCCGGGGTGCCACACCCGGCGCATGAACCATTGCAAAGCCCAGCGGCCGCCGCGGAACCGGCTTCGCCGGGCCGCTGGCGGCGCCCCCTTGAGGGGGCAGCGCCGAAGGCGCTCCGGGGGTGGGCCGGATTCAGAACCACCACTCGACCTGGGCACCATAGCTGGTGCCCGAGGTCTTGTCTGCAAACGCCGGCTGGCCGGTGACGTTGCCGGCGGCGGTGTTCCAGTTGGCGTGCGTCACGTACAGGCGGAACTCCGGCCGGTCGAAGAAGCCCGGGCCCACCGACAGCGTCGGCGCCAGCGTCACCTTGGTCAGGCGAGCCTTCTCGCCGCCGTCGGGCTTGTACTGCGACACGCCCACTTCAGCCAGGAGCTTGAAGTTCTTGGTCATCGCATAGGACACCCGCCCGCCGATGCTGGTGGAGTCGGTATTGACCCCAGCCGCATCCTTCTCGCGTGCAAACAGCGCCATCGCCTGGCCGCCGAAGGCGCCCTTCTGCCAGTTGATGCTTTCCACCACGCGCCAGCTCTTGTTGTCGAACGGGCGGGTGAGGTCGCCGAAGTTGGCGTTCAGGGCAGTGGAGCCGGCGGCGAACTGCAGCCACAGCATGTTGTTCACGCCGCTGCCGGCGCCGAAGAGGTCCTTCTGGTCGTGGCGCAGGGTGAGGCCCGCGCCTTTGGTGCCGCCGTCGAAGTCACCTTGCGTGGCGGTGGCAAAGAAGTTCAAGGTGCCGCCCGGGTTGAGCCCGATGTCCACGTACTCCACGTTCAGGCGGTTGCCGGGGTGCTCCGCGTCGCTGTCGGTCTTGTAGAACGCCACGCCGAGCTTGCCCGGGCCCACGCTGAAGCCCTTGGCGCCGGCGCCCACGCCTTTCATCTCCACGAAGAAGGTGTCCACGATGTGCACGTCGCTGCGGCGGCCACGCTCCTTGCCGATCCAGAAGGTGGCTTCCGGCGCGATGTCGAAGCCCTTGGCCTCGGCCCACATCTGCTCGATGTTCAGGCCTTCGTCGGGGCTGTCCTGCGTGGCCGGTGTGTAGTGGTTGACCATCAGGTTGGCGCTGTACTCGATGCCGTCCTTCTTGAAACCCTGGCTGAGCTGGAACTCGCCGTAGAAGTCGCATTCGTTGCCCAGGCGGTACTTCATGCCCGAGGAGCCGCCGTTCAGGCCGTAGCAGGCGCGTGAGGTGTTGTTGGCCGAGGTCAGGCCCGGGCCGGCGCGGAAGTAGCCGCTGTAGTCCAGGGCATGCGCGGCGCCGCTGGCAAGCAGCGCGGCCAGGCCGGCCGCGAAGGCGGTGGTCTTGAAGGTGAAGGTCAAGGTGAGGTCTCCGTTTTGTTGGTCTGCAAATGGATGCGCCAAGGCAAAGCGCTGCCCGGCGCGGTGAAACACCGCGTTTGCGATGAAGGGAACGGGGAAGGAAAGAGCGGCTGGGTCAGCCGCTGCCGCGGTGCAGCCTCATGGGCTGCGCCGGTGTCGCCGAAGTTCGAACAGCCGCTGCAGCAGGCAGAAAGCCAGCAGCAGCGCGCCGATGACGATGCGGGTCCACCAGGAACTCAGCGTGCCGTCGAACATGATCAAGGTCTGGATGAGCCCCAAGGTGAGCACGCCGAAAAGCGTGCCGAACACGGTGCCCACCCCGCCGGCGAGCAGGGTGCCGCCGATCACCACGGCGGCGATCGCGTCGAGCTCCAGGCCCACCGCATGCAGGCCGTAGCCGGACAGCATGTAGAACGTGAACACCACGCCACCCAGCGCGGAGCAGAAGCCGCTGAAGGCATACACGCCGATCAGCGTGCGCGGTACCGGCAACCCCATCAGCACGGCCGACTGCTCGTTGCCGCCGACGGCATACACGGTGCGGCCGAACTGCGTGAAGTGCGCGATCCACATCGCCACCGCCACCACCGCCAGGGCGATGATCGCGCCCACCGACAGGCTGGCATCGGCCCACAACGGCACGCGCAGCTGCGAGACATCGGAGAACCAGGCATTCGTGATGCTGATCGAATCGATGCTGATGAGATAACACAGCCCGCGCGCGAGGAACATGCCGGCCAGCGTCACCAGGAAAGGCTGCAGGCGGAAGCGTTGGATCAGCAGCCCCATCAGCCCGCCGAACGCGGTGCCCATCAGCAGCACCAGCGGAATCACCGCCAGCGGATGCCAGCCATGCCGCTCCACCAGCGAGGCCGACACCATGGTGGTGAGCGCCACCACGGAGCCCACGGAGAGATCGATGCCGCCTGACAGGATGACGAAGGTCATGCCCACTGCGACGATGCAGAGGAACGCGTTGTCGATCAGCAGGTTGAGGAACACCTGCAGGGACAGGAAGCCGGTGTACATCACCGAGCCGGCCGCTGCGGCGACGAGGAAGAGCGCGATGGTGACCGTCAGCGGCAGCAGACGTGCGTCAAGGCGGCGTGCCGCGGCGGGTGACGGTGTCGCCGGGAGCGCGGTCGGCGTGGGCATCTGTAGTTGGGCGCTCATGCTGAGTGCTCGGTGGATAGTGCGCGGAAGTGCGGTGCGGCGAGGCCGGCGGGCACCCGACTCCGCTCATGCCCGGGGCGGGGGCCCCGGGCGCTCGCCAGGCACAAACAGTCCACTGGACTGTTTGTGTCCGGGCTCTCTCCCCCGGCCCGGGCTTCGCCCGTGCCTCCTCCTTTACTTCCCGGAGTCGGGTACCCACCGTCCTCGATTCGGTGCGTTGGGTGTTCTCCACCGTCGAACAGCCACGGTGGTGCCGGATCGGGACGGTGGGGTGTTCTGCGTAGCGAAGTAAAGGAGGAGGCGGCGCCCGAAGGGCGACGACGGGGGACATGAGCGCAGCAGAGCACCCCGGCGGCCCGATCAAGCTCCAACCTTCGCATGCAATACGGGTTCATTGCATTCCCCCGACCGCTTGAGGTCGACGCGCCCACCCAACCACCGTGCGTCGGAACTCGGCCGACTGCAGCAGCATCACGGCGAACACGACCACCGCCTTCACCACCAGGTTCACCTCGGGAGGAACGCCAAGCGAATAGATCGCATAGGTGAGCGTCTGGATCGAGAGCGCACCGATCACGCTGCCGCCCAGGCTGAAGCGCCCGCCGGTGAGCGCAGTGCCGCCCAGCGTGACCGCGAGGATGGCGTCCAGCTCCATCAGCATGCCGGCGTTGTTGCCGTCGGCGCTCTTCACGTTGGAGCTGATCACCAGGCCCGCCACGCCAGCGCACAGGCTGCAGAACGCATAGACCCAGAACACGATGCGGCGGGTGGGCACGCCGGCGATGCGGGCCGCCGCGGGGTTGATGCCGGCGGCTTCGATGAACAGGCCCAGGGCGGTGCGGCGCGTCAGCCACAGCAGCGCGGCGAGCAACGCGGCGACCACGTACACCACCACCGGCAGGCCGAAGAGGTAGCCGTTGCCCAGCACGAAGTACGGCGGGTAGTACACGGTGATGATCTGGCCGCCGGTGATCAGCTGGGCGATGCCGCGGCCGGCCACCATCAGCACCAGGGTGGCGATGATGGGTTGCAGGCCCACCTTGGAGACCAGCAGCCCGTTCCATGCGCCGCACAGCAAGGCCACGCCCAGCGCCGCAGCCATGGCCACGGCCATCGGGAAGCGGCTGGCGTGCACGGCCACGCCGTCCTGCACCACCAGCGAGCCGCCCACCATCCAGGCGGCAATGGCGGCGGACACCGCGACCACCGCACCCACCGAGATGTCGATGCCGCGGGTGGCGATCACCAGCGTCATGCCGAGCGACACCAGGATCAGCGGCGAGGCGCTCTTGGCAATGTCCACCAGGCTGCCGTAGAGGTGGCCGTCGCGCCACTCCAGGTGCAGGAAGCTGGAGTTGAAGGCGGCGTTCACTACCAGCAGCATGGCCAGCGTGGCGAGGGGCCACAGCAGGGGATGCCGGCGCGCGGCGTGCAGCAGGGTCGAAGTGGGCGATGGGCTCATGCCGGGCTCGCGATCATCTGGTACACGTCCTGCTCGCTGCTGCCGCCGGGCAGCTCGCCCACCAGGCGGCGGTCGCGCAGCACCGCGATGCGGTGCGACACGCGCACCACTTCCTCGATCTCCGACGAGATGAAGAGCACCGCCATGCCGTCGCCGGCCAGGCGCAGGATCTCGTCCATGATTTCCTGCTTGGCGGCCACGTCGATGCCGCGGGTGGGCTCATCGAGGATCAGCAGCTGCGGGTCGGTGGCCAGCCAGCGCGCCAGCACCGCCTTCTGCTGGTTGCCGCCGGAAAGCTGGCCGATCGGCATCTCGATGTCGGCCACCTTGATGCCCAGCGCCTTCACGTAGTGCTGCGCCAGGCGCACCTGCTCGTCGGCCGGCACGCGGCGCCAGAGGCCGCGGCGCGCCTGCAGCGCCAGCATGATGTTCTCGCGCACCGACAGCTCGGCCACGATGCCATCGGCCTTGCGGTCCTCGGGGCACAGGCCGATGCCGTGGTGCAGCGCGTCGGCGGGTGCCTTGATCTGCGCCGGCTTGCCGCCCACCTGCATGCCGCCGGCGTCCGAGGGTTGCAGGCCGAACAGCAGCTGCGCCAGCTCGGTGCGGCCCGAGCCGAGCAGGCCGCCCAGGCCCACCACTTCGCCGCGCCGCACCGCCAGGTCCACCGGATGCAGCAGGCCGCGCTGGCCCAGGCCGTTCATCTCCACGATCGGCGTGCCCTCGGCCTGTGTCGCCGGTGCACACCACTCGCCCACGCACTGCGCAAACTCGCGTCCCACCATGGCCGACACCAGCGCTTGAGCCGGCAGGTCCTGCGTGAGGTGTTCGCCCACCAGCTCGCCGTTGCGCAGCACGGTGATGCGGTCCGCCAGTTCGTACACCTGGTCCAGGAAGTGGGTGACGAAGAGGATCGCCATGCCCTCGTCGCGCAGGCGGCGCAATACGGTGAACAGGCGCTGCACTTCCTCATCGTCCAGGCTGGACGTCGGTTCGTCCAGGATCAGCACGCCGGCCGACACGCTGAGCGCGCGGGCAATCGCCACCATCTGCTGCACCGCCACCGGAAAGCTGCCCAGCGGCTGCGTCACGTCGATCTGCAGGTTCAGGCGCGTGAGCAGCTCCGCCGAACGGGCGTTCATGGCCGCCCAGTCGATGCGCCACAGCTTGCGCGGATAGCGGCCCGCAAAGACGTTCTCCGCCACCGACAGGTTGGGGCAGAGGTTCACCTCCTGGTAGACGGTGCTGATGCCCAGGCGCTGGGCATCCATCGGCGAGCGCGGGGCGATCGGTTCGCCGCGCAGCGTGACGCTACCGGCATCGGCCCGGTAAACGCCCGTCATCACCTTGATGAGCGTGGATTTGCCCGCGCCGTTCTGGCCCATGAGGGCGTGGACCTCGCCCGGAAACAGGCGCAGGCCGGCCCCTTTCAGGGCCCACACGCCCGCGAACTGTTTGCCGATGCCGGAAAGTTCCAGGACCGGATCCACTGCAGCGCTGCGCATGGCTACTTGTTCTTGTTGTAGACGTCGATGAAGACGGCGGCGAGCAGGACGAGGCCCTTGATCACCTGCTGGTAGTCGATGCCCACGCCCAGGATGGACATGCCGTTGTTCATCACGCCCATCACGAAGGCGCCCACCACCGCGCCCACCACCTTGCCGACGCCGCCCGAGGCCGACGCGCCGCCGATGAAGCAGGCCGCGATCACGTCCAGCTCGAAGCCCAGGCCGGCCTTGGGCGTGGCGGTGTTCAGGCGCGCGGCGAACACCAGGCCGGCCAAGGCGGCCAGCGCACCCATGTTCACGAAGGTCATGAACGCCAGCCGCTCGGTCTTGATGCCCGACAGCCGCGCCGCCTTCTCGTTGCCCCCCAGCGCGTAGATGCGCCGGCCGACGGTGGTGCGGCGGGTGACGAAGTCATACACCACGATCAGCAGCGCCATCACCACCAGCACGTTGGGCAGGCCTTTGTACGAGGCCAGCACATAGCTCAGGTACACGATGGCCGCGACGAACGCGATGGTCTTGCCGACGAAAAACGGCAGCGGCTCGGTCTCCATGCCGTGCTTGATCTGCTGGGCCCGACCACGCAGGCTGAAGAAGCCCAGCGCGGCGGCCGCTGCCAGCCCGATGACCAGCGAGGTGATGCGCAGTTCACTGCCGGAGGCGAGCTCGGGAATGAAACCGGAGCTCAGCTTCTGGAACTCTACCGGGAACGGCCCCACCGACTGGCCCTGCAGCAGCGCCAGGCTCAGGCCCTTGAAGACCAGCATGCCGGCCAGCGTGACGATGAAGGAGGGGATGCGCGCATAGGCCACGAACCAGCCCTGCGCCGCGCCGATCACCGCGCCGGCGGCAATGCACACCAGCCCGGTGGGCAGGTAATGCCACTGGAAGTTGACCATCAGCACGGCGGCCAATGCGCCGATGAAGCCGCACACCGAGCCCACCGACAGGTCGATGTGGCCGGCCACGATCACCAGCAGCATGCCCAGCGCCATCACCACGATGTAGCTGTTCTGCAGCAGCAGGTTGGTCAGGTTCAGCGGCTGCAGCAGCGTGCCGTCGGTGAGCACGGCGAACAGCCCCATGATCGCGACCAGCGAAAGCAGCATGCCGTAGTCGCGCAGGTTGTTCTTCAGGAAGCCGGCATGCGAAGGGGTTGCTTCGCCCGGGGAAGGGGTGGGCAGCTTGCCCGCGGTGGACTCAGCCATGTGCAGCCTCCGTCAGCGTCTCGCCGGTGTTGACGATGGCCCGCATGATGCGCTCTTGCGTGGCTTCTTTCCCGCTCATCTCGGCCACGAAGCGGCCCTCGTTCATCACGTAGATGCGGTCGCACATGCCGAGCAGCTCGGGCATCTCTGAGGAGATCATCAGAATGCCTTTTCCTTGTTGGGCGAGTTCATCGATGATGGTGTAGATCTCGTACTTGGCGCCCACGTCGATGCCGCGCGTGGGCTCGTCGAGGATCAGCAGCTCCGGCTTGGAGAACAGCCACTTCGCCAGCACCACCTTCTGCTGGTTGCCGCCACTGAGGTTCACCACGGGCTGGCGCACATGCGGCGTGCGGATGCGCAGCGAGCGCCGGTAGTCATTGGCGACGCGGTATTCCTCGCCTTCGGAGATGACGCCGCCGTGCGCCACTGCCGGCAGGTTGGCCAGGCTGATGTTGTGCTGGATGTCGTCGTGCAGCACCAGGCCCGCGCCCTTGCGGTCCTCGGTGACGTAGGCAATGCCGTGCGCGATCGCCTTCTCCACCGTGCGCACGTCCACTTCCTGGCCATGCATCAGCACGGTTCCGCTGATGCGCTGGCCGTAGCTGCGGCCGAACACGCTCATCGCAAACTCGGTGCGGCCGGAGCCCATGAGGCCCGCAATGCCCACGATCTCGCCGCGGCGCACCTTGAGATTCACGCCCTTGATCAGCTCGCGGTCCGGGTGCAGGGCATGGTGCACCCGCCATTGCCGCACCTCGAACACCGTCTCGCCGATGTGCGGGTGGCGCTGCGGGTAGCGGTCGGCCATCTCGCGGCCCACCATCTGGCGAATGATGTGGTCCTCGCTCACCGCGCCGGCGCGGCAGTCCATGGTCTCCACCGTGGCGCCATCGCGCAGCACGGTGATGGCATCGGCCACCTTGGCGATCTCGTTCAGCTTGTGCGAGATGAGGATGCAGGACACGCCCTGGGCCTTCAGCTCCAGCAGCAGCTTGAGCAGGGCCTCGCTGTCGGTTTCGTTGAGGCTCGCGGTGGGTTCGTCCAGGATCAGCA
The DNA here is from genome assembly GCF_036231905.1 of Ideonella sp. BN130291. Taxonomy (NCBI): domain Bacteria; kingdom Pseudomonadati; phylum Pseudomonadota; class Betaproteobacteria; order Burkholderiales; family Sphaerotilaceae; genus Ideonella; species Ideonella sp. BN130291. Next base: position 399,606 of record NZ_JAZARE010000001.1, on the reverse strand, counting down.
GCTTCACCTGCTTGGCCAGGGCCTTGGCAATCTCCACCAGCTGCTGCTTGCCGACGCCCAGATCGGTGATGAGCGTGGAGGGCGATTCGCGCAAGCCCACCTTGGCCAGGAGTTCGCGGGTGCGGGCATGGGCCTCGAACCAGTCGATCAGCCCGTTGCGCGCCGGCTCGTTGCCGAGGAAGAGGTTCTCGGCGATGGAGAGCATGGGCACCAGCGCCAGTTCCTGGTGGATGATGATGATGCCCAGCCGTTCGCTGTCGGCGATGCCGCGGAACTGCCGCAGCTCGCCTTCGTAGCGGATCTCGCCGCTGAAGCTGTCGCAGGGGTAGACGCCGCTCAACACCTTCATGAGGGTTGATTTGCCGGCACCGTTCTCGCCGACGATCGCGTGGATCTCGCCCTTGCGCACCACCAGGTTGACGTTGTCCAGCGCGTTGACGCCGGGAAACGTCTTCGTGATGCCGCGCATCTCGAGAATCGCGTCCACCCTTGCGGCTCCTCTTACTTGACCTGCGCTTCGGTGTAGTAGCCCGAGTCCACCAGCACCTTCTTCCAGTTGCTGGCGTCCACGCTCACCGGCTTGAGCAGATAGGACGGCACCACCTTCACGCCGTTGTTGTAGGTCTTGGTGTCGTTCACCGGCACTTGCTTGCCCGCCAGCAGCGCGTCCACCATGTTGGCCGTCACCTTGGCGAGTTCACGCGTGTCCTTGAACACGGTGGAGCTCTGCTCCTTGGCGAGGATGGACTTCACCGAGGGGATCTCCGCATCCTGGCCGGACACCACCGGCATCGGCTGCTTGGGCGTGCCATAGCCCACGCCCTTGAGCGAGGAGATGATGCCGATCGAGATGCCGTCGTACGGCGACAGCACCGCGTCCAGGCGCGCATTGCCGTAGTAGGCCGACAGCAGGTTGTCCATGCGGGCCTGCGCCACCGCGCCGTCCCAGCGCAGCGTGCCCACCTTGTCCATGCCCATCTGCTTGCTGCGCACCACGAGCTTGCCGCTGTCGATGTAGGGCTTGAGCACCGACATCGCACCGTCGTAGAAGAAGAAGGCGTTGTTGTCGTCCGGCGAGCCGCCGAACAGCTCGATGTTGAACGGCCCCTTGCCGGCCTTCAGGCCCAGCTTGTCGACGATGGAGCTGGCTTGCAGCACGCCCACCTGGAAATTGTCGAAGGTGGCGTAGTAGTCCACGTTCTTCGAGTTCTTGATCAGCCTGTCGTACGCGATGACCTTGATGCCCTTGTCGGCCGCCTTCTGCAGCACGTCGCTCAGGGTGGTGCCGTCGATCGCGGCGATCACCAGCACCTTGGAGCCCTTGGTGACCATGTTCTCGATCTGCGCCAGCTGGTTGGGGATGTCGTCCTCGGCGTACTGCAGGTCGGTCTTGTAGCCCTTGGCCTGGAACTCCTTGACCATGTTGGCGCCGTCGGCAATCCAGCGGGCGGAGGACTTGGTGGGCATTGAGATGGCCACCAGGCCCTTGGCCTGGGCATGGGCGGCCAGCGGCGCGGCAAGGGCAGCGCCGGCTGCAAAAAGGGTGACCAGGAAGGTCTTGCGTTTCATCGTCTGTCTCCTGTGAATGCGGCGCCGAGGGAAGCGGCCGTTATGAATTCTTAAAGTAACGTTCAGAACATCAATCAGTACTAACACGCCCGGTGCGGCGCCACCCAGCCGCACCGGCGCCGTGGGTCAGCCGTCCTGGCTCAGTACTTGCGCTTCGGGAACTCCTTGGCCGCCACTTCCATCGGGAAGATGCCCTCTTCGGTGACGATGCGCTTGGGCAGCGTCTTGCCTGCCTTCAGGTCCTTCACGGCCGCCATCAGCTGCGGCCCCAGCAGCGGGCTGCATTCCACGGTGACGTTCAGCTTGCCGGCCATCATGGCTTCGAAGGCGCCCTTCACCGCGTCGATGGAGATGATGGTGATGTCCTTGGCGGGCTTCAGGCCCGCTTCCTCGATGGCCTGGATGGCGCCGATGGCCATGTCGTCGTTGTGCGCGTAGAGCACATTGATCTTCTTGCCCTCGGCCTTGAGGAAGGCTTCCATCACTTCCTTGCCCTTGGCGCGGGTGAAGTCACCGGTCTGCGAGCGGATGATCTTGAACTTCGGGTCCGCCTTGATCACCTCCTCGAAGCCCTTCTTGCGGTCGATGGCCGGTGCGGAGCCCACGGTGCCCTGCAGCTCGACGATGTTCACGTCGCCCTTCTGGTCCTTCATCTTCTCCACCAGCCAGCGGCCGGCCTTGCGGCCTTCTTCCAGGAAGTCCGAGCCCATGAAGGTGACGTACAGCGAGTCGTCCTTCACATTGACCGCGCGGTCGGTGAGGATCACCGGGATCTTGGCGGCCTTGGCCTCGCGCAGCACGGTCTCGAAGCCGGTTTCCACCACCGGGGAAAACGCGATCACGTCCACCTTCTGGGCGATGAAGGAGCGGATCGCCTTGATCTGGTTCTCCTGTTTCTGCTGAGCGTCGGCGAACTTCAGCTCCACGCCGGCGTCCTTGGCGGCCTGCTTGATGGATTCGGTGTTGGCGGTGCGCCATTCGCTTTCGGCGCCGATCTGGCTGAAGCCGACGACCAGCTTCTTCTGCGCCAGGGCGGTTGCGGGCATGCCCGCCACGACGGCGGCGGCCAGGGCGGCCAGGAGGGTGATGCGGCGGGTGATCTTCATGCGTTGTCTCCGGTGGTTGTTGGTCGGTCTGCGAGGAAAGCGTCAGGTGAACGTATAGGCCGTCTTCACGGTGGTGTAGAACTCCGCGGCGTAGCGGCCCTGCTCACGCGGGCCATGACTGCTGGACTTGCGGCCGCCGAAGGGCACGTGGAAATCCACACCCGCGGTCGGCAGGTTGACCATCACCATGCCGACCTTGGCATGGCGCTTGAAGTGGGTGGCGTGTTTGAGCGACGTGGTGCAGATGCCCGCGCACAGCCCGAAGGGCGTGTCGTTCGCCAGCGCCAGTGCATGTTCGTAGCCGTCCGCCTTGAGCACCACCGCCACCGGGCCGAAGATCTCCTCGCGGGCGATGCGGTGCTCCGGCTTCGCCAGCAACAGGGCCGGGCTCATGTAGTGGCCCATCGTGGGCCGCTCCAGCTGCTCGCCGCCCAGCAGGTGCTCGGCGCCTTCCTGGCGGCCGATCTCCAGGTAGCTCTGGTTCTGCTCCAGCTGGGCGCGGCTGGCCACCGGGCCGATCTGCGTGCCCTTGTCCAACGCGTGGCCCACCTTCAGCGCACGGGTGCGCTCGCGCAGCTTGGCGACAAACGCGTCGTGCACCGCCGCCTCCACGATCAGCCGGCTCGATGCCGTGCAGCGCTGCCCGGTGGAGAAGAAGGCGCCTTGCAGCGCGCAATCCACCGCCAGGTCCAGGTCGGCGTCGGCCAGCACCACCAGCGGGTTCTTGCCGCCCATCTCCAGCTGAACCTTGGCGCCGCGCTTCGATGTCGCCGCCAGCACCGCCGCACCGGTGGCCTGCGATCCGGTGAAGCTCACCGCGTCCACCAGTTCGCTGTCCAGGATCGCCTGGCCCACCTGCCGGCCGCTGCCGTTCACCAGGTTGAAGGCGCCGGCCGGCAGCCCGGCCCGGCTGATGATGTCCGCCAGCGCCCACGCGCAGCCCGGCACCAGCTCGGCCGGCTTGAAGACGACCGTGTTGCCATGGGCCAGCGCCGGCGCAATCTTCCAGGCCGGAATCGCGAGCGGAAAGTTCCAGGGCGCGATGATGCCCACCACGCCCACCGGCTCGCGGGTGATGTCCACCTCCACGCCGGGCCGCACCGAGGCCAGCTTCTCGCCGCCGCCGCGCAAGGCCTCGCCGGCAAAGAACTTGAAGATGTTGCCCGCGCGTGCCGCTTCGCCCACCGCTTCGGGCAGCGTCTTGCCCTCTTCACGCGCCAGCAGCTCGCCGAGTTCGTCCTTGCGCGCCAGGATTTCGGCGCCGATCTGGTCCAGCGCATCGAAGCGGCGCTGCGGCGTGGACAGCGCCCATTGCGGCGCGGCGTCGGCCGCGGCACGGATCGCCATCTCGGTCTGGTGCGCGTCGGCCCGGGCGTAGTCGCCCACCGGCTGGCCCAGGTCGGACGGGTTTTCGCTGGTGCCGGTGGTCACGCCGGTGTCCCAGCGGCCGTTGATGAAGTTCTTGAAGCGGGTGCTCATCGTGGGCCTGAATGCTAGGGAGGGCTGGGATATACGCCTAATAGTGTTTTGCCCGTCTGGGATATAGGATTTCGAATCCATGGAAACCCGAGCATGACCAACTACACCCACTGGTTCATCCGCGCCCGCCTGAAGACACGGCAGCTGCTGCTGCTGGTGGCGCTGGCCGAGGAGGGCAACATCCACCGCGCGGCGCAGGTGCTCAACATGACGCAGCCGGCCGCCTCCAAGCTGCTGAAGGACCTTGAGGACGTGCTGGAGGTGCAGCTGTTCGACCGCCTGCCGCGTGGCATGCGGCCCACCTGGTACGGCGAAGCCATGATCCGCCACGCCCGGGCGGCGCTCGCCAGCCTGAACCAGGCGCACGACGAGGTGCAGTCGCTCAAGGCCGGGCGCTTCGGCCAGGTGGCGCTGGGCGCCATCACCACGCCGGGCATCATGCTGATGCCCCAGGCCATCTCGCTGGTGAAGCAGGCGCACCCCAGCCTGCGGGTGTCATTGCAGATCGAGACCAGCGACGTGCTGATGGAGCGCATGGCCCAGGGCAAGCTGGACATGATGGTGGCGCGCCTGTTCGCCCAGCATGACAAGACCGCGCTGCGCTACGAGGCGCTGGCCGAAGAGCCGGCGGTGGCCATCGTGCGGCCCGGCCATCCGCTGCTGGGCATGGCCAAGCTCGGCCTGCGTGACCTGGCGGCGGCCAGCTGGATCGTGCCGCCCGAAGGCAGCGTGCTGCGCCATCGCTTCGACCTGATGTTCAGCGAGGAAGGCATGGACGCACCGGCCGACCTGATCGAGACCGCCGCGCTGCTGTTCACCACCAAGATGATCGAGCAGAGCGACATGGTGGGCCTGGTGGCCAGCGACGTCGGCCATTACTACGCCCGGCACGGCATCGTGGCGGTGCTGCCGATCGAGTTGCCCTGCCGCATGGACACCTTCGGCGTGATCACCCGCACCGACCGCCCGCTGTCCCCTGCGGCCAATGTGATGCTGCAGGCGCTGAAGGCCGCGGCCAGCGAGGTGTACGGCGTGTCGCTGGCGGCCGCCTGACCAAATCGTCGACGACCACTGCTCAAAGCCCAGCGGCGGCCGCGGAACCGGCTTTGCCGGGCCGCTGGCCGCGCCCCTTGAGGGGAGAGGAACGAGGGGTCAACGCCGCAGGCGCTCCGGGGTGGTCCTTATATCCAGCCGGCGTCCACCTTGAACTCCTGCGCCGAGCACATCGCGGCGTCATCGGAGGCCAGGAACAGCACCATGCGGGCGATGTCCTCGCCTTGCAGCAGGTCGGGCAGGCATTGCGCGGCGCGCAGCGCGCGCTCGCTCTCGTCGGTGAGGTTCAGCGTGAGCTGGCGTTCGGTCATCACCCAGCCGGGGGTGACGGTGTTGATGCGGATGCGGTCCGGCCCCAGCGCCGCGGCCAGGCCGCGCGTGAGCCCGTTCACCGACGACTTGGCGATGGCGTAGCAGGGGTAGCCCGGCTCCTTGAGCTGCCAGCCGGAGGAGCCCAGGTTGACGATGGAGCCGCCGCCCAGGCGGCGCATGCCGGGCACCAGCGCCTGGATGGCGAAGAAGGCGGGGCGCTGGTTGACCGCCATGCGCTCGTCCCAGTCCGCCAGGGTCACCGAGTCCATGGTGTGCCGGTCGTCGCGCGCCACGTTGTTCACCAGCACGCCGAAGTCGCCCAGCGCATCGCTGGCGCGGCGGATCGCACCCTGCAAGGCCGCGATGTCGCGCACGTCGCAGCGTTCCCACCAGGGCGGTGGCAGGCCGGCGGCCACCATGTCGTCGGCCAGCTGCCGGCTGGCGGCTTCGGCGATGTCGACGAAGGCCACATGGGCGCCCTGGCGCGCAAACGCCTGCACGAGGCTGGCACCGATGCCGCTGCCGCCGCCGGTGATGAAGACCCGCTGGCCTTTCAGGCTGGGGTAGCTGGCAAGCCGCTCGGCGGCAATCGGTCTGAGTTCGGGCAAGAGAGGTCTCCGTTATTGCAATTCGTATATCACTTCATACGAATAGATCTGCTTCCTGCTATCACTGTGCCTTGTTAGCATGCGGCGCGTCAAGTCCACCCGGGGTCTCCATGTCCTTGCCGTCCACTGAGTTCCAGGCGCCCGCGCTCGGTGAGGTCTCGCCCGTGTGGGAGGCCGGGGCGCTGCTCGGCGAAGGCCTGTGCTGGTCGCCGGCGCTGCAGGCGCTGTACTGGGTCGATATCCACGGCCACCGCCTGATGCGCTGGCATGTGGCCACCGGGGAGCGCCGCGAATGGCGCTTCGGGGAATCCATCAGCGCGGTGGCCGAGCGTGCCAATGGCCGCGGCCTGGTGGTCGCCCTGCATAAGGGGCCGGCGTTCTTCGACCCCGAGACCGGTGACTTGCAGCGCCTGCATGAGCCGGAACCTCACCACCCGGGCAACCGCTTCAACGACGGCAAGTGCGACCGCCACGGCCGCTTCTGGGCCGGCAGCATGGATACCGCCTGCCAGGCGCCCACCGGCTCGCTCTACTGCCTGCATGCCGAAGGGCAGCACACGCGGCTGCGCTGTGCCTGGCCGGCGAACTTTGCGGTGGTCAACGGGCCGGCCTGGTCGCTGGACGGCCGCACCGTCTGGGTGAACGAAACGGCGCGCGGCGTGGTGCATGTGGCCCGCTTCGAGCCGGAGACCGGTGAACTCGGCGAGCAGCGGCCCTGGCTGCGTTTTGCCAAAGGCGACGGTTACCCGGACGGCATGACGGTGGACGCCCGGGGCCGCCTGTGGATCGCACACTGGGCCGGCGCCTGCGTCACCTGCCATGCGCCGGACGATGGGCGCGAACTGGCCCGCCTGACGCTGCCGACCTCCAACGTCACCAACGTGATCTTCGGCGGGCCGGACCTGCGCACGCTCTACATCACCACCGCGGCCGGCGAACTGAGTGACGAGCAGCGCGCCAGCCAGCCGCTGGCCGGCGCCTTGTTCACGGCAACGACGGACGCGCAGGGCCTGCCCACCGCCCTGTTTGCGGGTTGATTTGCTTGAGCCATGCACGTTCTCGTATCTCAAGCGTCGAATAACTCATTGGATTGATATACCGGCTCGCCGTAGTCTCTCGTCCGCCCTTTGCACCTGCGCGCAAGGGCACGCACAAGGAGACAACGCGTGTCGGATGCCAAGAAGAAGCTGCGCTCTGCCGAGTGGTTCGGCACGAACGACAAGAACGGCTTCATGTACCGCAGCTGGATGAAGAACCAGGGGCTGCCAGACCATGAATTCCAGGGCAAGCCGATCATCGGCATCTGCAACACCTGGTCGGAGCTGACCCCCTGCAACGCCCATTTCCGCAAGCTCGCCGAACACGTGCGGCGCGGCATCTACGAAGCGGGTGGCGTGCCGGTGGAGTTCCCGGTGTTCTCCAACGGCGAATCGAACCTGCGGCCCACTGCGATGCTGACGCGCAACCTCGCGGCCATGGACGTGGAGGAAGCCATCCGCGGCAATCCGATGGATGCGGTGGTGCTGCTCACCGGCTGCGACAAGACGACGCCCGCCCTGCTGATGGGCGCCGCCAGCTGCGACGTGCCGGCCATCGTGGTGAGCGGCGGGCCCATGCTCAACGGCAAGCTCGAAGGCCGCGACATCGGCTCCGGCACCGCGGTGTGGCAGCTGCATGAATCGCTGAAGGCCGGCGAGATCCAGCTGCACCAGTTCCTGGCGGCCGAAGGGGGCATGTCGCGCTCGGCCGGCACCTGCAACACCATGGGCACCGCCTCCACCATGGCCTGCATGGCCGAGGCGCTGGGCACCTCGCTGCCTCACAACGCCGCCATTCCGGCGGTGGACTCGCGCCGCTATGTGCTGGCCCACATGTCGGGCATGCGCATCGTGGAGATGGCGCTCGAGGGCTTGACCTTGTCGAAGGTGCTCACGCGTGAAGCCTTCGAGAACGCGATCCGCACCAACGCCGCGATCGGCGGCTCCACCAATGCGGTCATCCACCTGAAAGCGATCGCCGGGCGCATCGGCGTGCCGCTGGCGCTGGAGGACTGGACCGACATCGGCCGCGGCACGCCCACGCTGGTGGACCTGCTGCCCTCCGGCCGCTTCCTGATGGAAGAGTTCTATTACGCCGGCGGCCTGCCCGCGGTGCTGCGCCGCCTGGGTGAACACGGCCTGCTGCCGCACCCCGATGCGCTGACCGTCAACGGCCGCAGCCTCTGGGACAACGTGCGCGAAGCGCCCAACTACAACGACGAGGTGATCCGCCCGCTGGACAAGCCGCTGATCGCCGACGGCAGCATCCGTGTGCTGCGCGGCAACCTGGCGCCGCGTGGCGCGGTGCTCAAGCCTTCGGCCGCATCGCCCGAGCTGCTGAAGCACCGCGGCAAGGCGGTGGTGTTCGAGAACCTGGAGCACTATAAGAGCCGCATCGTCGACGAGACGCTGGAGGTGGACGCCAGCTCGGTGCTGGTGATGAAGAACTGCGGTCCCAAGGGCTACCCCGGCATGGCCGAGGTGGGCAACATGGGCCTGCCGCCCAAGCTGCTGCGCCAGGGCGTGAAGGACATGGTGCGCATCTCCGACGCCCGCATGAGCGGCACGGCCTACGGCACCGTGGTGCTGCACGTGGCGCCGGAAGCCGCAGCCGGTGGCCCGCTGGCCGCGGTGCGCGATGGCGACTGGATCGAACTCGACTGCGAAGCCGGCCGCCTGCACCTGGACATCTCCGAGGCGGAACTCGCCGACCGCATGGCCACGCTGGTGCCGCAGCCTGCGCCGGCCAGCGGCGGCTACCAGCGCCTGTACATCAACCACGTGCTGCAGGCCGACGAAGGCTGCGACCTGGACTTCCTGGTGGGCTGCCGCGGCGCAGCCGTGCCACGCCACTCCCATTGACCGCCCTTGACCGGACCCACACCATGCTGCTGATCCAGTTCGTCCACGACTCCGGTGCCCAGCGGGTCGGCCTGCTCGATGCCGAACGCGGCCAGGTGCGGCCGCTGCGTGGTGTGGCCTCCACTTACGCGCTGGCGCTGCGCGCCATCGAACAGCAGCGCTCCATCGACCAGCTGCTCAGCGAGCTGGAACTCGGCGAGCCGCTGCGCTACGAGGCGATCGTGGGCGAAGGGCGGCTGCTGCCGCCGCTGACGCACCCGGACCCCGCGCATTGCTACGTCACCGGCACGGGGCTCACGCACCTGGGCAGCGCCGCGTCGCGCGATGCCATGCACAAGAAGCTGAAGGAAGCGACCGAGACGCTGACGGACAGCATGAAGATGTTCCGCCTGGGGCTGGAAGGCGGCAAGCCCTTGGCCGGCCAGGTGGGTGTGGCGCCCGAGTGGTTCTACAAGGGCGACGGCTCCATCGTGCGCGCCAGCGGCCAGCCGATCGAGATGCCGGCGTTTGCCGCCGATGGCGGCGAAGAGGCCGAGGTGGTGGGCCTGTATGTCGTGGGGCCGGACGGCACGCCCTACCGCGTCGGTTTTGCGCTGGGCAACGAGTTCTCCGACCATGTGATCGAGCAGCAGAACTACCTCTACCTCGCGCATTCCAAGCTGCGCGCCTGCTCGGTGGGGCCGGCGCTGCGCGTGGGCCCGCTGCCGGCGCATGTGGAAGGCGAATCGCGGCTGCGGGCTGGCGATGGCAGCGTGCGCTGGAAAAAGCCCTTCCTCAGCGGCGAGGCCAACATGTCCCACACGGTGGCCAACCTGGAACACCACCACTTCAAGTACAAGCTGTTCCGCCGGCCCGGCGACGTGCACCTGCACTTCTTCGGCGCCGCGGTGCTGAGCTTTGCCGATGGCGTGAGCGTGGCGCCGGGCGAAAGCTGGGAGATCGAATCGCCCGAGTTCGGGCCCGCGCTGGTGAACAGCCTGGCGGTCGAGCCGGCGCAAGCGGTGGAACTGCGCACACTCTGAGGCCACCGCGGCGGGCGCGGTCCGCCACCGTCAGCGAGAATCGCCGCCAAAGCGCCGCGGCATTCCATCGCCCGGCATGCCAGTCGGGGAGCAATTCAGCTGAGCGTCGCTTTCACATCCTTGGCCTGCCCGCAGTGCGGCGGCGCCCTGCCGCGCCAGGCGCTGTGGCGCATCGTGGCCTGCCCCTATTGCAGCGCGATGGTCACGCGCAACACGCAGGTCGTGCAGCGAGAGCCGTTCCGGCAGGCCTGGCAGCGCTCGCTTGCCCTGGGGCGCGATGGTGGCCGCATCCTGCGTGTCGCCGGCCGCGATTTCCGCGTGCTGCGTTCGCTGGCCGAGGGTGAACACACCGAGGTGTTGCTGGCCGACGCCTGCGGGCCGTTGCCCGAGCGCGTGACGCTCAAGGTGGCCCGGTCGGTCGCCTGGCCCCTGGCCGGTGAAGCGGATGTGCTGCGCCGCCTGCAGGCGCTGCAGATCGATGGCTCGGCTTACTTCAGCCAGCGCCTGCCGCAGGTGGTGGCGCATGGGCAAATCGACGGTGTGCCCGACGCGCGTGAGGCGCTCGCTTGGCGCCACCCCAACGGGTTCTGGGGGAGCCTGGCCGACGTGCTGGCCTTTCATCCGCAGGGCATCCAGGACGTACGCCATGCCGTCTGGCTGTGGCGCCGGGTGCTGGAAGTGCTGGCCTACGTGCACCGTGGTGGGTGGACTCACGGCGACCTGCGGCCCGAACACTGGCTGGTGCATCCGGCCGACCACGGCGTGCTGCTGATCGGCTGGGGCCGCGCGCGCCGTGGCGGTGATGCGGCGCGCGACCTGGTGCAGTCCGCCTGGGCCATCCGCCAGCTGCTGCAGGGCCACGGCGACACACCGCCCGCCATCCCCTCGCGCGTGCCGGGCCCGCTGGCGGACCTGCTGCACACCGTGAGCGAAAGCGCCGATGCAGCGGCCCGCATGAGCGCGGAACAGATCGACCAGGCCCTGGTGGCCGCCGCGCGGCAGGCCTTCGGCCCGCCCCAGTTCATCCACTTCAACCCACAGCGCGCCTGAAGCGCCAACCATCATGGGACACGGAAACTACTCACATGCCGCGCACGCTGCGCTGGTGGCCGATCGCGCGAGCAAGCCGGCCGGCGAGGTGTTCAACCAGCGCGGCTGCCATGGCCTGATGGACCCACGCGGCCTGAAGGTGCGGGAGTCGCGCGACAGCGCCGACCATCCGCAGTCCCTGGGCATCGTGTTCGCGCTGGACGTCACCGGCTCGATGGGCGACATCCCCCGGCTGCTGGCCACGCGCGAACTGCCCAGTTTCATGAAGCTGCTGGGGGCCTGCCGCATCCCCGACCCGCAGATCATGTTCATGGCCATCGGCGATGCCACCTCGGACAACGCACCGTTGCAGGTGGGCCAGTTCGAGTCGACCGCCGAGCTGATGGACCAGTGGCTCACCTGGAGCTACCTGGAAGCCGGCGGTGGCGGCACCGGCTCCGAAAGCTACGAGCTCGCGTTCTACGTGCTGGCGCAGCACACCGACCTGGACTGCTGGGCCAAACGCAAGAAGCGCGGCTACCTGTTCATGACTGGCGACGAGCTGCCCTATCCGGCCGTGTCACGCCACCAGGTGGAAGCGCTCATCGGCGAGAAGCTGGACGAGGACATCCCGATCCAGGAGGTGATCGCCGCGGCCGCGGAGAGCTACCACCTGTTCTTCCTCATCCCCGACCTGCAGCGCCGCAAGCACTGCGAGGCCCGCTGGCGCGAGCTGCTGGGCGACCACGTGATCTGCATGGAGTCGCATGAGGACACCTGCGCGGTGGCCGCGGCCATCGTGGCGCTCACCGAGAAGGCGCTGCCGGACACCGATGCGGTGGCCACGGCGCTGAAAGCCGAGGGCATGAGCAGCAGCCGCATCGGTGCGGTGGTGCGGGCGCTGCGGCCGTATGCGGCCCATGCGGGATCGGGTGGCACCGCGTCGGCGATCGGTGGTACCAGCCGCGCACCGGCCGCGCCGGGCTGGTGGCGTCGCCTGTTCGGCTGAACCTCGCTGGCCGTGGAAGCGCCGCGCTTCGCCTCCCTGATCGACCTGGGCTTCGGCGACTGCGGCAAGGGCCTGTTCACCGACGCGCTGTGCCGGCGCTGGCCGGTGCACACGGTGGTGCGCTTCAACGGTGGTGCCCAGGCAGGCCACAACGTGGTGCTGCCCGACGGTCGGCATCACACCTTCTCCCAGTTCGGATCGGGCACTTTCCTGCCGGCGGTGCACACGGTGCTGGCCCGCGAGGTGGTGGTGCACCCGACCGCCTTGCTGGTGGAGGAGGCGGCGCTGCAACGTGTGGGGGTGCGGGACGCCGCAGAGCGGCTGCAGATCGACGCGCGCTGCCGCGTGACCACGCCTTATCACCAGGCCGCGGGGCGGCTGCGTGAATGGCAGCGGGGACAGGCCGCACACGGCAGCTGCGGCGTGGGCGTCGGTGAGACGGTGCGGCATGCGCTGCAGCGGCCGGAGCAGGTGCTGCGTTATGGCGACCTGCTGCGCCCGGCGCTGGCCATGCAGAAGCTGGTGGCCATCCGGGACACGCTGGCCGCGGAGTTCGAGCGCTACGCTTTTCGGTGCGACGAAGCGCAGGCGCTCGAGGCCCGTGTGCTCGCAGACGATCAGGTGGGCGCCCGCTGGCTGGCGGCTGCCCACGCGGTGGCTTTGCGCGTGGCGCCCGCATCGCCGGAGGCCATCGCGCAGCGCCTGGGCCGGGGCGGCACCGTGCTCTTCGAGGGCGCGCAGGGCCTGCTGCTGGATGAATGGCGGGGTTTCCATCCGCACACCACCTGGAGCAGCGTGGGGCCGGCCGCTGCCCAGGCGGTGCTGGACGAGCTGGGCCTGGCCGGCGACATCACGCAGCTGGGCCTGCTGCGCAGCTACCTCTGCCGCCATGGCGCCGGGCCGTTGCCGACGGAAGACGCGGCGCTCGACACATTGCCCGAGCCGCACAACACCAGTGACGGCTGGCAGGGGCGCTTTCGCCGCGGCCACCCGGATGCCGTGTTGCTCCGCTACGCGATCGATGCCGCCGGTGCCCTGGACGGTCTGCTGGTAAGCCACATGGATGCATTGGGCCGCGGCGCTGAGCTGCGTTGGTGCCTGTCCTACGAGCTCATGAACGGACCGGCCAATCGCTCTGTCTGTGTGGAGCAAGGCGGCCGCGTGACGCGGCTCGTGCCTTCGCGCGATGCCGATCTGATCCACCAGGCCGCGCTGACCCAGCTGCTGTTTCGGGCGCGTCCTTCTTATGACGAGCAGCCCGTGTCCTCGGCAGAAGCGCTGCTGCAGCGCATCGAGGCCATCACAAGCCGCCCGGTTCGGTTTACATCGAACGGGCCGACCCATCGCCACGTGAAAGCAAGAGGCTGACGAACCCATCGCGCAGCGCCGCGCTCAATCCCCGATCTGCGCCCTGCAGTGCTCCACGAACGCCCGCACCGTGGCCGGTGTCTGCCGGCTCGGGTAGTAAAAGTGAAAGCCGGGGTGGGTGGGCCACAGCTTGGGCAGCACCGGCAGCAGCCGCCCGGCCGCCAGGTGGCGCGCCACCTGACGCTCGAAGGTGTAGGCGATGCCGATGCCGTCCAGCGCGGCCTGCGCCATGCTCAGGCTGTCGGACACCGTGAGCGGGCCGTCCACCGCCACCTCCACCACCTGGCCCTTGCGCTTGACTTCCCAGCGATAGATCGCGCCGCTCGCCGGAAAGCGGTAGCGGATGCAGCGGTGTTCGCGCAGGGCTTCCACCGTCTCCGGCAGGCCATGGCGTCTGGCATAGGCCGGTGAGGCGACCATGCAGGTGCGCTCGCTGCGGGTGAGCGGCACCGCCACCATGTCGCGCTGCACCGACTCGCCCAGCCGGATGCCGAGGTCGAAGCCTGCGGCCACGATGTCGACGAAGCCGTCGTCCAAGGTGAGCTCCAGCTGCACGCCCGGGTGCGCTGCCAGGAACGCCGGCAGCAGCGGACGCAACAGCATCTCGTGCACCACCAGCGGTGCGTTCACCTTGAGCCGGCCGCTCACGCCGGCGCGAAAGCTGTCCAGCACTTCCGAGGCCTGCATCAGCTCGCCCACCGCAGGGCCCACGCGGGCGAGATACCGCTCCCCCGCCTCGGTGAGGCTCACGCTGCGCGTCGTGCGATGCAGCAGCCGCACGCCGAGCCGGTCTTCCAGCTGCTTGACCGCCTGGCTCACCGCCGGTGGTGTGACTTCCAGCTCCGAGGCGGCGGCAGTGAAGCTGCGCTGCCGGGCCACGGTGGCAAAGGCGAGCAGCCCGTCGAGGTGCGTGAGTTTCATTGCAAAGCACTGCTTATCACTTCATCAAGATTATGTGACTTTATCGGCAGAGCGTCGCTGGCTAACCTTTGGCTCATCGCAACGCAAAGGAGCTCACCATGTCACTCGACACCTACTACACCCTAGGCCGCAGCGGGCTGCGCGTCAGCCGCCTCTCGCTGGGCGCCATGACCTTCGGCACCGAATGGGGCTGGGGTTCGGACAAAGCCAACGCACGCCGCATCTTCGACATGTACGTGGAGCGTGGCGGCAACTTCATCGACACCGCAGACGTCTACACCAACGGCACCAGCGAAACCTGGCTGGGCGAGTTCGTGGCCGACGCCGGCCTGCGCGACCGGCTGGTGCTGGCGAGCAAGTACACCTTCAACCTGGGCGACCGCAACCCCAACGGCGGCGGCAACGGGCGCAAGAACCTGCTGCGTGCGGTGGAGGGTTCGCTCAAGCGCCTGAACACCGACTACCTGGATCTCTTCTACGTGCACGCCTGGGACCAGCTCACGCCGGTGGAGGAGGTGATGCGCACCCTCGACGACCTGGTGCGCAGCGGCAAGGTGCGCCACATCGGCCTGTCCGACGTGCCGGCCTGGTATGCCGCACGGGCCCAGACGCTGGCGGAGTGGCGCGGTTTCGAGCCGGTGAGCGCGTTGCAGCTGCAGTACTCGCTGGTGGAGCGCAACCTCGAGCATGAACATGCGCGCCTGGCGACCGAGCTGGGCATGGGCATCACCGTGTGGAGCCCGTTGGCCAGTGGCCTGCTGTCCGGCCGCTACCGGCGCGACGTCGCGCCCGAAGGCCGCCTGGCCGCGATGAAGGACAACGGCAACCCGGCCTTCCAGCACCTCACCGAGCGCAACTGGCGCATCGTGGACGAACTCGAGAGCGTGGCGCGGGAGATCGAGCGCCCACTGGCGCAGGTGGCGCTGAACTGGGTGGCCAACCGGCCGGGTGTGGCCAGCGTGATCGTGGGCGCCAGCCGGCCCGAACAACTGCGCGACAACCTGGGTGCACTGGACTTCGAGCTGCCGCCCGCGCTGGCCGAGCGGCTCACGCGCGCCAGCGACACACCCGCGCCCTTCCCGTACTACTTCTTCACCAACGCGATGCAGGGAATGATGTACGGCGGCGCGACGGTGGGTGACAAGCCGGCGGGTTATCGCGCGCCGGTGGTGGTGTCCGGCTCGGGCAGCGGCGTGGAATGAGCTGCGGCGCCTGGCCGCATCACGCGGCCAGCGCCACCCAGCTGCCGTCGCGGCGATGGCTCTCGAGCACCGCGTCGATGAACCGGTGGCCGGCGACGCCGTCCTCCACAGTGGTCAGGTCCATCGCCTCGGCGCGCGGTGCGCGGCCTTCGGCCATCGCATGGATATGTTCGGCCGCATCGGCATACAGCTGCGCGAAGGCTTCGAGATAACCCTCGGGATGCCCGGCCGGCACGCGGGTGGCGTGGCGTGCGGCGGCGCTGTCCACCCGGCCGCGCGTGAGGCGCTGCGCCGTGCCGCCCACCGGCGTGAACCAGAGCTCGTTGGGATGCTCCTGGTCGAAGGCCAGGCCGGCCTGGGTGCCGAACACCCGCAGCCGCAGCGCGTTTTCGCAACCCGCCGCCACCTGGCTGGCCCACAGCAGCCCGCGTGCGCCGCCGGGGTAGCGCAGCATCATCTGCACATGGTCGTCGAGTGCGCGGCCTTCGACGAAGGTGCACAGCTCTGCCGCCAGGTGCGAGGGTGTCATGCCGGACACGAACGCGGCCAGCTGGTAGGCATGGGTGCCGATGTCGCCCAGGCAGCCGGCGGGGCCGGTCTTGGCCGGGTCGGCACGCCAGGCGGCCTGCTTGTTGGAGGTGGTGCGTTCGATCGGCTCGGACAACCAGTCCTGCTGGTACTCCGCCTGCACCAGGCGGATGCTGCCCAGCGCGCCGGCCTTCACCAGCGCACGGGCATGCCGCACCATCGGATAGCCGGAGTAGGTGTGGGTCAGTGCGAGCAGCCGGTTGTTGCGCCGCGCGAGCGCGGCCAGGGCCTCGCCTTCGTCCAGCGACATCGCCAGCGGCTTGTCGCAGATCACATGCAGGCCGGCCTCGAGGAAGGCGGTGGCCATGGGCGCATGCAGGTGGTTGGGTGTGGTGATGGCCACCACCTCGGCGCCGTCGGGGCGGGCGGCTTCGGCACGCGCCATCTCGCGGTAGTCCGCATAGCTGCGCTGCGGGTCCAGGCCGATCGCCGCGGCGCTGGCATGTGCACGCGCGGGGTCGCTGGACAGGCACGCAGCCACCAGCTCATAGCGGTCGTCCAGGCGCGCGGCGGTGCGGTGCACCGCGCCGATGAACGCGCCTTCGCCGCCGCCCAGCATGCCCAGGCGCAGGCGGCGGCTCATTGCCCGCCTCCCGTGCCGAGCAGGCGCTTGAGCACCTGCGGCTGCACGCCGCTGCCGGCGAAGTCGTCGAAGGCGCGGTCGGCCACGCGGATGATGTGGCGGCGGATGAACTCGGCGCCTTCTCGTGCGCCGTCCTCCGGATGCTTGAGCGCACATTCCCACTCCAGCACCGCCCAGCCGTCGAAGTCGACTTGCGCCATCTTGGAGAAGATGGCTCGGAAGTCGATCTGCCCATCGCCGAGCGAGCGGAAACGGCCTGCGCGCTCCACCCAGCCGCTGTAGCCGCCGTACACGCCCTGGCGGCCGGTGGGCCGGAACTCCGCGTCCTTCACATGGAAGGCCTTGATGCGCGGGTGGTAGAGGTCGATGAAAGCCAGGTAGTCCAGCTGCTGCAGCACGAAGTGGCTGGGGTCGTAGAGGATGTTGGCGCGCGGGTGCTGGCCCACCGCGTCGAGGAAACGTTCGAAGGTGACACCGTCGTGCAGGTCCTCGCCGGGGTGCAGCTCGTAGGCGATGTCCACGCCGCACTCGTCGAAGGCATCGAGGATGGGGCGCCAGCGCCGCGCCAGCTCGGCAAAGGCCTCTTCCACCAGCCCGGCCGGCCGCTGGGGCCAGGGGTAGAGGTAGGGCCAGGCGAGTGCGCCGGAGAAGCTGGCCTGCGTGCGAAGGCCCAGCCGCTGCGAGGCCTTGGCCGCGAGCTTCATCTGCTCGATGGCCCAGGCCGTGCGGGCGGCGGGGTTGCCACGCACCTGTGGCGCGGCGAAGCCGTCGAACAGCTCGTCGTACGCCGGATGCACCGCCACCAGCTGCCCTTGCAGGTGGGTGGACAGCTCTGTGATCTGCAGCCCATGCGCGGCCAGCGTGCCCCGGATCTCGTCGCAATAGGTCTGGCTGTCCGCCGCCCGCTGCAGGTCGATCAGCCGCGGATCGGTGGGCAGCTGGATGCCCTGGTAGCCGAGCCCGGCGGCCCAGCCCGCCAGGTGGTCCAGCGTGTCGAAGGGCGCCTGCTCGCCCATGAACTGCGCGAGAAATATCGCGGGTCCGCGGATGGTCTTCACGTCAAGGTCCTCATCAAGAAGGGCAGGCGCCCGGGGTCCCCAAGAGCGCCGGGCCGCCCCAAGCTCTTGGGGCAGCCCCCGCGGGGGGCGAGCCGCCGGTACCCCGGCGGGTGGGGGCTCCATTCCTTCAGAAGGGGGAGTCAGGGTGGTAGAACTCCTTGGCGTTGTCCTTGGTGATCAGCACCGACGGGATGATGGTCTTGGCGGGCAGCGGCTCGCCCTTCAGGCGCGCCTCGGCGGTGAGCTTGATCGCGTCGTAGATGAACTTGGGCGAATAGCTCACGTCGGCGGTGATGCGTGGGTCCTTCGCGTCCATCACCGTCTTCACCATGGCCTTGGCACCGGCACCGCCGAAGATCAACTTGATGTCCTTGCGCTTGGCCTGCTCGATGGCCTTGAGCACGCCCACCGCCATGTCGTCGTCGGCGGCCCAGATGGCGTCGATGTTCTTGAAGCGGGTGAGGTAGTCCTGCGTCACCTTGAACGCGTCGTCGCGGTTCCAGTTGGCGTACTTGGCGTCCAGCAGCTTGATGTCCGGATAACCCTTGAGCACCGCGTTGAAGGCGTCCATGCGCTCGTTGTCCAAG
The DNA here is from genome assembly GCF_036231905.1 of Ideonella sp. BN130291. Lineage (NCBI taxonomy): Bacteria > Pseudomonadati > Pseudomonadota > Betaproteobacteria > Burkholderiales > Sphaerotilaceae > Ideonella > Ideonella sp. BN130291. Next base: position 381,212 of record NZ_JAZARE010000001.1, on the reverse strand, counting down.
GTGGTCGCGATGCCGCGCAGGGCCACCACATTGCCTTTGCCACCCAGCTGCTTGGCGATGTACTCGGCCGGGATGCGGCCGAAGGCGGTGTTGTCGCCGGCCACGTAGGCGTCCTGCGCGCTGGTGTCGGTGAGGCCGCGATCCACCACGGTGACGTACACCCCCTTGGACTTCACCTGCGCCACCGGCTTGGTGAGCGCGGCCGATTCGAATGGAAAGATCACCAGCGCGTTGATCTTGTTGACCGTGGTGAGGTCCTGCAGCTGGTTGGCCTGCTCGCCGGCGTTGGCGGCCGTCTTGATGGTGATCTTCAGGCCCTTGTGCGCCTTTTCCAGGTCCTTCTTGGCCTGGTTGGCCCAGTAGTTGATGCCGCCCATGAAGCTGTGGGTGGCCGCGGGGATGGACACGCCTACATGCACCGCATCGGCGGCGTGTGCGGGCAGGGTGGCGAGGGCAGCGGCGGCCGCGATGGTGGCCAGCGCGAGGCTGCGGCGGGTGATGCTCATGGTGATGTCTCCTGGTGTGGTGGATGTGAGGAGCGCTCTACCGGCGCCCCCGCTGAAGGAACGCAACGATGATGATCACGAAGCCCTGGACGGCCGCGTTGAGGTAGACGCTGATGATGCTGGTGAGGTTGAGGATGTTGCTGATCACCGAGAGCAGGATCGCGCCGATGACCGTGCCCACGATGCTGCCGGCGCCCCCCTTGAGCACGGTGCCGCCGATGATCACGGCCGCGATCGCTTCCAGCTCCCACAGCAGGCCGGTGGTGGGCGAGGCGGAGCCCAGGCGCGGCACGTACAGCAGGGTGGCCACGCCCACGCACAGACCCAGCAGCACGTAGGTGAGCATCTTCACGCGGTCCACGTGCACTGCGGCATAACGCGCCACCTGCTCGTTGGAGCCGATGGCCTGCACATAGCGGCCGAAGGCGGTGCGGTTGAGGATCACCGCACCGGCCACCGCCACCGCGAGGAACACCCACACCGGCACCGGCACGCCGGCCAGGCTGGCGTAGTACACGGGCGCGTAGGCGTCAGCCAGGTCGTTGTCCAGCGTGATCGCGCCGCCGTTGGAGAAGTAGGTGAGGTAGGCGCGAAAGATCCCCAGCGTGCCCAAGGTCACGATGAAGGGCTCGATGCGGCCCTTGGTGATGAGCAGCCCGTGCGCCAGGCCGAACACCGCGCCCAGCAGCAGCGCCAGGCCGGCGCCCAGCGCCACCGCGAGCACCGGCGAGCCGGTGACCGGCCCCATCGCGTTGATGAACATGATCACCGCGCCGGCGATCAGCGCCGCCATCGAGCCCACCGACAGGTCGATGCCGCCGGAGATGATGACGAAGCACATGCCCACCGCGATGATGCCGATGAAGGCGGTGCGCGTGAGCACGTTCATCGCGTTGTCCAGCGTGGCGAAGTCGCTGTTCAGCGCCGTGCCGGCGACGCACAGCAGCACCAAGCCCAGCACCGGGCCGAAACGCTGCAGGCGCTCGGTCCAGCGCGGCACGGCCTCGGCGCGGTGGGCGGCCTCAGGCGATGGCTTCACGGCGGGTTCCGGTGGCATGGGCGATGAGCTCCTCTTCGGTCAGGTGCGCCGCATCCAGCGTGGCGGCCACGCGGCCGGCATGCATCACCACCACGCGGTGGCACAAGCCGATCAGCTCCATCAGTTCGGAGGAGATGACGATGACGGCCAGCCCCTCGCGCGCCAGGCGCTGGATGAGGAAATAGATGTCGCGCTTGGCGCCCACGTCCACGCCGCGGGTGGGCTCGTCCAGCACCACCACTTTCGGCTGCGGCTGCAGCACCTTGGCGAGCGCCAGCTTCTGCTGGTTGCCACCGGACAGCGACGAGGCCTTCACGTCCAGCGATCCGGTGCGGATGCCGTAGTCCTTGACCGCCGCTTCCAACGCTGCCCGCTCGGAGGCGGGCTTCAGCCAGGGCCGCGCATGGCGGTCCAGGGTCATCAATGTCAGGTTCGGCTGCAGGCCGAAGTGCACATGCAGGCCCTTGCCCTTGCGGTCCTCGCTCAGGTAGGTGAGGCCGTCCCGGGCGGCCTCACGCGGGCTGGGCCAGCCGGTGCCGCCGGGCAGGCTGCGGCCTTGCATCTGGACGCTGCCGCGGGCCGGGCGCAAGCCCAGCAGGCCTTCGAACAGCTCGGTGCGACCTGCGCCCACGAGGCCGGCGAAACCCAGGATCTCGCCGGCGCGCACCTCGAAGCTGGCGTCGCTGGCCCAGCCCTGCACGGTGAAGCCCTGCACGCGCAGGGCCACCGGGCCATCGTGCGCGACCGCATCGCGTGGCGGGAACAGGTCGCTCAGCTCCCGGCCCACCATCAGGTTGGCCATCTCATGCCGCGTGAGCGTGGCCGTGGCCGCGCGGGCCACGAAGCGGCCGTCGCGCATCACGATCACCTCGTCGGTGATGCGCTCCACCTCGTCGAGCTTGTGCGAGATGTAGACCACCGTCACGCCGTCATCGCGCAGCTTGGCGATCAGGCGGAACAGGCGCTCGGTCTCGCCCGGCGTGAGGGTCGCGGTGGGCTCGTCCATGATCAGCAGCCGGGCCTGGCGCGAGATGGCCTTGGCCACTTCCACCAGCTGCTTCTCCGCCACGATCAGCCGACGCACCTGGGTGGAGGGTGCCACCTTCAAGCCCACCGCCGCCAGCGCGTCGGCGGCTTCGCGCTCCATGGTGGCGTCGTCGAGCAGCCAGCCTTTTTTGCGCTCATGGCCGAGGAAGATGTTCTGCGCCACCGTCAGGTCGTCGGCGAGGTTGAGCTCCTGGTGGATGAGCACGATGCCCAGCGCCTCGGCATCACGCGAGTTGCCGAACTGCCGCGGCTCGCCGTTCACGCGCAGGCTGCCCGCGGTGGGCCGCTCGTAGCCGGCCAGGATCTTCATCAGCGTGGACTTGCCGGCGCCGTTTTCGCCCAGCAGGCCGACCACGCGGCCGGGCTCCAGCGCAAAGCTCACACCATGCAGCACCTGCACCGGGCCGAAGCTTTTTTCGATCCCCTGAAATTCGACGGACACGCTGCGGGCAATGCTCATCGTGCGGCTCCCGGCGCACGCAAGGTCTCGTGCATGGCCAGCACCGCCGCGCCGATCACGCCGGCCTGCTCGCCCAGCGGCGTGTACTGCACTTCAAGGTGGCGAGTGGACAGTGCCAACGAGCGCTGGTAGACGCTCTGGCGCACGGCGGCCAGCAGCAGCGGCCCCATGCGCGTGATGCCGCCGCCCAGGAATACATGCGACGGGTTGAAGAAGTTCACCACCGAGGCCAGCATCTGGCCGATCAGCCGGCCGGACTGCTGCACGATGTCGCTGGCGGCCGCGTCGCCGCTGCGGCAGGCAGCGGCCACGTCCACCGCTTCGAGCTGGCCCTGGGTGCGCAGCATCTCGGCCAGCACCGGGCTGCGGCCGGACTGCGCCGCTTCCACCGCGCCGCGCACGATGGCCGGCCCGGCCGCCATGGCTTCCACGCAGCCGAGGTTGCCGCAGTAGCAGCGCGGCCCCGCCTGGTCCACGCAGATGTGGCCCACGTCGCCGGCCGAGCCGGTGGCGCCGCGGTACACCTCGCCGTGGCAGACGATGCCGCAGCCGATGCCGGTGCCCACCTTGATGACCACGAAGTTCTGCAGCGAGCGTTGCAGCCGCCACAGCTCGCCGAAGGCCATGAGGTTGACGTCGTTGTCGACGAACACCGGCGCGGCGTAGTCCTCGCGCAGGTCGTCGCGCAGCGAAAAACCTTCCCAGCCGGGCATCAGCGGCGGGTTCACCAGCTGCCCGATCTGGAAGTTCACCGGCCCCGGCACGCCGATGCCGATGCACAGCACCTGGCGCTTGCTGGCGCCGCAGCGCTGCAGCAGGTCCTGCATCAGGGCACGCACCCGCGGCAGCACCGCGCCGGGGCCTTGTTCGCGCACGTCGATCGGCTCGGCGTGTTCGCCCAGGAGGCTGAGGTCGGGCTTGAACACGGCCACGTGCAGGCTGGTCACACCGATGTCCACCGCCACCACCACGCCGAGCTGGTCATTCAGGCGCAGCGATTCAGGCCGGCGGCCACCGTTGGACGGCTGCACGCCGGTCTCGGCCAGCAGGCCCTGGCCCACCAGGCCGGCGATCAGCGCGTTGGTCTTGCTCTTGGAGTAGCCCAGGCGGTCGGCCAGGTGATGGCGCGAGCCGCCCGCCGACCAGAAGGCCGAGACCAGCAGCTGCAGTTCATCCGCAGAGAGCGCGCTCCAGGGTGCCACGGGCCTGTTGTCTCCGAAGTTGTCTGTTGTGAAGGCCGAAGTGGATGCTAGGCATCGCACCTCGGCCGCACAAGTTCAAACTTCGGCCGAAGGCGGGTCGAACTAGCGCACTGGCGGTGCCGGCGCCCGCACCATGCGCGCCAGCAGGCGTTCACCGGCCAGGCCCAGGTCGTCGCAGCGGCCGGCGTGCACCGGCGAGGTCTGGATGCTGGAGCTGCGCGGCGCCACCAGCCAATCGAAGCGCTCGCGCAGCGACAGCCGGCCCAGCGGCCCCGCGCCAGGACCGCCTTCGCACACCACCGGCAAGGTGGCCAGGGTGGCGCGCACCAGGGTCAGGTCCACGCTCGGGTCCAGCGCCTGCAGGCGCGCTTCGTCGAGCTCGATGAAAGCCTTCAGGTAGCCGGCGCGGGCACAGGCGATGATGACGCCGGCATTGATGAACTCGCCCCGGTCCACCCGTGGCACCACGCGGACGATGGCGTAGTCATAGGTGTGCAGCGTGGGCACGGACGGCCTCCTCGACGAATGCACGCGGCGCCTGCAGGCGGCTGCAGAAGTACTCGCGATAAGCCGCGCGGTGTTCGGCCGGGCTGGCGAACGGCGTGTCGCCCGCCAGCCAGGCGTCCGGGATCAGGTCGACGATGCCGGCCACCACCTCCGGCGTGATGGCCCGGCTCAATCGGTCGTCCGCCTCGGGCAGGCGGTCCGCCAGGTCGATCAGCACATGGTCCCTGATCTGCACGAACGGCCGCCGGCTGCGCGCGAGCACGTCGTTCCAGTCGTGGTGGAAGAACAGGGCTGCACCATGGTCGATGAGCCACAGGCGCCGGTGCCAGCACAGCATGTTGGTGTTGCGCGGCGTGCGGTCCACGTTGGTGATGAAGGCATCCAGCCAGACGATGGCCGACGCCAGCTCGGCGCTGGGCGGCTGGGCCAGCAGCTCGAAGGTGATGGAGCCCGGCAGGAAATCGAGCGCCAGGTTCAGGCCGGCGCTGGCGCGGATGAGGTCCTGGATCTCCGGGTCGGGCTCCGTGCGGGCGAGTTCGGGGTCCAGCTCCGCGAGCACGATCTCGGGCACGTCGAGGCCGGCCGCACGTGCAAGCTCGCCGCCGATGAGCTCGGCGATCAAGGCCTTCGCGCCCTGGCCCGCGCCGCGGAACTTCAGCACGTACATGCCATCGTCATCGGCCTCGATCACGGCCGGCAGCGAGCCGCCTTCGCGCAGCGGCGTCACGTAGCGGGTGGTGCGCACGGTTCGCAAGGGGCGGCTTTCGGCTCGAAGCGGGTGGAGGCGCGCATTGTGCGCGAAGGGGACGCGTTGAGTCGGCTTGGCGGGGTGGTTGCGTCAGGCCCCCAGTAGTCTGCGCGCCAGCACGGATTGCATGTCCCGGCGGCCATCGACGATCAAGTAGATGACGACCCGGGCCCCAACGACGCGGTAGATCACTCGATAGGGCTTGAACGAGGTCTGGCGGTATTCCTTGATGCCCAGTGCCAAGAGTTCTTTTGGGTAGCTGCCACGCTCGGGAAACTGCGCCAGCCCCTCCACGACCTCCATCAAACGGTCGAGAACGTGATGGGCCTTGGCCACACTGTCGAACTCGGCGATGTGGTCGTAGAGGGACTCCAGGTCCTGCTCCGCGCCGTGGGTGAGCAGAACCTCATGACGCGGCGACCTGCCGACCATCAGGCCGTGGGCCGCTTTGCGCGCAGCCGCGCCACCACATCGGCAACCGGCTTGACCCGAGCCGCCTCCACGTCTTGCTGACCGAGCGCCAGGATCTTGAGCAGGGCCAGTGTCTCCTGTGTCTCTTCGAAGGAGGCCACGTCCTGGAGCACGGCCTTGGCCTCGCCGTTCTGGGTGATGACCAGGGGCTGGCGCTGCTCGGCAAGCTGAGTCAGCACCTCTGCGGCGTGGGCCTTGAGGTAGCTGATCGGCTTGACTTGAGATGAGTAGCGCATCGGTATGCCCTTGGGACGGAATCGGACTGAATATAGTCTTTTATCGGTCTTGCACAACCGGTCTGCCTGCCAACAACGGCTCGGGCGGACGGACGCGCCGCACAAAGCACAAGGGGCTTAGCATCGCTGCTAAGCCCCTTGTTGGATCTGGTGGCGCTTCAGGGACTCGAACCCCGGACCTGCGGATTATGATTCCGTCGCTCTAACCGACTGAGCTAAAGCGCCTTGAAGCCCGCGATTATAACGTGGCTTCAGCGGTCGGGAAACCCGGCCCCAACACCCCCTCCTGATGTTCAGCTTCTTCAAGAAAAAATTCGCGCCCGCACCGCCGCCGCCAGCTCCCACGCCTGCGCCGGCTGCGGACGAAGCCAGCAGCTTCGACATCCCGATGCCGGGCTGGGCCGGCAGCAACAGCGCGCCCGCGCCCAAGCCGGCGCCGGATGACGCCGCACCGGTCAAGGAATTCGACATCCCCATCCTGGCCGAGCTGGTGCCGGCCGACCCGCCCACGCCCGAGCAGCGCAGCCGCTGGATCGAAAAGTTGCGCGCGGGCCTGGCCAAGACCGGCTCCAGCCTGTCCTCGGTGTTCAGCCGCACGACGATCGACGACGACCTGTACGAGGAACTGGAAGAGGCGCTGCTGATGGCCGACGCCGGCGTCAAGGCCACCCAGTTCCTGCTCGACGACCTGAAGCGCCGGGTGCGTGAGACCCGCACCACCGACCCGCAGGCCGTGCGCGGGCTGCTGATGGACGCGCTGACCGATCTGCTCAAGCCGCTGGAAAAGCCGCTGGCCATCGGCCAGTTCACGCCTACCGTGATGATGGTGGTGGGCGTCAATGGCGCGGGCAAGACCACCAGCATCGGCAAGCTCACCCGCCATTTGGCCGATGCGCAGCAGAAGGTGCTGCTCGCGGCGGCCGACACCTTCCGCGCTGCGGCACGCGAGCAGCTCACCGTCTGGGCCGATCGCAACGAGGTGCAGATCGTCAGCCAGGAGGGCGGCGACCCGGCCGCGGTGACCTACGACGCGGTGGTGGCCGGCAAGGCGCGCAACTGCGACGTGGTGATCGCCGACACGGCCGGCCGCCTGCCCACCCAGCTGCACCTGATGGAAGAGCTGAAGAAGATCCGCCGCGTGATCGCCAAGGCCGACAGCACCGCGCCGCACGAGGTGCTGCTGGTGGTGGACGGCAACACCGGACAGAACGCGCTGACGCAGGTGAAGCACTTCGACGAAGCGCTCACGCTCACCGGCCTGATCGTCACCAAGCTCGACGGCACGGCCAAGGGCGGCGTGCTGGCCGCCATCGCGCGCGAACGGCCGGTGCCGGTGTACTTCATCGGCGTGGGCGAGAAGCTGGAAGACCTGGAGACCTTCGACGCGCGCGAGTTCGCGGAAGCGCTGCTGAGCTGAGCTGAGCCGGCGCCGTAGCGGCCGGCGGATTCAGGGCCGGCGCTGTTGTGGCGAGCTGGCTGTCGGCTGCTGTTCGAAATCGTCGAACCAGGTCGAGGGCGGCGGCTCGTGCAGGTCGCCGGGCGTGGTGTCGTCCACTTCTGCCACCGGCATCGAGCTCAACCCGGTGGCGCCGAACTGGCGCCCGCCCATGGGCGCGTCATGGCGGCTGGGTGTGTCCTCGGGTTCACCGTCGGGCAGCAAGGCCTGGCGCACCGCGGCAGGCGAGGGGAGTTCGCCTTCCTGCCACACCAGCACGCGGATCTTGGCCGCCTCGAGCACCCGCTCCATGCGTTCCAGGCGCTGGCGCGCGCGTTCGCTTTCACGTGCGGAGCGCACCTCCACCACGGCCATCACTTCGGAGTTGCGGTCGCACACCACCAGGTCGGCGCTCAGGCTGCCGGCGCGCTTGAGCCATTCGGCATACGAATAGCGCGTGGGCACCTTGAGGAAGCGCGACAGCGGCACCTGGGCCAGCACCATGCATTCGGGCAGCGCACGCACCAGCACGGCATACGCCTGCCGTTCATGGCTGGAAAGAATGCGGGTCGCATGCGGCTCCCAGGCCATCACCGTGTCCAGGGATTCGAACTGGTGCGGCTTGGGCTTGCGCGGCGCCTCGACGGGCCGGCGCTGGCGCATCCACACCAGCACCACCAGGCCGATCGCCAGTGCCGCCAATGCGCCCCAGGTCCAGGTGTTCATCGAACGTGAGGGTGAAACAAGGAACCGGCGAACCTAACCGCCGGGCCGGAGGAGGTCAACGGGTGAAGGGTATCACCCCGTATCCATGCGGCTGTCAGCGCGGCATGCCGCCCATGCCCTTCATGCCGCCCATGCGCTTCATCATCTTCATGAGGCCGCCGCCCTTCATCTTCTTCATCATCCCCTGCATCTGGTCGAACTGGTTCAGCAGGCGGTTCACCTCCTGCACCTGCACACCGGCACCGGCGGCGATGCGGCGCTTGCGGCTGGCCTTGATAAGCTCCGGCTTGCGGCGCTCCAGCTGGGTCATCGAATTGATGATGCCTTCCATGCGGCGCACGTCGCGCTCGGCGCGGTCCATGTCCGCCGGGCCGGCCTTGGCCTTGTTCATCATCTCGGTGGGCAACTTGTCCATCAGGCCGGACAGCCCGCCCATCTTCTTCATCTGGGTGATCTGGGACAGAAAGTCGTTCAGGTCGAAGCCGGAGCCGGACTTCACCTTTTCGGCCAGCTTCTGCGCAGCCTCCATGTCCACGCCCTTCTGCACCTCCTCCACCAGCGCCAGGATGTCGCCCATCCCCAGCACCCGGCCGGCGTGGCGCTCGGCGTCGAACACTTCCAGGCCGTCGATCTTTTCCGACACACCCGCGAACTTGATCGGCGCGCCGGTCACCTGGCGCACCGACAGCGCCGCGCCGCCGCGCGAGTCACCGTCCAGCTTGGTGAGCACCACGCCGGTGAGCGGCAACGCGTCCTTGAAGGCCTTGGCAGTGTTCACCGCGTCCTGGCCCTGCATCGCGTCCACCACGAACAGGGTCTCGATCGGGTTTAGCGCCGCGTGCAGGTCTCGGATCTCGGCCATCAGCGCTTCGTCGATCGCGAGACGGCCGGCCGTATCCACCAGCAGCACGTCGAAGTAGTGGCGGCGCGCATGGTCGAGCGCGGCCAGCGCGATGTCGCGCGGTTTTTGCGTCAGGTCGGACGGGAACCATTCGCCGCCGGCCTGCCGCGTCACCGTCTTCAGCTGCTCGATGGCGGCGGGCCGGTATACGTCGGCCGACACCGTGAGCACCTTCTTCTTGCGCTTCTCGATCAGGTGCTTGGCCAGCTTGGCGGTGGTGGTGGTCTTGCCCGCGCCCTGCAGGCCGGCCATCAGGATGACCGCCGGCGGCTGGGTCGCGAGGTTGAGGTCGCTGACCCCGGCGCCCATGGTGGCGGCCAGCTCCTTGTGCACGATGCCCACCAGCGCCTGGCCGGGGTTGAGCGAGCCTACCACCTCCTGGCCCAGCGCCTTGTCCTTCACGCGGGCGATGAAGTCGCGCACCACCGGCAGCGCCACGTCGGCCTCGAGCAGCGCCATGCGCACCTCGCGCATCATGTCCTGCACGTTGCTTTCGGTGATGCGGGCTTGGCCGCGCATGGTCTTGACCAGGCGCGACAGGCGATCGGTGAGGGCGGAAGCCATGGAGTGGGGTGCGCAACCCGGCGAACGCGGGCGCGAAAGTAAACTGTCCGGATGATTTTATCCCTCGGGTCCCACAGCGGCGCGGGCCTGCTGTCGCTGGTGGTCGCCTGGGTGGCGATGCTGGCGTACGGCCTGGCCGCGCTCACCGGTGGCGGCGAGCGCCGCTGGCCGGCCGTGGCCTGGCAGCTGGGCTGGCTGGCGCATGGCGTGGCGCTGGTGATCGACTTTGCCGCGCTGGACGAACCGCATGGCGCCGGTGCGCGCTTCGGCTTTGCGCCGGTGCTGTCCATCACCGCCTGGCTGGTGCTCACGGTGCATGCGATCGAAAGCCGCTTCGTGCCGCTGCCGCAGGTGCGGCGTGTGCTGGCGGCGCTGGGTGCATTGGTGGTGCTGGTGGCGGTGATCTTCCCCGGCGAGCCGCATCCCCTGGCCAGCTCGCCGTGGGTGCCGCTGCACTGGATGCTCGGCGTGGCGTCCTACGGCCTCTTCGGCGCCGCGGTGCTGCATGCGTCCATGCTGGATTCGGCCGACCGCCAGCTGCGGCTGAAGGCGGGCAGCGCGGGCACCGGCCCGTTCGGCATGCCCCTGCTGCGGCTGGAGCGCCTGACCTTTCGTTTTGTCGATGCGGGTTTCGTGGTGCTCACCGCCACCTTGCTGCTGGGCGCCTGGTCCACCGCGCAATGGCACTGGAGCCACAAGACCGTGTTCTCGCTGCTGGGCTGGGCGGTGTTTGCGGCCCTCATCGTGGGGCGTCACCTGTGGGGCTGGCGCGGGCGCCGCGCCACGCGCTGGCTCTACACCGGTGCGGTGCTGCTGCTGCTGGCCTACGTGGGCTACCGCTTCGTGCTGGAGGTGCTGCTGCACCGCAGCGCCTGATGCCATGGGCCTGATGCGATGAAATACCTGCTGATGATCCTGGTGATCGGCGTGGTGCTGTGGTTTGCCGTGCGTCGGGCCAACCGCAACCTGCCGCCCAGGCGCCGTGGCGCCGTGCCGCTGCAGACCATGGTGCGCTGTGCGCAATGCGGGGTGCACCTGCCCGCCGGCGAAGCCGTGGCCGATGGGGCGCTCTACTTCTGCAGCCCTGCGCACCGCGCACTCGGCCCGGCCGCGCCTCGATGAAGGCGAACGACCTGCCCCGCGGCAACCGGCGCCAGCGCGACCGCCGTCGCGGCGACCGCCGGCGCGAAGAGCGCTCGATCGACGAATCCTGGTTCGGCGTGCTGGGTGTCAATGGCGCCAGCGACCTGCACGGCGACAGCTGGGACGATGAAGACGAGTCGCGCCTGGAAGGCTGGCGCGGCGACGATTCCACCCCGACCGACAGCCGCTTCCTGCCCCGCCAGGCGCTGCGGCTCATCTCCGGCGGTGGCTCGGCCTTCCAGCGCATCTACCGCACCTTCGTCACCGCGCGTGCAGCGCTCGGCGTGGCACTGGTGGTGGCGCAACTCGTGGGCGCGGTGTTCGGCCTGCGCGGAGCGGGCGGGCCGCTGGTGGTGTGCCTGGCCTACGCCGCGCAGGCGATCGCGCTGTGGATCATGCCGCGCTTCCGTGCGCCGGCCAGCCCGCGGTCGCTGGCGCGGGTGAGCAGCCCGCAGTGGCTGGCCACCATCGGCGTGGACCTGCTGGCCTTCTCGGTGCTGCACCTGCTGGAGCCCACCTCCAACTTCAACTACGTGGCGCTGCTGGTGCTGCCGGTGCTGATGGCCGGCGTGCTGACGCCACGCGTGATGGCGCTGGGCGCTGCGGCGGCCATCGCGCTGATGCTGCTGGGCAGCGCCTGGCGCGCCGGATTGCATGGCGGCGACATGACCGCGCCCATGACCCAGGCGGGCCTGGCCGGCATCGGCTTTTTTGTCATCACCTTGCTCGCCGGCGAGCTGGCCGGGCGCCTGGCACGCGAGGAGCTCACCGCACGCGGCACCCTGCAGCTGGCGCGCCAGCAGGCGCAGCTGAACCGGCTGGTGATCGAGCAGATGCAGGACGGCGTGATGGTGGTGGACCGGCGCGGCCGCGTGCGCACTGCCAACCCGGCGGCCCGCCTGCTGCTGGGTGCCCACAGCATGTGCCGGCCGGCGCCCTTCGTGCTGCAGGAGACGCTGGCCTGGAATGCCTTGACTGAAGCGGTGCAGCGCGCCTTCACCGAAGGCAGCTGGCCCGAGGCCGGGCGCGAAGTGGTGCTGCCGTTCGAGCCGGGCTTGTCGCGCACGCTGGTGGTTCGCGTGCGTTTTACCCGCCGCCTGCCCACGCCGGCCGACGCGGTGGACAACCCTGAGGCGCAAGGCGGCGAGGAGCTGTGTGTGCTGTTCCTGGAGGACCTGCGCAGCGTGCAGGGCCGCACGCGCCAGGAAAAGCTCGCTGCCATGGGCCGCGTGTCGGCCGGCATCGCGCACGAGATCCGCAACCCGCTGGCGGCGATCTCCCAGGCCAACGCCCTGCTGGAAGAGGACGCACTCACGCCCGACCAGCACCGGCTTACCCGCATGGTGGCGGAGAACGCCGAACGCCTGAAGCGCATCGTCGACGACGTGATGGAGGTGGCGCCCGGCACGCCGCCCAGCGCGCGCGTGATCGATGCCACCGCCGAAGTGGCCAAGGTGTGCAGCGAGTGGGCACGCACCGTGCACCTGCCGCTGGGCGAAGGCAGCCGGCTGCGCGTGAAACTGCCGCGCGAGCCGGTGGGCGTGGCCTTCGAGCCCGACCACCTGCGCCGTGTGCTGATCAACCTGCTGGACAACGCCCGCCGGCACGCCAGCGAGAACCCCGGCGCGATCGTGCTGCGCCTGCGCGCCGACAATGAACACGCCGCCACGCTGTCGGTGGCCAGCGACGGCGCGCCGATACCGCCCGAGGTGGAGCGGCATCTGTTCGAGCCGTTCTTCTCCACCCGCAGCCGGGGCACCGGGCTCGGCTTGTATATTTGCAAGGAGTTGTGCGAGCGCTATGGCGCCACCATCGACTACCGCCCCGGCGCCGTGCAGGATGCGCACCGCAATGTCTTCCTGGTGGTCATGAAACGCGGCGCCCTCCTGCTGCCCGAACAGAGCCCTCTGCCATGAACTCCCCCTCGCACTTCAGCCTGCTGGTCGTCGACGACGAGCCGGACCTGCGCACGCTCTACGAACTGACCCTGCTGCGCGAAGGCTACGACGTGGAGACCGCCGGCTCGGTGGACGAGGCCTGGCTGCACCTGAAGGACCGCACCTACAGCGCCGTCATCACCGACATGCGCCTGCCCGACGGCACCGGGCTGGACCTGCTCAAGCGCCTGGAGCAGAGCGCGCGCCGCGAAAAGGCGATCGTGATCACCGCCTACGGCTCGTCCGAGAACGCGGTGGAGGCGCTCAAGGCGGGCGCCTACGACTACCTCACCAAGCCGGTGGACCTGCGCCAGTTCCGCGCCGTGGTGGCGTCCGCGCTCGGGCGTGCGCCGCAGACCTCGCCCACGGTGGTGCCGGCCAGCCTGCCGTCGGAAACCGGGGCGCCGGCCAAACCGGCCGCCGAGCGGGCCCCCTCGGCCCCCCTGCCCGAACCGCCCGCCGCGCCGGCCGGTCCGTCCAGCGTGACCTTGCGCCGCCTGGTGGGCCAGTCGGGTGCCATGCAGCAGGTGCGCGGCCTGGTCGAGAAGGTGGCGCGCAGCATGGCGCCGGTGCTGGTGCAGGGCGAGTCGGGCACCGGCAAGGAGCTGGTGGCACGCTCCATCCATGAAGTGAGCCCGCGTGCGGCGCACCCGTTCATCGCGGTGAACTGCGGCGCCATCCCCGAGCAGCTGCTGGAGGCGGAGTTTTTCGGCTACCGCAAGGGCGCCTTCACCGGCGCTGCGGACGACCGCGAAGGCTTCTTCCAGGCGGCCCAGGGCGGCACCCTGTTCCTCGACGAGATCGGCGACCTGCCGCTGTCCATGCAGAGCAAGCTGCTGCGGGCGATCCAGGAGCGCTCGGTGCGCGCGATCGGCGCGATGAACGAGGTGCCGGTGAACGTGCGCATCCTCAGCGCCACGCACAAGGACCTGGCCGCCGAGGTGCAGGCCGGCCGCTTCCGGCAGGACCTGTACTACCGCCTCAACGTCATCCAGATCCGCGTGCCGCCGCTGCGCGAGCGCAGCGAGGACCTGCCCGCCATCTGCCAGGCGGTGCTGGAGCGCATCGCGCGCGACGCCGGCGTGTGGCCGCCCCCGGTGCTGTCGCGCGATGCGCTGCTGCACCTGTCGCACTACAGCTTTCCCGGCAACGTGCGCGAGCTCGAGAACCTGCTGCACCGGGCGGTGGCCCTGTCCGGTGGCGAGGTGATCGAGCGGGTGGACCTGGGCCTGCCGGAAGACTCGTTCGCCGACACCGAGGTGGTCGACCTCGACATCCTCACCGACAGCGGCGAATCGGCGTACTCGCCGCCCACGCCCGCGCCTGTGGCGGCGAATGCGCCGCCGCCGCTGCCCAGCGACCTGGTGGCCTACCTGGACGACGTGGAGCGCGACATCCTCGTGCGCGCGCTGGAGCGATATCGCTTCAACCGCACGGCTGCCGGTGCCAGCCTGGGTTTGTCATTGCGCCAGATGCGCTACCGCATGGCCCGCCTGGGCATCAACGTGGCCGACCACGTGGGCGAGCGGCTCGACGGGCTGTGAACCCGGGCGTGGCCGACTGGCACGACGGCTGGTGGCGCGGCGCTCGCGCCTGCGCCTCGCCCAACTTCGGCCCGCGGCCGGAGAGCACGCCGATCGACCTGGTGGTGCTGCACTCGATCAGCCTGCCACCCGGGGTGTACGGCGGCGACGAGATCGAGCGGCTGTTCACCAACCGGCTCGACTGGGAGGCCCATCCGTACTTCCAGCAGATCCGCGGGCTGCAGGTGTCGGCCCATTTTCTGGTGCGGCGCGATGGCCAGACCGTGCAGTTCGTGTCCTGCGATGCACGCGCCTGGCACGCCGGCCGCTCGCAGTGGCAGGGGCGCGACAACTGCAACGATTTCTCCATCGGCATCGAGCTGGAAGGGCTGGAGGGCGAAACCTTCCATCCGGCCCAGTACACCGCCCTGGTGCCGTTGCTGCGGGCCGTGGCCGCCCGCTACCCGGTGCGCCATGTCGTGGGCCACGAGCACGTGGCGGCCGGCCGCAAGATCGACCCGGGCCCGGGCTTCGACTGGGCCGCGCTGCAAGCCGCACTCGGCTGGGACGACGCCCGGTTTCCGGCGCGCGCCTAAGCCAAAAAAAGCCGACAAAAGCAAGCGCCGCCCGCCGGCGCGCTGGGTCTTCACACGATTGTTCAATCGGGAAAGCCCGCATGGGGTACGCTATAGGTAGTGCTTAAAGTGCTGTGCCGACACCAGATGTAGTGCCTGAGCGAATCCAAACGATCCACGTGCACTCCACCGAATCTCCACAGGCTTTTCCACAATCGCCCGATCCGCGCAACGAACGCGGCCACGGGTGGCGGTGCTCAGGGCACCGCCTTCACAACACACAGATCTCCAACATCCACCTCGCCCAGGCCGCGCCGCGTCGCCGCCTGGCGGGTTGACTGCTTCATGAGAAGGGCCCCTATGCAAACTGTCGTCACCCGTTCTTCCGAGTCGTCCGCGCCCCAAGCCGTGGCAGCCGCTGCCTCGGCGCCTGCCACGGCATCGGCCTACCAGGGCTACCAGATCATCCGTCGCAACGGCGCGGTGGTGTCCTTCGAGCCGAACAAGATCGCGGTGGCGCTGATGAAGGCCTTCCTCGCGGTGCACGGCACCCAGGGCGCGGCCTCGGCCAGCGTGCGCGAGACGGTGGACGGCCTGACCGAGAGCGTGGTGCGTGCGCTGCTGCGTTCGCGTCCGGGCGGCGGCACCTTCCATATCGAGGACGTGCAGGACCAGGTCGAGCTCGGCCTGATGCGCGGCGGCCACCATGAAGTGGCACGCGCCTACGTGCTCTACCGCGAGCGCCGTGCGCAGGAGCGGGCCAAGCAGGGCGAGACCCCGGCCGCTGCGGAACCGCAGCTGTTCGTGCTGGACGCCGGCGTGCGCGTGCCGCTGGATTCGGCCAAGCTGCAGATGCTGATCGAGTCGGCCTGCGCCGACCTGGGCGCCGACGTGAAGCCGGAGCCCATCCTCGCCGAGACGCGCCGCAACCTGTATGACGGCGTGCCGATCGACGAGGTGTACAAGGCCGCCATCCTGGCCGCCCGCACGCTGATCGAGAAGGACCCGGGCTACACGCGCGCCACGGCACGCCTGTTGCTCCACACGATCCGCCGGGAAATCCTCGGCGAGGAAGTGATGCAGGCGGACATGCAGGCCCGTTATGCGGACTACTTCCCCGGCTTCATCAAGAAGGGCGTGGACGCGGAACTGCTGGACGAGAAGCTGCTGCAGTTCGACCTGGCCAAGCTGGGCGCTGCGCTCAACGCCAGCCGCGACCTGCAGTTCGACTACCTCGGCCTGCAGACGCTGTACGACCGCTATTTCCTGCATGTGCGCGACCACCGCATCGAGATGCCGCAGGCCTTCTTCATGCGCGTGGCCATGGGCTTGGCGCTGAACGAGATCGACCGCGAAGCGCGTGCGATCGAGTTCTACGAAGTGCTGAGCAGCTTCGATTTCATGAGCAGCACGCCCACGCTGTTCAATGCCGGCACGCGGCGCTCGCAGCTGTCCAGCTGCTACCTCACCACGGTGGCCGACGACCTGGACGGCATCTATGAAGCGCTGAAGGAAAACGCGCTGCTTTCCAAGTTCGCCGGCGGCCTGGGCAACGACTGGACCCGCGTGCGTGCGCTCGGCTCGCACATCAAGGGCACCAACGGCAAGAGCCAGGGCGTGGTGCCGTTCCTCAAGGTGGTGAACGACACCGCCGTGGCGGTCAACCAGGGTGGCAAGCGCAAGGGCGCGGTGTGCGCCTACCTGGAAGCCTGGCACCTGGACATCGAGGAGTTCCTCGAGCTGCGCAAGAACACCGGCGACGACCGCCGGCGCACCCACGACATGAACACCGCGAACTGGATTCCGGACCTGTTCATGAAGCGGGTGCACGAAGGTGGCGACTGGACCCTGTTCTCGCCCAGCACCTGCCCGGACCTGCACGACAAGTTCGGCACCGCCTTCGAGGAGGCCTACACCGCCTACGAGGCCAAGGTCGACCGCGGCGAGATCAAGCTCTTCAAGCGCATGCCGGCCAAGGACCTGTGGCGCAAGATGCTGTCGATGCTGTTCGAGACCGGCCATCCCTGGATCACCTTCAAGGACGCCTGCAATGTGCGCAGCCCCCAGCAGCATGCGGGCGTGGTGCACAGCAGCAACCTCTGCACCGAGATCACGCTGAACACCAGCGACACCGAAATCGCGGTCTGCAACCTGGGCTCGGTCAATCTCGCGCAGCACATCTTGGACGGCGCGATCGACCATGCCAAGCTGAAGAAGACGGTCGCCACCGCGATGCGGATGCTCGACAACGTGATCGACATCAACTACTACGCGGTGAAGAAGGCGCGCGATTCCAACCTGCGCCACCGCCCGGTGGGGCTGGGCATCATGGGCTTCCAGGATTGCCTGTACCAGCTGCGCACGCCCTACGCCAGCGAGGCGGCGGTCGAGTTCGCTGACCGCTCGATGGAAGCGGTGTGCTACTACGCCTACTGGGCCTCCACCGAGCTGGCGGCCGAGCGCGGCCGCTACTCCAGCTACCGCGGCTCGCTGTGGGACCGGGGCATCCTGCCGATCGACTCGCTGGACCTGCTGGCCCAGGCGCGCGGCGGCTACGTGGAAGTGGACCGCTCGACGAGCCTGGACTGGGACGCGCTGCGTTCGCGGGTGCAGGAGCACGGCATGCGCAACTCCAACTGCGTGGCCATCGCGCCCACCGCCACCATCTCCAACATCATCGGCGTGGATGCGTCGATCGAGCCGTGCTTCGGCAACCTCTCGGTCAAGAGCAACCTGTCGGGCGAGTTCACCGTCATCAACGAGTACCTGGTGCGCGACCTCAAGAAGTTCGGCCTGTGGGACGACGTGATGGTGATGGACCTCAAGCACTTCGACGGTTCGCTGCGCCGCATCGACCGTGTGCCGGAAGAGCTGAAGGCCTTGTACGCCACCGCGTTCGAGGTGGAAACCCAGTGGCTGGTGGAAGCGGCGGCGCGGCGCCAGAAGTGGATCGACCAGGCGCAGAGCCTGAACATCTACATGGCGGGTGCCTCGGGCAAGAAGCTCGACGAGACCTACAAGCTCGCCTGGCTGCGTGGCCTGAAGACCACCTACTACCTGCGCACCATGGGTGCCACGCACGCCGAGAAGTCCACGGTGAAAGCGGGCGCGATGAACGCGGTGAGTTCGGGTGGTGGCGTGTCCGCGCTCGATGCAGTGGCCGCACAAGCGCAAGCGCAAATGGTGCAGGCAGCGGACGCCGCACCGGCCACCGACATCAAGTTCTGCGCGATCGACGACCCCACGTGCGAAGCGTGTCAGTGATCGCTGTCGGCGCATCGTCGATGCGCTGAATGCGGCTCGCATCGCAACGAGGAAATGCGATGCGAGGCCGCAACAACGACATCGCGTTGATGTCAAGAAGTGCTTGGTGTTTGCACACAACACTCCGATAATTCACAACATTAGGAAGTACACACATGCTGGTCTGGGACGACGAAGTCAAACCGACGACTCCATCAAACAGCACCGCGCCTCAAGCATCACGTGACGCGCGGGCCGCGACCCCGTCGCCGCTTCCGACGCAGGTTGCAGCGCAGCCCGCTCTCCAGTCCGCCGTCCCCGCACGGCCCGCCGCTCCGGCCGCCATCCCCACGCCGCCCGTCATTGCCAAGCCGATGCAGTCGCAGCCCACGCGCCGCGTGAACATGGCCGACAAGCGCATCATCAACGGCGCCACCGACGTGAACCAGCTGGTGCCGTTCAAGTACAAGTGGGCCTGGGAAAAGTACCTCGCCACCTGCGCCAACCACTGGATGCCGCAAGAGGTGAACATGTCGCGCGACATCGCGACCTGGAAGGACCCGAACGGCCTGAGCGAAGACGAGCGCCGCATCATCAAGCGCAACCTCGGCTTCTTCGTCACCGCCGATTCGCTGGCCGCCAACAACATCGTGCTGGGCACCTACCGCCACATCACGGCGCCGGAGTGCCGCCAGTTCCTGCTGCGCCAGGCCTTCGAAGAAGCGATCCACACCCACGCCTACCAGTACATCGTGGAGTCGCTGGGTCTCGACGAGAGCGAGATCTTCAACGCGTACCACGAGGTCGCCTCCATCCGCGAGAAGGACGAGTTCCTGATCCCGTTCATCGACGCGATCATGGATCCGCACTTCCACACCGGCACGCCGCAAGCCGACCAGACCCTGCTCAAGAGCCTGATCGTCTTCGCTTGCCTGATGGAAGGCCTGTTCTTCTACGTCGGCTTCACGCAGATCCTGGCACTGGGCCGCCAGAACAAGATGACCGGCGCTGCCGAGCAGTATCAGTACATCCTGCGCGACGAGTCGATGCACTGCAACTTCGGCATCGACCTGATCAACCAGATCAAGCTCGAGAACCCGCACCTGTGGACGCCTCAGTTCAAGGCCGAGATCAAGGCCCTGTTCCTGAAGGCGGTGGAGCTGGAATACCGCTACGCCGAGGACACCATGCCGCGCGGCGTGCTGGGCCTCAACGCCAGCATGTTCAAGGGCTATCTGCGCTACATCGCCAACCGGCGTGCCACGCAGATCGGGCTGGAAGAGCTCTTCCCGAACGAGGAGAACCCGTTCCCGTGGATGAGCGAAATGATCGACCTGAAGAAGGAGCGCAACTTTTTTGAAACGCGCGTCATCGAGTACCAATCCGGTGGCGCACTGAGCTGGGACTGACGGCAAAGCTCGCCTAGAAGCTTTCCGCGGTTCCGCCGATAAGAGATCAAGATTCGCGAGACTTGGATCGCCGTCGTCAGATACGGTGGGCAAGGACCGCAACCCCGTTCACCGCACCGGGGCAGCCCTTAAGGCCTTGAGCCGAGGGGTACAGCAACGGGCGGTGAATCGCTGCACTGGTTCGAACGGTGCAGTGCTCTTTGCCACTTGATCAAGGAGATTGTTATGGCAACTGCGAAGAAGGCTGCGGCGAAAAAGGCCCCGGCGAAGAAGACGGCGGCGAAGAAGGCCGCTCCGGCGAAGAAGGCTGCAGCGAAGAAGGCTGCACCGGCGAAGAAGGCAGCACCGGCCAAGAAGGCCGCTGCCAAGAAGGCGCCGGCGAAGAAGGCTGCAGCGAAGAAGGCCCCGGCCAAGAAGGCGGCGGCGAAGAAGGCTGCACCGGCGAAGAAGGCCGCAGCGAAGAAGACCGCTGCGAAAAAGGCGCCTGCGAAGAAGGCCGCTGCGAAGAAGGCAGCGCCTGCGAAGAAGGCGGCCGCCAAGAAGGCGCCGGCGAAAAAGGCCGCTGCGAAAAAGGCGACGGCGAAGCCGGCTGCGAAGAAGGCCGCTGGCAAGAAGGCTGCAGCCAAGAAGGCACCCGCCTCACCTGCTGCCCCTGCCGCCCCTGCGCCTGCACCTGCGCCGGCGGCTCCTGCGGCCAAAACCGCGCTGAGCCCCGCTGCTGCGTGGCCGTTCCCCACGGGCAACAAGCCCTGAGGATCCGGCTGCCGCAAGGCAACCAAACCCGGCTTCGGCCGGGTTTTTTCATCTGCGCTTCACTGACAATCGCGTGAGCCCAACATGGCCTGGCAGTGCCTCTCGGCGGTGAATGCGGAATCCACCGCGCTGCTGG
This sequence comes from Ideonella sp. BN130291, assembly GCF_036231905.1. Classification (NCBI taxonomy): domain Bacteria; kingdom Pseudomonadati; phylum Pseudomonadota; class Betaproteobacteria; order Burkholderiales; family Sphaerotilaceae; genus Ideonella; species Ideonella sp. BN130291. The sequence continues at coordinate 360,651 of NZ_JAZARE010000001.1, read as the reverse complement.
TGTCCGTGGTGCCGAATGCCAAGCGCACCGAAGCCGTCGGCCTGCACGATGGCTGTCTGCGGGTGCGGCTGGCTGCGCCCGCGCTCGAAGGGCGTGCCAACGATGAGCTGATCGCCTGGCTGGCGGATCAGCTGGGGGTGGCGAGGCGCGAGGTGGTGCTCCAGCAGGGGGCGTCGTCAAGGCGCAAGCGGCTGGTGATCGCCATCGAGCCAGACCGCGTGATGCGCTGGCTCGACGGCCTGCAGCTTCCTTTAAGCTGAAAGCCGTGCGAGGGTTACTGCACGCCAAGCGCGGCGCGGTCTACCACGTGGTTCTGCGGGCCGGCGCAGCCGATCTTCAGTGCACCCAGGCGGTTGCCAAGCTCGACGCAACGCTGCAGCGGCCAGTCTCGCTCCAGGCCATACAGCAGGCCGCCGCGGAAGGCGTCGCCGCAGCCGGTGGGGTCGACGACCGCATTGGCCTTGACGCCCGGCACCACGCTGCGTTCACCGTTTTCCCAGATCTCGCAGCCTTCAGCACCCAGCGTGACCACCACGCCGCGCAGGTTGGCGCTGCGTGAGAGCTCGGCCAGGCTCATGCCGGTGCGCTCGCTCAGCATGCGGCCTTCATAGTCGTTCACCGCCACCCAGGTGGCCAGCGAGACGAAGTGGCGCAGTTCGGCGCCGTCGAACATCGGCAGGCCCTGGCCCGGGTCAAAGACGAACGGGATGCCGGCAGCGGCCAGTTGCTCCGCGTGCTGCAGCATGGCGTCGCGACCATCGGGCGCGATGATGGCCAGCTTGACGTCGGCGCGCCGGGGCACCGGCGTCTGGTGAGCGTTGGACATCGCGCCCGGATGGAACGCGGTGATCTGGTTGTTGTCCTGGTCGGTGATGATGATCGCCTGCGCGGTGTAGCTCTGTTCATCCAGGCGCACGCTCGAGGTGTCCAGTCCCCAGCCTTGCAGGCGCTGCAGGTACTCCTTGCCATCGGCGCCCAGCGCGGCCAGCACCACCGGCTCGCCGCCCAGCTGGCGCAGGCTGTAGGCGATGTTGCCGGCGCAGCCGCCGAACTCACGCCGCAGCGTGGGCACCAGGAAGGACACGTTCAGGATGTGCACCTGGTCGGGCAGGATCTGCTGCGCGAAGCGGCCCGGGAACGTGGTGATGGTGTCGAAAGCGAGTGATCCGCAAATCAAGGCCGGCATGGCGTCTCCGCAAACAAAAGGGTGTCAGGGTCAGGGGTAGAAGATCTCGACGGTGTAGCCGACGATGGGGTGGGGGCCGGTGGACAGCGCGGCCTGCAGCGGCAGTTCCGCACCACCGGGGATGCTGGCCTGGGGCGCGCCCAGCTGGGCCGCGGTGAAGGCCTTGCGTGACACCAGCTGGCCCTGCGAATCCGTGAGGCTCAACTCGATGGCCGGCAGCAGCACCGGCACGCTGGAGCGGTTGTGCAGCACCACCGACAGGCGGTAGGTGCCGGGTGGTCCGAGGCGGGTGAGTCCGGTGGAATCGACGATCAGGCTGTCCAGCCGGCGCGGCGGCTCCACATGGCAGCCCACGGCATGGCACAGCGGGTCCAGCACGGCGCGCAGCGCGGGCCACTCTGCCGTCAATTGGGGGCGCAGCTGCACGCCGATCTGGCCGGCCAGCAGCAGGCTCGCCAGCACCAGCAGCACCGCCATGCCGGCGCGCACCCGCGGCTGCTGCCAGCGCGCCTCGCGCTCGGCCAGGCGCACGAACTGCGGCGCCGGTGGCGAGGCCGGCTTGGGGGCCGGGGCAGGTGCCTGCAGCGCGGCCAGTGCAGCCGATGCGGTGCCGCCGCTTTCTTCATCCAGCAACGCGAGGTTGAAGCGGGCATCCGCGAAGTCCGACTCGTCCTCGGTGTCGTCGTCATCGGACGCGGGCTCGAAGCTGTCGCGTGACGGTGTGTGCAGCAGGGGCTGCGTGGCCAGGCCCGCCGGGTCCGGTGGTTCGTCGGTGAGTTCGGCCGGCGTGTCGCGCTCGGCGTCGGGCTGCTGCGTGGAGTCCCATTCGGCGTCGGCAGGCGCCGGCGCGCGCGGCCAGGGCGGAGGCGCCTCGCGCTCCAGGTCGAACAGGTTCTGCAACGCGTTGAAAACCTCCTGGCAGCGGCCGCAGCGCACCCAGCCCTCGGACACCTTGAGCTGGTCCTGCACGACACGGAAGATGGTTCCGCAGGTGGTGCAGCGGGTGGCGAGGCTCATTGGGGCGCCCCTCGGCCTGCGGCCTGTCCCGCCGAGCGGGAATTCGCCTCTTCGGGCGGCCGGGCGAGGTTGAAGGGTGCACCCTTCGCGCTGCGCGCGTTTCCCGCCAAGCGGGAATTCGCCTCTTCGGGCGGCCGGGCGAGGCTCATGGCCTTAGGTGCTGCGGCCGTCCGCCCGGCGTGCCGTCATCAGGATCCAGCCGTCCTCGCAGTCGCTCACCCGCAGCGTGCACCAGGGTGCATACGCGGCCTTCAGTTCGTCGGCCTGGCGCTCCAGGATGCCGGCCAGCACCAGGTCGCCACCGGGGGCGAGGTGGTCGCACAGCAGCGGGGCCAGCAGCTTCAACGGCGTGGCGAGGATGTTGGCCAGCACCAGCGGATAAGCGCCCTGTGCCAGCTCCGGCAGGCCGGCGCTAAGGCTCACACCATTGGCCTGCGCATTGGCGCGGGTGGCGTCCACCGCCGCCGGATCGATGTCCACCGCGTCCACCCCTTGCGCGCCATGCAGCGCCGCCCCGATCGCCAGGATGCCGGAGCCGCAGCCGTAGTCCAGCACCCGCTGCCAGCAGGCCGCGCGCTGCGGTGCCAGCCGTGCGATCCAGCGCAGGCACATCCGCGTGGTGGGATGAGTGCCGGTGCCGAACGCTAGGCCGGGGTCGAGCCGGATGACTTCCTTGGCTTCGGCGGGCGGCTGGTGCCAACTCGGCACGATCCAGAAGCGCTCGGTGATCTGCACCGGCGCGAACTGCGATTGCGTCAACCGCACCCAGTCCTGCTCGGCTACCGGCTGCAGCGCCTGCACCTGCACGGCGGCGGCCCAGTCCTGCGCCAGCAGCAAGGTGGCTGCATCGGTGGCCTCGGCCTCGTTCGCAAACAGCGCCTTGAGGGTGGAGTGCTGCCAGCCGGCACGCGGCGGCGGCATGCCTGGCTCGCCGAACAGCGCACGTTCGGATGCCGTGTCCGCATCGGCGTCTTCCACCGACACCGACAGCGCCTCCAACTCGTTCATGAGCGCATCCGACACCGGCTCCACCAGCGCCTCCGGCGCGAACAGCACCAGCTCAAACATGGTGCAAAGGCGCGCGGCTGGTAGCGCACCACCGGCCGAAGCCCAGAAGACACCGCGGATCCGGCTCCGCCGGTCCGCTGGTGTCGCCCCCTGGAGGGGGAGCGCCGAAGGCGTTGCGGGGGTGGTCCATCACTATCTGTTGTGCTGGCCCAGCCAGCCTTCCAGGTAGTGGATGCTGGTGCCGCCCTCGGCAAACTTCGGGTCCACCATCAGCTCGCGGTGCAGCGGGATGTTGGTCTGGATGCCCTCGACCACCGTCTCCGACAACGCGGTGCGCATGCGCGCCAGCGCCTGCTCGCGGGTGTCCCCGTGCACGATGATCTTGCCGATCATCGAGTCGTAGTTGGGCGGCACGTAGTAGTTGGTGTACGCATGCGAATCCACCCGCACGCCCGGGCCGCCGGGCGGATGCCACATCGTGATGCGGCCAGGCGAGGGCGTGAACTTGTACGGGTCCTCGGCGTTCACGCGGATCTCGATCGCATGGCCGCGCATCTGGATGTTCTTCTGCGTGAAGGGCAGGCGCTCGCCCGCCGCCACGCGGATCTGCATCTGCACGATGTCGATGCCCGTCACCAGCTCGGTCACCGGGTGCTCGACCTGCACCCGGGTGTTCATCTCGATGAAGTAGAACTCGCCGTTTTCGTACAGGAACTCGAAGGTGCCGGCGCCGCGGTAGCCCAGCTTCTTGCAGGCCGCGGCGCAGCGGTCGCCGATCTTCTCGATCACCCGGCGCGGAATGCCCGGCGCCGGCGCTTCCTCGATGATCTTCTGGTGGCGCCGCTGCATCGAGCAGTCGCGCTCGCCCAGCCAGACCGCGTTCTTGTGCTCGTCGGCGAGCACCTGGATCTCGATGTGCCTCGGGTTCTCGAGGAACTTCTCCATGTACACCGCCGCGTTGCCGAAGGCCGCGCCGGCTTCGGAGCGGGTCATCTGCACCGCGTTGACCAGCGCCGCCTCGGTGTGCACCACCCGCATCCCGCGCCCGCCGCCGCCGCCGGCCGCCTTGATGATCACGGGGTAGCCCACGGCACGCGCGATGCGCACGATCTCCTTCGGGTCGTCCGGCAGCGCACCTTCGGAGCCCGGCACGCAGGGCACGCCGGCCTTGATCATGGTCTGCTTGGCCGACACCTTGTCGCCCATGATGCGGATCGCATCCGGCGTCGGGCCGATGAAGACGAAACCGCTTTTTTCCACCCGCTCGGCGAAGTCGGCGTTTTCGCTCAGGAAGCCGTAACCGGGGTGGATGGCCTCGGCGTCGGTCACCTCGGCAGTCGAGATGATCGCCGGCATGTTGAGGTAGCTCTGCGCCGACTGCGCCGGCCCGATGCACACCGCCTCGTCGGCCAGCTTCACGTACTTGGCGTCGCGGTCGGCTTCGGAATACACCACCACCGACTTCACGCCCATCTCGCGGCAGGCGCGCTGGATGCGAAGGGCAATTTCGCCGCGATTGGCGATCAGGATTTTTTTGAACATGGTGCCTCGGCTCAATGGCCCTCTCGGGCTGCGCCCGAAGCGCGATCTGGCTTCGCCGCAACGCCTGCGGCGTTGTCGCCGCGATTGGCGATCAGAATCTTCTTGAACATGCCGCCCGCCTTATTCGATGACGAACAGCGGCTGGCCAAATTCCACGGCCTGGCCGTTTTCGGCCAGGATCTTGGTGACCGTGCCGGACTTGTCGGCCTCGATCTCGTTCATGATCTTCATCGCCTCGATGATGCAGATCGCCTCGCCTTCCTTGACCTGGCTGCCGATCTCCACGAAGGCCTTGCCGCCCGGGCTGGATGAACGGTAGAAGGTGCCCACCATCGGCGACTTCACCTGGTGGCCGGTCTGCGCTGCGGGCGCCTCGGCCACCGCGGCGGGCGCCGCGGCCGGGGCGGGCGCGGCCACCAGCGTGGGGGCCGGCTGCTGCTGCAGCATCATGCCGGTCTGGATGGGCGCATGGGGGTCGGCCTTGACGATGCGCACCTTGCCATCGGCTTCGGTGATCTCGAGTTCGGAGATGTTGGACTCCGAGACGAGGTCGATCAGGGTCTTCAGCTTGCGCAGGTCCATGTGTGTGGTTCTCCAACGTTGTCGTTGTGGCGGGCGCTGGATGGCGCCCCTGGACGGCGGCCCCTCAGCCGCGGGCTGGCCGGGACAGCAGGTATTGCAGCGCCAGCCGGTAGCCGGCGCTGCCCAGGCCGCAGATCACGCCTTCGGCGAGATCCGAAAAATAGGAGTGCTGCCGAAACGGCTCGCGCCGGTGGATGTTCGACAGGTGCACCTCCACGAAGGGCAGCGCCACCGCGGCCAGTGCGTCGCGCAAGGCCACGCTGGTGTGGGTGAAACCGCCCGGGTTGATGATGATCGCGGTGCTGCCATCGGTGCGGGCGGCCTGCACCCGGTCGATCAGCGCACCTTCATGGTTGCTTTGAAAGCTGCTCAAGCCTACGCCGGCTTCTGCGGCGATCCTGGCCAGTTCCGCATCGATCTCAGCCAGCGTGACCGACCCGTACACACCCGGTTCACGGGTGCCCAGCAGGTTGAGGTTCGGGCCGTGGACGACGAGAACGGACATTCGCGGGCTGCGAGCCGGCCGCAAGGGCGCGGTTCCAAATGTAAGAAGGGCCGGACTTTACGCCTTTTGACAGAGGTTGCCAGCAACTTGACACAAAATAAATTCTTGCTAGGCGTTCCGGTTGGTCCAGCGCACGAGCTCGTCGTAACTGGTTTCCCCCACCCGCTTGCGCACCACGTCGCCGGCCGCGTCCAGCACCGTGGTGAACGGCAACACCCCGTGGCTGTTGCCCAGGGCGAGCATCAGCTCGGCGCCGTCCATGCCGGCCACGCCGATCGGGAAGCTCACCGGCGTGCGCTTGAGGAATTCAGCCACCGCCATGGGGCTGTCGATCGCCAAGCCCACGACCTGCCAGCCGCGCTGACTGTACTCGCGATGAAAGCGATCGAACTGAGGGAGTTCCTTGACACAAGGCGCGCACCAGGTGGCCCAGAAATTCACCACCACCGGCTTGCCACGCAAAGGTGCCATCGCCCACGAACGGCCCTCGGGGTCCGGAAAGCTGGATTCCCACAGTGCCGCGGTCACCGCATTGCGGGCCTGCTGGCGCTGCCAGTACCAGCCGCCCGCCGCGGCGGCCGCGAGGCCGGTGGCCGCGGTGAGCAGCAGGCGGCGGCGCGAGGAAGTCAAGCTCATGGGGTCTCCTGCAACAGGCGGCGCAGCGCGCCGGCGTCGCCGCGCAGGGTGCGCCCGCCGGCGTCGGGCTTGAGCGCGCCACGCAGTTCGTCGAGGTCGCGCACATGGAGGAACAGCGTGACCTCCTCGTTCAGCGCCCGGCAAGGCGCCGCGATCACCAGCACCTCGATCGGCTCGCCGCCGCCCGGCCGGGTGCGGCTGTCCACGTCGAAGTCGATGCCGCGGTTGAGCAGGCCGATCTCGGCGGCCTTGGCGTCGTCGCAATAAAGATCGAGGTGCAGGTTGGACAGCCGGGTGGCGGTGCCGCGCCAGACGGCGCCGGTGAGGTGGGGGCGAAACTCCGCCAGGCGCTCCATCCAGTCCAGCGCCAGGCGGCGCAAGGCGTCCAGCTCGGCCGGCTGGGTGTCGGCGCAGAACAGCTCAAGGTAAGCGCGAACTTCCTCTTCAACCGCGTCATTGCTGGGCAACTCGGCGGGGCGCACGCTGTGGCGGCCGAGCACGCGGGCGGCCCGGCGTTTGGCGGGCCCGTACTCCATGCCTTCCTCGACCACCAGCCGCGCGGCGGCGCTGGCGAGTTCTTCCGTGAGTGTGGGTGCCATCCGTCGATTCTAGGGATGGCAGCGTCTGCGTGCGGACGCCTAGGTGACGCTCAGGGCAGCTCCACCGCGCCCATGCGCGCGGCCACCGTGCCGGCGCGGCCGACCACGTAGGCCGACCCCGGCCGACGCTCGAAACGCTTGGGTGCCGGCAGCATCACCGCCAGCCGCGCCGCCTGCGACGCCCCCAGCTGGGCGGCATCGACATGGAAATAGTGGCGCGCTGCGGCCTGGGCGCCGAACACACCCTCGCCCCATTCCACGTTGTTGAGGTAGATCTCCAGGATGCGTTGCTTGGACAGCAGGCCTTCCAGCATGAAGGTGATCACCGCTTCCTGGCCCTTGCGCGCCAGGCTGCGCTCGCTGCCGAGGAACAGGTTCTTGGCGAGTTGCTGGGTGATGGTGGAGCCGCCCACGATGCGGGCCTGTGGCGCCGGCCGCGCCGGCGCGGGGTTGCGCGGGGGCGGGCGGTGCGCCTGGCGCTCGGCCAGCTTGGCCGCCAGCGCCTCCGCACGCTGGTTGCGCTCCCAGGCCTTTTCGATCGCGTCCCACTCGATGCCGCTGTGCTCGCTGAAGTTGGCGTCCTCGCTGGCGATCACGGCGCGCTTGAGCTGCGGCGAGATCGTGCCGTAGTCGGCCCACTGCTGGCTCCACAGGATCCGGTGCTGCTCGGTGAGCAGCCGCCACGCCTCGCTGCGCTGGAACGCGGTGGACTGTGGGTCCACCACCAGCATCAGCGCCACCCGGGCGAGGAAATACATCTGCAGCGCCAGGCCGCACACCAGCACCAGCGCCAGCAGCCGCAACAGGTGGGACCAGGCGGCTTTCATGCAGCGGCCAGGCGTTGCCGCAGGGCGGTGAGCACTGGCGCAGTGGCTGGCCGCACGCCGCGCCAGACAAAAAAGGCTTCGGCCGCCTGCTCCACCAGCATGCCCAGGCCGTCGCGCCCGACCGCGCCATGGTCCGCGGCCCACTGCAGGAAACCAGCGGCCGCCGGCCCGTACATCAGGTCGACCGCCAGGGCCCCCGGCGCGAGCACCTGGGCACTCACCGGCACCTCGGCACCGGCCATGCTGCTGGCGCTGCTGTTGAGCACCACGCCAAAGCTGGTGCCGCAGTCGGCCAGGCCGGTGGCGCAAAGCGCGACGCCATGTTGCTGCGCCAGCGCCCGGTGCCGGTCCACGAGCGCCGCGGCCTTGGCCACGGTGCGGTTGGCCACCACCACCTCTGCCGGGCGGCGCTCCAGCAGCGGCCCGAGCACACCGGCGGCGGCCCCGCCGGCGCCCATCAGCAGCACTCGCTGCCCTGCGACTGCGACGCCGGCATGGTGCTCGATGTCGCGCATCAGGCCCACGCCATCGGTGTTGTCGGCATACCAGCCCTCCGCGTCGAAGCGCAGCACGTTGGCCGCCTGGGCCAGCGCTGCGCGCTCGCTGCAGCGGGTGGCCAGCCGCATCGCGTCGAACTTGAATGGCACGGTGATGTTGCAGCCCTTGGCGCCGGCGGCGAACTCGCGCAGCGCCGCCTCGAAGCCGTCGAGCGGGCACAGCACCCGCTCGTACACCACCGGCTCGCCGGTGGCCTGGGCGAACATCGTGTGGATGACCGGCGACTGGCTGTGGGCCACCGGGTTGCCGAGCACGGCATAACGGTCGGGAGCGGTCGGCATGGTGGTCGGCATGGCGGTCAGCGTGGCGTAGTGGTCAGGGTGGTCTCCAGGCCCTCGTCGCGCGTGAAGCGGAAGCGCGATGTCACCACGATCTGGTCGGCCTGCTGGCGCATCGCGCCGCTGAAGGCACCGAAGGGCGCCGACCCATGCACGATCGCCACCGCACGCCGGTCCAGCAACTTGGACTTGGACGGCCGCACCACCTGGGCGTCCACCACCCGGCCCTGCGAATCCACGGTCACGTTCATCGTCAACTCGCCGTAGAGCTTCTTGCCGCCCACCTGGGGAAAGTCGCGCGTGCCGCGTTCCTCGATCTTGCGGCGCAGGCTGTCGTAGTACATCGCATAGGCCTCCTCGCGGGTGGCGGGGCTGATGTAGCGCTTCTTCGGGCGGGCGTTCTCCTCGCTGATTCGCTTTTCTATCTCCGCCAGCAGGCGCAGCAGCTGGCGCCGCCGCTCCTCGTTGTCGTGCTCCTGCGGATTGCCGCTGTCACGCCGGGGGTCGGGGGGCGGCAGCGCGGCCAGGTCGCGGCGGATCTGCGCGAGCAGTTGCTGCTGCTGCTCCTGCAACTGCTCGATCTGGCGATGCGATTCGTCGCTGGTGTCGCCCAGCTCCACCAGGGTGGATGCCGGCAGGGGCGAGGTGGCGCGGCCGGCCGCGGCTTCACCACCACCGCCCAGGTTGGCCTGCGCGATCGCCTGCGCCTTGGTGGGCCTGTCGTTGGAACGGGCGTTGACGAGGATCACCTCCAGCGGCGTGTCCTCGAACAGGCGGTCGAAGCCCACCGGGTCGGCGATCCTCAAGGCCAGCAGGCCGGCATGCACCGCGATCGAAACCAGCAGTGCAATCTGCAGGGTGGACAGGCGGCGCAGCATGCTGTTGGGTCAGGCAGCGGGCGCCGCGGGCGCTTCGCCGTCCGCGTCCGACAGGTCGATCGCGATGGCGAGCGGGCCTTGCGGCGGGGCGTCGTCCTCGTCCTCTTCCACCGCCGGTTCGGCGGCGGCCTGGTTTACCTCGCCCAGCCGCACCAGCAGGCTGGCGTGCACGTCCAGCGTCAGCAGGTCCAGCCCGGAGATGCGCACGCGCACCCGCTCCCCGCGCGGCAGGCTTTCGGTGCCCAGCGCGCGGAACACCAGCGGCAGCGCTTCGGCGCGTACCAGCCCGTCTTTCATGACTGCGGCGTCCAGCTCGTCGATCGCCTGCTGCTGCAGGTAACGCAGGGTCCAGTAGCGCTCCAGGCCGGACTGGAATTCGTTGTAGGCGCTGTAGGCCGCGTCGAAGCCGGAGATGATGGAGAACAGCGCCGCGTCCTTGGGCTTGAACGGCGCCACCAGCGCCGCGGTACGGCCGTGGCGGGCGCAGGCAATGATCTGCCACTGGTTCACCAGGTCCACATAGCGGCGCAGCGGCGAGGTGGCCCAGGTGTACTGCGCCACGCCCATGCCGGCGTGCGGCGCCGGCTTGGTGCCCATGCGCACCTTGATGCCGGGCGCCAAGCTCGCCTGGCTGCGGTAGATGCCCGGCACGCTGCATTCCGCGAGCCAGCCGCCCCAGGTGCTGTTGGCCAGGATCATGGCCTCGGCCACGATCAGGTCCAGCGGCGCGCCACGCTGACGCGTGCTGATCTGCACCTGCTCGCTGCCGTCGGGCTCGCGCCCGTCGTTGCCCTGTAGGCGGAAGTTGTAGTCGGGGCGGTTGAAGTTTTCCGGCTTGCCGCGTGCGATCTCGCGCTGCGCCTTCAGGTGGTGCGCCAGGCGGAAGGCGAACGCCAGTTCAGGCGCGAAGGCGTAGTCGGCCGGTGCTTCGCCGGTGAGCGTGGCCTGCGTGATCACGCTGTCGAGCTGGTCATGGCGCAGGTTGGCGGCGATGGGCACCAGCTCCAGCCGCGTTTCGCTGCCCTTGAACTCCAGCGAGTGCTCGTCGAAGGTGACGTACAGGCTTACCGCGGGGCAGTCGCGGCCCTCGGTGAGGGTGTAGGCCTGCACCACCTCGTCGGGCAGCATCGTGATCTTCCAGCCCGGCATGTAGACGGTGGACAGCCGGTCGCGCGCCACCTTGTCGACGGCCGCATCCGGCTGGATCGCCAGGCCCGGTGCCGCAATGTGGATGCCGAACACGACCGTGCCTTGCCCCAAGCCCTGCACCGACAGGGCGTCGTCGATTTCGGTGGTGGCCGAGTCGTCGATGGAGAACGCGCGCACCGGTGCCAGCGGGAGCGTGTCCTTGATCGCAGGTGCCTGCAGCGGCGGAAAGCCGGTGCCCCTGGGGAAGTGCTCGAACAGGAAGCGCTGCCAGTGGAACTGGTAGGCGCTGGAGATGGCGCCGGCGTCCTTCAGCAGGTCCAGCGGTGCACGCTGCGCCTGCTTGGCGGCCTCGACCACCGCCTTGTATTCCGGGCCGTTCTTGTCCGGCTTGAACAGGATCTTGTAGAGCTGCTCGCGGATCGGCTCCGGGCAGCTGCCGGCCACCAGCTGCTCGCTCCACGCCTGCACCTGGGCGGCCTGCTGCTTCTTGCGTTCGATGCCCAGCAGGGCCGCCTTCACCTGTTCCTCGGGAGCCTTCTTGAACTGGCCCTTGCCCATGCGGCGGAAGTAGTGCGGCGCATCGAACAGGCGAAAGAGGGCGGCCGCCTGCTGCACCGGGCCGGCCTTGGCATCGAAGTAGTCGCGCGCGAAGTCGGCAAAGCTGAACTCCGCATCGGGCGCGAATTCCCAGGCCAGGTCGAGGTCGATCTCCTGGGCCAGGGCGTGACCTTGCGCGATCAGCTCGGCGGGCTGCGGCTTGTCGAAGCGCAGCAGCACGTTGGCACTCTTGGCTTTCACGCGCTTGCCGGAGTCCAGCTCGATCTGCATCGAGCTGTCGGCTTCGCTCATCACGCGGCCGGCGAGGAATTTGCCGGCGTCATCGAACAGGGCGTACATAAAGGGGGTGTGCGGGTCGCGCGGATTGTCGCCGAAGGGCTCGGCGCAGCCGGCTAGCCGAGGTGAAGAAAGCGCAGCACGTCGGGCAGGTGCTGGTCGAAGTCGGACAGTGCATGGTCGCTGCCTTCCAGCAGCTTCACATCGGCACCCGGATAGCGGCCGCGCATCTCGTGCCAGTCGAGCACTTCGTCGCCCTTGGCAATGACGGCGAAATAGCGATCAGGCAGCGTGATCGCGGGCACGGTCAGCGCGCGCAACTCCTCGATGAATTCAGCTCGAAAGAAAAAACGGTCCTGCGGGTTCTGCCAGGTGGTCTGCTCGCCGATGTGGGCGGCCAGGTCGCGGGCTGGGTCCACGGCGGGGTTCAGCAGCACCGCGCGGCAGCCGGTCGCTTCGGCCACCGCGGTGGCATAGAAGCCGCCCAGCGAGCTGCCGATCACCGCCATGTGCCCGCTTGGCCAGGCGGCGATGCCGGCCATCACCTGCTGCATCGCGGCGCGAGGCGAAGGCGGCAGTTGCGGGCACCACCAAGCCACGTCGGGACGGTGCGTCGCCATCCAGGCCGCCACCATGCGCGCCTTCATCGACTGGGGCGACGAGCGGAAGCCGTGCAGGTAGAGCAGGTGCGAGATGTCGGCCCCTCGCCCGGCGGGTACGCCGGACGATCCCCCGCGGGGATGCGGGCCGGCTTGGGGGCGGCCCGGCGCTCGGCCCGCAGCGATGTTCATCGGCGTGTGAGCGCGTCCAGCAGCTTGGCGTGGATGCCGCCAAAGCCGCCGTTGCTCATGCACAGCACATGGTCGCCCGGCCGGGCGGCCTTGGCCACCGCCGCCACCAGCGCCTCGATGCTGTCGCACACGATCGCCTGCGCACCCAGCGGCGCCAGCGGTTCGCGCGGATCCCAGCCCAGGTTGCCGCTGTGGCAGAACACCAGGTCCGCCTCTTCCAGCGACCAGGGCAGCTGCGCTTTCATGGTGCCCAGCTTCATGGTGTTGGAACGCGGCTCGAACACCGCGAGGATGCGCTCGTCGCCCACCTTGCGGCGCAGGCCATTGACGGTGGTGCGGATGGCGGTCGGGTGGTGCGCGAAGTCGTCGTACACCTTCACGCCACCGGCTTCGCCGCGCAGCTCGAGCCGGCGCCGCACGTTCTCGAAGCTCGCCAGCGCCTGCGCGGCCAGCTCCGGCGCCACGCCCACGTGTTCGGCCGCGCCGATGGCGGCCAGCGCGTTCAGCTGGTTGTGCTCGCCCAGCAAGGCCCAGTCCACCCGCGCGACTTTCATGCTGCCGCGCAACACGTCGAAGGCATGCGGCTCGCCCCGCGCGCGCAAAGCGCCTGGCTCTTCCTTGCGCGCGCCGAAGCGCTGGACCTCGCTCCAGCAGCCGCGTTCCAGCACACGCTGCAGAGCCTCTTCACGCGCATTGACCACCAGGCGGGCGCTGGCCGGCATGGTCCGCACCAGGTGGTGGAACTGGGTCTCGATCGCACCCAGGTCCGCAAAGATGTCGGCGTGGTCGTATTCGAGGTTGTTCAGCACCGCGGTGCGCGGCCGGTAGTGCACGAACTTGCTGCGCTTGTCGAAGAAGGCGGTGTCGTATTCGTCCGCCTCGATCACGAAGGGCGCCCGCCCGCTGCCCGGTGCCTGCACGCTGAGGTCGCCGGTGCGGGCCGAGACGCCGAAGTTCTGCGGCACGCCACCGACCAGGAAGCCCGGCTTCAGGCCCGCGTGTTCGAGGATCCACGCCAGCATGGACGTGGTGCTGGTCTTGCCATGGGTGCCGGCGACCGCCAGCACATGCCGGCCTTGCAATACATGCTCGGCCAGCCACTGCGGCCCGCTGGTGTAGCGCGCGCCCGATTCGAGGAGGGCTTCCATCAGCGGGTTGCCGCGCGAGACCACATTGCCGATGACAAAAAGATCCGGCGCCAGTGCCAGCTGGTCCGCGCCGTAGCCTTCGATCAGGTCGATGCCGAGTGCGCGCAACTGGTCGCTCATCGGCGGGTAGACGTTGGCGTCGCAGCCGGTGACACGGTGGCCGGCCTCGCGCGCCAGGGCGGCCAGGCCACCCATGAAGGTGCCGCAGATGCCGAGGATGTGAATGTGCATGGCAGGAGAGCTCGGGAGCCCGGGGCGCAAGCCCCGGAGGGGTCAGCGCAATGCCTCGGAGGCGGCCTGCAGAGTGGCGGCGATGTCCTCGTCGCTGTGGGCGGCGCTCACGAAGCCCGCCTCGTACAGCGCCGGCGCGAGGTACACGCCACGATCGAGCATGCCGTGGAAGAAGCGGTTGAAGCGCTCCTTGTCGGTGGCCATCACCGCCGCGTAGTGCTGCGGCAGGCTGTCGCCGGCCGAGGGCGGGAAGAAGAAGCCGAACATGCCGCCTTCGCAGTCGCCCACCATGGGCATGCCGGCATCGCGCGCGGCGGCCAGCAGGCCTTCGGTGAGCTGGCGGGTCTTGGCGGACAGGGCTTCATAGAAGCCCGGCTGGGCGATCTGGCGCAGCGTGGCCAGGCCACACGCGGTGGCCACCGGGTTGCCCGACAAGGTGCCGGCCTGGTAGACCGGCCCGAGGGGTGCCAGCTGCTTCATGATGTCGCGCGACGCGCCGAAGGCGGCCAGCGGCATGCCGCCACCGATCACCTTGCCGAACACCGTGATGTCCGGTGCAAAGCCGGGCAGGGCACGTGCATACAGGCTCTGGGCGCCGCCGAGCGCGACCCGGAAACCAGTCATCACTTCGTCGAACACCAGCAGGGCGCCATGCTGGGTGCACAGCTCGCGCAGCCGCTGCACGAAGGGCAGGCTGGCGCGCACGAAGTTCATGTTGCCGGCGATCGGCTCCAGGATCACGCAGGCCAGCTCGCTGCCATGCTCGGCAAACGCCTGTTCCAGCTGCGCGACGTTGTTGTACTCCAGCACGAGCGTGTGTTGCACCACCTCGGGCGGCACGCCGGCGCTGGTGGGGTGGCCGAAGGTGGCCAGGCCGGACCCCGCCTTGACCAGCAGCGCATCGGCATGGCCGTGGTAGCAGCCTTCGAACTTGATCAGTTTGGCGCGGCCGGTGGCGCCGCGCGCCAGGCGGATGGCGCTCATGGCGGCCTCGGTGCCCGAGCTCACCAGGCGCACCTGCTGCACGCTGGGCACCAGCCGGATGATGGTTTCGGCGAGCTCGATTTCGCGCTCGGTGGGTGCGCCGAAGCTCAGGCCCTCGCGCACCGCCTGCTGCACTGCGTCCAGCACGGCCGGATGGCCATGGCCGAGGATCATCGGCCCCCAGGAGCCGATGTAGTCGACGTAGCGCCGGCCTTCGGCGTCCCACAGGTACGCGCCTTCGGCCCGCGCAATGAAGCGCGGTGTGCCGCCCACGGCGCGAAAGGCGCGCACCGGCGAATTCACCCCGCCGGGAATGGAAACCTGGGCGCGTTCGAACAGGGCCTGGTTGGTGGATGCCGGGTTAATGGACACGGCGCGGCGCTCCGGCGGTGTCGTCCTCCGGCGCTTCGCCGGCGGCCGCACCTTCTTCGCCTTCTTCGGCGGGCGGCAGGGCCCAGAAGAAGCGGTCGGGCACCACGCTGCCCATGCCGGGCCGGAAGCCCGCATCCAGGCTCTGGTCCAGGAAGGACAGCGCCTCGCCCACGGCGGACTGCAGCTCGCTGCCCGCGGCCAGCAGGGACGCCAGTGCAGCGGCCAGCGTGTCACCGGCGCCCACGAAGGCGGTTTCGAAGCGCTCGAACTTCTCGCCGGCCAGCGCGCCCTGCGGCGAGGCGAGGATGTTGTCGATGAACTGCTCGCTGCCCTTGGTCGTGATCATCACGCCGGTGACCAGCACGAAGCGGGTGCCATGCTCGCCGGCGGCCACCGCGAGCTCGCGTGCGGACGCCGGGCGCTCGCTGTCCCATTCGGGCAGCAGGAAGTCGGTGAGGGTCTTGTGGCTGCCCACCAGCACCTCGGTCTGCGGCAACACCAGCTCGCGGAAGGCGTCCAGGTAGGGCTGGAGCTGGTCTTCTTCCAGCCAGCCGAGGCTGGGCATGTAGGACACCAGCGGCACGTCCGGGTAGTCGGAGAGGATCTCGGCCACTGCGCTCACACCCTCGGCCGAACCGAGGAAGCCCACCTTCCAGGCGGAGATCGTCACGTCCTCCAGGATGCCGCGGGCCTGCTCCACGATCACTTCGGGGTCCAGCGGATGCTGGTCGAACACCTCGGCGGTATCGCGCATCACGATGGTGGTGACCACCGGCAGGGCATGGGCGCCCATGGCGGCGATGGTGGCCACGTCGCCGGCGATGCCGGCCGCGCCGCTGGCGTCGCTGGCGTTGAAGCTCATCACGCAGGCCGGCGCCAAGGCTTCCTGGGCGGCGTCGTCGCTGGCGCCAGCCTGTGGGGAATCGGTGGTCATGGGGAGTGGGTCCAGCGCTGGTCGGAGGAGCGGCTTCTTAAGTGGCCGGAACCTCCAGAGAGGTGTGAAGAAAGTTGCGTATGTGCCTACAAGCCTTTATCTTTTTCAAGAAGCGAGTAGCTACAATCTTCGACCATTGTAGTGACCTGAACGAGCAAAGTGAGCGAATCGAGTACCTGGATGTGCCTCATCTGCGGATGGATTTATGACGAGGTCGCCGGGGATCCCGAGCATGGCATAGCGCCGGGCACCAAGTGGGGTGACATCCCCATGAACTGGACCTGTCCGGAATGCGGTGCCCGCAAGGAAGACTTCGAGATGGTTCAGATCTGAACCCTCGTCCAGTTGTCGTGAGGAGTACACGCCTGTGAACCCACAAGCCCCTGCGGTTCCCGCTGCGGGAACCAAGGTGCTGGTCATCGACGACAGCAACACCATCCGCCGCAGCGCGGAGATTTTTCTGCGCCAGGGCGGCTACGACGTCGTGCTGGCCGAGGACGGGTTCGACGCACTGTCCAAGGTCAGCGACCACGACCCCCAGCTCATCTTCTGCGACATCCTGATGCCGCGGCTGGATGGCTACCAGACCTGCGCCATCATCAAGCGCAACCCCCGCTTCACCCGGGTGCCGGTGATCATGCTGTCCTCCAAGGACGGCCTGTTCGACAAGGCGCGGGGCCGCATGGTCGGCTCCGAGGACTACCTGACCAAACCCTTCACCAAGGAACAACTGCTGCGTGCGGTGGAGCAATACCGCCGCAACGGCAGCTGACGGGGCGACGCTGCGGCATTTCGCCGATGCAGCCGCAGCCTCCTGTTCACGACCGACCGAGGACCCAACGACCATGGCCATCCAAAAGATTCTTCTGGTGGACGATTCCAAGACCGAGCTGCACCACCTCTCGGAGCTGCTCACCAAGCGCGGCTACACCGTGCGCACCGCCGAGAACGGCGAGGACGCCATGAAGCGCCTGGGCGAGGAAAAACCCGACCTGATCCTGATGGACGTGGTGATGCCGGGCCAGAACGGCTTCCAGCTCACCCGCGCCATCACCCGCGACCCGCGCTTCGCCGATGTGCCGGTGATCATGTGCACCAGCAAGAACCAGGAGACCGACAAGGTCTGGGGAATGCGACAAGGTGCACGCGATTACGTGGTCAAGCCGGTAGACGCGGACGAATTGATCGGCAAGATCAAGGCGTTCGATTAATCCAACAGCGGCGCGCAACGCGCACGCTTTAGAACAAGACCCATTCGATGGCCAAGAAGGAAGCACTACGCGAACTGCAAAGCCGCTTGGCCGAGCGACTGCAGGCGGCGCGCACCCAGGCGCGCCCCGTCTCCTGGCTGGCGGTCGAATGCCGCGGTCAGGGCCTGTTGTTTCCATTGCAGCAGGCAGGTGAGATATTTTCACTGGTGCCCCTGCTGCCGGTGCCCCACACTCGCGCCTGGTTTGCCGGGGTGGCGAACCTGCGCGGCGGCCTGCATGGCGTCGTCGACCTGGGCGCCTTCCTCGGCATGGCGGGGCGGCCCACGGCGGCGGTGGAAGGCCAGCGCGAGCAGGCCCGCCTCATCGCGCTGAACCCTTCGATCGGCCTGAACTGTGCGCTGCTGGTGGACCGGCTCGCCGGTTTGCGCAGTGCCGAACAGCTCGCTGCAGACGAGTCAGATTCCGGCCGCAAGCCACCTTTCGCCGGCGCGCGCATGCGCGACACCGAAGGGCGGGCCTGGCAGGAGATCCTTCTTTCTTCGCTCGCCGAAGACGAGCAATTCCTCGGCATCGTGAGCTGACGCGCGGCGCTCTACCCGCGCTTTCCAGCTCCTCATCGACCAAGCAAGACCGCAAGAGGCAGACATGAGCTTCCTGAACAAGATCAAAGGCACCGGTTGGGGCAAGCGTCCGGACGGCGATGCCGACGTGGCGGTCGACGAGATGAACGGCCCGTCGGGTGAACTCGACGAAGCCGCGCTCAACCCCAACGGCACCATCACGCTCGACATGAACGCGGTGCCCTCGGTGAGCAACGACTCCTCCATCATCTCCGAGGCCGCGCCTTCGGAGATGACCGGCGAATTCGGCGAGACCCGGCTGCCCGACGTGGGCCCCGAGTCCACGCTGTCCACCGGCCTGCCGCTGATCGGCAACAAGCCGGTTGCGCAGCAGCAGCGCTTCCTCGCCGCCATGGTCAGCGTGGGCCTGCTCACCCTGATCGGCGCCGGTGTCTATTCAGTGACCTCCGCCAACCGCAACGCGGTGCAGGTGGGTGCCACCGGCCAGGCGCTGATGCAGTCGCAGCGGCTGGCGAAGTCGGTGTCGCAGGCGCTGATCGGCAGCCCGCAGGCCTTCCCGGAGGTGAAAGAGTCCACCGAGGTGCTGGCCAAGAACGTGCGTGGCCTGAAGAACGGTGACGCCGACCTGCCGCAGGCCACCCTGGGCGCCCAGGAAGCCATCGACCCGATGCTGCCGCTGGTGGACCGGGCCGAAAAGAACGCGAACATCGTGATCGCGCAGCAGAAGACGCTGACCCAGGTGGGCCAGGCGCTGCGCGCGATCAACCGCCAGTCGTCCGACCTGCTGGAAACCGCCGAGACGGTGTCCTCGCTCAAGCTGCAGCAGGAAGCCTCGCCGGCCGAGCTGTCCGCCGTGGGCCAGTTGGTGATGCTGACCCAGCGTATCGGCAAGAGCGCCAACGAATTCCTGACGATGGAAGGCGTGAGCCCCGAGGCCGTGTTCCTGCTGGGCAAGGACTTGAACTCGTTCCGTGAAATCGCCGAAGGCCTGGCCAACGGCAACCCGGAACTGCGCCTGCCCGGCACCAAGGACGCGCAGACCAAGGAACGCCTGCAGCAGCTGATCAAGCAGTACGAAGAAACGCGGGCCCAAGCCAGCGCCATCCTGGGCAACCTGCAGGGCCTGGTGTCCGCACGTGAAGCCCAGGCGACCATCATTGCCGACAGCGAACCGCTGCGCAAAGGCCTGGAAACGCTGCAGGAAAAGCTGGCCCGCGAAGGCGGCCTGAGTGCCGCGTCGGTGGCACTGCTGGCGCTGTCGATCCTGCTGATCGCCGGCGGCGGCTACGGTTTCCTGCGCCTGTACGTCAAGGACCAGGAAGCCCGTCGCCAGATGGCGGAAGGCCAGCGACTCGAAGCCGAGCGCCAGGAGCAGGAAGCCAAGCGCGTGAACGACGCCAACCAGGCGGCGATTCTGCGGTTGATGAACGAACTGCAGACGGTGGCTGAAGGCGACCTGACGCAGCAGGCCACGGTGACGGAAGACATCACCGGCGCCATCGCCGACTCGGTGAACTTCACGGTGGAAGAGCTGCGGTCGCTGGTGTCGCAGGTGCAGGGCACGGTGTCGCGGGTGACCGAAACGACGCTGCAGGTGGAAGCCACTTCCACCGAGCTGCTGGCCGCCTCCACCGAACAGCTGCACGAGATTCGCCAGACCGGTGAAGCGGTGCTGCAGATGGCCGGCCGAATCAACGACGTGTCCGCACAAGCACAGGAAACCGTGGACGTGGCGCGCCAGTCGCTGGAAGCCGCTGAAACCGGCTTGCAGGCGGTGCAGAACACGATCGGCGGTATGAACTCCATCCGCGAGCAGATCCAGGAAACCTCCAAGCGGATCAAGCGGCTGGGCGAGTCGTCGCAGGAGATCGGTGAAATCACCGAACTGATTTCCGACATTACGGAACAGACGAACGTGCTGGCACTGAACGCCGCCATTCAGGCAGCGTCCGCCGGTGAAGCCGGCCGGGGCTTCTCGGTGGTGGCCGAGGAAGTGCAGCGCCTGGCGGAACGCTCCGGCGACGCCACGCGGCAGATCGCGGCCCTGGTGAAGACCATTCAGACCGACACGCAGGACGCGGTGGCCGCCATGGAGCGCTCCACGCAGGGTGTGGTCGAGGGAACGAAGCTGTCCGACGCGGCAGGTTCTGCGCTGAACGACATCGATCGAGTCACGCGTGAACTGTCCGACCTGATTGCGCAGATTTCCAGCCAGGCCTCCCGCGAAGCCGAATCGGCGAACGTGGTGGCCGCCAACATTCAGCACATCTTCGCGGTGACCGAGCAGACCGGTGAGGGCACGCGCTCCACCGCGCAGATGGTGCGCGAGCTGTCGAAGACCGCTGAAGAACTCAAACAGTCGGTGTCGCGATTCAAGGTCGCCTGACCTCGCCTCGCGCTCGCCACACCGTCCGCTTCAGGCCGCACCCCAGCGCCTGAAGCGGATTTCGCATGTCACTGAAGCCTGATGATGGACGCACGCGACACCGAAACGACCGATGACCTGAGCGCCCTCGCCTGGGTCCAAGAAGAGCTGCGGAAGTCGCTGGAGGCAGCGCACAAGTCGCTGCGCCGCTTCGTCAAGGAAAGCGAAGCGCTCAGCGGCTCCGACGTCGACGCCGTCGACCCCGGCGTGCTGCGCACTGCGCGCCAGCAGCTGCACCAGGGCGTGGGCGCACTGGAGCTCGTGGGCCTGCCGGCCGGTGCGCAGCTGCTGCGCGCCAGCGAAGCGGCCGTGCAACGCCTGTCGCAGCGGCCGAAGAAACTCAACGCGGCTGCGGTGGAGGCGATCGAGCGTGCCTCCTTCGCCTTGCTGGACTACCTGGCGCGCCGCCTGGCCGGCAAGCCGGTGTCCGCGCTGGCGCTGTTCCCCGCCTATCGCGGCGTGCAGGAGATGGCGGGCGCAGAGCGTGTGCACCCGGCCGACCTGTGGTCGCACGACTGGCGCTGGCGTGATCTGCCGGCCGATGCCGCGGCCACGCCGCGCCAGCCGGATGCCGACACCCGGGGCGAGCTCGAGACCCAGATGCTGCTGATGATGCGGCAGTCGCCCAAGGCGGCGGCCAAGCGCATGAGCGACCTGTTCGCGGGGCTGGCGGCCGGCGCCACCGAGCGCCACCTGGCCACCCTGTGGCAGCTGGCGTCCGCCTTCTGCGAAGGCCAGTCGCTCGGCATGCCGCCGGGCGACGTGTACAGCAAGCGCATCGTCTCGCGCCTGCTGGCCCAGTTGCGCATCTGCGAGCGCGGTGGCAACGACGTGTCCGAGCGCCTGGCGCAGGACCTGTTGTTCTTCTGCGCCCAGGCCGGTGACAAGGCCGACAGCAACGCCACCCCGCGCATGGCGGCGGTGCGGCGCGTCTATGGCCTCACGCAAAAGACAGCGGTCAACTACGAAGACGCCCGCCTGGGCCGCTTCGACCCCGCCTGGATCGCCCAGGCGCGCAAGCGCGTGGCCGGTGCCAAGGATGGCTGGTCCGCCGTGGCCGGTGGCGAACTGCACCGCCTCAATGGCCTGGCGGAACAGTTCGCGCTGGTCACCGATTCGCTCAAGCGGCTGTACCCGTCGGGTGACCGCCTGGCCGATGCGCTGCACGGCGCCGTGCACCAGACGGTCACCAGCGGCCAGGCGCCGTCGCCTGAGTTGGCGATGGAGGTCGCCACCGCGATGCTCTACCTGGACGCCTCGCTGGAGGATGGCGAGTTCGACCATCCCGAGGAGGCCGTGCGTGTGCAGCGCCTGGCGCAGCGCATCGACCACGTGGGCCACGGTGCGCCGTCCGAGCCGCTGGAAGGCTGGATGGAGGAGCTGTACCGCCGCGTGTCCGACCGCCAGACCATGGGCAGCGTGGTGCAGGAGCTGCGAGCGTCCCTGTCCGAAGCCGAAAAGCTGATCGACCAGTTCTTCCGCAACCCGGCCGAACGCGAGGTGCTGATCCCCGTGCCGGGCCAGCTGTCCGCGATGCGCGGCGTGCTGTCGGTGCTGGGCATGGAGCAGGCCTCGCATGCGGTGGTGCGCATGCGCGACGAGGTCGATGGCCTCATCGCCACCGAGGTGGACCCACAGCGTGCGGCGCAGGCCGGCACCTTCGACCGCTTGGCCGGCAACCTGGGCGCGCTCGGCTTCCTGATCGACATGCTCAGCGTGCAGCCGCAGCTGGCGAAGTCGCTATTCACCTTCGACGCCGAGAGCGGCTCCCTGCGCGCCGTCATGGGGCAGGGCCATCGCCACTCCGGCTTCACGCCGCTGGATGGTGCGGACACCGCACCGGCCCCGCTGGTGGGCACGGTGGAGCCCCGCCTGATCGAGCAGGCGCGCGACCTGGCCATGGCTGCCGCGCATCCCGAGGTCAGCGTGGAGCAGGTCTCGCGCGACCTGGAGCGCCTGTCGCATGAAGCCCTGGTGGCCGACCAGTCGGTGCTGGCCGAGACGGTGAGCACCGCGCACGCCGCGCTGGAGCATGCGCAGGACGAGGAGCAGCGCCAGGCCGTGCGCGAAGAGCTGGCCCAGGTGATGGCCGACTTCGTGCACACCGCCTCCGACGCCGCCACCCTGGCGCCCGAGCCGGTGGCCGCTGCGCCGGTGCCGGCGCCCGTGCCTGCGCCGGCCTCCGCGCCCACGCCGGCCGGTGCCACCGGCCTGGAAGAAGACACCGAGATGCGCGAGATCTTCCTGGAGGAAGCGCGCGAGGTGATGCAGAACGCCCGCGAGGCGCTGGCCGCGCTGGCGGACGACAACAGCAACATCGGCGAGCTCACCACGGTGCGGCGCGCCTTCCACACGCTCAAGGGCAGCTCGCGCATGGTCGGCCTCACCGACTTCGGCGAAGCGGGCTGGGCCTGCGAGCAGCTCTACAACGCCCGCCTGGCCGACGCGCCGAACGCGGACGACACCTTGCTCGGCTTCACTTCCGATGCGCTGGCCTACCTGGGCGACTGGATCGAGGCCATCGCCGCCGGCCAGGCCCGTGGCCATGAGTCGTCGGTGGTTCGCCACGCGGCGGACGCACTGCGCCTGGAAGGCCGCCGCGACGCCATGCCGCTGCCCGGCACGGCTGCGCCGGCTGCGCTGACCGCCATGGTGCCGGAGTTGCCGGCTGCCAGCGAACTTCAGCTGCCGGCGGCGGTGGCTGCCGCTCCGCAGGAGCCGGCACAGCCGCTGCCCGAGATCCGCGAGCCGGAGATCGAGGTGCCGGCCACGGTCGAGACCATCGACCTCAGCGAGCTGCCGCTCAGTGCCGAATTCCTGCCCGAGGTGCAGGCTGAACCCGCAGAGACCACCGCGGTGCTCGGTGGCGCGGCCGCCGTGCCGGAGGTGTCCTTCGATCTGGACCTGAGCAGCCTGGACGGCACGCCCGCTGCGGCGCCCGAGCCGCTGCAGACGATCGAGCTGAACCTGGCGCCGGAAGAGATCACCGAGGTGCAGCCTGCGTTCACCCCGGTGGACCAGGTGGACCTGGCACTGCCGGACCTGGTGCCCGCCGCCGAAGAGGCTGCTGCGCCGGAGGTGCTGGCCGAAGCTCCCGCCGCCGAAGCCGAAGTACCCGCCGCCGAAACGGTGGACCTGGACCAGGTGAAGATCGTCGGGCCGCTGCGCATCAGCATCCCGCTGTTCAACATCTACCTCAACGAAGCGGACGAACTGTCGCGCCGCCTGTCCACCGAGCTGGCCGAATGGTCGCTGGAGCTGGACCGCCCGGTGGGCGAAAACGCGATCGCGATGGCCCATTCGCTGGCGGGCAATTCCGCCACCGTGGGCTTCACCGAGCTGTCGCAGCTGGCGCGCACGCTGGAACATGCGCTGATGCGCTCGCAGGCCATCGGCAGCGGTGAAGCCGCCGAGGCGCAGCTGTTCATCGACGCCGCCGAGGAAATCCGCCGCCTGCTGCACCAGTTTGCCGCCGGCTTCCTGAAGGACGTGCCGCCCGAGCTGCACCAGCGTCTGGCCGCACACGAGATCGAATCCGCGCAGCGCATGCAGGCCCTGGCCGCCATGCCGGAAGCCGACGATTCCACTGACAGCGAACCCGTGGTGTCCGAACTGGACTCCGCGGAAGCGGACGCCGCCTTCCCCGACCTGGCCGCCAACGAACCGGTGGCCGAGCCTGCGACGGCGCAGCCGGAGACCGCGGCCGCTGCAGAGCCCGCAGACGTCGCGGAGCAGGCGCCGGTGGCCGAGGCCGAGATCGTTGCCGAGCCGCAGATCGCCGCCGAACCCGACGTGCAAGCCGCCGTGGCCGAGCCGGCCGTGGTGGCCGAGCCGATCGCGCCGGTGGCCGAGCCCGCTCCCGCGATGGCCGTATCGGCCGCGCTGGAGGAACTGCGCCACACCGAACTGAAGAGCCTGGCTGCGCTGCCGCAATCCGACCGCCGCACGGTGGTCGCTCGCGGTGATGCGCTGGACGATGAAGACGACATCGACGCGGTGGACGCAATCGACGCGGAGCTGTTCCCGATCTTCGAGGAAGAAGGCCAGGAGCTGCTGCCGCAACTGGCATCGCGCATGCGCGAGTGGGTGCGCCGTCCGGCCGACGCCGGCGCGGCGGCCGCCTGCATGCGCACACTGCACACGCTCAAGGGCGGTGCCCGCCTCGCCGGCGCCATGCGCCTGGGCGAAATGGCGCACCGGCTGGAAACCGCGATCGAGCACCTGCTGGCCCGTGGCGACGCCGCCGGCTCCGACGTGGAAGCGCTCGAAGGCCGGGTCGACGCACTGCAGGCGCGCTTCGATGCCTTGCGCTCCAACGATGCGGCGGCCTACGAACAGGCCAGCGCAGCGGTCGAGGAGGCCCTGCGCGAGGAACCCCCGGCACTGCCCGTGGTGGCCGAGGCGCTGCCCGAGGTGCCGGTGGTCGAGCCGGCCCCGGCCGACTTGCCCCCGGTGGCCGACGATGCCCCGGCTGCTGCGGCTCCCGCCGATCCGGTGGCTCCGCGCACCGGATCGCTGCCCGCCGTCATCGACTGGAGCCGCTTCAGCACCGAGGTGCGCGCGCCGCGCCTGGCCAAGGTGGATCGTTCGGCCGCCAGCAGCCACCACGCCAACGTGCGTGTGCGGGCTCCGCTGCTGGACCGCCTGGTCAACCACGCGGGCGAGGTGTCCATCACCCGCTCGCGCATCGAGTCGGACGTGTCGCAGCTGAAGAGCTCGCTCACCGACCTGACGGACAACCTGGAGCGCCTGCGCCGCCAGCTGCGTGACATCGAGCTGCAGGCCGAAACGCAGATCACCTCGCGCATGGAGGCCGCCAAGGCCGCCGCGCAGGCCTTCGATCCGCTGGAGTTCGACCGCTTCACGCGCTTCCAGGAACTCACCCGCATGATGGCCGAGTCGGTGAACGACGTGGCCACGGTGCAGCGCAGCCTGCAGCGCACCTTGCAGTCGGCCGAAGACGAACTCGCGGCCCAGGCCCGCCTGACGCGCGACCTGCAGGACGACCTGCTGCGCACGCGCATGGTGGAGTTCGAGGGCCTGTCGGAGCGCCTGTACCGCGTGGTGCGCCAGGCCGCCAAGGAGACCGGCAAGCAGGTGCGGCTGGACATCGTGGGTGGCTCGATCGAAGTCGACCGCGGTGTGCTGGACCGCATGACCGGTGCCTTCGAGCACCTGCTGCGCAACTGCGTCACTCACGGCATTGAAACGCCCGATGTGCGCACGGCCCACGGCAAGGATGCCGCCGGCCAGATCACGGTGGTGCTCACCCAGGAAGGCAACGAAGTCGGCGTGGAATTCCGCGACGACGGCGGCGGCCTGAACCTGGAGCGCATCCGCCAACGTGCCGTGGCCATGGGCCTGGTGGCGGCGGACGCCGCGCCGACCGAGGCGGAACTGGCCAACCTGATCTTCACGCCGGGCTTCAGCACGGCGGAAACCGTGACCGAGCTGGCCGGCCGCGGCATCGGCATGGACGTGGTGCGAAACGAAGTGAACGCCATGGGCGGCCGCATCGAGACCGCCACGGCCGCGGGCCAGGGCACCAGCTTCAAGCTGGTGCTGCCGCTGACCACCGCGGTGACGCAGGTGGTGATGGTGCGCTGCGGCGACACCACGGTGGCCATCCCGTCCACGCTGATCGAGATCGTGCGCCGGGCCAAGCCGGCCGAGGTGGAGCAGGCCTATGCCAGCGGCCAGCTCACGGTGGGTGACCGCAACCTGCCGTTCTTCTGGCTGGGCGCGCTGCTGCAGTCCAGCCCGCGCGGCACCGAAACCGGCCGCACCCTGCCGGTGATCATCGTTCGCAGCGCGCAGCAACGTGTGGCCCTGCACATCGACGAAGTGCTGGGCAACCAGGAAGTGGTGGTCAAGAACCTGGGCAACCAGCTCTCGCGCCTGCCCGGCCTGGCCGGCATGACGCTGCTGGCCTCCGGCGCCGTCGCCCTGATCTACAACCCGGTGGCGCTGGCCACGCTGTATGGCGATGCCGCCTGGCACGCCATGCGCGAGGCGCTGGCCAAGCCGGACAGCGCGGCCGAAGCCCTGCGCGCGCAGGAAGCCGCGGTGGTGCAGGCCCCGCTGGTGCTGGTGGTGGACGATTCGCTCACCGTGCGCCGCGTCACCCAGCGCCTGCTGGTGCGCGAAGGCTACCGTGTGTCGCTCGCCAAGGACGGGCTGGAAGGCCTGGAGCGCCTGGCCGAAGAGCGGCCGGCGGTGGTGCTGTCGGACATCGAGATGCCGCGCATGGACGGCTTCGACCTGGTGCGCAACATGCGGGGCGACGCGCGCTGGCGCGAGCTGCCGGTGATCATGATCACCTCGCGCATCGCGCAGAAGCACAAGGACTACGCGGCCGAGCTGGGGGTGGACCACTACCTGGGCAAGCCCTATGCGGAAGAGGACCTGCTGGCCCTGGTGAGCCGCTATGCTTCGGTGGAAGTGACTGCCTAGCCTTCATCGATGTCCGAACTGGTTGATCACCTCGCGCACCTCACCGGTTTCCGTGACCGGGACGTGCTCGATGTGACACTGGTCGGCGCCTTCAAGGACCTGCTGCAGCCACTGTCCGTGGCCATCTACCGCACCGTGGCGGATCCGAACGGCGAGCGCTGGCTCACGCGAGCCCGCCTCGGGCACGGCGACGTGGCCGCCACCGCCGATCCGGCCTGGGTCGACCTGGACCAGCTGCCGCTGATCGACGAACACCCGGTGCGGCGCGACTGCCTGCGCACGCAGGAAGTGCGTTTTCAGCCAGGCCCACCGCATGTGAGCCTGTTTCCGGTGGCCACCGACCGAGAGGTCGTGGGCGTGCTGGAAATCGAGACGGCGCAGCCGATGTCCGCGGAAGCGCAGCGCATGGTGGGCAGCATCCTGCGCATCTACCGCAACTTCCAGGGCCTGCTCGACTACAGCGAGCGCGACACGCTCACCGGCCTGCTCAACCGCAAGACCTTCGACGAGACCTTCATGAAGACGGTCGTCACGCTGCCGGCCGCGGCCGCGCAGGGGGCGGCCGCGGAAGGCCGGCGCAGCAAGGGCAGCGGCCAGGGCTACTGGCTGGGCGTGATCGACATCGACCACTTCAAGAACGTCAACGACACCTACGGCCACCTGATCGGCGACGAGGTGCTGCTGCTGCTGTCGCGGCTGATGCGCTCCAGCTTCCGTTTCCACGACCGGCTCTACCGCTTCGGCGGCGAGGAGTTCGTGGTGCTGATGCGTTGCAGCAGCGACACCGACGCCGCCCAGGCCTTCGAGCGCCTGCGTGCCAACACGGAGCACTATGCGTTTCCGCAGGTGGGCCACATCACCGTGAGCGTGGGCTTCACCCAGGTCAAGCCCACCGACACGCCCAGCGCCGCCTTCGAGCGCGCCGACAAGGCGGTGTATTACGGCAAGACCCATGGGCGCAACCAGGTGGCCAGCCACGCCGACCTGGTGGCCCGCGGCGAGCTGGCGGAAGACGGCTCCAAGGTCGGCGACGTCGAGCTGTTCTGATCCGGCGCGCGCCGCCGGGTCGCCCAGGCGGGCAGGGCAGGTGCAACCGCCCCGACGGTGCTCTCACGGGTTCTCGTAGCGGCATCCGCCATGCGGCTGCAGGGCCCCGCACGGGAATTCCCCTATAGTCGGCGGTCTTGAAGACCGGCCGCTGCGCCGCCGCACGACGGCATCTGCAGCGATGCTGCGCCGCTTCCTCACCGCACGACATGAGTTCCCTTGCACGAACTTGCGCCCGGCTGGGCCTGCTGTCGGCCGCTGTGCTGCTCACCGCCTGCGCCTCCGGGCCCGCCGATGTGCCCAGCGCTGCGGCGGCGCCCGCCCGCTGGGCCAGCACCCTGCCCCATGAGGGCCATGCGGCCGGGCTGGCCGGCTGGTGGAGCCGCTTCGACGATCCGCTGCTGCCCGAGTTGGTGAGCAGCGCCGAGCGCGACAGCCCCTCGGTCGCGCAGGCGCTGGCGCGCATCGGGCAGGCGCGGGCCGCACTGCGCAGCACGCGGGCCGGCTTGTGGCCGCAGATCAATCTCGCCACCAACGCCGCCGCGGTCCATGAGCCGGGCCAGGACGGGCACCTCTACACCGCCAGTGCCGGTGCCGATGCCGCCTGGGAGATCGACCTCTTCGGAGCGCGGCGCCAGAGTGCGGCCGCGGCCCAGGCCCGTGTGGAAGGCAGTCGCCTGGCTTGGCACGACGCGCGGGTGAGCCTGGCCGCGGAGGTGGCGCAAACCTACGTGTCGCTGCGCACCTGTGAGGCGCTGGCCGCCGTGTACGAAGAAGAGGCCGGTTCACAAGGCAGGATCGCCGAACTGACGCGCCAGAAGGTGAAGGTCGGTTTCGATGCACCGGCCACCGGTGCGCTGGCCGAAGCGGGCGCCGCCGAAGCCGCCAACCGGCTGGCGGCCCAGCGCGCGGATTGCGCGGCCGTCGTGCATGCCCTGGTGGCCTTGACCGGCCTGCCCTACGACGCGCTGGCTCGCCAGCTCGCCGACCGACGCGCCCGCCTGCCGGCGGCGGCGCCGTTCCAGGTGGCCGCCGTGCCGGCAGCGGTGCTGGCGCAGCGCCCGGATGTGGCGGCCGCGCAGCGCGAGCTGGCCGCGGCCGCCGCCGACGTCGGTGCGGCGCAGGCTCAGCGCTTCCCGGTGCTCAGCCTGGCCGGCACCATCGCCGCGGTCGCCACCCGGGTGGCCGGCATCACCACGCACGGCAGCAGCTGGTCCATAGCGCCGGCGGCCAGCCTGCCGTTGTTCGACGGCGGCCTGCGTGCCGCCGGTGTGGAAGGCGCGCAGGCCCGCTACGACGAAGCCCGTGCGCTGTTCGAGCAGCGTGCGCGCCAGGCCGTGCGGGAGGTGGAGGAGGCGCTGTTGCGGCTGGATGCGGCGCAGCGCCGCGAAGCCGACGCGCAGCGCGCCGCCCGGGGCTATCGCGAGTACTTTGCCGCCGCGCAAAACCGCTGGCAGGTGGGCGCCGGCAGCCTGATCGAGATGGAGGACGCGCGCCGCCTGTCGCTGAACGCGCAGGCTGCGCTGGTGGGTGTGCAGCGCGAGCGCGTGGCGGCCTGGATCACGCTCTACAAGGCCGTGGGCGGCGGCTGGGACGCCGGCACGCCAGCGCCCGACGCGACGGCCAACAACGAGGGTCAACGGTGAAATCGAATCCACTTCCCCTGCTGCACAAACATTCCGCCGCGTTGGCGGTGACGCTGGCCGCCGTGTCCCTGGCTGGCGCCACACTGTTCTCGCGCGCCGCTGACGACAAGGCTTCGGCGCCCGCCAAGGCCGCGCTCACCGTGACCACCACCACGCCGCAGACGGTCGACTGGCCACAAACCCTGCCGGCCACCGGCAACATCGCGCCCTGGCAGGAGGCCATCATCGGCTCGGAGATCGGCGGCTTGCGCCTGGCCGAGGTGCGCGTCAACGTGGGCGATGCGGTCAAGCGCGGCCAACTGCTGGCGCGCCTGCAGAGCGACACCGTGAATGCCGAGATCGCGCAAACACGGGCCAACCTCGCCGAAGCCGAGGCCACCGTGGCCGAAGCACAGGCCAATGCCGAACGTGCGCGCCAGCTGCAGACCACCGGCGCCATCAGTGCCCAGCAGATCAACCAGTACCTGACCGCCGAGCAGACCGCCCGCGCCCGCGCCCAGGCCCTGCGGGCGCGCCTGCAGGCCGACCAGCTGCGCCTGTCGCAGACCCGCGTGCTGGCACCCGACGACGGTGTGATTTCGGCGCGCCTGGCCGCGGTGGGGCAGGTGGTGCAGCCCGGCCAGGAGCTGTTCCGCCTGATCCGCCAGCAGCGGCTCGAATGGCGCGCGGAGGTGAGCGCAGCCGACCTGGCCCGTGTGCAGCCCGGCATGCCGGCGCAGGTGACCACCGCCTCCGGTGCCATCGTGCCCGGCAAGGTGCGCATGGTGGCCCCCACCGTGGACGCCCAGACCCGCAATGGCCTGGTCTATGTGGACCTCACCGGCCGCGCCGATGCCAAGGCCGGCATGTTCGCGCGTGGCCAGTTCGAGCTCGGCCGGGCCAGTGGGCTGAGCCTGCCGCAAAGCGCGGTGCTGTTGCGCGAAGGATTTGCCTACGTCTACCGCGTGGGGCCGGGCAACAAGGTGGCCCAGACCAAGGTGGCGCTCGGCCGCCGCGTGGGTGATCGTGTGGAGATCGCCTCCGGCCTGGACCGCAATGCCCGCGTGGTGGCCAGCGGGGCCGGCTTCCTGGCCGATGGCGATACGGTGCGGGTGGTGCAGGCGGCCGCGCCCTCGGCCTCCGGCGCAGGCGGTGCGAAGCCGGCCGCCGCCGCGCCGGCAAAGTAAGCACACCGGAGAGCGCTGCATGGCCATCAACGTCTCGTCCTGGTCGATCCGCAACCCGACGCCCTCGGTGCTGCTGTTCATCATGCTCACGCTGGTGGGCCTGATGGGCTTCCGGGCGATGAAGATCCAGAACTTCCCGGACATCGACCTGCCGATGGTGACGGTGACCGCCAGCCTGCCGGGCGCCTCGCCGGCGCAGCTGGAAACCGAGGTGGCGCGAAAGATCGAGAACTCGATCGCCACCTTGCAGGGGGTGAAGCACATCTACACCAACCTGCGCGACGGCGTGGCCATCCTCACGGTGGAGTTCCGGCTCGAGAAGCCCACGCAGGAGGCGATCGACGACACCCGCGACGCGGTGTCGCGGGTGCGCTCCGACCTGCCGGCGGACCTGCGTGATCCGGTGATCCAGAAGGTCAACCTGGCCGGCACGCCCATCCTCACCTACACGGTGGCCTCGCAGCGCATGGACGACGAGGCGCTGTCCTGGTTCGTGGACAACCAGGTGGCCAAGCGCCTGCTCGCGGTGCCGGGCGTGGGCGCTGTCACGCGGGTGGGCGGCGTGAGCCGGGAAGTGCGCGTGGAGCTCGACCCGGCGCGCCTGCTGGCCCTGAACGCCACCGCGGCCGACATCTCCCGCCAGCTGCGCCAGGTGCAGCAGGAAGCCTCCGGCGGCCGCATGGACATCGGCGGCGCCGAGCAGTCGGTGCGCACCATCGCCACCGTGCAGTCCGCCGCCGAGCTGGCCGCGATGGAGATCGCGCTCTCCGATGGCCGCAGCATCCGCCTGGACCAGGTGGCCACCGTGTCCGACACCGTGGCCGAACAGCGCTCCGCGGCGCTGCTCAACGGCAAGCCGGTGGTGGGCTTCGAGATCGTGCGCTCGCGTGGCGCCAGCGAAATCGACGTGACGAGCGGGTCGCGCGCGGCGCTGGAGGAGCTGAAAGCGGCGCACCCCGACATCACCGTGACCGAGGCCTTCAACTTCGTGGACCCGGTGGAGGAGAACTACGTCGGGTCCATGCACCTGCTGTACGAAGGTGCGGCGCTCGCGGTGCTGGTGGTGTACCTGTTCCTGCGCGACTGGCGCGCCACCCTGGTGTCCGCCACCGCGCTGCCGCTGTCGGTGATCCCGGCCTTCGCGGTGATGCACTGGTTCGGCTTCACGATCAATGTGGTCACCTTGCTGTCGCTGTCGCTGGTGGTCGGCATCCTGGTGGACGACGCGATCGTGGAGATCGAGAACATCATGCGCCACCTGCGCATGGGCAAGACGCCGTACCAGGCGGCGATGGAAGCGGCCGACGAGATCGGCCTGGCGGTGATCGCCACCACCTTCACGCTGATCGCGGTGTTTCTCCCCACGGCCTTCATGGGTGGCGTGCCGGGCAAGTTCTTCGTGCAGTTCGGCTGGACGGCGGCGATCGCGGTGTTCTTCTCGCTGGTGGTCGCGCGCATGCTCACGCCCATGATGGCGGCCTACATCCTCAAGGCGATCGGCCACGAGGAGAAGGAGCCGGCCTGGATCCGCATCTACATGCGGTGGGCGCGTGCCTGCCTTAAACACCGGGTGCTCACGCTGGTGGCGGCGGCCGCGTTCTTCATCGGCTCCTTCATGCTGGTGCCGCTGCTGCCCACTGGCTTCATCCCGCCGGACGACCTGTCGCAGACGCAGGTGACGGTGACCCTGCCGCCCGGCAGCACCTTCCAGGAGAGCTATGCACTGGCCGAACAGGCGCGCCAGGTGGTGCAGCAGAACAAGCACATCAAGCTGATCTACACCGCCATCGGTGGCGGCAGCGCGGGTGCCGACCCGTTCGCGCCCCAGGGAGCGGCCGAGGTGCGCACCGCGGTGCTCACGATCAACATGACCCACCGCGATGACCGCAAGGGCGTCTCCAAGCAGGACATCGAGGCGCAGCTGCGCCAGGCGCTGGAGGTGCTGCCCGGTGCGCGGGTGAAGGTGGGCCTGGGCGCGTCCAGCGAGAAGTACGTGCTGGTGCTGGCGGGCGAGGACGGACAGCAGCTTGCCCACCATGCCGCGATCGTGGAGCGCGAGCTGCGCACCATCCCCGGCATCGGCGCGGTCACCTCCAGCGCCAGCCTGGTGCGGCCGGAGCTGATCGTGCGGCCGGACTTCGCACGCGCCGCCGACCTGGGCGTGACCTCCGCGGCGATCGCCGACACCTTGCGCGTGGCCACGGCCGGCGACTACGACCAGGGCCTGGCCAAGCTGAACCTGTCGCAGCGCCAGGTGCCGATGGTGGTGCGGCTGCCCGATGCCGCGCGCAAGGACCTCGGGCTGATCGCGCGCCTGCCGGTGCCCGGCGCGCGCGGGCCGGTGCCGCTGCAGAACGTGGCCACCATCAGCATCGACAGCGGTCCGGCCGAGATTGCGCGCTACGACCGGCTGCGCAACATCAACTTCGAGATCGAGCTCAACCAGCAGCCGCTGGGCCAGGTGCAGGAAAGGGCGATGGCCCTGCCCAGCCTGAAGAACCTGCCCCCCGGCGTGATCCAGACCTCGGTGGGTGACGCTGAAGCGATGGCCGAGCTGTTCGCCAGCTTCGGCCTGGCCATGCTCACCGGCGTGCTGTGCATCTACATCGTGCTGGTGCTGCTGTTCAAGGACTTCGTGCAGCCGATCACCATCCTGGCCGCGCTGGTGCTGTCGATCCCGGGCGCGTTCCTGGCGCTGTTCATCACGCACACCGCGCTGTCCATGCCCTCCATGATCGGCCTGATCATGCTGATGGGCATCGCCACCAAGAACTCCATCCTGCTGATCGATTACGTGATCCTGGCGCGGCGCGACCATGGCCTCAATCGCTGGGAGGCGCTGCTCGATGCCTGCCACAAGCGCGCCCGGCCGATCGTGATGACCACCATTGCGATGGGTGCCGGCATGATGCCGATCGCCCTGGGGCTGGGCGTGGACCCGAGCTTCCGCGCACCGATGGCCATCGTGGTGATCGGCGGGCTGATCACCTCCACCTTCCTCAGCCTGCTGGTGATCCCGGTGGTGTTCACCTACGTGGACGACGTGGTGCACTGGATACGCCGGCACCTGCCGCACAAGCATGCGCATGCAGTGAAGGCCGCGCCGGCGGAGTGACAGGCTTTCAGCGCTGGCGCGCAGCCGCGAAACGCTCCAGCGTCTTCTGTCGCGCCAGCTCGTGCTGCACGATGGGTGGCGGGTAGTCGCGGCCCAGTTCCAGGCCGGCGGCTTCCAGGTCCACCGGCCGCGCCAGCCAGGGCGCGTGGATCAGCGCGTCGGGCAGGCCGGCCAGCTGGGGCAGATAGCGGCGGATGAAGCGGCCCGAGGCATCGAACTTCTCGCTCTGGCTCACCGGGTTGAAGATGCGGAAATACGGCTGCGCGTCGCAGCCGGTGGAGGCGGCCCATTGCCAGCCGCCGTTGTTGGCGGCCAGGTCGTAGTCATTGAGCTTCTCCGCGAAGTAGGCCTCGCCGCGGCGCCAGTCGATCCCCAGGTCCTTCACCAGGAAACTGGCGGTCACCATGCGCAGCCGGTTGTGCATGTAGCCGCTCTGGTTCAGCTGGTGCATGGCCGCGTCCACGATCGGATAGCCGGTCCTGCCCTCGCACCAGGCGCTGAACAGCGCGTCGGCGTGTTTGCCGTGCTCCCACTTGATGTTGTCGTACTCGGGCCGGAAGGCATGGCCCACCACGCGCGGATGGTGGTGCAGCACCTGGTGGTAGAAGTCGCGCCAGATCAGCTCGGACAGCCACACCTCCGCCCCGCGCGAGCCGCCCAGCATGCGGGCATGGGCTTCGCGGGCGAGGCGGCGGATGGAGAGGGTGCCGAAGCGCAGGTGCGGGCCCAGGTAGCTGGGGCCCTTCACCGCCGGGAAGTCGCGGGTGGCGGCGTAGTCGTCGATGCGGTCGATGAAGTCGTCGAACAGCTCCATCGCGCCGGCGCTGCCCGAAGGCAGGCGCAGCTCGTGCAGGTTGGTGGTCTCGAAACCGATCGCCTGCAAGGGCGGCACCTCGGCCGCCTCGCCCGGGGGCAGTGGCGCCAGCGCGCCGGCGTGTTTGGCCACCGGGTAGGCGCTGAGAAAGAAGGGCTGCAATTGGCGCAGCCAGGCGTTCTTGTAGGGCGTGAACACGCTGTAGGGGCTGCCGCTGGCGGTGAGCACCTCGCTGCGCTCGAAGATCACATGGTCCTTGGCGGTGTGCAGCACGATGCCCAGGTCGGCCAGCGCGCCGCGCACCTGGGCGTCGCGCCCCAGCGCGTCCGGGTCGTCGTCATGGCTGGCATACACCGCCTGCACGCCGAGCGCGGCCGCCAGGGCAGGCAGTTCCTGCCGCGAGCTGCCGTGCCGCACGATCAGGCCGGTGCCTTCCACGCCGTGCGACTGGCCCAGCGCGCGCAGTTGCGAGTCCAACCCGACCAGGCTGTCGCGGATGAACTCCACCCGCCGGTCGGCGCGCGGCAGCTGATCCAGGATGTCGGTGTCGAAGACGAAGCCGCACCACACCCGGCGTGCCGCGGTGAGCGCGTGGTACAGCGCGGCCTGGTCGTCCACCCGCAAATCGCGACGGAACCAGACCAGGGCGGAATCCAGGTTTTTCTCCACGGAAGGGCAGTGTCGGCGATTTGTCGCTGTTTAGAATTGGTTCATGGCCGACGGCAGTATCAACCTCACCAACCAGTTCCTGATCGCGATGCCCGGCATGGCGGATGGCACCTTCTCCGGCGCGGTGGTGTACCTGTGCGAACACACCGACAAGGGCGCCCTGGGCCTGGTGATCAACAAGCCGATCGACATCAAGCTGAAGAACCTGTTCGAGAAGGTGGAACTCACGCTCGACCGGGAGGACCTGGCCGAGCAGCCGGTGTACTTTGGCGGCCCGGTGCAGACCGAACGCGGCTTCGTGCTGCACGAGCGCCTGGGCGCCGACGGCGGCCACTACAACTCCTCGCTCGCCATCCCCGGCGGCGACCTGGAAATGACCACCAGCAAGGACGTGCTGGAGGCCCTGGCCAACGGCGCCGGGCCGAAGAAGATCCTGGTGACACTTGGCTACAGCGGCTGGAGCGCCGGCCAGCTGGAGGAAGAGATCGGCCGCAACGGCTGGCTCACGGTGGACG
The DNA here is from genome assembly GCF_036231905.1 of Ideonella sp. BN130291. Taxonomy (NCBI): domain Bacteria; kingdom Pseudomonadati; phylum Pseudomonadota; class Betaproteobacteria; order Burkholderiales; family Sphaerotilaceae; genus Ideonella; species Ideonella sp. BN130291. The sequence goes on along the minus strand of NZ_JAZARE010000001.1, from coordinate 324,950 downwards.
CCACGCCGGAGATCATCTTCGACACGCCGGCCGAGGACCGCTATGAACGTGCGCTGTCCCTGCTGGGCATCGACCCGCGCATGCTGAGCGGCGAGGCCGGGCACGCATGAGCGTTTCGACGCCTGCTCCTGCTTCCGTCTCCCGCCCGCTTTCCTTTCTTGCTTTTGATTTCGGCACCCGGCGTGTCGGCGTGGCCAGCGGCAACAGCCTGCTGAAGAGCGCCTCACCGCTGCGCACCATCGCGGCCGAGGGCGACGCCCGCTTCAACGCCATCGAAAAACTCATCGCCGAGTGGCAACCCGACGCGCTGGTGGTCGGCATTCCCTATCACCCCGACGGCGCGCCGCACGACAATACCCGCCGCGCACAGCGCTTCGCGCGCCAGCTGCACGGCCGCTTCCGGCTGCCGGTGCACGAGGTCGACGAGCGTTACTCCACCACCGAAGCCATCGCCGGTGGCGCGGGCGACGTGGACGCAGCGTCGGCCGCCGTGATCCTGGACCAGTACCTGAGAACCCTATGAGCTCACTCCACCTCGACGCCGAGGCGCTGTACGCCGACCTGCTGCGCGGCGTGCGCAAGCTGTTGCAGCCCGACACCGTGCTGGTCGGCATCTGGTCGGGCGGCGCCTGGCTGGCCGAGCGCCTGCACACCGACCTGCAGCGCAGCGGCCAGCCCGGCGTGCTGTCCAGCACCCTGCATCGCGACGACTTTGGCTCGCGCGGCCTGGCCGCCGGCACCGACGCGACCCAGCTGCCGTTCGAGATCGACGGCGCACACATCCTCTTGATCGACGACGTGCTCTACACCGGCCGCACCATCCGCGCCGCGATCAACGAGCTGTTCGACTTTGGCCGCCCGGCCAGCGTGCAGTTGGCGGTGCTGGTGGACCGCGGCGGGCGCGAACTGCCGGTCGAGGCGGGTTACGCAGCGGCCAAGGTGGCGCTGCCGACCGGCCAGCGCTTGTCGCTCACCCGGGAAGAGAGCGGCCGGTTCTCGTTCTCGGTCGAAGAGGAGCAAGCGTAATGCTGATCCGACGCAACCCCCAGCTCAACGCCCACGGCGAGCTGATCCACCTGCTCTCCATCGAAGGCCTGCCACGTGCGGTGATCCACCACATCCTGGACACCGCAGGCACCTTCCTCTCGGTGAACGACCGGGAGGTGAAGAAGGTGCCGCTGCTGCGCGGCAAGAGCGTGTTCAACCTGTTCTTCGAGAACAGCACCCGCACGCGCACCACCTTCGAGATCGCGGCCAAGCGCCTGAGTGCCGACGTGCTCAACCTCGACATCGCGCGCTCGTCCACCGCCAAGGGCGAGAGCCTGCTCGACACCATCGCCAACCTGTCGGCGATGCACGCGGACATGTTCGTGGTGCGCCACAGCGAAAGCGGGGCGCCCTACCTGATCGCCCAGCACTGCGCGCCGCACGTGCATGTGGTCAATGCCGGCGACGGCCGCCATGCGCACCCCACGCAGGGCCTGCTGGACATGTACACGATCCGGCACTTCAAGAAGGACTTCAGCAACCTCACGGTGGCCATCGTCGGCGACATCGTGCATTCGCGCGTGGCGCGATCGGACATCCATGCGCTGGGCATCCTCGGCGTGCCGGAGATCCGCGCCGTGGGCCCCAAGACGCTGGTGCCGGGCGACCTGCGGGAGATGGGCGTGCGGGTGTGCCACGACATGAAGGAGGGCGTGCGCGACGCCGACGTCATCATCATGCTGCGGTTGCAGAACGAACGCATGAGCGGCGCGATGCTGCCCAGCGCCGGCGAGTTCTTCAAGCACTACGGCCTCACCGACGACAAGCTGGCGCTGGCCAAGCCGGACGCGATTGTGATGCACCCGGGCCCGATCAACCGCGGCGTGGAGATCGACTCCGCGGTGGCCGATGGCGCCCACAGCGTGATCCTGCCGCAGGTGACCTTCGGCATCGCGGTGCGCATGGCGGTCATGAGCATCATTGCCGGGAACGAAGCATAGTCATGGACAACCCCCACACTCACATTCGTTCGTTGCCCCCCGAGGGGGCGCTCGCCCTCCTTGAGACGGCTCGGCGGAGGGCTCGATGAAGATCCTCATCTCCCACGGCCGGGTGGTCGACCCGGCGAGCGGCCGCGACGAACCGGCCGACATCGCGATCGCCAACGGCCGCATCCTCACGATCGGCAAGGTGCCGGCCGACTTCGAGCCCGACCGCACCATCGACGCCACTCACCTCGTGGTGGCACCCGGCCTGGTGGATCTGGCCGCCCGCCTGCGCGAGCCCGGCCATGAACACGAGGGCATGCTGGAGAGTGAGCTCAACGCGGCGGCGGCCGGCGGCGTCACCAGCCTGGTGTGCCCGCCCGACACCGACCCCACGCTGGACGAACCTGGCCTGGTGGAGATGCTCAAGTTCCGCGCCCGCAAGCTCAGCCTGTGCCGGTTGTTCCCGCTGGGCGCGCTCACCCGCGGGCTGGCCGGCGAGGTGCTGACCGAGATGGCCGAGCTCACCGAAGCCGGCTGCGTCGGCTTCTCCCAGGCGGAGAGCCCGATCGCCGACACGCTGGTGTTGCAACGCGCGCTGCAGTACGCCTCCACCTATGGCTACACCGTGTGGCTGCGACCACAGGACCCGTGGCTGGGCAAGGGCGTGGCGGCCAGCGGCGCGGTGGCCACGCGGCTGGGGCTGTCTGGCGTGCCGGTGAGTGCGGAGACCATCGCGCTGGCCACCATCTTCGAGCTGGTGCGCATCACCGGCGCGCGCGTGCACCTGTGCCGCCTGTCCAGCGCGGCCGGCGTGGCGCTGCTGCGCGCGGCCAAGGCCGAGGGCCTGAAGGTCACCGCCGACGTGAGCATCAATTCGCTGCACCTTACCGACATGGACATCGGCTTCTTCAACCCGGCCATGCGCCTGACGCCGGTGCTGCGCCAGCAGGCCGACCGCGACGCGCTGCGGGCCGCGCTGGCCGACGGCACCATCGACGCCCTGGTGTCAGACCACACGCCGGTGGACGAGGACATGAAGAACCTGCCGTTCGGCGAAGCGGAGCCGGGCGCCACCGGGCTGGAGCTGCTGCTCAGCCTGGCCCTGCGCTGGGGCCAGGACAGCGGCTTGGGCCTGCCCCAGGCCTTGGCCAGGGTGACCAGCGAGCCGGTTCGCGTGCTCGGCGATGCACTGGGCTCGCTCGCCTCCAGCGCGGGCCGCCTGGTCGAGGGCGGCGTGGCCGACGTCTGCGTGTTCGATCCGCAGGCCGAATGGTCCGTGACGCCGCAGCGCCTGCTCAGCCAGGGCAAGCACACGCCGTTTGCCTTCGAGGCCACCGGAATGGCCCTGCCGGGCCGCGTGTGCACCACGCTGGTGGCCGGCACCGTGGCCTACCAGGCCGCAGCCAACAACCGCTGATGCGCCCGTTGCGCGCGCTGGCGCGCCTGCTGCATGCCGTGGTGCACATGCTGCACGGGCTGGCCATCGTGCTGCTGCAGTTTGACCGCCTCGACCGCGCGCAGCGCCAGCAGCGCATCCGCTGGTGGGCGGGAAAGATGCTGCGCGTGCTGGGGGTGAGCCTGCAGTCAGACGGGGTGGCGCACGCGGGAGCGGCGTTGCTGGTGTCCAACCACATCTCCTGGATGGACATCCTGGCCATCCATGCGGTGTGCCCGCAGGCGCGCTTCGTGTCCAAGGCCGACGTGAAGCGCTGGCCGCTGCTGGGCCGGCTGGTGGCTTCGGCCGGCACCCTGTTCATCGAGCGTGAGCGCAAGCGCGATGCCTTGCGCGTGGTGCACCAGATGGCGCATGCGCTGCAGCATGGCGAGATGGTGGCGGTGTTCCCGGAGGGCACCACCAGCGACGGCCGTGGTGTGCTGCCCTTCCATGCCAACCTGCTGCAGGCGGCGATCACCACGCAGGTGCCGGTGCAGCCGGTGGTGCTTCGTTTCTCGGAGCCGGAACACGCGGTGAGCCCGGCCGTGGCCTATGTGGGCGAGACCACCTTGCTGCAGAGCGTGTGGCGCGTGGCGGGGGCGCAGGGCGTGACCGCGCATGTGTCCCTGTTGCTGCCCCAGGGCACGCGGCACCTCGAACGCCGCGCCCTCGCGGACCTGCTGCAGCAGCAGATCGAGGAGCGCCTGGCCGAGCCCGGCTCAGTCCCGGGCGCGCCAGCGTCGCAGCCAGCCCAGGCCCTCTGAGGTGCCGGCCCGCGGCCGGTACTCGCAGCCCACGAAGCCGGCATAACCCAGCTCGTCCAGCAGCGCGAACAGGGGCGGATGGTGCAGCTCGCCGCAGTCGGGCTCATGCCGGTCGGGCACGCCGGCGATCTGAACGTGGCCCACGCCGGCGATGTGGCGGCGCAGGCGCATGCTCACGTCGCCTTCCATGACCTGGCAGTGGTACAGGTCCATCTGCACCCCCAGGTTGGGTGCGCCCACCTCGGCCACGACGTCGTGCGCCGGCTGCTGGTGGTTGAGGAAGTAACCCGGCATGTCGCGGGTGTTGATCGGCTCGATCAACAAGGTGATGCCGTGCGGCTGCAGCAGGGCGGCGGCGCGCCGCAGGTTGGCGATGTACACGGCGCGCATCGCGGCGAGGTCGGCCCCGGGCGGCACCAGGCCGGCCATGGCGTGCAGTCGCCGGCAGCCGGTGGCCAGCGCATAGGGCAGGGCCTGTTCCACCGATGCAAGGAACTCGCTTTCCCGGCCGGGCAGGGCGGCCAGCCCGCGTTCCCCCTGGGCAAAGTCACCCGGCGGCAGGTTGAACAGCGCCTGCGTCAGGCCGTGCGCCTGCAGGCGCTGCACGATCGCCTCTGGCGCGTGTTCATAGGGGAAGAGGAACTCCACCGCGTCGAAGCCATCGGCTGCGGCGGCTTCGAACCGATCGAGGAAGGCGTGCTCGCCATACATCAGCGAGAGGTTGGCGGCAAAACGGGGCATGGGATCAGGCCAGCTTCGCGCCTTCACGCTGCAGCAACTCGCGCAGCAGTGAACGGTGGCAGCGCGACGCGTCCTCGCAATAGCAGCCGACCGCGAAGTCGGCCTGCTGCGACAGCGCAGCGAGCGTGGCCAGCAGGTGTGCAGCGTCGGGCCGCGCCATCTCAGCGCGGTAGCGCTGGCTGAAGGTCTTCCAGCGCGCGGGCGTGATGGCCTCTTCCTTGATCCACGCCATCAGCTCCGCGCTGGGCGCCAAGGTGGGCAGCCAGACGTCGTAGTAGTCCAGCCGTGCGTAGTCCGCCTTGGGCACCCCGCGCGGCGGCCGGCGCACCGTGCCGATGCGCAGGCCTTCGCCTTGTTCGCGCGGCGTGCCCAGGCGCACGACACGCAGCATGCTCAGCTTCTCTTGCCCTGGTTCGCCACCGCGGCAGCGGCCTTGGCGGCGGCTTCCGCATCACCCAGGTAGTAGCTCTTGATCGGCTTCAGGTCCGCGTCCAGCTCGTACACCAGCGGAATGCCGTTGGGGATGTTGACGCCCACGATGTCGGCGTCGTCGATGTTGTCCAGGTACTTCACCAGCGCGCGGATGCTGTTGCCGTGGGCAGCGATCACCAGGCGCTTGCCGCTCTTCAGCGCCGGCGCGATCGAATCGTTCCAGAACGGCAGCACACGCGCCACCGTGTCCTTCAGGCATTCGGTGAGCGGCACGTCCTCGGGCTTCAGCCTGGCGTAGCGCGGGTCCTGGCGCTCGCTGCGCGGGTCGGTCGGCTCCAGCGCGGGCGGCGGGGTGTCGTAGCTGCGGCGCCAGACCAGCACCTGCTCGTCGCCGTACTGCTTGGCCATGTCGGCCTTGTTCAGGCCCTGCAGCGCGCCGTAGTGGCGCTCGTTCAGTCGCCAGTGCTTGAGCACCGGCAGCCAGGTGCGGTCCATCTCGTCCAGGCAGTGCCACAGCGTCCAGATGGCGCGCTTGAGCACCGAGGTGTAGGCCAAGTCGAACTCATAACCGGCTTCCTTGAGCAGCCGGCCGGCCTGGCGCGCCTGCTGCACCCCGGTCTCGGTGAGCGGCACATCGGTCCAGCCGGTGAAGCGGTTTTCGAGGTTCCAGGTCGATTCACCGTGGCGGATGAGCACGAGCTTGTACATGGCAGGCGGAGGCAGGCGTGGAAACCCTCGATTCTATAATTCGCGTTTTCGCACCCCGGGCCCATCCACCGTGAAGTTCCTGCTCGACAACTGGTTCCTCGTCCTCGCCGCGCTCGTGTCGGGCGGCCTGCTGCTGTGGCCCATGCTGTCGCGCGGCGTGGGCGGCTCGGCGGTGTCTTCGGCCGAAGCGGTGCGCCTGATCAACCGCGAAAAAGGCGTGCTCATCGACGTGAGCGAGCCGGCCGAATACGCCGCAGGCCATGTGATGGGCGCGCGCAACATCCCCTTCGGCTCGCTCGAGGGCGCGAAGAACCTGCCCACGAACAAGGCCTTGCCGCTGATCCTGGTGTGCGCCACCGGCGCGCGCGCGGGCCGCGCGGTGGGCGTGCTCAAGAAGCTGGGCTACGAAAACGTGCAGTCGCTGGCCGGCGGGCTGGCCGCATGGCGCGAAGCCAACCTTCCCGTCGAGAAGGCCTGAGCCCCGGCCGCCTGGCCATGCCGCCCCTGCAAGCAGGGGCAAGCCGTCCGCCGGACAATGCCTCCATCGCCCGTTGGGCACGACCCTTGCAGCGACCTCGCCATGAACCACGTGAAGATGTACACCACCCAGGTCTGCCCGTTCTGCCAGCGGGCGAAGATGCTGCTCAAGCAGCGCGGTGTCGATCAGATCGAGGAAATCCGCGTCGATCTGAACCCCGGCGAGCGCGACACCATGATCGAGCTCACCGGCCGCCGCACCGTGCCGCAGATCTTCATCGGCGACACCCATGTCGGCGGCTGCGACGACCTGATCGCGCTGGACCAGAAGGGCGGCCTGACGCCCCTGCTGCAAGGCGCCTGATCGCCAGGTGCGCTAGGCCATAATCCGCGCTCGCTTTTCACAAGAGACAACCATGGCCGAGCAAGAAGCAACCCCCGTGTTCCAGATCCAGCGCATGTACCTGAAGGACATGTCGCTGGAGCAGCCGAATTCGCCCCAGATCCTGCTCGAGCAGCAGCAGCCCGAGGTGGACATCAACCTCGGCTTGTCGGCCGAAGCGGTCACCGACGGTGTGTACGAGGTCTGCGTCACCGCCACCGTCACCACCAAGATCAAGGACAAGACCCTGTTCCTGGTGGAGGCCAAGCAGGCCGGGATCTTCGAGATCCGCAACGTGCCGCAGGACCAGCTGCAGGCCATCATCGGCATCGCCTGCCCGCAGATGGTGTACCCGTACTTGCGTGCCATCGTCTCCGACGTCTGCACCCGCGCGGGTTTCCCGCCGGTGGTGCTGTCGGAAGTGAATTTCCAGGCGATGTTCGAAGCCCAGCAGCAACAGATGCTCGCCCAGCAGGGCAACGGCGCCGAGCACCCCGCCACCGCTTGAGGATGTTCTCCCGCGCTCGCCGGCATCCGGCGTCGGCCGCGCCGTGAACATCACCGTGTTGGGTGCCGGTGCCTGGGGCACCGCACTGGCAGTGCAGGCCGCCGCCCAGCATGCGGTGCACCTGTGGGGGCGGGATGCAACGCAGGTGCAGCGCATGCAGGCATCGCGCCGCAACGAGCGCTACCTGCCCGAAGTGGAGCTGCCTGCGGCGCTCATGCTGGGCGCCGACCTGCCCGAGGCGCTGGCCCATGCCGCAGGCGGGCTGATCGTGATCGCCACGCCGATGTCGGCGCTGAACGAGATGCTGCGGGTGGTGCCCGCGGACGCCCACGTGCTGTGGTTGTGCAAGGGCTTCCAGGCCGGCACCGGCTGGCTGGGGCACGAGGTGGCCCGCGCGGTGCGGCCGCAGGCGCGCTCCGGCGTGCTGTCCGGCCCGAGCTTTGCGCTCGAGGTGGCGCGCGGCCAGCCCACCGCCTTGGTGGCCGCCAGCTTCCATGACGGGCTGAGCCAGGTGGCGGTCGACGCCTTCCATGGCGACAGCCTGCGCATCTACACCTGCGCCGATCCGATCGGCGTGGAAGTGGGTGGTGCGGTGAAGAACGTGCTCGCCATCGCCACCGGCATCGCTGACGGCCTGGGCCTGGGCCTGAACGCGCGCGCGGCCCTGGTCACGCGCGGCCTGGCCGAGATGGCGCGGCTGGGCGTGGCCCTGGGTGCACGGGCCGAGACTTTCATGGGCCTTTCCGGCCTGGGGGACCTGGTGCTCACCGCCACGGGCGACCTGTCGCGCAACCGCCGTGTCGGCTTGATGCTGGCCGCAGGACAGTCCCTGCCACAGGTGCTGAGCGAGCTTGGCCATGTGGCCGAAGGGGTGTACAGCGCCGGCATGGTGCTGCAGCGTGCCCGCGACGCCCAGGTCGAGATGCCGATCACGGAGGTGGTGGTGGCGCTGCTCGACGGCCAGCTCACACCCGAAGAGGCCGTGAGCGCGCTGATGCGGCGCGACGCCCGCGCAGAAACTTGATATTGGCGACGAGGCACGACATGCTCCAGATCAGCGACGACCCGCAGGACGTGGACCTGGAGGTAGTGCACCGCTTCCTGAGCAGCCAGTCCACCTGGGCTCTTGGCATCCCCCGTGAGACGGTGGCGCGGGCGCTGCGCCACTCGCTGTGCTTTTCCGCGCGCGACCACGACGGCCGGTTCGTCGGCTTCGCGCGTGTGGTCACCGACCGGGCCACCTATGCGTGGCTGTGCGACGTGTTCGTGCTGCCGGAGGCTCGCGGCCAGGGCATCGCCCGGGCCCTGATGCAGGCCGTGGAGGCCCACGCCGACCTGCAGGGGCTGCGTCGTTTCACCCTGGCCACCAGCACGGCACCGGGCCTGTATGCGCAGCATGGCTTCGCGCCGCTGGCCAAGCCGCAGATCTGGATGGAGCGCTTCGACCCGGACGTGTATCAGCTGCCGCCGGCGTAGCCGTTCTGGCGCCAGCCTTCGAACACCGCGACCGCCACTGCATTGCTCAGGTTGAGGCTGCGCTGGTCCGCGCGCATCGGCAGCCGCACTCGTTGCGGTTCGGGAAAGCTGTCACGCAGCGCGGCCGGCAGGCCGGCGGTTTCGCTGCCGAAGACCAGCCAGTCGCCGGGCTGGAACTGCAGTTCGCCGATCAGGCGGCTGCCCCGCGTGGTGAAGGCAAAACAGCGCTGCAGCGGCGGCTGCTCGGCATCGAGCAGTGCCTGCCAGGAGGCATGGCGCTGCACCGGCGCATATTCGTGATAGTCCAGGCCGGCACGCCGCAGCAGCTTGTCGTCCATCGAAAAACCGAGCGGCTCCACCAGGTGCAGGCGGCAGCCGGTGTTGGCCGCCAGGCGGATCACGTTGCCGGTATTGGGTGGAATCTCCGGCTGCACAAGCACGATGTTGAACATGCCGGCATTGTCTTCGTTGCTCAGGCGTCCGCCGGCGCGGCGGTGCGGGCGACGACCCACAGCTGCACCTGCGCCGCACCCGCAGCACGCAGCACGCGGGCGGCTTCGTGCGCGGTCGCGCCGCTGGTGAGGACGTCGTCCACCAGCGCCACCGTGCGGCCCTGCAGGTGCTGCGCCTGGCCAGGCTCCACCAGGAAGGCACCGCGCAAGTTGCTCACGCGTTCGCTCTCGCTCAGCCCCAGCTGATGCGCGGTGTCCCTGATGCGTGACAGCACGCCGGCGTTCGCCTGCGTACCCCGCCAGCGCGCCACGCGGCGCGCCAGTTCCCAGGCCTGGTTGTAGCCGCGCTCGCGAAGCCGTTCGCGGCTCAGTGGTACGGGCAGCACCAGCGTGGCCGGCGGAAGCTCGGGCTGGCGGACCAGTGCGGCGTGCAGCAGGCGGGCGAGCGCGCCGGCCAGGTCCAGGCGCTGGTGGAACTTGTAGCCCGCGATCAACCCGTCCCAGGGGAAGGCATAGTCCACGGCGGCGACGCTCGCGTCCACGGGCGCGCCCGGGCGGCGCAGGCAGGCGCCGCAGCGCTGCACGCCGTGTGGCACGCGCAAGGCGCATTGCAGGCAGCGCGGCACGGCGCTGCCGAAGCGCGTCAGGCAGGCGTTGCACAAGCGGCCACGTGCCCAGCGGTGGCACACGGCGCACAGGCTGGGCAGGGGCGGCGGCAAGGGCATCGACTCAATATACTGCCCCGCCATGGCGCCGCCTGACACCCCTTCCAACGCCCGGCGCTTGATCGACGACGCTGCGGTGCGCGGCATCGTGCGTCGGCTGGCCGCGCATCCGCAGCCGCCCTGGCTGCATGGCGAAGTGGCGCGCCGCATGGCTGAGCGCCTGCCGGTCATCCTGAAACAGCCCCGGACGGTGATCCAGTGGTCCGGTTTTCTGGGTGCCAGCGACGCGGTGCTGCTGGCGGCCTATCCGCAGGCGCGCCGCGTCGTGGTGGAGAGCGATCCGGCGCTGCGCGAGCGCAGTGCCGCCGCGCACCGTGCGCCCTGGTGGTCGCCGCGTCGCTGGACCGCTGCGCCGCTGGTGGTGAGCCCGGACGAGGTGCAGCCGGCCGCCGGCGAGCTGGTGTGGGCCAACATGCTGCTGCAGGCCGCGGCCGACCCGCCTGCCTTGATGGCGCAATGGCAGCGTGCCCTTGCCGTCGACGGTTTTCTCATGTTCTCCAGCCTGGGGCCGGGCACCTTGCCGCAGCTGCGCGCGCTGTACCAGGCCCAGGGCTGGGGTGCCCCGATGGCAGCACTGATCGACATGCACGACCTGGGTGACATGCTGGTGCACGCCGGCTTTGCCGATCCGGTGATGGACCAGGAAACCGTGACCCTCACCTGGGCCTCGGCCGAGGCGGCACTGGCCGAGCTGAGGATGTTGGGCGGCAATGGCCACCCCGGCCGGCATGCGGGCCTGCGCACACCGCGCTGGCGCGCGCAGCTGTTGCAGGCATTGCAGGCGCAGGCGGATGCCCAGGGCCGCATCGCGCTCAGCTTCGAGCTGGTGTACGGGCATGCCTTCCGGCCCGCGCCCAAGGCGCGTGTGCAGGCGCAGACCGAGGTGTCGCTGGACGCGATGCGTGAGATGGTGCGCTCCGGCCGGCGGGGCACGCCCTGAAACGCCAGCGGCGTGCGCTAAAATCCCTGGGTTGATCTGGGTCAGGGTGGCGCATGGGCCGTTCTGGCATCCGGATGTCAGGGCCGAAGGGGCGCGGCAGCTGCCCGCCGTTCCTTTTGAGCACCACCCTCGCTTGACCCTCGATGACCGCGACCCTCGCCCCCAGTCCCTGGCCTGCGCCGACGCCCGCTGCGTCGCCGTGTTCGCCATGGCGCTTCGCGCGCGAGCTGCACACCCCCAGCGGGGTGGTGCTGCTGTGGGTGCTGCGGCGCAACTGTTCGCTGTCGCCGCGCCAGCTGCTGCGCGCGGTGCTGGCGGTGAGTGCGGCCGCGCTGGCGGTGGCACTGTTCTTCTGGTGGCGGGGCGCGACGCTGGTGCTGCCGTTTGCCGGCCTGGAAGTGCTGGGCCTGGTGGGCGTGGTGCTGCTCTATGGCCGCCACGCCACCGACCATGAAACGCTCACGCTGAGCAACGGCGAGCTGCAGGTGGCCCACCAGTGCGGCAGCCGGGTGGACCGTACCGCCTTCCGCGCCGCCTGCGTGCGCGTGGAGCCGCGAGCCGGTGACGCATCGCTGGTGGAGTTGTCGGGCCAGGGCCGGCGTGCGCATGTGGGCCGCTATGTGCTGCCGCACTGCCGGCCGGCGCTGGCGCAGGAACTTCGGAGGGCGCTGCGCGGCACCGGAGCCGCCGCGGCCAAGGAATCGGAATTGGAACTGAAGTGACCACGATGATGACAATGACGACAACGCTTGTGGGCCGCAAGGCTTGGAGCCGGTTGAGGGCCGGGGTGGTGACGCTGGGCGCCGCGCTGGCGGCGCAGGCGGCATTCGCCGTCAACGACCTGCCGGGCGGGCCTGGGGTCAACCAGCTCAACCTGCCCGTGGGTGTGACGCGCATCGCGTCCGAACAGGCCTGGCTGCACAACATGATGTTGTGGCTGTGCACGGCGATCTTCGTTGCCGTGTTCGGCGTGATGTTCTATTCGATCATCAAGCACCGCAAGTCGAAGGGCGCCAAGGCGGCCAACTTCCACGAGAGCGTGAAGGTCGAGATCGCCTGGACCATCGTGCCGTTCTTCATCGTGATCGCGATGGCGCTGCCGGCCACCAAGGCCGTTGTCGCCATGAAGGACACCACCAACGCGGACCTCACGATCAAGGCCACCGGCTACCAGTGGAAGTGGGGCTACGACTACCTCAAGGGCGAAGGCGAGGGCATCGGCTTCCTCTCCACCCTGGACGTGTCGCAGCGCGAAGCGTCCGACGCCGGCAAGCCGGTGGGCGACGACTACCTGCTGAAGGTGGACAACCCGCTGGTGGTGCCGGTGAACCGCAAGGTGCGCATCATCACCACCGCCAACGACGTGATCCACGCCTGGATGGTGCCGGCCTTCGGCGTCAAGCAGGACGCGATCCCCGGCTTCGTGCGCGACACCTGGTTCCGCGCCGAAAAGACCGGCGACTACTACGGCCAGTGCGCCGAGCTCTGCGGCAAGGAGCACGCCTACATGCCGATCCACGTGAAGGTGCTCTCGCAGGAGGACTACAGCAAGTGGGTGGGTGACAAGAAGAAGGCCCTGGCCGCCGCCGCGGATGACCCGAGCAAGGTGTGGACGCAGCCGGAGCTGATCGCGCGCGGCGAGAAGGTCTACGCCGCCAACTGCGCCGCCTGCCACCGCCCGGACGGCAAGGGCGCCGGCCCGATCAAGGCGTTGGACGCCTCGCCGGTGGTGCTGGACGCCGACAAGGGCAAGCAGCTCGACGTGGTGCTGCACGGCCGCCAGAACGGCGCCATGCCCGCCTGGAAGGGCAAGCTGTCGGACACCGAGATCGCCGCCGTCGTCACCTACACGAAGAACAGCTGGTCGAACAAGACCGGCCAGACCGTGCAGCCGGCTGACGTGGTCGCCGCCAGCAAGTAATCCAAGGTTCCAAGGAAACACACATGAGTGCAGTTCTCCCTCATCCCGCGGGTCACGCGCACGACCACGGCCATGCCCATGACGACCACCACGCGCCCGCCGGCTGGCGGCGCTGGGTGTTCGCCACCAACCACAAGGACATCGGCACCCTGTACCTGCTGTTCAGCTTCACGATGCTGATGATCGGCGGCATCCTGGCGCTGTGCATCCGGCTGGAGCTGTTCCAGCCGGGCCTGCAGTTCTTCAACCCCGAGCTGTTCAACCAGTTCACGACCATGCACGGTCTGATCATGGTGTTCGGGGCGATCATGCCGGCCTTCGTGGGCTTCGCGAACTGGATGATCCCGCTGCAGATCGGCGCGGCGGACATGGCCTTCGCGCGCATGAACAACTTCAGCTTCTGGCTGATGATTCCCGCGGCCATCATGCTGGTGGCGAGCTTCTTCATGCCCGGTGGCGCCCCCGCCGCCGGCTGGACGCTCTACGCGCCGCTGACGCTGCAGATGGGCCCGTCGATGGACGCCGGCATCTTCGCGATGCACATCCTCGGCGCCAGCTCGATCATGGGCTCGATCAACATCATCGTCACCATCCTGAACATGCGCGCGCCCGGCATGACGCTGATGAAGATGCCGCTGTTCTGCTGGACCTGGCTGATCACCGCCTACCTGCTGATCGCGGTGATGCCGGTGCTGGCCGGCGCCATCACGATGACGCTGACCGACCGCCACTTCGGCACCAGCTTCTTCACCCCGCAGGGCGGCGGTGACCCGGTGATGTACCAGCACATCTTCTGGTTCTTCGGGCACCCCGAGGTGTACATCATGATCCTGCCGGCGTTCGGCATCGTGAGCGCCATCATCCCGACCTTCGCCCGCAAGCGCCTGTTCGGCTACACCTCGATGGTGTACGCCACCGCGTCCATCGCCATCCTGTCGTTCATCGTGTGGGCCCATCACATGTTCACGACCGGCATGCCGGTGACCGGCCAGCTGTTCTTCATGTACGCCACCATGCTGATCGCCATCCCCACCGGGGTGAAGGTGTTCAACTGGATCGCCACCATGTGGAAGGGCTCGATGACCTTCGAGACCCCGATGCTGTTCGCGGTCGGCTTCATCTTCGTGTTCACGATGGGCGGCTTCACCGGCCTGATCCTGTCGGTGGCGCCCATCGACATCCAGCTGCAGGACACCTACTACGTGGTGGCCCACTTCCACTACGTGCTGGTGGCCGGCTCGCTGTATGCGCTGTTCGCCGGCGTGTACTACTGGGGCCCGAAGTGGACGGGTGTGATGTACAACGAGACGCGCGGCAAGATCCACTTCTGGGGCTCGCTGATCGCCTTCAACGTCACCTTCTTCCCGATGCACTTCCTGGGCCTGGCCGGCATGCCGCGTCGTTATGCCGACTACCCCATGCAGTTCGCCGACTTCAACCTGATCGCCTCGCTCGGCGCCTTCTGGTTCGGCCTGATGCAGGTGTACTTCTTCCTGTTCATCGTGGTGCCCATGATGCGCGGCAAGGGCGAAAAGGCCGCCCAGCGCCCGTGGGAGGCCGCTGAAGGCCTGGAGTGGGAAGTGCCGTCGCCGGCCCCGTTCCACACCTTCGAGGAACCGCCCAAGCTGGACGCCACCGCCACCCGCGTGATCGGCTGACGTCCATGGCCCCGAATCCCGAGCAACGCCGCAAGAACCTCCGGCTCGCGCTAATCCTGGCGACGATCGCAGCGGTCTTTGCGCTCGGCTTCGTGGCCAAGATCGTCCTGCTGGGCCGCTGACCGCACTGCACAGCGTGAGCACGCCCGACCACGATCAAGCCGGCCTGCGCAGGGACAACCTGCGCATGGTGGGCAAGCTCGGCGTCATCGTCGCGCTGATGTTCGGATTCGGTTATGCGCTGGTGCCGGTCTACAAGTCGATCTGCGAGGCGCTGGGCATCAACGTGCTGAGCCTGTCGGAGCGTGAAGCCGGCGGCAGGCCGGTCGGCGAGCGTGGCCCGGTCAACACCCAGGTCGACACCTCGCGCACGGTCACGGTGGAGTTCGATGCCAACGCACGCGGCCCGTGGAGCTTCAGGCCGGCCAAGAGTTCGGTGCAGGTGCACCCGGGCGAAGTGACCACGGTGATGTACGAGTTTCGCAACGAGCAGAACCGGGTGATGTCGGCGCAGGCGATTCCCAGCTATGCGCCCAAGCAGGCCAGCCCGCACTTCAACAAGCTGGAGTGCTTCTGCTTCAACGAATACACGCTGCAGCCGGGCGAGAAGAAGGAATGGCCGGTGGTCTTCGTGATCGACCGCAAGCTGCCGAAGGATGTGACGACCATCACCCTGTCGTACACCTTCTTCGAGGTGAGCGGCAAGGGAGTGAAGTCTTGAGCGAGCCCGATGACGGCAGCCTGCGCCAGGCGGTCGGCCGCAAGGGCTCGTTCCTGCAGTCGTTCAAGGCGGTGGCGTGGTCGTTCTTCGGCGTGCGCCAGGCCAGCGAGTATGAAAAGGATGTGAGCCAGCTCAACCCCGTGCACGTGATCGTCGCCGGCGTGATCGCCGCGCTGATCTTCATCGGCGTGCTGATCGCCGTGGTGCGCTGGGTCGTGGGCTGACTTTCGAAGATTTTTGCAGTTCGGTTCGAGGAGAAAACCAATGTCGGCAGCGACTCACTCAGGGCACACGCCTTACTACTTCGTTCCCCCACCGTCGGCTTACCCGGTGCTGACGGCCATCGGCCTGTTCTTCGTGATCCTGGGTGCCGGCCAGTGGGTCAACGGCCATGAGTGGGGCAAGTTCTCGCTGTTCTTCGGGCTGGCCTGGTGGGCCGCCGTGATCTTCAAGTGGTTCAGCCAGGCCATCCACGAGAGCGAGACGGGCCTGTACGGCAAGCGCATCGACACCTCGTTCCGCTGGAGCATGAGCTGGTTCATCTTCTCGGAGGTGATGTTCTTCGGCGCCTTCTTCGGTGCCCTGTTCTGGTCGCGCATCTACTCGGTGCCGACGCTGGGCAGCCTGGACAACCAGATCCTGTGGCCTGACTTCAAGGCGGTGTGGCCCAGCCTGCAGGCCGGCGCCACCGCCGCCCCCGGCGGCACGGTGGAACCCTTCCACACCGTGGGGCCCTGGCCGCTGCCGACGCTGAACACCGCGCTGCTGCTCACCTCGGGTGTCACGCTGACCATCGCGCACCATGCGCTCATCGCCGGCAAGCGCGCCACCACCATCGCGTGGATGTGGGTCACCGTGCTGCTGGGTGCCACCTTCGTGGGTGTGCAGGCCTTCGAATACCACCATGCCTACACCGAGCTGAACCTCAAGCTCAGCTCCGGCATCTTCGGCTCCACCTTCTTCATGCTGACCGGCTTCCACGGCTTCCACGTGTTGGTCGGCATGCTGATGCTGCTGTTCATCACGCTGCGCCTGATGAAGGGCCACTTCACCCCGCAGCGCCACTTCGGCTTCGAAGGCGCGGCCTGGTACTGGCACTTCGTGGACGTGGTGTGGCTGGGTTTGTACGCCGTCGTCTACTGGATGTGACATGGAGCCCCCGGCCGCCTGGCGGCCGCCCCCCGAGGGGGCTCGAATGCGGCCGGACAACCGTCCGCATTTCGCTCGTCCGATGACCACCGCCCCTGACCGCTGCGCGGTCTGTCCCAGTGGGACTCCCGCCCCTTGGGGGCGGGTTGGGGTGGGGCGTCAGATCACCCGGAGGGATGCGCAGCATCCCCTGGCCGCTGCGCGGTCTGTCCCACGGGGCCAACAACAAAGCCGCCCGAGGGCGGCTTTGTTGTTGAGGGTCACTACCGAGTGACCGGAATGCCCCTCGGCTCGATCCAGCCGAAATACCAGCTCAGCAGGATGAACAGGAACAGCGCCACCGACAGGCCCACCCGCACCGCGAGGGCGCGCGCCATCTTCTTGTCACGCTGCTGGCCGTCGTCGGTGTCCTTGCGCAGCATGAACACGCCGGCGCTGGCCAGGGCGGCCAGCACGAGCAGCAGGCCGATGATGATGATGGCTTTCATGGGCCGGGATTATTTCATTCCATGCTGAGCGACAAGCACAGGCGCTGGGTGGTCACGCTGGCGGCGCTGGCCGGCATGGCGCTCACGGCGCGCCTCGGTGTGTGGCAGCTCGATCGCGCCGCGCAGAAGCAGGCGCTGCAGCGGGCGATCGAAAGCCGTGGCCGCCTGCCCGCGCTGGAGAACACCACGCTGGCGCGCGATGCGCAGGCGGCCGCGGGCCAGCACTATCGGCCGGTGCGGCTGCGCGGGCAGTGGCTGGCGCAGCACACGGTCTTCCTCGACAACCGCCAGATCGGCGGTGGCCGTCCTGGCTTCTTCGTGCTCACGCCGCTGGTGCTCGCGCCGGGTGATGCGGTGCTGGTGCAACGCGGCTGGGTGCCGCGCGATGCGGCGGACCGCACCCACCTGCCGGCCATCACCACGCCGCAAGGCGTGGTGGAGATCGCTGGCCGCGTGGCCCCGCCACCGTCGCGGCTGTTCGAGTTTGCGGGGGCGGCATCGGGGCCGATCCGGCAAAATCTCGACCTCGCTGCTTTCACCACGGAAATTGACTTGGCCCTGCGGCCCCTGTCAGTGCAGCAGTTGAACGCGGGCGCCGATGCCGCCGACGGCCTGGCGCGCGACTGGCCCCTGCCGGCCGTGGACCTTTCCAAGCACCACGGTTATGCCTTCCAGTGGTTCGCCCTTTGTGCCCTCATCGCGGGTCTGTATGTCTGGTTCCAAATCCTCCGTCCCCGCACGCGCCGAGCCGCTTGAGTTCACCGTGCATTCGCTGCCCAACGCCGGGCAGGCCGGCGACCAGCACCAGCGTGTGCAACGCGGCCGCTGGAAGATGCTGGCGGTGCTGGCGGTGTGCGCGGCCCCGGTGATCGCTTCGTACTTCACCTATTTCGTGATCCGGCCCCAGGGGCGCACCAACTACAGCACGCTGATCCAGCCCACCCGCAGCCTGCCGGCCGACCTGCCGCTGCGCACGCTGGCCGGCCAGGCCGTGCCGGCATCGTCGCTGAAAGGGCAGTGGCTGCTGGTCTCGGTGGGTGGCGGCGCCTGCGATGCCGAGTGCGACAAGCGCCTGTTTCTGCAGCGCCAGCTGCGCGAGATGATGGGCAAGGAGCGCGACCGGGTGGACAAGGTCTGGCTGGTGACCGACGACGCGGCCGTGCCGCCGCCGGTGCGCGAAGCACTGTCCAACCCACCGACCACGGTGCTGCGCACCTCGCGCGAGGCGCTGTCACGCTGGCTGCAGCCCGAGCCGGGGCAGGCGCTGGAGAGCACGCTGTACCTGGTGGACCCGATGGGCGAGTGGATGATGCGCACGCCGCCCAACCCCGACCCCGCCAAGCTCAAGCGCGACCTCGAGAAGCTGCTGCGCGCCTCCGCCTCCTGGGACCGGCCAGGCCGATGAACACCAGCCAGGCGCTCGTGGACCTTGCGCCGCTGGTGCGCATCCTGCTGCTGGGCGGCGCGATCGCGCTCGCCCCGCTGCTGTGGATCGTGCGGCGCCAGCGCCAGGGCCACCCGGTGGCGCGCTGGCGTGCGATCACGGTGTTCACGCTCTTCCTCACCTTCGACCTGGTGCTGTTCGGTGCCTTCACCCGGCTCACCGATTCCGGCCTGGGTTGCCCCGACTGGCCCGGCTGTTATGGCAACGCCAGCCCGCTGGGCGCACACCATGAGATCGCCGCGGCCCAGAGCGCCATGCCGAGCGGGCCGGTCACGCAACGCAAGGCCTGGGTCGAGATGATCCACCGTTACCTCGCCACCGGCGTGGGTGCGCTGATCACTGTGCTGTGCGTGGTGGCCTGGCGCCAGTGGCGCCGGCGTGACGGCGCGCCTGCACCGTCGCCCTGGTGGGCCACCGCCACGCTGGTGTGGGTGTGCGTGCAGGGCGCGTTCGGCGCGCTCACGGTCACCATGAAGCTGTATCCGGCAGTGGTCACCGGGCACCTGCTGGGCGGCCTGGCCTTGATCGCGCTGCTGGCGGCGCAGGACGAGGCGTTTGCGCCCCGCCCGCTGGCCAGCACGCGGGCCCTGCGTTGCGGCGTGGCCGCGGTGGTGCTGCTGGCCTTGTTGCAGATCACGCTGGGCGGCTGGGTCAGCACCAACTATGCAGTGCTGGCGTGCAGCGACTTTCCCCAATGCCAGGGCAGCTGGTGGCCCGAGATGGACTTCGCTCATGGCTTCACCCTGCGGCGCGGCCTGGGCACCACCGCCAGCGGCGACTGGCTGCCGTTTGCCGCCCTGACCGCCATCCACTACATGCACCGCCTGGTGGCCTATGTGCTCCTGGTGGCGCTGGTGGCCCTGGCCGCCGCGTTGGCACGCGCCGGGGACCGGGCATCACGCCGTTTTGCGTTCGGCCTGGCGGCGGTGGCAGCGTGGCAGCTGGGCACGGGCTTGTCCAACGTCGTGCTCGGCTGGCCGCTGGCGGCCGCGGTCGGCCACACCGGCGGCGCGGCTGCGCTGGTGCTCCTGCTCACGCGCCTGGGCCTGCGGCTGCGCCAGGGGGCGGCGCAGCGTTCACCGGCCCCGTCACTGCGGCCGGCAGCGTCCACTTCGTAGAATCGCCGGTTCCCCATGGCCAACACCGTCAGCAGCCCGAGCCCCCACGTTGCAGCCGCATCGCGCCTGCGGCAGTACTACGTGCTGACCAAGCCGCGGGTGGTGCAGCTGATCGTGTTCTGCGCGGTCATTGGCATGCTGCTCGCTGAGCCGGGCGTGCCGGACCTGCGGGTGGCGCTGGCCGCCACCGCGGGCATCTGGCTGGTGGCCGCAGCGGCCGCCGCGTTCAACTGCCTGGTCGAGCAGCACATCGACGCCAAGATGGCGCGCACCGCCTGGCGGCCCACCGCCAAGCACGAACTCACCAACACCCAGACGCTGCTGTTTTCGCTCATCCTGTGCGGCCTGGGCAGCGCGCTGCTGTGGTTCCTGGTGAACCCGCTCACCATGTGGCTCACCTTCGCCACGTTCGTGGGTTATGCGGTGATCTACACCGTGGTGCTCAAGCCGATGACGCCGCAGAACATCGTGATCGGCGGCGCCTCCGGCGCCATGCCGCCGGTGCTGGGCTGGGCCGCGATGCGCGGGGAGGTGGGGCCGGAGGCGTTGATGCTGTGCCTCATCATCTTCCTGTGGACACCGCCGCACTTCTGGGCCCTGGCGCTGTACCGCGCGGAGGACTACCGCCGCTCGGGGCTGCCGATGCTGCCGGTGACCCACGGCAACGAATTCACCCGCCTGCATGTGCTGCTGTACACGCTGGTGCTGTTCGCCGGCACCTTGCTGCCGTTCGTGTACGGCATGAGCGGCTGGTTGTACCTGCTGGCTGCGCTGGCGCTGGGCGCGGCCTTCATCGGCTATGCCTTCCGCCTGTGGCGCCACTACAGCGACGACCTCGCGCGGCGCACCTTCCGCTTCTCCATCCTGCACCTGTCGCTGCTGTTCGCCGCGCTGCTGCTGGACCACTACCTGATGCCGCTGCTGTCATGACCCACTTCCTCGCGCGCCGTGCTTTCGTGTGTGCCCTGGCGCTGGCGGCTCTGGCGGGTTGCGAGCGGGCGAACAACCAGCCCAGCTTCCAGGGCGTGGACATCACCGGCGCCGACTATGCCCGCCAGCTGGCGCTGACCGATGCCGACGGCAAGCCGCGCACCCTGGGTGACTTCAAGGGCAAGGTGACGGTGGTGTTCTTCGGCTACACCCAGTGCCCCGACGTCTGCCCCACCACCATGGCCGAGCTGGCCGAAGTGAAGCGCTCGCTCGGGCCCCAGGGCGACAAGGTGCAGGGTGTGTTCGTGACCATCGATCCCGAGCGCGACACGCCCGCCTTGCTCAAGAGCTACCTGCACAACTTCGATCCCGGCTTCGTTGCCCTGCGCGGCACGCCGGAGCAGACGCAGGCGGCCGCCAAGGAGTTCAAGGTGTTCTACGCCAAGGTGCCCGGCAAGGCCGAAGGCAGCTACACCATGGACCACACCGCCGGTTCCTATGTCTTTGACACCCAGGGGCGGGTGCGGCTGTTCGAGCGCTATGGCGCCGGCCCCAAGGCCCTGGCCAGCGACCTGCAGCGGCTGCTCAACGAAGGCTGAAGCGCGGCGCTGAGATCGCAGCCGCTGGACCGGGCGGCTGAAGACGGGCAGCATGCGCTTCTCGGGTTCATCGTCGCGGTGCAGCGGGCACCGCTGCCTGCCATGTCGATCCATTCGCCTTCGCTGCGCTTCGCCCACCGCTCCGACGCCGGCCGGCAGCTCGCCAGCGCAGTGCAACAGTGCTTGTCGGGCGAAACCCGGCCACTGCTGGTGCTGGCGCTGCCACGCGGCGGGGTCCCGGTGGCCGGGGAGATCGCCCGCACCCTGGAGGCGCCGCTGGACGTGCTGCTGGTGCGCAAGCTGCCCGCGCCCGGCCAGCCGGAGCTCGGGCTGGGCGCAGTGGTGGAGGGCAGCCCGCCGCAGACCGTGCTGAACCACGCGCTGGTGCAAGCCACCGGCGCCTCGCCGGCATACATCGCCGCGCAACACGAAGAACAGTTGCAGCTCATCGAAGCGCGGCGGCGCCTCTACCGCGAAGGTGCGCCCGCCGCGCCAGTGGCCGGCCGCGTGGTGGTGCTGGTGGACGACGGCATCGCCACGGGGGGCACCATGCAGGCGGCGCTGCAGGGCCTGGCGCAGCTGGGCGCCGCGCGCACCGTGGTGGCGGTGCCTGTGGCCCCTGCCGGCATGGGCGATCGTCTGGGTCTCGCCCCTCAGGACTATGTGTGCCTGCAGGAGCCGGCGCGCTTCAACTCGGTCGGGGAGCACTACCTCGACTTCGAGCAGACCAGCGACGAGGAAGTGATGGCGCTGCTGCGCCGCCCGACGTCGCCATAGCGACCCCGCCTCACACGCCGGACGGGTAGGTTTCGGTTTCCCCGGTGTGCGGCTGCGGCCACCGCGCCGACGCGTCCAGCGGCGGCAGCGCCTGCGTTTCGTCGATGTGGATCACCGCATCGAACTGCTGCGCCAGCCGGGCGCGGAAGTAGTGGCTCATCAGCTCGGTGTCCGGCCGGTAGATCACGCCGATGGCCCGCTCCAGCCGGGGCGCTGACAGTGCGCGCTGCAGCTCGGGATCCCGCAGCGGCAGCAGCGCCAGCGGCAGGCCCAGGTCATGCAGCAGGCGCTCATGGCTGCCGGCGCGCGAGGGCAGCACCGTCTTGCGTTCGGCCGCGCCGTCCCAGTCGCTCGCGGCGGTCACCGTGCCGGCGTGGGTGGTGAAGCCGAGCAGGAAGGTATCGCCTGGAGCTTCGGCGGCCTCGCGCACGCGCTGGCCCAGGTTGATCTCGCCTTCGTCGGCCATGGCGGTGGCCCGCGCGTCGCCGATGTGCGAGTTGTGCGCCCACACCACCACCTTGGCAGGGCGGCCGCGTTGCTGCGCGAGGTGGCGTTGCAACGCGGCCAGGGTGCCGGCCATGTGGTCGTCACGCAGGTTCCACGACGACACGCGGCCTTCGAACATCGCCCGGTAGTAGGCCTCGGCGTTGCGCACCACCTGGGCGTTCTGCTGCGCATGGAAGTGCTCGTCGTCGAGCGCGGCTGCGTCGTCCAGCAGGCCAGTGTGCGAGCTGCTGCACAGCTCCTGCAACTGCTGCAGCACCTCGCGCTCGCAGCCTTCGGTCAGGCCGAAGCGCACCGCCTGCCCGTAGAACTGCGGGTCCTCGCCGAAGTGGTCGAAGCAGCTGTAGCGCTGCCGTGCGCGAGCCGCAGCGGTGGGATCGGCTTGGTCGAGGTAATGCAGAACCGCCTGCATGGACGCGCGCAGGCTGTACAGGTCCAGACCGAAGAACCCCACGCGCTGCGGCGGTTGGGCCTGTGCGTTGTGCTGCCGCAGCCATTGCAGGAAGCCGAGCACTTCCGGGTTGCGCCACATCCACTGCGGAAAGCGTTCGAAGCCGCCCAGCGCGCGCTCGGCGGAGGCGTCGGCGTCGTGGCCCATGGCCCAGCGGCTGGCGCGTAGTGTGTCCGGCCAGTCGGCTTCCACCGCCACCGCGTCAAAGCCGTGTTCGGTGATGAGCCGGCGGGTCAGCTGGGCACGCAGCCGGTAGAACTCCAGGCTGCCGTGGCTGGCTTCGCCGAGCAGCACGGTGCGCGCGTCGCCGATCCGCCGCAGCACCGGGTCCAGATCGTCCAGGCCGGCCAGGCCGACGGCATGCTCAAGCAGGCGGGAAAGAAGGTCGGCGTCCGAAGACATGGCGAAGCGACTGGTTCACCGCCCGCGCGGCAAATCATGCTCCCGTATCCCCTTGCGCCTGCGGGCGGAGCAGTCAGGCAGCGGGGGCGCCACGCCGGCGCACCGCCTGCGTGAGCGCCTGCACGGCCTGGTCGGGCGAATAGGGCTTAGGGAGGAACACGTCGTAGTCGCTGCACACCGGGCGCACAAAGGCTTCGCTCAGCCCACTCACCATCACCACGCCGATGTCCTTCGTGGCGGGCGATTCGCGCAAGGCACGCGCCAGGGCTGCACCGTCCATGGTGGGCATGATGTAGTCCAGCAGCACCGCGTCCGGCCGGCGCACGCGGATGGAAGCCAAGGCCTCCGCGCCGTCACGGGCGCACCAGACCTCCAGGCCCGCCTCGCGCAGGAACTCGCGTACCACCTCCCGGTTGTCGCTGTCGTCGTCCACCAGCAGGACAGTGGGGCTCGTCGGTTCCATTGAATCCTTTCGCGGACGGATGCGGATCCCGGCAGCGCCGCAAAAAACGCACCCGCTCGGTGGCCCGCCGACGGCGTGACAAAGCGCACGCAGGACGATGTTTCAGCGCGCCGGCGCCACAATTCGTCGGTAACTCTTGCGGTCCGGCTTTCAAGCGCCGGCGCGCTCTGCCTGCTGGAGCGCGGGCCAGCTCATTGCGAGCAGCAGCTCACCCATCACTTTCACTGCCGCCCGCAAGTCCTTATTTTTCTTCACTAAATGACAGTCTGGTACCTCAGGTCTCAGCTGTAAGTTATTGATTTCATTGATTTTTCGGCCCGATTTTATTTGACCTTGCCGAAACCGTCGGCTAAAGTGGCGAAAAGTGCACTTTTGTGGGTCTCAGTGGCCCTAGCGGGGTTTCGGTGTCGACGTTTGTCTTTCAGGGTGCCTCAGCGCTCGCGCTGGATGGAAAGGGGCGGATCACCGTCCCGGTCCGCCACCGCGACGTGCTGCTCGCGCTCGCGCAAGGGCAGCTCACCCTCACCAAGCACCCCGACGGCTGCTTGCTGGTCTTTCCCCGCCCGGCCTGGGAGCATTTCCGCGATCGCCTGATGCAGCTGCCGATGTCGGCCGAAGGCTGGCGCCGCATCTTCCTGGGCAACGCGATGGACGTGGAGATCGACGCCTCCTCCCGCGTGCTCATTTCCCCCGAGCTGCGCAACGCCGCCGCCCTCACCAAGGATGTGATGCTGCTCGGCATGGGCCAGCGCCTGGAGCTGTGGGACGCCGGCCGCTACGCCGAGCACGAAGCCAAGGTCATGGCCTCCGGCCTGCCCGACGCGCTGAAGGACTTCGTCTTCTGATGAGCACGACCTCCTTCGATCACCGCACCGTCTTGTTGGACGAGGCCGTCAATGCCCTGGTGTGGGATGCCGACGGCACCTACATCGACGGCACCTTCGGCCGCGGCGGCCATGCCCGCGCCATCCTCGGGCGGCTCACACCGCGCGGAAGGCTGATCGCCTTCGACAAGGATCCGGACGCGATTGCGGCGGCGACTCAAGGCGAAACATCGCGGGTCGACGACCCGCGTTTTTCCATCTGCCACAGCTCCTTCGCCGACATGGCGCAGCAGGTGGCGGCACTGGGCATCGCGCAAGTGCACGGCGTGCTGCTCGACCTGGGTGTGTCCTCGCCTCAGATCGACAACCCCGCGCGCGGCTTCAGCTTCCGTTTCGACGGCCCGCTGGACATGCGCATGGATCCGACCCGTGGCGAAAGCGCCGCGGATTTCCTGGCCCGCGCCGATGAGCGCCAGATTGCAAAGGTGGTACGCGACTATGGGGAAGAACGGTTTGCTGTGCCGATTGCAAAGGCGCTTGTGGCTCGCCGGGAAGGCGGGAATCCTGTTCGAAGCACAGGGGAGCTTTCCGAAGTCGTGGCTCGTGCGGTCAAAACCCGCGAGCCGGGCCAGGATCCTGCAACGCGCACATTTCAGGCTCTTCGGATTCAGGTCAACGCCGAGCTTGAGGAGCTCGAACAAGGCCTGAACGCGGCGTTGAAGCTGCTGCTGCCGCAAGGCCGGCTGGTGGTGATCAGCTTCCACTCGCTGGAAGACCGCATCGTCAAGACCTTCATCTCGCGCGAAAGCAAGAGCGTGGTCGACCGGCGTGCCCCGTTTGCGGAACCCCTGCCCACGCGGCTGCGCGCGCTGGCCCGCCTGAAGCCCAGCGAGACCGAAGTGCGCGCGAACCCGCGTTCGCGCTCGGCCATCCTGCGCGTGGCGGAGAGGACGGAGGCCGCCTGATGTTCGCGCGCGTCAACCTCCTGTTGCTGTTGGTGCTGGTGGCCAGTGGCCTGTACCTGGTGAAGACCTCGTACGAGGCGCGCCGCCTGTTCGCCGAGTTGGACAAGCTGCAGAACGAGCAGCGCCGGCTGGACACCGACCACCAGCGCCTGCTCACCGAACGCCAGGCCGAAGCCACCAACCTGCGGGTGGAGCGGGTGGCGCGCGAGAAGCTGCGCATGGCGCCGGCCACGCCGGCCGTCACGCAGTACGTCACCGATGGAGGCCAGCCATGATCGGCCGCGCGAAGGCGGCCGCACGGGCGGGCGCGCATGCCAGCGTGCGCAGCGTCAACTACGCCACCAGCCCGCTGCTGGCGTCCAAGACGCCGCCCTGGCGCTCGAAGTTCCTCGTGGCGCTGGTGGCCGGCGGCTTCGTGCTGCTGGTGGGGCGCGCCGCCTACGTGCAGATCGTGAGCACCGGCTTCTACCAGAAGGAAGGCGAGAAGCGCTACGCGCACACGCTGGAGGTGCCGGCCAGCCGCGGCCGCATCGTGGACCGCAACGGCCAGATCCTGGCCGCCAGCGTGCCGGCGCCGTCCGTCTGGGCCATCCCCAAGGACCTGGAGGCCACCCGCGAGCAGCGCAAGGAGCTGGCCCGCCTGCTTGGCATGACGCTGGCCGAGCTCGAAGGCAAGCTCGACGACAGCCCCAATTTCGTCTGGCTGAAGCGCCAGGTGGAGGACGAGCGCTGGGCCAGCATCAAGGCGCTGGGCATCAAGGGCGTGTACCAGGTGCGCGAGTACAAGCGCCGCTACCCCGAAGGCGAAGCCGCGGCTCATGTGGTGGGCTTCACCAACGTGGAGGACAAGGGGCAGGAAGGCATCGAACTCGCCTTCCAGGCCGACCTGCAGGGCAAGGACGGCCAGCGTGGCGTGTTGAAGGACCGGCTGGGCCGCGTGGTGGAAGACGTGGGCGACCAGATCGAGCCGGTGGATGGCCGCAGCGTGGAGCTGGCGGTGGACTCCAAGGTGCAGTTCTTCGCCTACCAGCGCGTGCGCGACGCGGTGATCGAGCACAGGGCCAAAGCCGGCAGCGTGGTGGTGCTGGATGCGCAAACCGGCGAGATCCTGGCCCTGGCCAACTACCCGAGCTACGACCCGGGCGACCGCCAGAGCCTGACCGGCGGGCAGCTGCGCAACCGCGCGCTCACCGACACCTTCGAGCCCGGCTCGACGATGAAGCCGTTCATCATCGCCCATGCGCTGGACACCGGCCGGGTCACGCCCGACACGCCGGTGGTCACCGCACCGGGCAGCCTGGTGGTCACCGGCACTGCGATCCGCGATGCGCACCCGCACCCGGTGCTCACGGTGCGCGAGGTGATCCAGAAGTCCAGCAACATCGGCGCCGCCCGGCTGGCGATGCAGATGCCGCCGCGCGAGATGTGGGAGCTGATGTCCAGCGTGGGCTTCGGGCAGAAGCCGCAGATCAACTTCCCCGGTGCGGTGAGCGGCCGGCTGCGGCCCTACAAGACCTGGCGCCCGATCGAACAGGCCACCATGGCCTACGGTTATGGCGTGTCCGCATCGCTGTTGCAGATCGCGCATGCCTACACCGCGTTCGCGCGCGACGGCGAGGTGATTCCCGTGACCATGCTCAAGCAGGAGCAGCCGGCCGGCGGCGTGCGGGTGATGTCCGCCCGCACCGCGCAGGAGGTACGCAAGATGCTCCAGATGGCGGCGGGGCCGGGCGGCACCGGCCCCAAGGCACAGACCATGGGCTATTCGGTGGGCGGCAAGAGCGGCACGGCGCACAAGCAGGAAGGCAAGGGCTATGCGAGCAACAAGTACCGCTCGTGGTTCGTTGGCCTGGCCCCGGTGGACAAGCCGCGCGTCATCGTGGCGGTGATGGTGGACGAACCCAGCGCGGGCAAGTACTTCGGCGGCGATGTCGCCGCGCCGGTGTTCAGCCAGGTCGTGCAGCAGACGCTGCGCATGATGAACGTGCCGCCGGACATCGACGTCAAGCCGCAGATCATCGCCAGCCAGCCGGCCGAGGAAGAGAGTTTCTGATGCCAACCGTCCTCCTCAAGTCTCCCGAAGCGGCCGCGCGCTGGCTGCAGGAATGGGTGACCGGCGTGCTGCGCACCGACAGCCGCCAGGTCCAGCCCGGCGACGGCTTCATCGCCTGGCCCGGTTATGCCACCGACGGCCGCCGCTTCGTGCAGGCCGCGCTGGACGCCGGCGCCACCACCTGCCTGGTGGAGCTCGACGGCGTGGACGCCTTCGCCTTCAAGGATGCGCGCGTCGCGTCGCTGCCCAATCTCAAGGCCGCGACCGGCCCGATCGCCCACCAGTACTACGGCCAGCCCACCGACCAGCTGCAGGTGATTGCCACCACCGGCACCAATGGCAAGACCTCCACCGCCTGGTGGACGGCGCAGGCGAACACCCGGCTGGGCCGCCGTTGCGGCGTGGTGGGCACCCTCGGGATCGGTGAGCCGCCGTCGGAGCGGGCGGGTGGCGAGCCTGGCAACGTGCAGTTCACCGGCCTCACCACGCCGGACCCGGTGCTGCTGCAGGCGGCGTTCCGCCGCTTCGTGGACCAGGGCTTCGCGGCCTGCGCGATCGAGGCCTCGTCCATCGGCATCGTGGAGCGGCGCCTGGACGGCACCCGCATCGAGGTGGCGCTGTTCACCAACTTCACCCAGGACCACCTGGACTACCACGGCACGATGGAAGGCTACTGGGCCGCCAAGCGCATGCTGTTCGGCTGGCCGGGCTTGAAGGCCGCGGTGATCAACATCGACGACGACCGTGGCGCGCAACTCGCGATCGAGTTGCAGGGTTCGTCGCTGGATGTGTGGACCTATTCGGTGCGCGAGGGCGGGCGCCTCACCGCAGAAGACCTGCGCTATGTGGACGGCGGCCTCGCCTTCACCCTGCGCGAGGGTGAGCAGACGGTGGCGGTGCGCAGCACGCTGATCGGCGACTACAACGCGAGCAACCTGCTGGCGGTGCTGGGTGGCTTGCGCGCCTGCGGCGTGTCGCTGCAGGACGCGGCCGGCGTGGTGCCTTACCTGACACCCGTGCCCGGCCGCATGCAACGTGTGGCGGCTGGCCGCGACGGCCTGCCGGAGGTGGTGGTCGATTACGCCCACACCCCCGACGCGCTGGAGAAGGTGCTGCACGCGCTCAAGCCGCTGGCCGCGGCACGTGGCGGCGAGCTGGTGTGCGTGTTCGGCTGCGGCGGCAACCGCGACCCCGGCAAGCGGCCGCAGATGGGCCGCATCGCCGAAGCGCTGGCCGACCGCGTGGTGGTCACCAGCGACAACCCGCGCCACGAAGCGCCGCTGGACATCCTGAAGCACATCACCGCCGGCCTGCAGCACATGGACCGCACGCTGGTGCTGGAGGACCGCCACGAGGCCATCGCCCGCGCGGTGCGCGAAGCGGATGCACGCGACGTGGTGGTGATCGCCGGCAAGGGCCATGAGGACTACCAGGAGATCGCCGGTGTGAAACACCCGTTCTCCGACGTGGTCGAGGCCGCAAAGGCGCTGGCGCAGCGTCAGCAGCAGGAGGGCACACCATGATGATGACGCTGGCCGATGCCCATGCGCTGCTGCCGGGTGCCACGCTCGTCGGTGACGGCACCACGGCCATCCTGCGTGTGCACAGCGACACCCGCAGCCTGAAGCCGGGCGACCTGTTTGTCGCGCTCAAGGGGGAGCGCTTCGACGCGCATGATTTCCTGCCGCAGGCGGGCTCGCTCGGAGCGGTGGCGGCGCTGGCCGAACGCGGGCTCCACGACGCCGGCCTGCCGGGCCTGCAGGTGCCCGATGCACTGGCCGGCCTGCAGGCGCTGGCCTCCGGCTGGCGTGACCGCTTCGTGCTGCCGCTGATCGCCGTGACCGGCAGCAACGGCAAGACCACGGTCACGCAGATGATCGCGAGCATCCTGCGCGCCTGGGTGCCGCAGCATGCCTTTTCCACCGAGGGCAACCTCAACAACCACATCGGCGTGCCGCTCACCCTGCTGCGCCTGCGCCAGGACGAAAGCACCTGGCACAAGGCCGGCGTGATCGAACTCGGCATGAACCACGTGGGCGAGATCGCCGAGTTGAGCCGCCTGGTCAAGCCCACGGTGGCGCTGGTGAACAACGCACAGCGCGAGCATCAGGAGTTCATGGCCAGCGTGGAAGCGGTGGCGCGCGAGAACGGCAGCGTGATCGAGGCCCTGGGCCCCACCGGCGTCGCGGTGTTCCCGGCCGACGACGAATACGCGCCCTTGTGGCACACCCTGGCCGGCCAGCGTCCGCAGCTCACCTTCGCAATGCACGGTGCCGCCGACGTCACCGGCACCGAAGCGTGGGACGGCGACGCCTGGGCGCTCACCTTGCACACGCCGGTGGGCACCACGCTCGCGCGCCTGAAAGTGGCCGGCCGGCACAACCTGAAGAACGCATTGGCCGCCGCCACGTGTGCGCTCGCCGCCGGTGCGCCGCTGGAAGCGATCGCCAGCGGCCTGGAGGCTTTCGAAGCCGTGAAAGGCCGCTCGCAGCTGAAGTCCTTCGAACGCGCCGGCCGCCGCGTGACGCTGGTGGACGACAGCTACAACGCCAACCCGGATTCCGTGCGCGCCGCGATCGACGTGCTGGCCGAGTTGCCAGCCCCGCAGTGGCTGGTGCTGGGCGACATGGGCGAGGTGGGCACTCAAGGCCCGCAGTTCCATGCCGAGGTCGGCGCCTATGCGCGCGAGCGCGGCCTGCCGGCGCTGTGGACCGCGGGCAGCCTGTGTGCCGACGCGGCCGCCGCCTATGGCACCGGCGCGCGCCACTTCGCCACCGTGCCCGAGCTGCTGGCCGCGCTGGGCCAGGCGCCCGAAGCAGCGGCTGTACTCGTCAAAGGTTCGCGCTTCATGCAGATGGAACGTGTGGTGCAGGCCCTGCTCGCGGCTGCTTCTTCCTCTTCTTCGAACGGAGCCGCCTGATGCTGGTGAGCCTGGCCTCCTGGCTGCAATTGCTCTATCCCGAGCAGCTGGGTTTTCTGCGCGTGTTCCAGTACCTCACCTTCCGTGCGGTGATGGCGGCGCTGACCGCGCTGCTGATCGGCCTGGCCTTCGGCCCCTGGGTGATCAACCGCCTCACCGAGCTGAAGATCGGCCAGCCGATCCGCGAATACGGCGTGAAGGCGCACCTGGCCAAGGCGGGCACGCCCACCATGGGCGGCGTGCTGGTGCTCATCGCCATCGGCATTGCGACCGTGTTGTGGTTCGACTGGACCAACCGCTTCGTGTGGGTGGTGATGATGGTCACCTTCGGCTTCGGCGCCGTGGGCTGGGCCGACGACTGGCGCAAGGTGGTGCACAAGAACCCCGAGGGCATGTCGTCCAAGGAGAAGTACTTCTGGCAGTCGCTGATCGGGCTGGTGGCGGCGCTGTACCTGGCGTTCAGCGTGTCCGAGACCTCCAACCTGCGTGTGCTCGAGCTGTTCCTGCGCTGGGTGCAGAGCGGCTTCTCCAATGAGCTGCCACCCAAGGCCGACCTGATGGTGCCCTTCTTCAAGACCATCAGCTATCCGCTGGGCGTGTTCGGCTTCATCATCCTCACCTACATCGTGATCGTGGGCTCCAGCAACGCGGTGAACTTCACCGACGGGCTGGACGGGCTGGCGATCATGCCGGTGGTGATGGTGGGCTCCGCGCTCGGTGTGTTCGCCTACGTGGTGGGCAGCTCGGTGTACAGCAAGTACCTGCTGTTCCCCTACATCCCCGGCGCGGGCGAGCTGCTGGTGTTCTGCGCCGCGATGGCCGGTGCCGGGCTGGCCTTCCTCTGGTACAACGCGCACCCCGCGCAGATCTTCATGGGCGACGTGGGCGCGCTGGCATTGGGCGGTGCGCTGGGCACCATCGCCGTCATCGTGCGGCAGGAGATCGTGCTCGCCGTGATGGGCGGCATCTTCGTGATCGAGGTGCTGTCGGTGATGCTGCAGGTGAGCTTCTTCAAGTTCACCAAGAAACGCTACGGCGAGGGCCGGCGCATCTTCAAGATGGCGCCGCTGCACCACCATTTCGAAAAGAGCGGCTGGACCGAGACGCAGGTCGTGGTGCGCTTCTGGATCATCACCATGCTGCTGTGCCTGATCGGCCTGGCCAGCCTGAAGCTGCGGTGAGCAAGAGCCCGGCATGAACTACCTCCGCGGCCTCTCCGTTCTCATCCTGGGCCTGGGCGACTCCGGCCTGGCGATGGCGCGCTGGTGCGTGCGTTGCGGCGCCGAGCGGGTGCGGGTGTGGGACTCGCGCGAAACACCGCCCAAGCTGGCCGAGCTGCGCGATGCGCTGCCACAGGCCGAGTTCAGCACCGGGGCCATCGATGTGCAGGCGGTGCTGGCCGGTGTGCAGCTGGTGCTCAAGAGCCCCGGCCTCGCGCC
Source organism: Ideonella sp. BN130291 (assembly GCF_036231905.1). NCBI lineage: Bacteria > Pseudomonadati > Pseudomonadota > Betaproteobacteria > Burkholderiales > Sphaerotilaceae > Ideonella > Ideonella sp. BN130291. The sequence continues at coordinate 293,108 of NZ_JAZARE010000001.1, read as the reverse complement.
CACCGATGAGCGCATCGCGCCGCTGCTCAACCGGGCGCTGGACACCGGCCTGCTGGTGCAGGGCGAGCTGGACCTGTTCAACCGCGCGCTGGCCGACCTGAAGGCCGAGCGGCGCTACGAGCCCAAGGTGTTGGCCATCACCGGCACCAACGGCAAGACGACGACCACCGCGCTCACCGCGCTGCTGGTGGAGCGCGCCGGCAAGCGCGTGGCCACCGCCGGCAACATCGGGCCCACGATGCTGGACACGCTGGCGGCGGCGCTGGACCTGGAGCCGGCGGAGCCCGCGGCCGCCGACGATGCGGCCCCGGACGCAGCGGCCGGAACGATCCCGGATCAGCCCGCGCAAGCACCTGCCGGCAATGCCCAGCCCGACGCCCCGGCCATCGAGGACCCGCAGCTCTCAGACACCGACGCCTTCGCGCAAGCCGAGGTGCTGTCCACCGAGCGCGACGAGAACGAGCCGGAGGCCCTGGCGCCGGCCGAAGACGCACCGCACATCGCGGACACCGATGCCTTTGCCACCGCGCCGGTGGAGTCCACCGAGGAAGAAGCCCCGCTTCAACTGGCCCCGCCACCGCCCAAGGCACCGGTGTTCGAGCACCTGCCTGAGGTGTGGGTGCTGGAGCTGTCCAGCTTCCAGCTCGACGAGGTGAAGGGTTTCGAGCCGAGCGCGGCGGTGGTGCTCAACATCACGCAGGACCACCTCGACTGGCATGGCGACATGGCGGCCTATGTGGCGGCGAAGGCGCGCATCTTCGGTCGCGAGGCGCCGATGGTGATCAACCGGGACGATCCGCAGGTCGAGCGCCTGGTGCCCGAGCCGATCGTGGTCAAAGGCGCCAAGGGCCGCCCGGCCAAGACGATCCATCGCAAGGTGGTGCGCTTTGGCCTGGACGAACCGCAGCGCCCGGGCGACTTCGGCCTGGTGACGCAGAACGGCATGGCCTGGCTGGTGCGTGCGATGGAAAGTGACGAGACCATCAAACGCAAGAAAGGCGAAGAGGAAGAAATCATCCTGCAGCGCCTGATGCCGGCCGACGCGCTGCGCATCCGCGGCCGCCACAACGCAGCCAACGCGCTGGCCGCGCTCGCGTTGGCCACGGCGATCGGCTGCCCACTGGCCCCCATGCTGCACGGCCTGCGTGAATACACCGGCGAGCCGCACCGCGTGGAGTACATCGGCACCATCGACGGCGTGGAGGCCTTCGACGACAGCAAGGGCACCAACGTAGGCGCCACCGTCGCGGCACTCAACGGCCTCGGGCTGGACAAGGCGCCCGCCAGGCTGGTGGTGATCCTGGGAGGCGACGGCAAGGGGCAGGACTTTGCGCCGCTGCGCGAGCCGGTGTCGCAGCATGTGCGCGCCGTCGCGCTGATCGGCCGCGACGCCGCAGCCATCGACGCCGCGCTGGCGGGCAGCGGCGTGGCGATCCAGCGCCACGACTCGCTGGAGGCGGCCACGCGCTGGTGCTTCGAGCAGGCGCAGCCGGGCGACGCCGTGCTCCTGAGCCCGGCCTGCGCCAGCCTGGACATGTTCCGCAACTACAAACATCGCGCCGAAGTGTTCGTGAGCACGGTGCACGACCTGGCCGCGGATCGCGGGGAGAGCCTCGCATGATGAACAAGGCGCTGGCCCTGCTGTCCCCCGGCGCGCTGCTGCAGCGCCTGGTGGCCGTGCTGCCCGGCCGCCCCAAGGGCGACGGCCGCGGCGACCAGGTACCGGTGCGCGACTGGGTCAGCGTGTCCTCCGGCCAGCCCGCGCGCCTGCTGGGCTTCGACCAGGCCCTGATCTGGGTGACGGTGGCGTTGCTGGCACTGGGCCTGGTGATGGTGTATTCGGCCTCCGTCGCGCTGCCGGACAGTCCGCGTTTTGCGCGCTATGCGCCCACCCATTTCCTCACCCGCCAACTGACCTTCATCGTGCTGGGAGCGATCGCCGCGCTGGCCACGGTGCAGGTGCCGATCAGCGTGTGGGAGAAGTGGGCGCCCTGGCTGTTCGTCACCGCGCTGCTGTCGCTGGTGATCGTGCTGGTGCCGCATGTGGGCAAGGGCGTGAACGGTGCGCGCCGCTGGATCCCGCTGGGCATCCTGAACTTCCAGCCGAGCGAATGGGCCAAGCTGGCGATGGCGATGTATGCCGCCAGCTACATGGTGCGCAAGATGGATGTGAAGGAGAACTTCTTCCGCGCCGTCACGCCGATGGCGGTGGCATTGGGTGTGGTGGGCCTGCTGCTGCTGGCCGAGCCTGACATGGGCGCGTTCATGGTGATTGCCGCCATCGCGCTGGGCATCCTGTTCCTGGGCGGTGTGAACGGCCGCATGTTCTTCCTCAGCGTGGCGGTGCTGGTGGGCGCCTTCGTGCTGATGATCGTGTTCAGCGAGTTCCGCCGCCAGCGCATCTTTGCCTACCTGGACCCGTGGAACCCGGCCTACGCGCAGGGCAAGGCCTACCAGCTCACCCATTCGTTGATCGCCTTCGGCCGGGGCGAGATCTTCGGCCAGGGGCTGGGCTCCTCGCTGGAGAAGCTGCATTACCTGCCGGAGGCGCACACCGACTTCCTGCTGGCTGTTGTCGGCGAGGAACTTGGTTTCATCGGCGTGGCGGCGGTGATCGTCGCGTTCTTCTGGCTGACGCGGCGCATCTTCCACATCGGGCGGCAGGCGATCGCGCTGGATCGGGTGTTTGCCGGCTTGATGACGCAGGGCGTGGGCATCTGGATGGGCGGGCAGGCCTTCATCAACATGGGAGTGAACCTGGGGGTGCTGCCGACCAAGGGGTTGACGTTGCCGTTGATGAGCTATGGGGGCTCTGCCGTGGTGCTGAACCTCATCGCGTTGGCGATCGTGGTTCGGGTTGATATTGAGAACCGGCAGTTGATGCGGGGGGGGCGCGCATGAACGCCGTCTTGTCTTGGCCTTCGGCCGGATGGGTTTCTGGCCACTTGCGTGCAGCCCGCCGGTCGCGCCCGGCCGGCGGTCACTTTCTCTTGCTGGCTCAAGAGAAAGTAACCAAAGAGAAGAGCCTGGAAATCCAACATCCGATTTCGCTCCCTCACGTCGAGACGGGGACCGGTTTTCTGGAGAGCCACGCGGTCGGCAGAGACCCGAGGCGACTTGTGACGGGTGCCTTGGCTTGTGTGCACCGCGCGCTGGACGTCTTTCCATCCTCCGTGCGCGGGCGCTTCGCTGCGCTCGCTCGGCCATGGCATGCGGAGGCTGGCTGGTGGTCGAGTGATCGGCGGGTCGATGTGCCTGGCTGGCGCAAAGTGGCCTCGGGTCTGCAGCAACGTCAGCGTGCCCCCCGAAAACCGGGCCCCGGTTCGGTGTCAGCGAACCTGATCGGATGTTCGTATTCGAAGGCTCTTCTCTTGGTTACTTCTCTTGAGCCAGCAAGAGAAGTGACCGCCGGCCGGGCGCGACCGGCGGGCTGCACGCGAGTGGCCAGAAACCAACCGCAGGCCGAAGGCCAACAGAGACCAGCAGCGGTGGAGGCGCCAAACAAATGAGCCGCCACCTGGTCATCATGGCCGCCGGCACCGGAGGCCACATCATCCCCGGCCTTGCCGTAGCGCAGGAAATGCAGCAACGCGGCTGGACCGTCAGCTGGCTGGGCACCGCCACCGGCATGGAAAACAAGCTGGTGCCCCAAACAGGCATCGCCATGGACACCATCGCCTTCAGCGGCCTGCGCGGCAAGGGCCTGCTGCACACCCTCACCGGCGGCCTGCGCATGCTCAAGGCCTTCGGCGACTGCCTGCGCATCCTGCGCCGCCGCAGCGCCGATGCCGTGCTCGGCATGGGCGGGTATGTCTGCTTCCCCGGCGGCCTGATGGCCTCGCTGCTCAACAAGCCGCTGATGCTGGTGAACGCCGACGCTTCGCTGCTGATGAGCAATCGCGCATTGCTGCCGGTGGCCGACAAGGTGGGCTTCGGCTTCGACGGCGAAGCGGCCACCCGCGTGAAGCACGCTGTGGTCACCGGCAATCCGGTGCGCGCCGAGATCGAGGCCATGCCGGAGCCGGCCGAACGTTTTGCCGGCCGCAGCGGCCCGCTGCGCGTGATGGTGGTGGGCGGCAGCCTGGGCGCAAAGGCGCTCAACGAGACGCTGCCCAACGCACTGGCGTTGATGGACCTGAGCCAGCGCCCCATCGTCACCCACCAGACCGGCCAGGCCAACTTCGAGTCGGTGAAGAAGGCCTATGAACTCGTCGGCGTGCCGGCGGAGATCCTGCCTTTCATCGACAACATGGCGCAGCGCCTGGCCGACTGCGACCTGATGATCTGCCGCGCCGGCGCGGTCACCGTGAGCGAACTGTGCGCCGGCGGCGTGCCCAGCATCCTGGTGCCGCTGGTGGTGAGCACCACCGCGCACCAGCGCGACAACGCCAAGTTCATGGCCCAGCACGGCGCGGCCATCCACCTGCCGCAGGACGAACTCTCGCCGCAAGGCCTGGCCGAGCTGCTGCGCACGCTGGACCGCGCCACCTTGCAGACCATGGCGGAAAAAGCACGCCACCTGGGCCGGCCGCGCGCGGCCGCCCGCGTGGCCGACGAAATCGAGGGACTGGTGCAAAGGAAGAACCAATGACCGCAGTGTTGTTGGCGAACGCGGGCCGAGCGCCGGGCCGCCCCAAGTCGGCCCGCCTCCCCTCGGGGGATCGGCCGGCGTACCCGTCGGGCGAGGGGCAGACATGAAGCACGCAGTCAAACGCATTCATTTCGTGGGAATCGGTGGCGCCGGCATGAGCGGCATCGCCGAGATCCTGCACAACCTGGGCTACACCGTGTCCGGCTCCGACCAGAGCGACAGCGCCACCACGCGCCGCCTGGCTGAACTGGGCATCCGCGTGCTGATCGGCCACGACGCAGCCCACATCGCGGGCGCGCAAGCCGTGGTCACCTCCACCGCAGTGAAGGCCGACAACCCGGAGGTGGTCGCCGCGCGCGCCGGCCGCGTGCCGGTGGTGCCGCGCGCAGTGATGCTGGCGGAGCTGATGCGGCTGAAGTCCGGCATCGCGATCGCCGGCACGCACGGCAAGACCACCACCACCTCGCTGGTCACCTGCGTGCTGGCCGAAGCGGGCGTGGACCCCACCTTCGTCATCGGCGGCAAGCTCAACAGCGCCGGTGCCAACTCGCGCCTGGGCTCGGGCGACTACATCGTGGTGGAGGCCGACGAGTCGGACGCCTCCTTCCTCAACCTGAACCCGGTGCTCTCGGTCGTCACCAACATCGACGCCGACCACATGGACACCTACGGCCACGACTTCGCCAAGCTCAAGCACGCGTTCGTGGACTTCCTGCACCGCATGCCCTTCTACGGCGCCGCCATCCTGTGCGGCGACGATCCGGGCGTGAAGAGCATCGTGCCGCTGGTGTCGCGGCCGGTGGTGAGCTATGGCTTCGGCGAGGACACGCAGGTGCGCGCCGTCAACGCGCAGGCGCTGCCGGGCGGGCAGATGCGCTTCACCGCGCAGCGCCGCAATGGCGTGGTGCTGCCCGACCTGGAGATCACGCTCAACCTGCCGGGCGAACACAACGTGCGCAATGCGCTGGCTGCCATTGCGGTGGCGGCCGAGCTCGACCTACCCGATGCGGCGGTGGTCAAGGCGCTGGCGGAGTTCACCGGGGTGGGCCGGCGCTTCCAGCGTTATGGCGAGTTGCCTGTGTCCACGGCCAATGGCGGCGGCAGCTTCACCTTGATCGACGACTACGGCCACCATCCGGTGGAGATGGCCGCGGTGATCGCGGCTGCGCGTGGCGCCTTCCCCGGCCGGCGCCTGGTGCTGGCGTTCCAACCGCACCGCTACACCCGCACCCGCGACTGCTTCGAGGATTTCGTGAAGGTGATGGGCAGCGCCGATGCGGTGCTGCTCACCGAGGTGTATGCCGCCGGTGAAACGCCGATCGCGCATGCGGATGGCCGCAGCCTGGCGCGTGCGCTGCGTGTGGCCGGCAAGGTGGACCCGGTGTTCGTGGACGACGTGAACGCGCTGCCGCAAGCCATCACCGAACAGGCGCGCGATGGTGATGTGGTGATTTCCATGGGTGCCGGCTCCATCGGCGTGGCGCCTGCCAGGGTGGTGGATCTGGTGAAGGGGCAACAGGCATGAACACGACGACGATCGACGTGAGGGCCTTGGGCAAGGTGGCGGTGCTGATGGGCGGCACCTCGGCGGAGCGGGAGGTCTCGCTCATGTCCGGCAGCGGCGTGCTGGCCGCGCTGCGGTCGCAAGGCGTGGACGCGCATGCATTCGACCCGGCCGGGCACGCGCTGGGCGAGCTGAAGGCGCAGGGCTTCCAGCGCTGTTTCATTGCGCTGCACGGCCGCCACGGCGAGGACGGCACGGTGCAGGGTGCGCTCGAGCTGATGGGCATCCCGTACACCGGCTCCGGCGTGATGGCCTCCGCGATCGCGATGGACAAGGTGATGACCAAGCGGGTGTGGCTGGCCGAGGGCCTGCCCACGCCGCGTTATGTGTGGCTGGCGCCCGAGCAGCAGACGCACGAACAGATCCGCAACGTGCCCGACGAACTGGGCCTGCCGCTGATCGTGAAGCCACCACGCGAAGGCTCGTCCATCGGCGTGAGCAAGGTCCAGGGCTATTCCGACATGGCCGAGGCGGTGAAGCTGTCGGCGCAGTACGACCCCGATGTGCTGTGCGAGGAGTTCATTGATGGGGACGAGGTCACCTGCCCGGTGCTGGGCCACGGCCCCAACGCCATGGCGCTGCCGGTGGTGCGCATCGTGGCGCCCGAGGGTGGCTACGACTACCAGAACAAGTACTTCACCGACGACACCGTGTACCTGGTGCCCAGCGGCCTGCCGGAAGCCGAGGAGCGCGAGATCCAGCGCATCGTGGTGCAGGCCTACCGCACCCTGGGCTGCCGCGGCTGGGGCCGGGCGGACCTGATGATCCGCGCCAGCGACCGCAAGCCCTTCCTGCTGGAGATGAACACCTCGCCCGGCATGACCAGCCATTCGCTGGTGCCCAAATCGGCGCAGTCGGCCGGCATCGGCTACGAGCAGCTGTGCCTGCTGCTGCTGGCGAACGCGGCGCTGGACACGCCAGCCAAGGCCGCCTGACTGTCATGGCCACGTTCGCCCCGTCCACCAACGCCATGCCGGTCGACATCCGGCTGATGAACGGCATCGCGAACGCCGTGTTCGCGCTCGTCGGCATGGCGCTGGCGGTGGCGGCGCTGCTGTGGCTGGCGCGGCTGCCGGTGTTTGCCTTCCGCGTGGTCAAGATCGAGGGCGATCTGGGCCGCAACAGCGTCAGCACCATCCGGGCCAATGCGATGCCGCGCCTGGCGGGCAACTTCTTCACCATGGACCTGGCGCGCACGCGCAGCGCTTTCGAGGCCGTGCCCTGGGTGCGCAAGGCGGTGGTGCACCGGGTGTGGCCCAGCACCTTGCGGGTGGAACTGGTGGAGCACCACCCGGCCGCGCTGTGGCAGGACATGGACGGCACGGACAAGCTGGTGAACACCGAGGGCGACGTGTTCGAGGCCAACGTGGGCGATGTGGAAGACGACGGCTTGCCGGCGCTCAGCGGGCCGGACGGCAGCTCGGCACGCGTGCTCGCGATGTACCAGCGGCTCGCACCGATGTTCGAACGGCTGGATGCCGGCGTCGAAGGCGTGGCGATGTCCGGCCGCGGCTCCTGGCGCGTGATGCTGGACACCGGCGCCGAGGTGGAGCTGGGCCGCGGCGAGGAGCCGGAGGTGCTGGCACGCACCGATCGTTTCGTGCGCACGGTCACGCAGGTGACCGGCCGCTTCGAGCGCCCGCTGGCCTATGCCGACCTGCGCCATGCCGACGGCTACGCCGTCAAGCTCAAGGGCATCACGACGACATTGCCACCGGCTGGTACAGCCAAGGCAAGAAAGCACTGAGGGAATCGCAATGGCGAAGGAATACAAGGATCTCGTCGTCGGCCTGGACATCGGCACCGCCAAGGTGATGGCGGTGGTGGCCGAGGTCATGCCCAATGGCGAGCTGCGGGTGGCCGGCATCGGCACCGCGTCGTCGCATGGCCTGAAGCGCGGCGTGGTGGTGAACATCGACGCCACCGTGCAGAGCATCCAGCAGGCCTTGAAAGAGGCCGAGATGATGGCCGACTGCAAGATCACGCATGTGTACACCGGCATCACCGGCAGCCACATCCGCGGGCAGAACAGCACCGGCATGGTGATCGTGCGCGACAAGGAAGTGACGCCGGTGGACGTGGCGCGCGTGGTGGAGACCGCCAAGGCGATCAACATCCCGAACGACCAGAAGCTGCTGCTGGTGGAGCCGCAGGAGTTCGTGATCGACGGCCACGAGGTGAAGGAGCCGATCGGCATGAGCGGCGGCCGGCTCGAGGTGAAGGTGCACATCGTGACCGGTGCGCAGAGCGCGGCCGAGAACATCATCAAGTGCGTGCGCCGCTGCGGCCTGGAGGTGGACCAGCTGGTGCTCAACCCGAGTGCCAGCAGCGCGTCCGTGCTCACCGAGGACGAGAAGGACCTGGGCGTGGCGCTGGTGGACATCGGCGCCGGCACCACCGACGTGGCGATCTTCACCGACGGCGCCATCCGCCACACTGCGGTGATCCCGATCGCCGGCGACCTGATCACCAGCGACATCGCGATGGCGCTGCGCACGCCCACCAAGGACGCGGAGGAGATCAAGGTCGAGTACGCGGTGGCCAAGCAGCTGCTGGCCGACCCGAGCGAGCAGCTCGAGGTGCCCGGCCTGGGCGACCGGGCGCCGCGCATGCTGAGCCGCCAGGCGCTGGCCGGCGTGGTGGAGCCGCGGGTGGAAGAGATCTTCTCGCTGGTGCACCAGGTCATCCGCGAGAGCGGCTACGAGGAGCTGCTGTCCTCCGGCATCGTGCTGGCGGGCGGCTCGGCGGTGATGCCCGGCATGGTGGAACTCGGCGAGGACATCTTCCTCAAGCCGGTGCGCAAGGGAATTCCCACGTACAGCGGTGCGCTGTTCGACATGGTGGCCAACCCGCGTTCGGCCACCGTGATGGGTTTGCTGGAAGAGGCGCGGATCGCCCGCGCGCGAGGGCATCGCGCGGCGCAGCAGGCAGGGTCGGTGAAGACCCTGTTCGGCCGCGCGAAAGACTGGTTCTTGGGGAATTTCTGATGAACGGGCTCGACATGAAGCTCGGTTGGGTCGCTGTCTTCGGGCAGCGAAACACAAGGGGTTTGACGAACCCCATCGTGAATCAACGGCAACTGCAACATTGACGAAGGAGAGGTGCACCATGGCGATCGAAATGATCGAGGAGTTCAACCAAGGCACGCAGATCAAGGTGATCGGTGTCGGTGGCGGCGGCGGCAACGCGGTCGAGCACATGATTGCGCAGGGCGTGCAAGGCGTGGAGTTCATCTGCGCCAACACCGACGCCCAGGCACTCAACCGCTCGAGCGCGAACAACATCATCCAGCTCGGCACCACCGGCCTGGGTGCGGGTGCCAAGCCCGACCAGGGCAAGGCGGCGGCCGATGAGGCGGTGGACCGCATCCGACAGGCGATCGACGGCGCGCACATGCTGTTCATCACCGCCGGCATGGGCGGCGGTACGGGCACCGGCGCCGCGCCGGTGATCGCACGCGTGGCCAAGGAGATGGGCATCCTGACGGTGGGCGTGGTGACCAAGCCCTTCGAGTTCGAGGGCAACCGCCGCATGAAGGCCGCCGACAACGGCGTGGCCGAGCTGGAAGCGAACGTCGATTCTCTGATCGTGGTGCTCAACGAGAAGCTGCTGGAGGTGATGGGCGACGATGTCACCCAGGAGCAGGCCTTCGCGCACGCCAACGACGTGCTGAAGAACGCGGTGGGCGGCATCAGCGACATCATCCACATCCCTGGCCTCGTGAACGTCGACTTCGAGGACGTGAAGACGGTGATGAGCGAGCCGGGCAAGGCGATGATGGGCACGGCGCAGGCCGGCGGCCCGGACCGCGCCACCAAGGCCGCCGAAGCCGCGGTGGCCTGCCCGCTGCTGGAGGGCATCGACCTCTCCGGCGCGCGCGGCGTGCTGGTGCTGATCGCGGCGAGCAAGGCGACCTTCAAGCTGAGCGAAAGCCGCAACGCGATGAACACCATCCGCCGTTATGCGGCCGACGATGCGCACGTGATCTACGGCACCGCCTACGACGAAAGCCTGGGCGACCAGCTGCGCGTGACGGTGATCGCCACCGGCCTGTCCCCCGCCAAGCGCGCCCAAGCGCCGCTGACGGTGGTGCAGCAGCCGGCCGTGGGCCTGCGCACCGGCACCGACAACCTGCCGATCCTCAACCAGGCCGTGCAGCACCCGCCGGTGCAGCACAACTACGAGCACCTGAGCACCCCCAGCGTGTGGCGCAACGGCCGCACGCAGGCCGCCGCGAAAGTGGACGCACTGGCAAGCAACGGCATGGACGAGATCGAGATCCCGGCCTTTTTGCGTAAGCAGGCTGATTGATACGGTGCTGAGCTACTGCGGCCACCGATCTGCGCCTTGTGATGCTCGCCGTACAGGAAGTACGGCTGCGCTTCTCAGGCGCACCTCGGTGCCCTCGCTACGCTCATCCCCGCATCAATCGGTGCGATAGCGAACATTTCTCTCCTTCGTCCCACCCTGCGTGCCCTTGTCGGCGCGCGGGGATGGACCGTCTTCCTACAATCGCGGGATGCTGCAACAACGCACCCTGAAGTCGCTCACCCGCGCCGTCGGCGTGGGGCTGCACAGCGGCCAGAAGGTCGAGCTCGTGCTGCGGCCCGCGCCGCCTGACACCGGCATCGTGTTCCGTCGTGTCGACCTGCCCACGCCGGTGGACATCCCCGTGCGTGCCAGCGCGGTGTCGGACACCCGCATGGCGTCCACCATCTCGGTGAACGGAGACCCCGGCGCGCCCAAGGTGCAGACCACCGAGCACCTGCTGTCGGCCTGCGCCGGCCTGGGGCTGGACAACCTGGTCATCGACATCACCGCCGACGAGGTGCCCATCCTTGATGGCTCGGCGGCTGCCTTTGTGTTTCTGCTGCAAAGCGCCGGCATCGAACTGCAGAACGCGCCCAAGCGCTTCATCCGCGTGTTGAAACCGGTCGAGGTGCGTGAAGGCGAAGGGCCGAACCTGAAGTGGGCGCGGCTGGAGCCGTACCACGGCTTCAAGCTCACCTTCGAGATCCTGTTCGACCATCCGGCCTTCGACGCCACCGGCTCCCGCGTCAGCTTCGACATGGGCTCGGGCCGCTACAAGCACGAGATTGCACGCGCCCGCACCTTCGGCTTCACCAAGGACGTGGACCTGATGCGCTCGCGCGGCCTCACCCTGGGCGGCAGCATGGACAACGCGATCGTGGTGGACGACTACAAGGTGCTCAATGCCGAGGGCCTGCGTTACGACGACGAGTTCGTGAAGCACAAGATCCTGGACGCGATCGGCGACCTCTACATCGAGAGCAAGCCGATGCTGGCGGCCTACACCTCCTTCAAAGGCGGCCACGCACTGAACAACAAGCTGATGCGCCAGCTGCTGGCCGACCGCTCGGCCTATGAGCTGGTGAGCTTCGAGGACGAAGCCCAGGCGCCGGCCGGTTTTGCCGAGCTGGCACCGGCCTGGTAGCCGCTGAACGATGTTCCTCTTTCGCCTCGTCTTTGGCCTGCTGCTGGTGGCGGGGCTGCTGTGTTTTGCGATGTACCTGGGCACGCGCCAGCCGGTGTGGCGCCGGCGCGGCATCGTGCTGGTGAAGTGGACGCTGATCGCTGCGGCCGGCTTCTTCGCGGTGCTGATCCTGGAGCGCCTGGCGATGCTGCTGTAGCGGCCGCGGCACGGTGTTTGCCGAAGCCTCGGCATGTGCACCGCTGCCAGGAGTCACCATGGCCAAGTACGGCAAGAAGGCGTCTGAAAAAGTCGAGCAGGCGCTGCACGAAGAAAAGCGCGGCGAGCTCAAGAGCGGCACCTCCGGCAAGACCGTGAAGAGCCGCGCCCAGGCGATCGCGATCGGCTTGTCCGAAGCACGCAAGGAGGGCGGCAAGGTGCCGCCGCCAAAGAAGAAGGCCTCGGAGAAGTAGCGCTTCAGGCCACCTGCGCGGCTGCTGCGACCAGCGCCGCGATCTCCTCGCGGTGCGACGCATCGTGCGCCGCCATGCCGCGCACCAGCTCGCCCAGGGTGACGATGCCAAAACCGCCGAACAGGCCCTTGCGCCCGGCATGCCGGGGCAGGGTGTCGGCCAGCAGCGCGACGGTGCGTGCACGATGCGCCGCGAAGGCCCCCATCGCCTCGTCCAGCGATTGCGCCTGGTAGTCGCGCTCCACCGCCCAACTGCTGCCATCGATCTCTTGCAATTCGGGCAGGTCCTCTTCCACCAGCCTGCGAATGCGCAGCTGGTAGCCCTCGGCCTCCAGGTCGCGCAGATGGCAGGCGTGCTCCAGCAGGGAGAACAGATCGCTGCCGGGCCGCCACGCGTGGCGGTGCGGCGGCAGTGCGCGCGCCAGTGCTTGCAGCTGGGCCGGCATCTGCGCCAGTGTGTCCAGCAGGGCGGGATCGGAAGAAGGGTCGGTGGTGGTGTGCATTGTCTTATGGTAACCATCGGGTTACCATAAACGCAAGATGAACGAACCATCCCCCTTACCCTTCCAGGCTTCCGATGCGCTGCAGGCGCTGGCCGATCCCACCCGGCAGCAGATCCTGCATTGCCTGTCGCAGGAGCGATTGCATGTCGATGAGCTGGCTGCCCGCTTCCCGATCAGCCGGCCGGCCATCTCCAAGCACCTGCGCCAGCTCAAGGCGGCCGGGCTGCTGGTGGAAACGCGTGAAGGCCGGCGCAGCTATTACGGCGTGAACCTGGCTCGCCTGCGCGAGCTGGAGGTCTGGCTGGCCGAACAGCGCCGGGGCTGGCAGGCCGGCCTGGCGCGCCTGAAACGCATGGTCGAACATGACGACTGAGGCCGCGGTGGACGTGCGCCTGCACGGCCTGGTGATCGAAGGCGACGCCTGGCTGGCGGCCCCGGCCGAGCGGGTCTTCGATGCGCTCACTACGCCAGAGTGGCTGGCCGCCTGGTGGGGCGAGGACGACAGCTACACCAGCAGCAACTGGCAGATCGCGCCGGTGCCCGGCACGCCCTGGCGCTGCGACATCGTGACCCGCCATGGTGTGCGGCACGGTATCCACGGCGAGGTGCTGGCAGCCGAGCGGCCTACCCGCTTGTGCCTGTCGTGGCAACCGAGCTGGCAGCCCGAACTCTGCTCCGAGGTTGAGTTCACGCTCCACGCGCAGGCGGGCGGCACGCAGTTGTGCCTGCGCCATCGCGGCTTCCGGCCTGACTTCACCGGCCTCACCACCCATGCCGCTGGCTGGCCCTGGGTGCTGGGTTGGCTGGCGCGATGGCTCATCACCCCCACCCCACGCGGAGAGACCCATGAATGACACGCCCACCACGCTGAAAGCGGTGATCGACGACGCGCTCGCCCTGCACCCGGACGATGCGCCGGCGGCAGTGCGGCGGCTGGAAGACGGCTTTGCCCTGCTGCCTGCAGCACCTGAGCAGGCAGAGCTCTTCGTGCGCAGCCTGGAGCATGTGCTGCTCGGGCACCGCGACGATGCCGCGGCGTACGCCACAGCGCTGGACCGGCTGGCGCCCGCGGTGGCCGGGCAGGCTGCGGCGGAGCTCGCCGTGGCGCGCGGCCGCTTGGCCATCACCCTGCTGAGCGATCCGGTGGCCGCCAAGGCATCGTCCCTGCCTGCGGCGGAGACCGTGCGTGCCCACTACAACGCCGCGCTGGCCCTCACACGCCGCAGCGCATGGCCGCGCGTGCAGGCGCTGGTGCAGCAAGCCGGCGATCTGGCTGAGCACTCCGGCGAGCCGGCTGCACAGAAGGCGCTGGCCGCGCTGACCAACAACATCGCCGGTGACCTGCGCTACTACTTCGGAGCGGCCCACCGGGCCGATGCCGGGCGTGTGCACACCATGCTGGACGCGGCGCAGCGCGCGCGTGCGGCCTGGGAGCGCGCCGGCGGCTGGATGGAGGTGGAGCGTGCCGACTACCAGCTTGCGCTGTGTCATGCGGTCGCTGGCCAGGGCACCCAGGCAGTGGCGCATGCGCAGGCCTGCCTGCAGCGCTGCGAGGCCAACGGGGCGGACGCCTACGAGCGGTTCTTCGCCCAAGAGGCACTGGCGCGAGCGCACTGCAGCGCCGACCAGCCGGGTGAAGCGCGCCGCACCCGTGACCGCATGGCGCAACTGCTGGCCGAGGTGCAGGACAAGGACGCACACGCCTTTGCAGCCGACACCCTGGCCGCGCTGGACAAGGAATTCGCGCTCGCCTGAGGCGGCGCTCAGTACGTGCGCCCGCGCTTGTACTGCGCGTGCGAGCGCCGCGTGAGCGTGGTGGAGCGTGCCATCGCGGCAAACGAAGCGCCGGCATGTGCATGGGTGATCGCGATGCCCAGCGCATCGGCCGCGTCCTTGCCCGGCAAACCGGGCAGCTTGAGCAGCCGCGCCACCATGTCCTGCACCTGCTCCTTGCGCGCCTGGCCGTGGCCCACCACCGCCTTCTTCATCTGCAGCGCGGTGTATTCGGACACCGGCAGCCCGCTGGAGACCAGCGCCGCCAATGCGGCACCGCGCGCCTGGCCCAGCAGCAAGGTGCTCTGCGGGTTGACGTTGACGAACACGATCTCCACCGACGCTTGCGCCGGCTGGTAGCGCGCGATCACCTCGCGCACACCGTCGAAGATGATCTTCAGCCGCCCTGGCAGGTCGCCCTTTGCGGCATCGCCGGTGCGGATGGTGCCGCTGGCCGCGTAGTGCAGCAGCGCGCCTTCGCAGTCCACCAGGCCGAAGCCGGTGGTCTGCAGGCCGGGGTCGATGCCGAGGATGCGCATCACAAGTTCAGCTTGAAGTACCAGCGCACCGAATGGAAGAACACCGGTGCCGCAAAACACAGCGGTGCCACGCGGTCCAGCAGGCCCACCGCACCGGTGACGGTGCTGCGGTTGCCCCAGTGGTGCACACCGGCATCGCGCTTGAGCGCCTTCATCACGAACTCCCCCAGGGTGCCCGAGGCACCTGCGATGAAGGCCATCACCAGCGCCTGGCCGACCTTGAACGGCGTGATCCAGTACAGCAGGGCGCCCACCAGCGCAGCGGCGAAAGCGCCCACCAGCCAGGCCGGCCAGGAGAAGCTGCGGCTGATCTGGCGCGCGATCGGGCGGCGCCGCAGCCGTCGGCTGGCCGCTTCCTGGGCCAGCTGGGCGGTGGCGGCGACGAAGACCAGGAAGAACAGCAGGAAGGCTCCGCCGCCGGCGTAGTGGGGAAAGTCCAGCAGCAGCAGCGCGGGCGCATGCGACAGCCCGTAGACGCTGACCATGATGCCCCACTGGATCTTGGCGTTGCGTTCCAGAAAGCGCTGCGGATCACCGGCCAGGGCGCCCACTACCGGAATGGCGAGGAAGGCATACACCGGTATGAACACGGTGAACAGGTCGAAGCTGCGGCTGCCGACCAGCAGGTATTGCAAGGGCAGCACCACGAAGAACGCCAGCAGCAGGCTGCGGTGGTCGCCGCGCCGGGTGTGCATCAGCGTGATGAACTCGCGCAGCGCCAGGAACGAGATCAGCGTGAAGAGCAGGGTGGCACCGAAGGCACCCGAGATCCACGCCAGCCAGAACACCGCCGCGCTGATCCACACCGCGGAGAGATCTCGTTTGTAGCGCTGGTGGCGCTCGCGCTGCACCGGCGCCAGCTCGCGCACCGACACCATCACCGCCAGCACGGTCGCGATCAGCAGCAGGCCGAAGAGGATGACGAACAGCAGCGCAACCTGCTGCTCCACCGACAGCGCCTTGAGGGACTTGAACAGCGCCGTCATGTCAGTTGCTTCCCGGGCGCACCGCCAACACCGCGCTACGAGCCCGATCGAGGAACACCCGCTTGTCTTCACCCGGTGCCAGGTTGATCGGCGCACCGAAGGTCACGCTGCACAGGATGGGCACCGGCACCACTTCGCCCTTGGGCATCACACGCTGCACGTTGTCGATCCAGGCGGGGATCAGCTGCACCTCGGGGAACTGCTGCGCCAGGTGGTACAGCCCGCTCTTGAACGGTTGCGGATCGCCCTTGTTGCTGCGTGTGCCTTCGGGAAAGATCACCAGCGAATCGCCGTTGCGCAAGGCTTCCACCAAGGGCTCCAGCGGGTCCTGGTCGTCGGTGCGCTGGCGGTTCACGTACACCGCGTTGAACACCGCGCTGGTCAGCCACTGCTTGAAGGGCGTGGAGGTCCAGTAGTCCTTGGCCGCGATCGGGCGGGTGTGGGCGCGCAGGTCGCGCGGCAGCGCGGCCCAGATCAGCACCCAGTCGAGGTGGCTCTGGTGGTTGGCGAAGTAGATGCGTTGTTCGGCTTTGGGAGGGCAGCCGAGCCAGTGCCCTTGTGCACCGGTGATCAGGCGCGCGATGAACGCGAGCACCAGCCCGGTGAAGTCGGCCAGTGAGGACATCCGCGCATCTTAAGGGCGCACCGACGGAGGACGGGCGTGGCGCAAGGCCAGCGCGACCAATTGCTCGAGTTCCACCGGCTTGGCCAGGTGATCCACCATGCCGGCGGCCAGGCAGCGGTCGCGCTCCTCGGCCATGGCGTGTGCGGTCAGGCCGATCACCGGCAGGCGGGGGTCGAGCCGGTGGATCTCGCGCGTGGCGACATACCCGTCCATGTCGGGCATCTGGATGTCGGTGAGCACCAGGTCATAGGCGCCCGGCCCGGCCTGGCGCACGCATTCCACCGCGAGCCGGCCGTTCTCCACCAGCGTGAGCCGGGCGCCTTCCATGCGCATGATGGCCTCCAGCACCAGGCCATTCACCTCGTTGTCTTCCGCCGCCAGCACCACCATGCGGGCCAGCCGGCCGCCGGTGTCTTCGCGCGGGAGGTCCGGCACGGTGGGCCGGCTCAGGCAGGTCGCCACATGGCGTGCGCGCAGCGGCGCCTCCAGCAGGATGGCACGTTGGCGCAGCGACGC
This sequence comes from Ideonella sp. BN130291, assembly GCF_036231905.1. Lineage (NCBI taxonomy): Bacteria > Pseudomonadati > Pseudomonadota > Betaproteobacteria > Burkholderiales > Sphaerotilaceae > Ideonella > Ideonella sp. BN130291. The sequence goes on along the minus strand of NZ_JAZARE010000001.1, from coordinate 276,108 downwards.
CGGCAGCTCGGCGGCCAGCGCGTGCGTGACCACGGCCACACGCCGGCCGGCCTGCAGCGCCGCCTCGGCTTCGTCGCACAGTGCCTCGTCCTGCAGGGAGTCGGCCGGCAGCACCACCAGGTCCGGCGCCAGCTGCAGCCCATCGCGTGCGGTCGTGCAGTGCACCTCCATGCCCTGGTGGCGCAAGGCCTCGGCCACATGCGCCTGGCTCACCGGGCCGGCCAGGGCCACGCGCCCGGGTGACGGTGGCGCAGGAGGCTGCGCGTCCACCAGCGGCACGCGCACGCTGAAGGTGCTGCCCACGCCCGGCTCACTGCGCACGCTGATGCTGCCGCCCATCATGTCCAGCAGATGGCGGCTGATCACCAGGCCCAGGCCGGATCCGCCGAAGCGGCGCGTGGTGGAGGAGTCGGCCTGCTCGAAAGGCTTGAACAGGCGCTGCAGCGATTCGGGCGCGATGCCGATGCCGCTGTCGCGCACGCTGAACCACAGGTCGTGTGCATCGCACCACACCCGCAGCTCGATGCCGCCGCTTTCGGTGAACTTCAGTGCGTTCGACAGCAGGTTGCCCAGCACCTGGGTCAGCCGCAGCGCGTCGCCACGCAGGCGTGAGGGCAGGGCCAGCGATTCGTCGACCCAGAAGTGCAGGCCCTTGGCAAACACCCGCGGCGCCACCAGCGAGACGGCGCGGTCGATCACCGGCCCCAGCTCGAAGGGCTGCGACTCGATCCTGAGCTTGCCGGCCTCGATCTTGGCGAAGTCGAGGATGTCGTTCACCACCCCCAGCAGCACCTGGCCGGAATCCAGGATCATGCGGAAGGTTTCTTCCGGCGAGCGGTCGCGGTCACCGCGCGCGGCCACTTCCGCCAGCCCCAGCACCGCGTTGAGCGGCGTGCGGATCTCGTGGCTCATGTTGGTGAGGAACTCGGTGCGCACGCGGGCCAGCCGCTCGGCTTCGGCCAGGGCGGCATCGCGGGCCCGCTCGGCGGCCACGCGCTCGGTGATGTCGTTGAAGCTCACCACCGCGCCCACGATGTGGCCGCTGCGCCACATGGCGCGTACCTCGTAGACCACGGGCAGCGGCGGCGCATCCGGGCGCGGCAGCAGCGCCCCTTCCACACGCGTGGCCTCGCCGGTGCGCAGGGTGTGCTCCAGCGGGCTGGCAGCCGCCGCGGGCGGCTCGGCCCGTGCGCACAGCAGGGCATGCGCCACTTCGCCCATCAGCGCCTCGGCGCTGCGGCCCAGCATGCTGCAGGCGGCGGCGTTCACAAAGGTGATGCGGCCCTCGGCATCCACGCCGAACAGGCCGTCGGCGGTGGACTCGAGGATCAGGCGCAGCTGCGACTCGGCCTGTTGCACCGCCGCGCTGCGCTCGTGGACTTGGCGCTTCAGCTGGTTCTGGTGCTCGGTGAGCAGACGCTGCGCTTCCGCCTGCACGCTGATGTCGCTCACCCCGACGATGCGCGACGTGTGGCGAGCGCTTCTCAGCAGGCCGACGCTGACCTGCGCCAGGAACGGCCTGCCGTCAGCGCGGTGGCCGGTGAACACACCGGCGTCGGCCGAAGCGCCCGGCCCGTCCGCCGGCGCGATGTCTTCCAGGCCGGCAATGAACTGCTCCACCGGTTGCGCCAACAGCCGGTTCAAGGGACAGGCAAACAGCGCTTCCGCATGGCGGTTGGCGCGTTCGATGCACCCGTGTTCGTCCACCACGAGCAACGCGTGGGGCGCCGTCTCGAACAGCAGCTGGGCGTGCGTTTCACTTTCCTGCAGCCCGTTCAGCGCCTCGCGCTCGGTGGTGACGTCACGCACCGTGGTGATCACGCCGCGCACCGTGCCGTCCAGGTCACGGTCGGGTGTGTACACCCCATTCACCCAGCGCGGTTGCGGGTCTGCGGCGCGCTCGGTGCGCCTTGTCCAGCCCACGGTTTCGCCCTGCATGGCGCGATCGAGGTAAGGCGCCAGGTCGCGGTAGATCGCGTCGCCCACCACGTCCCGGTACGGGCGGCCGACGATCTGGGAGCGCTGCATGCCGAACCAGTGGCAGTAGTGCCGGTTGACCCAGCGGTAGATGCCCGTGTGGTCGATGTAGGACACCAGCGCGGGTACCGCGTCCATCACCAGCTGCAGCAGGTGAGCCGGGTGCTGTGGTGGCGCCTCGGCTGGCAGCCCTTGTGGCAGCGTCGGTTGCCACAGCTGCTGCAGCCCTGGCTCCGGCACCGGCTGGTCACGCAGCCGTTCCAGGTAGGCCGCCGCGGCACGGCTGTCGGTGCGCACCAGCGCCAGCAACTCGTCGAAGGCGGTGTCGTTGGCTGCCGGCGAGGCGCCGGGTGCGGGCCGGGGCGGCTCGCCGGGCGCGGCGAGGTGCTCTTGCGCGTCCGCCCGTTTCGTGCCCATGAAGCGCCCGTCCCTGTGCGCGCCACTGAGGGCGCGTTTGGGTCAGTATAGGAACGGGGAACCGCGCGGGCGCAGGTCTCCCCCAAAGGTGGGAGCTTTGGCGCAGGGGTTATCCGGGCGCCGAAGCCCCCGCCCGCGCCGTGGGCGCGCGGCGCTTCAGTGGCGGAAGTGGCGCGTGCCGGTGAACACCATGGTGATGCCACGCTCGTTGGCTGCGGCAATCACTTCGTCGTCTCGCATCGAGCCGCCCGGCTGGATGACGCAGGTGGCGCCCGCATCGCACACCACGTCCAGGCCGTCGCGGAAGGGGAAGAAGGCGTCGCTGGCCACCGCCGAGCCCTGCAGCGTGAGGCCGGCGTTCTGCGCCTTGATGCCGGCGATGCGGGCGGAATCCACCCGGCTCATCTGGCCGGCGCCCACGCCCAGCGTCATGCCACTGGCGCAGAACACGATGGCATTGCTCTTGACGAACTTGGCGACCTTCCAGGCGAACAGCAGGTCCTGCATCTGCTCGTGCGTCGGCTGCTTGGCAGTGACCACGCGCAGCTCGCTGGCGGCCACGTTCTTGGCGTCGGCGGACTGCAGCAGCATGCCGCCGCCGACGCGTTTGACGTCCAGCGTGTTGCCCTGGCGCGAAAGCGGCACCTCCAGCAGGCGCACGTTCTGCTTGGCGGCGAACACCTCGCGCGCCTCGCGGCTGATCTTCGGGGCGATGATGACTTCGACGAACTGCTTGGCCACGCTTTCGGCGGCGGCCGCGTCCAGCGGCTGGTTGAAGGCGATGATGCCGCCGAAGGCCGAGGTCGGGTCGGTCTTGAAGGCCTTGGCATAGGCCTCCACCGCCGTGCCGCCCACCGCCACGCCGCAGGGGTTGGCGTGCTTGACGATCACGCAGGCCGGCGCGTCGAAGGTCTTCACGCACTCCCAGGCCGCGTCGGCGTCCGCGATGTTGTTGTAGCTGAGCTCCTTGCCCTGCAACTGCACCCAGTGCGCCAGGGTGCCGTCGGCCGGCTTGGCGTCGCGGTAGAAGGCGGCGCTCTGGTGCGGGTTCTCGCCGTAGCGCAGACCCTGCGTCTTCACCAGCTGCAGGTTGAACACCGCCGGGTACTCCTGGCGTGCCGGCACGCTGGCCGTGGTGTTCTCCGCACCTTCTTCCAGCGCGGTGAGGTAGTTGGTGATCATGCCGTCGTAGGCAGCGGTGTGGGCGTACACCTTCTTCGCCAGCATGAACTTGGTGTTGCGTTCGATCTTGCCGCGTTGCAGCTCAGCCAGTACGCGGGTGTAGTCGCTGGGGTCGATCACCACCGCCACGTCCTGCCAGTTCTTGGCGGCGGCACGCAGCATGGCGGGGCCGCCGATGTCGATGTTCTCGATCGCGTCGTCCAGCGTGCAGTCAGGTCGAGCGGTGGCCTGGGCAAAGGGGTACAGGTTGACGATCAGCAGATCGATGGTGCCGATGCCGTGCTGCTGCAGCGCAGCCATGTGCTCGGCGGAATCGCGGCGGGCCAGCAGGCCGCCGTGGATGCGCGGATGCAGGGTCTTCACCCGGCCGTCCAGCATCTCCGGGAAGCCGGTCACTTCGGATACTTCGGTCACCGGCAGGCCCGCATCGGCCAGCAGCTTGGCCGTGCCACCGGTGGACAGCAGCTTGACGCCGGCGCCCTGCAGGGCACGCGCGAAATCGACGATGCCGGTCTTGTCGGAGACGGAGATCAGGGCGGTGGTCATGGGAGAAGTCACTTCACGAGTTTGTGTTCGAGCAGCTTGCGCCGCAGCGTGTTGCGGTTGATGCCCAGCCACTCGGCCGCACGCGACTGGTTGCCCTCGGCATGCTGCATCACCACGTCCAGCAGCGGTTTTTCCACCGCCGCCATGATCATTTCGTGCACCGAATGCGGCTCGGCACCGCGCAGGTCCTTGAAATAGGTTTCCAGGCTGTCGCGGATGCAGTCCTCGATGTGCTTCTTGCTCATGGTCGGTTCATGCTTGCAGCGCCATGGTGTCGTCGTTGGCCGCGCCGCTGGTGGCGGGCAGCCGGTGATGGGTGTCGGCCAGGCGATCGAACCAGTCGCTGAGCGCGAGCACCTGGTCCTCGCAGCGCTCGAGCAGGTTCATGCGGGCGCGAAAGGCTTCGCCGCCCGGCAGCGAACGCACCGCCCAGCCGATGTGCTTGCGCGCGGTGCGCACGCCGGCCTGCTCGCCGTACAGGCCGTAGTGGTCGTGCAGGTGTTCCACCAGCCACTGCTTGGCCTGCCGCACTTCAGGCGGCGGCAATGTTTCGCCGGTGGCCAGGAAGTGCGCGATCTCGCGGAAGATCCAGGGCCGGCCCTGCGCCGCGCGGCCGATCATCAGCGCATCGGCCTTCGTGAAAGCCAGCACCTCGCGGGCCTTCTGCGGCGAGTCGATGTCGCCGTTGGCCACCACGGGGATGGACAGGGCGGCCTTCACCGCCGCGATGGTGGCGTATTCGGCCTCGCCCTTGTAGCCCTGTTCGCGCGTGCGGCCATGCACCGTGACCATGGCCACGCCGGCGCTTTGTGCCGCGCGGGCGATGCGCACCGCGTTGCGTTCGCTCTCGCACCAGCCGGTGCGCATCTTCAAGGTCACCGGCACGCCGTGCGGCTCGCAGGCCGCCACCACCGCCTCGACGATGGCCAGCGCCAGCGGCTCATCCTGCATCAGCGCGGAGCCGGCCCACTTGTTGCACACCTTCTTGGCCGGGCAGCCCATGTTGATGTCGATGATCTGCGCGCCGCGGTCGATGTTGTAGGCCGCGGCCTCGGCCATCATGGCCGCGTCGGTGCCGGCGATCTGCACGGCGATCGGCGCGGTCTCGCCCTCATGGTTGGCGCGGCGCGAGGTCTTCAGCGAGTTCCACAGCTCCTTGCGCGAGGTGACCATCTCGCTCACCGCATAACCTGCGCCCAGGCGCTTGCACAGCTGGCGGAACGGCCGGTCCGTCACACCCGCCATGGGGGCGACGAACAGGTGATTCGGCAGCTCGATCCGGCCGATGCGCATGGGAAGAGGGAGAAGGGGAGTGCTGAAAAAGGAGGCAGGAGTATAGCGGCCGGGGTGGGCGCGCCCATGCTGCGCCGCGCCATGGCAGCCACCGCCGCGCACCCGGTGCGCCACCCATAATCGGCCGCCATGGAAGCCTGGATGCACACATGGCTGGCGGCCCTGGCGCTGCCCGAGTTCGGCCTCAGCACGGTGTTCCTGGTGTCCATGGTGTCGGCCACGCTGCTGCCCCTGGGCTCGGAACCGGCGGTGTTCGGCCTGGTCAAGCTCAATCCGTCGCTGTTCTGGCCGGCCGTGCTGGTGGCCACCGCCGGCAACACGCTCGGAGGTGCCATCTCCTGGTGGATGGGTTATGGCGCCGAACGCACCTACGAACGTGTCACCCACCACAAGCCGCACGAGCATCGGGCCTTGCGCATGCTGGAACGTTTTGGTGCCAAGGCCTGCCTGCTGAGCTGGCTGCCGCTGGTGGGCGACCCGCTGTGCGCAGTGGCGGGCTGGCTGCGGCTGCCGTTCTGGCCCTGCGTCGCCTTCATGGCGGTGGGCAAGTTCGGCCGCTACCTCACGATGACGGCAGGCGCCTTGTGGTTGTGGCCGGGGGTGTTCAGACCGTAATGCGGTCGCGAAGCGTTCGCACTCACTGCGGCGCCGCGGGGTTTTCAGGCGCGGGCGCTTTGTCGCAGCACAATCGCCCGCAACCCACAAACACAAGGAGAAAGCGCATGAAAGGCGATCCCCAGGTCCTGCAGTTCCTGAACGCGCAGCTGAAGAACGAACTCACCGCCGTGAACCAGTACTTCCTGCACTACCGCATGCTCAAGCACTGGGGCTTCGAGCGGCTGGCGAAGAAGGAGTACGAAGAGTCCATCGACGAGATGAAACACGCCGACCGGCTGATCGAGCGCATCCTCATGCTCGACGGCCTGCCCAACCTGCAGGATTTGGGCAAGCTGCTGATCGGCGAAAACGTGGTGGAGCTGCTGCGCTGCGACCTCACCTTGGAAAGCGCGGCCCAGCAGACCGTGCGTGACGGCATCACCCACTGCGAAGCGGTGCGCGACTATGTCACCCGCGACCTGCTGGAGGACATCCTCAAGGACACCGAGGAGCACATCGACCACCTCGAGACCCAGCTCGGCCTTGTCGACGCGGTGGGTGTGCAGAACTACCTGCAATCGCAAATGGAAGAGTGAGGAGTTGATTTCCCCCAAGCGCGGGGTGGAAATCAACTGAGAAGCATTCTCGTTTAGGCTAGACTGTGCAGCAGCCGGGGGGTCCGGCCTTGCTGTACACGATGATCGTCTGCCTCTGCCATCGCATTTCCGACCGTGACATCACCCAGGCGGTGAAGGACGGCGTGCCGGATTTCGAGACGCTGCAGGATGAAACCTGCATCGCGCGCAACTGCGGTTGCTGCGAGGAGTGCGCCCGCGGTGTGTTCGAGCAGGCCTGCGCCACCATCACGGTGCATCGCCCGCAGCGCGAACGCGAGCTCACCGCCAGCGCGTTCGCGACGGCCTGAGCTCAGCGGCCAGCGGGCACCAGCAGCCCCTTGGTCTCGATGAACGAGACCACCTCCGCCAGGCCTTCGCGCGTCTTCAGGTTGGTCATCACATAGGGCCGCTGGCGCCGCATGCGTTCGGTGTCCGCGGCCATCACCTCCAGGCTGGCACCCACGTAGGGCGCGAGGTCCGTCTTGTTGATCACGAAGAGGTCGCTCTTGGTGATGCCGGGCCCGCCCTTGCGCGGGATCTTCTCCCCGGCCGCGACGTCGATCACGTAGATCGTCAGGTCGCTCAGCTCGGGGCTGAAGGTGGCGGCCAGGTTGTCCCCGCCGGACTCGATGAACACGATGTCCGCGTCAGGAAACTTCTCCAGCATGCGGTCCACCGCTTCCAGGTTGATGGACGCATCCTCCCGTATCGCGGTGTGCGGGCAGCCGCCGGTTTCCACGCCGACGATGCGCTCCGGCTCCAGCGCACCGGCCACGGTGAGCAGGCGCTGGTCTTCCTTCGTGTAGATGTCGTTGGTGACGACCACCAGGTCCCAGCGCTCGCGCATGGTCTTGCAGAGCATCTCGACCAAGGTCGTCTTGCCGGAGCCCACCGGGCCGCCGACGCCAACGCGCAGGGGCGGCAGTTTCTTGGTGCGGCCGGGAATCGAATGCAGGGTCATGGATGCCCCTCGGGCTGTGGTGTTTGTTCGATCAGGTCGATGTAGGCGCCGGCCACCAGGGCGGACGCGGGAATGCCCAGCTGCTGCATCAGCGAGCGGGCGATCGCCAGCCCTTCTTCCTCGTGCTGGTCCGGGCGCAACACGACTTCCAGCTCCATGAAGTGGCCCAGGCCCTCGACATGGTCCAGGTGCACGCGCGTGGCGCCCACCAGGTACAAGGTGCGCTGCTTGCGCACGCGGCCGCGCAGCCCGTTGCTGCGCACCAGCGCCTCGCGCATGGCGGCCGGCTCCGGCACCGGGGTGACGATGTAGCGGGAGGTCTTGGGCCCGGTGGCATCCGGGCGCTCGTAGGCGATCAGCTCGGCGCTGCCATCGCCGAACTCGCGCAGCTTGAGCCGGCCGTGGGCGCAGTGGAAGAAGGTGTCGTCCTGCAGCAGCAGCTCGGGGCCGCGACCGGCGATGGCGCGGGCACGCGCCTCCAGCGTTGCGGGGTCGTCCACGCGGGCCTTGATCTCGGTGTTGCGGGCCATGGCGGTTCAGGAACGGAAGAGGCGCGAGTATTGCGTCTCGTGCTGCGCGCTCAGGATGGCGAGCATCGGCGCGAAGGCCTGGCGCTGCGTGTCGTCCAGGGCGAGCGCGCCTTCCACCACCGCGGGAATGGCGTGGCTCAGCTGCTGAAGGATGCGCTGGCCGGCGGCCTGGCCCAGCGGCACTGCCTTGATCGCGGCCTGCACCATGTTTTCCGCCCAGCCGAAGGCAAAGGCGTTGAGGGAGGCGGCGAGCGGGGCGCCGGTCTGCAGCGTGGCCAGCGCAAAGGCCACGGGCCAGGTGGGCGCGGGTCGCAAGGCTGCCAGCACCGCCAGGCGCGCATCGGCGGCATCGCGGTGGCGCAGCCAGTCCAGCAGCGAGCGCCCCATCTGCTCCGTCTGCTGCAGCAGCTCGCTGGATTCGCGGGTCTGGCGCACCCAGTCGTTGAGGGCGCTCAGGCGCTGCGGGTCGCCTTGTTGCCAGGCGCGGAAGGCGGCTGCCAGCACGGGCAGCTCCGACCGCGCCATGCTGAGGTGCAGTTGATCCGCCAGCCAGGTGGCGGCACTGGATTCATCGCTCACGTGGCCGGATTCGACCGCCGGCTCCAGGCCTTCCGAATAGCTGAAGCCCCCCACCGGCAGCGCCGGCGAGGCGAGCCAGATCAGCTGCAGCAGGGAGGCCGGCTGCAGCGGCTCAATGTGGGCGGTCGCCATGCCCGTGGTCGTGGCCGCAGCCGGGGCCGTGCACATGGGCCGGGGCGGGTGCGGCGGTGACCGCCACGCCGATCGGCCGGCCGCGTGCGGGAGAGGATGCGGACGCGGGCGGCGCGTGATGGCCGTGACCGTGATCGTGATCGGGGTGGTGGCTGTGCTCGTGTCCATGCATGTGGGCCGCATGGCCGCCGGCCGCATAGGCCCCCGCCTCCGGCTCGAAGGGCGCCTGCGCCTCGCTCACGATCAGGTGCATCTGCCGCAGCAGGTCGGCCAGCACATGGTCCGGCTCCAGCTTGAGGTGGTCCGGCCGCAGCTCCAGCGCCACATGCCGGTTGCCCAGGTGATAGGCCGCGCGCAGCAGGTCGAAGGCGCTGCCGTGGTCGGGGCAGTGGCGCACCACCAGCACCGGCTGGTCGGCCGCCGTCACCCGGATCAGCGAGCCGTCCTCGGCCACCAGCACGTCACCACCGCGCACCACGCTGCCACGCGGCAGGAACACGCCGAGCGGGCGCCCCTGGCTGTCGGTCGCGTCGAAGCGGCTTTTCTGGCGCACGTCCCAGTCCAGTTCAACGGTGGCGGCGCGCTTGAGCAGCACCGTGCTCAGGCCGTGGCCGCCGGGAAGGAGTTTGTTGATGGTTAGCACGGGATCGCCTTGTCCGGTGAAACAGGATGGATTAGTATAACGATCGTTATAACGGAGATCGTGATGACTGCCCTGAAACTCACCCAGATCGGCAATTCGGTGGGAGTGATCTTGCCCAAGGAGGTGCTCGCCCGATTGAAGCTCGAAAAGGGCGACACGGTGTACATGACCGAGGCGGTGGATGGAGTACGTCTCACTCCCTACAGCCCAGAATTCGAGCGGCAGATGTCTGCGGCACGGCGGATCATGAAGAAGCGCCGTGACGTGCTTCGCGAGCTGGCGAAGTGAGGCTCCCTACGAACGACGGTTGGATCTGGATTGATGCGGCGGTGATCAGGGCGGTCCACGACGAGCAGCTGTCCGAGCACGGGGGAGCGGGTGGAACAAGAGACGAGGGCCTGCTGGAGTCTGCGCTTGCGAAGCCTCGTCATTTGGCGAACTACGGGAATCCCGACGTGGCTGCCTTGGCCGCTGCCTATGGATTCGGCATTGCTCGCAACCATCCATTCGTCGATGGCAACAAGCGAACGGCCTTCGTGGCGGTGGAACTCTTTCTCGAGCTCAACGGCGCCTCGCTGGCCGCGTCGGATGCGGACTGCGTCCTGACGATGCTGAAGCTTGCCGGCGGCGAGCTCACTGAGGATGCGTTCGCCGATTGGCTCCGCGCGCACGCTGGCACTTGACGTCACGGTCAAAACAGGAAATACCGCTGCGCCATCGGCAGCACCTTGGCGGGCTCGCAGGTGAGCAGTTGCCCGTCCGCGCGGACGCTGTAGGTCTGCGCGTCGATCTCCATCACCGGCAGGTAGGCGTTGTGCACCATGTCGGCCTTGGTCACGGTACGGCAGCCTTTCACTGCCGCCAGCCGCTTGTGCAGGCCGTAGCTTTCGGCGGCACCGTTGGCCAGCGCTGCCTGTGACACGAAGGTGAGCGAGCCGCGCGCCAGCGCACCGCCGTAGCTGCCGAACATGGGGCGGTAGTGCACCGGCTGCGGCGTCGGGATGCTGGCGTTGGGGTCGCCCATGGCGGCTGCGGCGATGAAGCCGCCCTTCAGGATGAGCGCCGGCTTCACGCCGAAGAAGGCGGGCTTCCACAGCACCAGGTCGGCCCACTTGCCTTCTTCCACGCTGCCTACCTCGTGTGCGATGCCGTTGGCGCGCGCCGGGTTGATCGTGTACTTGGCCACGTAGCGCTTCACCCGCGTGTTGTCGTGGCGCTCGCTGTCCCCGGGCAGCGAGCCGCGCTGCTGCTTCATCTTGTGCGCGGTCTGCCAGGTGCGGATGATCACCTCGCCCACGCGGCCCATGGCCTGGCTGTCGGAGCTGAACATGCTGATCGCGCCCAGGTCGTGCAGCACGTCCTCGGCGGCGATGGTCTCGCGCCGGATGCGGCTTTCGGCGAAGGCCAGGTCCTCGGCGATGCTGGCATCGAGGTGGTGGCACACCATCAGCATGTCCAGGTGCTCGTCCACCGTGTTCACGGTGTAGGGCATCGTGGGGTTGGTGGAGGAGGGCAGGAAGTTCTTTTCGCCCACCACCTTCATGATGTCCGGCGCATGGCCGCCACCCGCGCCCTCGGTGTGGAAGGCGCACAGCGTGCGGCCCTTGGTGGCCGCCACCGTGTCTTCCACGAAGCCCGATTCATTGAGCGTGTCGCTGTGGATGGACACCTGGGTGTCGGTGTCCTCCGCCACGCCCAGGCAGCAGTCGATCGCCGACGGCGTGGTGCCCCAGTCCTCATGCAGCTTCAGGCCGATGGCGCCGGCCTCGATCTGCTGACGCAGCGCCTCCGGCCGGCTGGCGTTGCCCTTGCCGAGGAAGCCGATGTTCATCGGGAAGGCATCGGCCGCCTGCAGCATGCGCGCGATGTTGTCCGGCCCCGGCGTGCAGGTGGTGGCAAAGGTGCCGGTGGCCGGGCCGGTGCCGCCGCCCAGCATGGTGGTCACGCCGCTCATCAGCGCCTCTTCGATCTGCTGCGGGCAGATGAAGTGGATGTGGCTGTCGATGCCGCCGGCGGTGACGATCATGCCTTCGGCCGCGATCACCTCGGTGCCCGGGCCGATGACGATGTCCACGCCGGGTTGCACATCCGGATTGCCGGCCTTGCCGATCCTTGCAATGCGGCCGGCGCGCAGGCCGATGTCGGCCTTCACGATGCCCCAGTGGTCCACGATGAGCGCATTGGTGATCACGCAGTCCACCGCCTCATGCAGGCCAGGCCCGTTGATGCGCTGGCTTTGCCCCATGCCGTCGCGGATGGTCTTGCCGCCGCCGAACTTCACCTCCTCGCCATAGCCCCCCGCGGCCAGCGTGAGGTCACGCTCCACCTCGATCAGCAGGTCGGTGTCGGCCAGGCGCAAGCGGTCGCCGACCGTGGGGCCGAACATCTCGGCGTACGCGCGCCGTCCCAACGTGGCCATCAGAGGCTGCCCTGAACGAGGCCGCGGAAGCCCCACACCTGACGGTCGCCCGCGTAGTCCACCAGTTGCACCGTGCGCTGCTGCCCGGGCTCGAAGCGCACCGCGGTGCCCGAGGCGATGTTCAAGCGCATGCCGCGCGCCGCTTCGCGGTCGAAACGCAACGCGGCATTGGTCTCGGCAAAGTGGTAGTGCGAGCCCACCTGGATCGGCCGGTCGCCGCTGTTCTGCACCACCAGCGTGGTGCAGCGGCGGCCCGGGTTCAGCACATGGTCGGGGCCATCGACCAGCAGTTCGCCGGGCGTCATCGCACGCTCCTCATTTGCGGCGCATCCACCAGGCCAGGCCGGCGGCGACCACGCCCACCACCACAAACCCCAACGCATCCGTGGCATGCCAGTGCGGCCCGTCGATGCCATGGCCCTCGTGGGCCAGGGCAGTGGCCGCACTCATGGCCGAACCGATCGCCACCAGCACATTCCTCATCTTGGTGCTCCGCTCATGCAATGGGTTGGTGCACGGTCACCAGCTTGGTGCCGTCGGGAAAACTGGCTTCGACCTGGATCTCCGGGATCATCTCGGCCACGCCGTCCATCACGTCGCCGCGGGCCAGCACCTGCTTGCCTTCGCTCATCAGCTCGGCCACCGACTTGCCGTCGCGGGCGCCTTCCATGATGGCCGCGCTGATCAGCGCCACCGCCTCCGGATAGTTGAGCTTCAGGCCGCGGGCCTTGCGCCGCTCGGCCAGCAGGGCGGCGGTGAAGACCAGCAGCTTGTCCTTTTCGCGAGGCGTGAGTTCCATGTCAGCGCCGCCCGGCCGCCCGAAGGCGCTGACGCGCCCCCTCGGGGGGCAGCGAACGAAGTGAGCGTGGGGGTTGCTTCATTGGTGGCGCTTGGGTGCAAGAAAGGTGCCACGGGGCAGTCTACGCGCACCAACTTGGGGGACACCCGGCCGCCGATGGCATGGAAGCTGCACCGCGAACGCTCTGCCATGTGCCCGCACGACTGCGCCTCCTGCACCACCGCCGCCGCACCGGCGGCCGTCGGCAGCGCCACGCCGCCGGCCGAAGCGCAAGCGCCGGTGCAGCGCGTGATGAAGGTGCGGCGCGACTACAACGCCTGGGTGGGCCGCGAGACGCTGGAGGACTATGCGCTGCGCTTCACGCCGCGCGCCTTTCGCAAGTGGTCCGAGCTGCGGGTGGCCAACACCGCGTTCGGCGCGGCGTCCTTCCTGGTGCTGGAGGCGGTGGGCGCCACCTTGCTGGTGGAGCATGGCTTCCTCAACGCCTTCTGGGCCATCCTCGCGACCGGGCTGATCATCTTCGCCGCCGGCCTGCCCATCAGCGTGTACGCCGCCCGCCATGGCGTGGACATGGACCTGCTCACCCGCGGCGCCGGCTTCGGCTACATCGGCTCGACCATCACCTCGCTGATCTACGCGTCGTTCACGTTCATCTTCTTCGCGCTCGAGGCGGCCATCATGGCCTATGCGCTGGAGCTGGCGTTCGACATCCCGCCCGCATGGGGCTACCTGCTGTGCGCCCTGGCGGTGGTGCCGCTGGTGACCCACGGTGTCACGATGATCAGCCGCCTGCAGGTGTGGACGCAGCCGCTGTGGATCGTGCTGCTGGTGCTGCCGTATGTGTACGTGTTCAACAGGAACCCCGGCATCCTGCATGGCCTGGTGCACTACGGCGGGGAGGCCGGCAGTGCCGCCGCCTTCGACCTGCATCACTTCGGCGCCGCGGTCACCGTGGGCGTGGCGCTGATCACCCAGATGGGCGAGCAGGCCGACTACCTGCGGTTCATGCCCGAGCGCACCGCCGCCAACAAGGCGCGCTGGTGGACCGCGCTGTTGATCGGCGGGCCTGGCTGGCTTTTGCCCGGCGTGCTCAAGATGCTGGGCGGCATGCTGCTGGCCTACCTGGCCATCAGCCACATGGTGCCCACCGACCGCGCGGTGGACCCGAACCAGATGTACCTGGCAGCCTACGAGACCGTGTTCCCGCGCGTGGGCTGGGCGGTGGCGGCCACGGCGCTGTTCGTGGTGGTGTCGCAGCTGAAGATCAACGTCACCAACGCCTATGCCGGCTCGCTGGCCTGGAGCAACTTCTTCGCGCGCCTCACCCACAGCCACCCGGGCCGGGTGGTGTGGGTGGCCTTCAACACGCTGATCGCGCTGATGCTGATGGAGCTGGACGTGTTCCAGGCGCTGGGCCGCGTGCTGGGCCTGTACGCGAACATTGCCATCGCCTGGATGGCCGCCGTGGTGGCCGACCTGGTGATCAACAAGCCGCTGGGGCTGTCGCCTGCGGGCATCGAGTTCAAGCGGGCGCACCTGTACGACATCAACCCGGTGGGCGTGGGCGCGATGGGCATCGCCTCGGCGCTGTCGGTGTGCGCGCACCTCGGCGTCATGGGCCCTGGCGCGCAGGCCTTCTCCGCGCTCATCGCGCTGGCGACGGCGCTGGTCACCGCGCCGCTGATCGCCTGGATCACGCGCGGCCGCTACTACATCGCGCGCCAGCCCTCGCTGCTGCTGGCCAACGACAGCGGCGGGCGCCTGCTGCACCGCTGCGTGATCTGCGAGCGCGAGTACGAAGGCGACGACATGGCGCACTGCCCCGCCTACCAGGGCAGCATCTGCTCGCTGTGCTGTTCGCTGGACGCGCGCTGCGACGACCTCTGCAAGCCGCAGGCGCGCCTGTCGGCACAGTGGAACGCGCTGCTGGCCCGGCTGCTGCCGCGCAGGGTGCAGCCCTACCTGTCCACCGGCCTGGGGCAGTACCTGCTCGTGATGTGCGCGCTGGTGCCGCTGTCGGCGCTGCTGTTCTGGGGGGTGTACCAGCACGAGCTGCGCCTGCTCGGCCCTGCCGCCGTGGCGGCGGCCGGCGCGTTGAAGTGGACCTTCCTGAAGCTGTATGCGGGCGTGCTGCTGGTGGCCGGCGTGCTGGCCTGGTGGCTGGTGCTCACGCACAAGAGCCGCCAGGTCGCGCAGGAGGAATCGAACCGCCAGACGCACCTGCTGATGCAGGAGATCGACTCGCACCGCCGCACCGACGAGCAGCTGCAGCAGGCCAAGCGCCAGGCCGACCAGGCCAACCAGGCGAAGACACGCTACATCTCCGCGGTGAGCCATGAGCTGCGCACGCCGCTGAACAGCATCCTCGGTTATGCGCAGCTGCTGGACGAGGACGAGAGCGTGCCGCCGCACCGCAAGCAGGCGGTCAGCGTGATCCGGCGCGGCGGCGACCACCTGCTGTCGCTGATCGAAGGCACGCTGGACATCGCACGCATCGAGGGCGGCAAGCTGCGGCTGGAGGTCAAGCCCATGCCTTTCCAGGCCACCTTGCTGCAGCTGGTGCACCTGTTCGAGCTGCAGGCCCGGGCCAAGGGCATTGGCTTCGCGGCGCGCCTGGACGGCCATATTCCGCTGGCGGTGCGGGCGGACGAACAGCGCCTGCGCCAGATCCTCATCAACGTGCTGGGCAATGCGGTCAAGTTCACGCGCACGGGGCAGGTCACCTTCCGCGTGAGCCATGCACGCGAGATGGCGCGCTTCGAGATCGAGGACACCGGGCCGGGCATGGCGGCCGAGGAGATCGCCCGCGTGTTCGAGCCCTTTGCGCGCGGCTCGGCTGACAGCGGCAGCCCGGGCACCGGCCTGGGCCTGACCATCAGCAAGATGCTCACCGACCTGATGGGTGGCGAGATGACGGTCAAGAGCACACCCGGCGCGGGCACCACCTTCAGCATCCGGCTCTTCCTGCCGGAGGTGAATGCCGCGCTGGCCACGCAGGCCCTGCCGCGTGCCAGCCGCACCGGCTATGCCGGCGCGCGCCGCAGCGTGCTGGTGGTGGACAACGAGGAGGTGGACCGCGGCCTGCTGGCCCAACGCCTGGCGCCCTTGGGTTTCCAGGTGGTGCAGGCCGCGCATGGCGAGGCGGCGCTGGGCCTGCTGCGCGAGGGGCTGCGCCCCGACGCGATCCTGATGGACCTGGCCATGCCGGGCATCGACGGCTGGGAAACGATACGCCGCCTGCGCCGCGAAGCCTTGAGCGACGCGCCGGTGGCGGTGGTGTCGGCCAATGCCTTCGACAAGGGGCTGGACAACGATGCGGGCATCACGCCGCAGGACTTCATCGTCAAGCCGCTGCGCCTGGCGGAGCTGCTGGACTGGCTGGGCCGGCGCCTGGCACTGCAGTGGCTGGAGGCGCCCGCCATGCAGCCCGCCCTGGCGCCCGAGCCGGCCGCACTGCACTGGCCGGCGCCAGCACAGCTGCAGGCCTTGGCCGAGTCGGTAAACCTGGGCTACTACCGTGGCGTGGTGCAGGCGCTGGAGCGCATCGAAGCGGCGGACCCGGGCTGCGCCGCCTTCGCGCAGCGGGTGCGGGCGCTGGCGCGCGAGTTCCAGTTCGATGCGATCGCCCAGCTGCTGAAGGCCGCCGCATGAACGCACCCACCACCATCGACCGCACGGCCGGCGACCTGGTGCTGATCGTGGACGACGTGCCCGACAACCTGGCCGTGCTGCACGACGCGCTGGACGAATCGGGCTACACCGTGCTGGTGGCCACGCATGGTGAGGCGGCCTTGCAACGCTGCGCCCAGGCGCTGCCCGACATCGTGCTGCTGGACGCCGTGATGCCGGGCATGGACGGCTTCGAGGTGGCGCGCCGCCTCAAGGCCGCGCCGGAGACCGCGCACATTCCGATCGTGTTCATGACCGGCCTGACCGAGACCGAACACGTGGTGCGCGCCTTCGAAGCCGGCGGCGTGGACTACGTGACCAAGCCGATCCGCGCCGCCGAGGTGCTGGCCCGCATGGCGGTGCACATGCGCCAGGCGCGCCAGGGCGCGCAGGCGCGCAATGCGCTGGATGCCTTCGGCCACGCGGCCTTCACGCTGCGCCTGGCCGACGCCCGTCTGCTGTGGCAGACACCCCTGGCGCGCAAGCTGCTGCACAGCTACCTCGGCGCGGACCATGAACACCAGCTGCCGCCCACCGTGGCCGACTGGGCGCGCGCCCAGGCCGCCGCGCGCCGCGCCGGCCAGGCGCCGCAGCAGCACGCCATGGCACACGGCCCGCGCCGCCTGCAGTTCACCCTGCACGAGGACACCGGCGACGACGAGTGGCTGGTGGTGATGCGCGAAACCTCCGACGCCGCCACCGTGCAGGGCATCGCCGCCACCTTCCGGCTCACGCTGCGCGAGGCGGAGGTGCTGTACTGGGTGGTCAAGGGCAAGACCAACCGCGACATCGCCGAGATCCTCGGCATGAGCCCGCGCACGGTGAACAAGCACCTGGAGCATGTGTTCGAGAAGCTGGGCGTGGAGACACGCACCGCTGCCGCCGGGCTGGCGATGGGCCGGGTGCGGCAGCTGGGCGGCGGCTGAGGGCGCAAAGCCTTCGGCAGAATGACCCCATGACTGCTTCATGCACGCTGCGTGCAGCCCGGCCGCACGATGCGCTCAGCATCGCCCGACACCGCTACTTCCGCGGCGAGCCGCAGGACGACATCGACAACTATGCAGCCTGGCTGGCACCCCGCATTGAACGGGGCAGCTATGTCGGCTTCGTCGGCGAGGCCGCGGGCCAGGTGGTGGCCGGCGCCGGCGCGGTGCTGCTCGACTGGGGCCCCACGCGGGGTGAGGCCACCGGCCTTCGCGCCCGGGTGGCGAACGTGTTCACCGAGCCGGCCTGGCGCCGGCAGGGCTTGTCCAGGGCGCTGGTCGGCCAGGTGATGGCGCAATGCGATGCACGCGGCATCCGGGTGTTCAACCTGGCTGCCTCGGATGAAGCGGAACCGATGTACCGGTCGTTCGGCTTCGAACCGTACCTTGGCGAGATGATCCTGCGGCGGTGAGAGGGCCGCTGGCGGGCGTGCATCCGCCGGGCCGCTGCCTGCGTAGATCACCGGGCGCCATACTGGCACCCCTGCCGATGTTGACCCGCCCGCACTCCAACCCGACGCTGCTCTCCCTGGCCCGCTTGCTGGCCGGCTGGCTGGCGTTGATCGTGCTGGTGCAGGGTGGGGCTGCTGTGCACGCGCGCCTGCTCCAGGGTGCCTTGCATCGGCATGCAGCGGTGCCCGCTCAGCCGGCCAGCATTGCGTGGCGCCTGCAGGCCAAGACGACGGAGCCGGCGCACCGCCATGACGAGTGGCAGCGACACCATCACGCGCAGGCTCACGCCACCGCCGTGCCTGGCGAGCCGGAGCCAGATGCCGGCATCGACGCCACGGCGGGGCTGCTGGCGCTGGCCTTCCTGAGCAGTGGATGGGTGACCGCTGTACCGCCGTCGGCGGGCGCACGGCATGTCTGGCGCCCGGCGCCCGGCTGGTTCATGGCAAGCCGCAGCCTGCGGCCGCTGCGCCGTCCGCCGCGGCGCTGAGCGCGCGCCTCGCGCCGTCGCTGCCCGCGTGCGGGCTGTCCTCTTCCTGTGCCCTCGGCGCTGCGGCGCGCGGGTGGCTGCTGCCAAAGTTCACCGTGAACCTGCGTTTCCCTCTCATGGCCAGCGCCTTCGTGCTGCTGTGCCCTTGTGCCATGGCGCAAGGCGACCCCGACCGTGTGGTCATCGAAGGCCATTACGACAATGCGGTGGGCAGCACCGACGCGGCCTCCCAGGGCGTGATCCGCGCCGAGCTGCTCAAGAGCCGGCCGGCCCTGCGACCCGGCGAGCTGCTGGAGTTCGTGCCCGGTGTCATCGTCACCCAGCACTCCGGCGACGGCAAGGCCAACCAGTACTTCCTGCGCGGTTTCAACCTCGACCACGGCACCGACTTCGCCACCTCGATCGACGGCATGCCGGTGAACATGCCCACGCATGGCCACGGGCAGGGCTACACGGACCTGAACTTCCTGATCCCCGAGCTGGTGGACCGCATCGAATACCGCAAGGGCCCGTACCTCTCGCGCAGCGGCGACTTTGCCGCCGCGGGCTCAGCCGACATCCGCTATCGGCGCAGCCTGGCGCAGCCGCTCGCGCAGCTCACCTTGGGTGAACGCGGCTACCAGCGCCTGGTGGGCGCCGGCTCCACGCCGGTGGCCGGTGACACCCAGCTGCTCGGTGCGCTGGAGCTGATGCACAACGACGGCCCCTGGACCCTGCCGGAACACCTGAAGAAGGCCAGCGGCGCGCTGATCCTGTCGCAGGGCGACCGGGAGCGTGGCTGGAGTGCGTCGCTCATGGGTCATGGCGCGCGCTGGGACGCCACCGACCAGGTGCCGCAGCGCGCGATCGATGCCGGCACCCTCGGCCGCTTCGATGCCATCGACACCAGCGACGGTGGCAGCACCTCGCGCGCCAGCTTGGCCGGCGAATGGCACCGGCGCCAGGGCGACGATGGCCTGCGCATCAGCGCCTATGCCATGCGCTACCGGCTCGACCTGTTCTCCAACTTCACCTATGCGCTGGAGCGGGCCGGGGGTGACCAGTTCGAGCAACGCGACAGCCGCTCGGTGTTCGGCCTGAATGCCGCACGCGACTGGGGCCAGGAGCTGCTCGGCCGGCCCTCGCGCAGCGAGCTGGGCGTGCAGCTGCGCCATGACCGCATCCGCGTCGGCCTGTTCGACACGGTGGCGCGGCAGCGGGTGGGCACCACGCGCGACGATGCGGTGCGCGAAACCTCGCTCGCGCTGTATGCCGAGAACAGCCTCGCCTGGACGCCCTGGCTGCGCACGGTGGCTGGGGTGCGGGCCGACACCTTCCGGTTCGCCGTGGACAGCTCGCTGCCGGCCAACAGCGGCCGCAGCGCGGACACCCAGGTGTCGCCCAAGCTGTCAGTGGTGCTGGGACCCTGGCAGCACACCGAGTTCTTCATCAACGCCGGCCGTGGTTTCCACAGCAACGACGCGCGCGGCACCACCAGCACGGTGGACCCGAAGACGCAGGCGCCGGTGACACCCGTGCCCGGCCTGGTGGCGAGCACCGGCTGGGAGCTGGGCGCGCGCACCGAGGCGCTGCGCGGCCTGCAGAGCTCGCTGGCACTGTGGGAGCTGCGCAGCCGCTCCGAGCTGGTGTACGTGGGCGATGCCGGCACCACCGAGGCCAACCGCCCCAGCCGGCGCCGCGGCATCGAATGGAACAACCGCTACGTCCCCGTGCCCTGGCTGCTGGTGGATGCGGACCTCGCGTGGACGCGTGCGCGCTTTTCCGACAGCAGCCCGGACGGCGACCGCATTCCCGGCGCGGTGGAGCGTGTGGCCTCCGCGGCCATCACGCTGCGCGACATGGGCGCCTGGTCGGCCAGCCTGCAGTGGCGCTACCTGGGCCCGCGCCCGCTGGTGGAAGACGATAGCCAGCGCGCGGCTGCCTCGTTGCTGACGAATCTGCGCGTGAGCCGCAAGCTGACCCGCGATGCCGAGCTGAGCGTCGATGTGTTCAACCTGCTGGACCGCCAGGTCAACGACATCGAGTACCTGTACGAATCGCGCCTGCCCACCGAAGCGGCCGCCGTGCTCGACCGCCACGTGCATCCTGCGGAGCCGCGCACACTCCGTGTGACGCTGCAATTGCGTTTCTGAGCCAAGGAGCCGCCATGCTGTCGTGTGCCTTGTCGAAGACCGTCGCCACCCTCGCACTGCTGGGCGCCTGTGCCGGTGCGGCGGCCCACGACACCTGGTTCCTGCCCCTGGGCGCGCCCAGCGGCGTGCCGCTGCTGTCGCTGGGCACGGGCAACCGCTACCCGCTGCAGGAGTTCCCGATCGGTGCGGAGCAGCTGACGATGCGCGGCTGCCGCAGCGCCGACGACCGGCCCGTGAGCTTCAGCGCGGTGCGCGACCTGCCGAAGTCGCTGCTGCTGCAGGCGGCGGTGGCAGGCGCACCACGCGACCGGCTGGCGGCGCCGCTCAGCTGCTGGGCGCAGCTGGTGCCCTTCGAGGTGGAACTGGAAGCCCGCATCGTGGACATCTACCTCGACGAGATTGCCGCCTCACCGGCGGTGCGCGAGGCCTGGGCTGGCATGCGGGCGCGGGGTGTGACCTGGAAGGAGCGTTTCACCAAGCACGCGCGCATCGAGCTGGCCGCAGGCCGCAGCACCGCTGCGGCGGCTGCGTCCGGCATGGGCCTGGACGCGCTGCTGCAAAGCGGGCTGCAGCGGCTGCGTGAAGGTGATCCGCTGGAGGTGCAGGTGCTGCGTGATGGCCAGCCCTTGGCCGGACTGGCGGTGGAGCTGATCGATGCCCGCGGCGCTTCAGGTGGCTGGTTCCACACCGACGCACAGGGCAGGGTAGGGTTCGGTGCGCCCGCGCCCGGCCGCTGGGTGCTGCGCGGCACCGACCTGCGCGTGTCCACCACCGAACCGGACACATGGGACAGCCGCTTCATCAACCTCGCCTTCGAGGTGAATGCCAAGCCCTAGAACGGCAGCAGCTTGAAATCGAACAGCCGCTCGGCCAGCCACACCGCCGCGATCGCGGCGATCAGCGACGAGCCGCCGACGAAGATCCACTCGCGGTAGAGCCGGGTGCGGCGCAGGCTGAAGGCCAGCGGCAGGAACACCGCCACGATCGCCAGCTGGCCGGCCTCCACGCCCACGTTGAAGCCCACCAGCGCCAGCAGCAGTGCATCCTGCGGCAGCCCCAGGTCCTGCAGCACGCTGGCAAAACCGAAGCCGTGGATCAGGCCGAAGCAGAAGGCCACCGTCCAGCGCCGGCCGTGGAACAGCGGGAACACGTTGTTCAGCGCGGCCAGCACCACCGACAGCGCGATGGCGGATTCCACCCAGCGCGACGGCAGCGCCACCACGCCCAGCGTGGCGAGCGACAGCGTGATCGAGTGCGCCACGGTGAACGAGGTGACGATCTTCACCACGTCCATGAAGGGCGCGCGCAGCTCGCTGGCCGGTTGCCAGCGCCGGCCCTGCCACACCAGCGCGGCCGGCAGCAGCAGCGACAGCAGGAACAGGATGTGGTCGTAGCCGACCCAGATGTGCCACACGCCTTCGCGCGCGTAGTCCAGGAACTGCGTCAGCCGGTTGCTCTGCGCCAGGTCGAACTGCTGCGTGGGCGCCTGCGGCCCGAGCACCGCCGTGCGGCTCAAGCCACCGGCCTGCAGATTGAGCAGGCCGCGGTGCTGCGGGTCCAGCTCGGCAAAGAGCGTGTAGTGCAGCGTGAGGTGCTGGGGCAGCTGCGGGCAGCTAACGCTGAAAGGCAGCACGGTGTAGGCGCCGTCGGTGTGGTCGTCCACCGCCTGCGCGCCCGCGGTGAGCGTGCAGGGCGCATCGTTGCTGCGCACGGCCAGGCGCGCCAGCGCATAGGCGGCGATGTTGTCGTGCTGTGCCTTCACCTCGCCCCAGGTGATGCGGCCGTCGCCGTTGGTGTCCAGGCCGATCGCGTAGTCGAGGTCGCGCAGCCCGATGTCCCAGCGGCCGTGCATGCCCTGCGCGTCCAGGGTGAGCGAGAGGTAGCTGTCCGAGGGTTTGTGCGCGTGGGCGGGGGCGCCGGCCAGCATGGCGGCCAGCAATGCGATGCAGCGCAGCGTGGCAGCCAGAAGGCGGCGCATCAGCGGGCCTCCTTCAGGCGCGCGGCCAGCTGCTGCAGCACCACGCTCTCGATGTGAGATTCGGCCATCCACTGCAGCACCGGCGCGGCGGCGGCCGGCTGGCGAGCTGCGATGGCGGCTTCCAGCAGGATGCGTGCATCCGCGGGCTCGCGCTGCACCGCGTAGTTGTTCTGCGCCAGCTGCAGCGCCCGCGCCGGCTGGCCCTGCACCTGCAGCGCAAAACGCGCTTCCTCCTTCTCGTGCGTGGCATCGCCGCGCAGGCGCGCCGCCTCGAAGCGCGAGCCCATGTCGCGTTCGTAGGCGGCCAGGGACGGTGCTTTTGCCGCCTTGGCGGCGAGTGCCAGGCGCAGCAGCAGCACGTCCGAGCGGCTCTTGTCCTTCAGCAGCGTCAGCACCTCCTGCGGCCGGCCACGGTCGAGCAGGAAGTCGGCATACGCGGCCAGCAGGTAGCCGTCGGTGAGGTCCAGCGCCAGGCCGGCGCGATAGGCCGCTTCGGCCGCCTCGAAGGCACCACGCCGCTCCTCGATCTCGCCCAGCCGGGTCAGCACCCACAGGCGCTCGGGCGCGCTGGCCTGGGGCTGTTCACGCAGCGCGATGCGGATGGCCTTGGCGGCGGCTTCGGCCCGCCCGGTGACCGAATCGACCGTCGCGCTGCAGGCCGTGGCCAGCAGCGCGGAGGTGTAGGGCGCCACGCGCTCGCAGGCGGTGCGCGCCTGCGCATAGTCGGCCTGCACCATGTGGATGGCGGCCAGCCAGCTCCAGGCCTCGGCATCGCCGGGATCGGCCTGCACCGCAGCCGTGAGGTCGGCCAGCGCTTCCTTGAACCTGTGGTTGAACTGCTGCAGCACGGCGCGCATCACGCGCACGCGCTGCGGCGGCTGTGGCAGGTTCCACCAGGGCGCCAGCGCGGCTTGGGCATAGCCCACGTAGCGCGGGTCGCCTTCGGCGGCCACCAGCTCGTAGTAGTGCCGTGCCAGCGCCACCGCAGTGCCTGCATCACCCGGCTGGCGGCGCAGCGCCTGGCGCAGCGCGTTCACCTCGGCCATGCGCGGGTCGGCGGGGCGCACCGGCAGCGTTTCCAGCACTTGGTCGTCGGAGCGGGGGAGGTACGGTGCGGCCGGCGCGGCGGCGCACATCAGCAGCAACAGCGGCGCGAAGGCCAGCGCGGGCAACAAGGGGCGGCGAATCACGAACAACGGCAGACGGAGCGGCAAAGCCGCGAGTATCGACGCGCTCGCGTGCCGCAGCACCGGGCGGCTGCCTCTGCCGCTCAGCCGCCGCGTGGCTTCAGGCGCAACCGCAGGTCCACCGGCGACATCGTGAGCGCCAGCCGCTCGCGCGCCTCGCCGCCATCGGGCGTGTCCACCGCCGCGATGTCGAAGTGGGCCAGCAGCATGGCGATCACCATCTTCATCTCCGCCAGCGCAAGGTAGCGCCCGGGGCAGATGCGCGGGCCGGCGCCAAAGGGCATGGCCACCCGCTTGGACGACGTGGCCGAGGGCCCCGCGAGCCAGCGCTCCGGCTTGAAGGCCTGCGCATCGGGGAAGTGCTTCTCGTCCACCGCGGCCGGGCGCATCAGGCACATCACCATGGTGCCGGCCGGCAGTGCCACGCCACCGGCCTCGGTGTCGCGCACCACCTGCTGGATGTTCAGCGGCGCCACGGGCTTGAGCCGCATGGTCTCGTGCGCGCAGGCCTCTACGAAGTCCAGCTCGCGCAGCTGCTCATGGTGCAGGGGCTGGCCGGCGCTGCCCAGCAGGCCGCGCACCTCCTCGGTGGCGCGGCGTGCGGCCTCGGGGTGGCGGTGCAGCAGCCAGATCATCCAGGCCAGGGTGTTGGCGGTGGTGTCCTCGCCGGCCAGCAGCATGGTGAGCACGTTGCCCGACACGTCGCCATCGGTCACCGCGCTGCCTTCGCGCTCGCGCGCGGCCACCATCGCCTCGATCAGGTTGCTGGGGTGCTCGCGCAGGGCCGGCTGCTCGGCCAGGCGCTGGCGGGCCGCGCCGATGAAACCGTCCACCGCCTCGCGCAGGGCCTGCAGGTGCCGGTCCAGCGCGCGGTCGGCCGGCAGCTTGACGTAGTGCCAGTACTGCACCGGCGCCAGCAGGCGCTTGAACAGCGCCGGCAGGATCTTGTCCAGGTGGGTCTGGATCACCTCCTGGTCCGACTCGATGGTGTTGATGTCGGTGCCGAAGGCCAGGCCGGCGGTCACGTCCACCGTGTAGCGCATCAGGTCGGCCTGCAGGTCGATGGCAGTGCCGGCCTGCGCCGCGCGCTGCCAGCGCCGCGCGAAGCGGTCGGTCACCTTCTGCAGGGTGGGGAAGAAGGCCTTGATGTGGGTGGGGTCCAGCCCGCTCAGCACCATGGGCCGCTGGCGCCGCCAGGTGTCGCCGTTGGACGAGAACAGGCCGCCGAAGCCCAAGGCCTGGGCGGTCTGGTTCAGCCGCGAGGTGCGCTCGAAGGTGTCGGGCCGCGCCCGCAGGATGGCGGCCAGCGTCTCGGGGTTGGACATCACGACGAACTCGCGCGAGGTGATGCGGAAGCGGTAGGCCTCGCCGTACTCGCGCGCCCAGGCTTCCACCTGCTGGTGCAGGCGGTCGCGCTCGATCTGCAAGGCGTTGCCCAGCAGCGGCAGGCCACGCGGGCCGGGCAGGTCGGCGATGCGGCGCGCCGGTGCGGCGGTGCTGGTGGTGGTGTTGTCGGCGAGCGCCATGGCGATGCGCCGCTTCAGGAGAGGTAGCTCGAGTTGCCGAAGCTCAGGCGCTCGAAGAGGTCGCCGGTTTCGGAGGCGAGCGCGGCCAGGCTTTGCAGCAGGCGCGCGTCTTCGGCGTCGAAACGATGGTGCCCGGTGCTGCTGAGCACCCAGAGGGTGCCCACCGGCTCGGCGTCGCGATGGATGGGCGCCAGCAGCACCTCCTGCAGCGGCTGGCCCAGCACCTGCACCGAGGCGTAGTGGCGGCCGGGCTCGCGCATCAGCAGCACGCCGTTGCGCGCCAGTACCTCGCCGCAGGGGCTGCCATGGCGCGGCATGGTCTGGCCCAGCAGCGGGCGCGCTTCACCGGCGGTGGCCACCCACCGGAACACTGTTTGGCCGCCCTCTTCGTCCAGCAGGCTCACGCCGGCGCCGTCGGCCTGGGTGGCCGACAGCACGCTTTCCACCAGCCGCTGCAGCGCGGCCTGCGGCTGCGGCGCGATGTTCTGCACCATCTCCAGCAGCAGATCGGCCTCGTCGGGGTAGCGCGGGCGGCCGTTGAAGCGGCTGTCCAGCTCGTGGTTGAGCAGGATCTCGTCCAGCGTGGCGCCTTGCGGGGGCATGCTGTCACGGCTCACGGAGGCCTCGCGTGCGAGTGATAGGGCGTTCACTGTACTGCGTTGCGGCCGGTGCGGGTGCCCACCTTCAGGGCTGCAGCGCCGCCAGCACGTCGGCCACCAGCCGGTCGGCCACCGCCACATGCAGCGGCGTCATGTCGGCCGCCGCCAGGCATACGATCACCAGCTGGCGCGACGGCACCACGATCGTGAACTGGCCGCGGTAGCCGCGTGCGAAGAAGGTGTCGCGCGGCGCGTGCGGCAGCCCCCAGGGTATGCCCCAGCCGGGCACCTCGCCGGGCGGGTTGAGCCACCAGCCCGCGCCGTAGCCGGTGTCCAGCGTGGGGGTGGTGCTGTAACGCACCCAGCCGGCCGGCAGCAGGCGCCGCCCGCCGGCCATGCCGTCGGCCAGATACAGCTGGCCGAAGCGGGCCCAGTCGCGGGCGCTGGCCTGCAGGCCGAAGGCGCCGACCGGCGTGCCGCTGGCGTCGGTGTTGAAGCTCGCGTGGCGCATGCCGAGCGGGCCGAACAGTTCGCGCGCGGCGTAGGCTGGCAGGTCGGCCCGGCCACCGCCGGCGGCGTCGCGCAGCACGCGCGAGAGCAGCTGGTAGTGGCCATCGCTGTAGTTCCAGCGTGTGCCCGGCGCGGCGGCCAGGGGCAGGCGGGCGGCGGCGGCCGCGGTGTCCGGCTCGGTGAACATGATCTGCGCCGTGATGTCGAAGCCGCTGTTGGCCTGCGGCATGTCCAGCCCCGACACCTGGCGCAGCAGCTGGTCCGGCGTGATGGCATGGCGCGCGTCCTGGCCGCCGGCCCAGGCGGCCAGGGGCACGGGCTGGTGCAGCTGCAGCCGGCCGTCGCGCACCAGCAGGCCGGCCAGCGCGTTGAGCACCGACTTGGTCATGGAAAAGCCGATCAGCGGCGTGTCGGGGCCAATGCCCTCGGCGTAGCGCTCGGCCACCACGCGGCCCTGGTGCAGCACCACGATGGCGCGGGTGCGCTGCCCGGGCGCCTCGAACGCCCGGTCGACCGCGGCCGCCAGGGCGGGTGGCGTGGCGGCCACCACCTGCGGCCCTGCGATGTCGGGCACCAGCGCGGCCGGCAGCGGCGGCATGGGCAGCGCCGCCGGTGTGTCCCCACCCGGCCCCAGCACGCAGCCCAGCCCCTCGCGGTAGGCCGCCCGGCTGGTGAAACCACCGGCCACGCTGGCGGTCACTTCCCGGTGCCGCCGGTCGACCTGGTAGGCCAGCGCCCAGCCGACCAGGCCCATGCCGGGCATGGTGAGCACCAGTTCGTCGAAGCTGCGTTCCGGCGGCAGGCCGGAAATGAAGGTGCCGGAACACACCAGCTCGCTGGTGAGCCCGGTGGCCACGCGCACGGCCTTGTCGGCCTGCAGCGCGGCGCAGCCGGACAGTGCCGCGGCGGCGCCGGCGGTGAGAAAGGTGAGGGCGGTTCGCACGGGGCAGGCTCCTGGAGGAAGAAGCCTGCAGCGTGGCGGCGGGGCGCGGCGCCGTCTCGCCGCCTTCGACGCCGGCTAGCCGGTTTCGGAATCGGCCAGCGTCATCGGTGCGTTGCCAGGCGTGGGCAGCCCGCCCAGGCGCCGGTAGTCGGTGGGCGTGAGGCCGGTGTCCGCCTTGAAGGCCCGGTTGAACGGCCCGAGCGACTGGAAGCCGGCGTCCATCGCGATGGTGAGCACCGGCACCTGCGCCATGGCCGGGTCGGTGAGCGCGCGCTTCGCGTCGGCCAGCCGGTAACTGTTGAGGAAGCTGCTGAAGTTGCGGTAGCCCAGGCCCTGGTTGATCAGCCGGCGCAGCTTGTATTCCGGCAGGCCCAGGCGCTCGGCCAGCGCGCCGACGGTGAGCGCTTCTTCCCGGTACACCTGCTCTTCGGCCATCAGGCCCTGCAGCGCGGCCACCAGGGCCGGGTCGGCCTCGGGTGCGGGCAAGCGCACGGGGTCAGGCTCGGCCTCCGACGGCGCCGCAGTGGGCCGTGCCTCTGGCGGCGGGTCTGCCGGCGACGCCACTGGCGCGAACAGGCCGTCGCCTTGCCAGCCGAGCAGGCGCCAGGCCACCCACGCCACCAGGCACAGCAGGCCGGCCGCTTCGGCCAGGCTGGCCAGCGGCGATGCGCTGGCGCTGCCGTCCAGCAGGCGCACCACCGCGAACACGGCGGTGTAGGCCACGACCAGGGCCACCAGCGGCCCGCGCAGGCGGCGCCGGCCTTCCACCAGGTCGTCGCGCCAGCTGGCCAGCGTCTGTGCCACGGCCAGCAGCGAAAACCCCAGCGGGACCAGCGTCAACACCATGCCGGTGACGACCGCCGCGACGCCATGTGCCGGGCGGAACACCGCGCACTGCAGCGCGCCGGCCACCGCGAACAGCCCCCACAACGCAACGTGCCAGGCACGCGGTCGGAAGTCGTCGTCGAACAACGCTCGCGTGAACAGCCAGAACACCAGCCCGTTGCCCGCCGACAGCGCCGCCAGCGGTGTGAGGGCCGGGGACGGCACGCTGCCGGGCGGGTAGGCCGCATAGGCCGCCACCCCGATGGCGAAGGCGGCGCCCAGGCGGGCGGCCGCCAGACCGCCACGCGCGCGCAGCAGGGCCGCGCCCAGCAGCAACAGCAGTGCGGCCGAGCCGGCGCGCAGGGCGGTGTCCATCGTGTGCAGGTCGAAGCGGTTCATCGATGAGGGGGCGGGGCAGCGGCCGCTACGGTAGCAGGCCGAGAGCCATGCTGAACACCTACCGGGCGCCGCGGCGCCCGCCGCCGAGCAGGCTGGTCCGGTGCGGCCCTACGCCATCTGACGTATTCCGGCTTCGCGGCCCGGTGCCTAACCTCGGCTCCGTTCTCGGGTGGCTTATCTCAAGGAGCGTGTTAGCCATGAATGTCTCTCGCCGCACTGCCGCGAAATCCCTCACCGCCATCGCCGCCGGCGTCATGGCGCTCGGCTACGGAAGCCTGGCCATGGCCGCCGACACCATCAAGGTCGGCATCCTGCATTCGCTGTCGGGCACCATGGCCATCTCGGAGACGGTGTTGAAGGACACCGCACTGATGACCATCGACGAGATCAACGCCAAGGGCGGCGTGCTCGGCAAGAAGCTCGAAGCCGTGGTGGTGGACCCGGCGTCCAACTGGCCGCTGTTTGCCGAAAAGGCCAAGCAGCTGATCACGCAGGACAAGGTGGCGGTGGTGTTCGGCTGCTGGACCAGCGTGAGCCGCAAGTCGGTGCTGCCGGTGTTCGAGCAGAACAACGGCCTGCTGTTCTACCCCGTGCAGTACGAAGGCGAAGAGCTCAGCAAGAACGTGTTCTACACCGGCGCCGCGCCCAACCAGCAGGCGATTCCGGCGGTGGAGTACCTGATGAGCAAGGACGGTGGCAGCGCCAAGCGCTTCGTGCTGCTGGGCACCGACTACGTGTACCCGCGCACCACCAACAAGATCCTGCGCGCGTTCTTGAAGAGCAAGGGCGTGGCCGAGGCCGACATCATGGAGGAGTACACCCCCTTCGGGCACTCCGACTACCAGAGCATCATCGCCAAGATCAAGAAGTTCTCGGCCGAAGGCAAGAAGACCGCGGTGGTGTCCACCATCAACGGCGACTCCAACGTGCCCTTCTACAAGGAGCTGGGCAACCAGGGCCTGAAGGCCACCGACGTGCCGGTGGTCGCCTTCTCG
Organism: Ideonella sp. BN130291; assembly: GCF_036231905.1. Classification (NCBI taxonomy): domain Bacteria; kingdom Pseudomonadati; phylum Pseudomonadota; class Betaproteobacteria; order Burkholderiales; family Sphaerotilaceae; genus Ideonella; species Ideonella sp. BN130291. The sequence goes on along the minus strand of NZ_JAZARE010000001.1, from coordinate 246,730 downwards.
GTGGGTGAGGAAGAGCTGCGCGGTGTGGACACCAAGCCGCTGGTGGGCCACCTGGCGGCTTGGAACTACTTCGAGTCGATCAAGAACCCGACCAACGACGCCTTCATCAAGGAATGGACGGCTTACGCCAAGGCCAAGAACATTCCCGGCCACAAGGACAAGCCGCTCACCAACGACCCGATGGAAGCCACCTACATCGGCATCCACATGTGGGCGCAGGCGGTGGAAAAGGCCAAGAGCACTGACACCGACAAGGTGATCGCCGCGATGGCGGGCCAGACCTTCAAGGCCCCGGGCGGTTTCACCTCCACCATGGACCCGAAGAACCACCACCTGCACAAGCCGGTGTTCATCGGTGAGGTGAAGGCCGATGGCCAGTTCAACGTGGTGTGGAAGACACCCGGCCCGGTGAAGGCCCAGCCCTGGAGCCCGTACATCGCAGAGAACAAGGGCAAGAAGGACGAGCCCGAAAAGAAGTGAGCCCCGGCAGGGGCGTAAGCCCCGGCCGCATGGCGGCCACCCCCGAGGGGCTACCGAACCCGACCGGGCAACCCGGATCGGGTTCGGCCCGCCCGGCGACGCCCGTTCCCCTGGCCGCCTTTGGCGGCCTGTCCCCCTGGGGACTTTCTTTGGCACCTCCGATGTTGTTTCGCCTCGTTCTAGCCTGCGTTCTCTCCCTGTTGAGCGGGTCGGTGTTCGCACTGGACGCGCAGCAGGCGCGCGCCATTGCCGCGGGCGACAACGACGAGCGCATCGCGGCGCTGCAGCGTGCGGTGGCGCAGGCTGATCCGGCGCTCCAGCGGTTTGCGCAGGCGCTGCTCGATGACGAAGTGAAGTTCAATGCCGAGCGCGTGTTCATCGTGCACGAGGGCAAGGCCGTTGATGCCGCCACGGGTGCCGAGGTGGCGCTGCCCGATGGCGTGGAGGACGCGGTCAACAACAACCGCATGCGGCGTGAGCTGGGTGCGGTGCTGGCGGCGCTGAAGCTGTTTTCGCCCGATGCGGGCCTGCGCGCCAAGGCGATCGCCCAGCTGAAGGACGATGCCGACGACAGCAAACTGCCGTTGATCGCGAAGGCCGAAGCGGCTGAAACGGATCCGGCGCTCAAGGCGCAACTCACGGTGCTGAAGGCGGCGGTGCAGGTGGCCAGCAGCGACAAGGCCAGGCGGCTGGACGCGGTGCGTGCACTCGCATCCAGCGACCAGCCGGCCACACGTTCGCTGCTGCTGGAGCGCCTGGCCGCCGGTGCGGAAACCGACCCCGACGTGCGCACGCAACTGAAGCTCGCGCTGGATGCGGTGGAGTCGCGCCTGGCCTGGGGTGAACGCCTGGGCGTGCTCTTCACCGGCATCAGCCTGGGCTCCATCCTGCTGCTGGTGGCGCTGGGCCTGGCCATCACCTATGGCCTGATGGGCGTGATCAACATGGCGCATGGCGAGCTGATGATGATCGGCGCCTATGCCACCTGGCTGGTGCAGAACTTCTTCCGCGCGCACCTGCCGGCCGCGGCCTTTGACTGGTACATCGTGGCCGCCATCCCGGCCGCGTTCCTGGCCGCCGCGCTCGTGGGCGCGGTACTGGAGCGCGGCGTGATCCGCTGGTTGTATGGCCGGCCGCTGGAGACGCTGCTGGCCACCTGGGGCATCAGCCTGATGCTGATGCAGCTGGTGCGCTCGGTGTTCGGCGCGCAGAACGTGCAGGTGGAGAACCCGTCCTGGCTGTCGGGCGGCTTCAGCGTGATGAGCAACCTCACCTTGCCGTACAACCGCATCGCGATCGTGCTGTTCGCCGGCGCGGTGCTGGCCGCCATGGCGCTGTTGATCGCGAAGACGCGGCTGGGACTGTTCGTGCGCGGGGTCACGCAGAACCGGCGAATGGCGTCCTGCGTGGGCGTGAACACCGCCCGGGTGGACACGTATGCGTTTGCACTGGGAGCCGGTATTGCGGGGCTGGCCGGCTGTGCACTCAGCCAGGTGGGCAACGTGGGGCCGGACCTCGGCCAGAGCTACATCGTCGATTCCTTCATGGTGGTGGTGCTCGGCGGCGTCGGCCAGCTCGCCGGCACTGTGGTGGCCGCGCTCGGCCTGGGCGTGTTGAATAAGCTGCTCGAAGGGGTGGCCGGCGCGGTGCTGGCGAAGATCATGGTGCTGGTGTTCATCGTGGTGTTCATCCAGCGCCGGCCGCAGGGGCTGTTCGCGATGAAGGGAAGGAGCGCTGAAGCATGAGCGCCGTTCCCCATCCCAAGGCTGAGTCTGCGCAGGCGATGCCGGTTGGCGCGGTGCTGCCCTTGCCGGTGCACAAGCGTTCCGCAGCGCTGCACCGCACTGGTGTGATCGCAGCGCTAGCGGTCATCTGCGTGCTGGTGCCGCTGCTCAACCTGCTGGTGCCGGCCGGCCATCCGCTGCACCTGGCCGACTACCACGTGAGCCTGGTCGGCAAGATCATGTGCTACGCCATCTGCGCGCTGGCGATGGACCTGATCTGGGGCTACACCGGCATCCTGTCGCTGGGCCACGGCCTGTTCTTCGCGCTGGGCGGCTACGGCATGGGCATGTACCTCATGCGCCAGATCGGCCGCGACGGCAACTACCAGAGCGACCTGCCCGACTTCATGGTGTTCCTCGACTGGAAGGCGCTGCCCTGGCATTGGGGCCTGAGCGATTCCTTCGCGGCGCAGATGCTGCTGGTGCTGGCGGTACCCGGGCTGCTGGCCTTCGTGTTCGGCTTCTTCGCCTTCCGCTCGCGCATCAAGGGCGTGTACTTCTCGATCATCACGCAGGCGATGACCTACGCGGCGATGCTGCTGTTCTTCCGCAACGAGACAGGTTTCGGCGGCAACAACGGCTTCACCGACTTCAAGCGCATCCTCGGCATCCCGCTGGCCACGGCGGGCATGCGGGTGACGCTGTTCGTGATCACGGGTTGCGTGCTGGTGGGCTTTTACTTGATGGCCCGGTGGATCGTGCGCAGCAAGTACGGCCGCGTGCTGCAGGCGATCCGCGACGCGGAGAGCCGCGTGATGTTCACCGGCTACGACCCGATCGCCTACAAGCTGTCGATCTGGACGCTGTCGGCGGTGATGTGCGGCGTGGCGGGCGCGCTCTATGTGCCGCAGGTGGGCATCATCAACCCGAGCGAGATGTCGCCGGCCGCGGGCATCGAGATGGCGATCTGGGCGGCCGTGGGCGGACGGGCCTCCTTGATCGGCCCGATCGTCGGTGCCTTCGCGGTCAATGGTGCCAAGAGCTGGTTCACGCAGGCCTTTCCGGAGTTCTGGCTTTACTTTCTGGGGGCGCTGTTCATCGCGGTCACCTTGTTCCTGCCGCAGGGCCTCGTCGGCCTGTTCCGCAAGTTGAAGGAGCGCCAGGCATGACGCCCGAGCTGCAAGACGCACTGGCCGAGGCCAAGCGCGCGCATGACGAGCGTGCGGCCCGCTCTGGCGGGCGCCAGGCCGCATTCGGCCGTGTGCTCCATGTCGGCGAGCCCGACTTTGCGCATGGCATCGCGCTCTACCTCGATGACATCACGGTCAGCTTCGACGGCTTCAAGGCGCTGAACGCACTCACGCTGTCGGTGGGCGTGGGCGAGCTGCGCTGCATCATCGGCCCCAACGGCGCCGGCAAGACGACCATGATGGACGTCATCACTGGCAAGACCCGGCCGCAGGCCGGCACGGTGCACTTCGGCTCCAACATCGACCTGCTTCGCCTGCGCGAGAACGACATCGCTGAGGTGGGCATAGGCCGCAAGTTCCAGAAGCCCACGGTGTATGAAGAGCTCACGGTGTTCGAGAACCTGGAGCTGGCGCTCAAGGCCGACCGCCGGGTGCGGGCCAGCCTGTTCTCGCGCCTGGGCGGCGCGCAGCTGGACCGCATCGGCGAAGTGCTGACGCTGATCCACCTGAAGAGCCAGGCGAAGCGCATGGCCGGCCTGCTGTCGCACGGCCAGAAGCAGTGGCTGGAGATCGGCATGCTGCTGATGCAGGACCCCAAGCTGCTGCTGCTGGACGAGCCCGTGGCCGGCATGACCGACGAGGAGACCGAGCGCACCGCCGAGCTCTTTCTCTCGCTGGAAGGCCAGCATTCGCTGATGGTGGTGGAGCACGACATGAAGTTCGTGCACGCGCTCACACAAGGCCGCAAGACGGTGACCGTGCTGCATGAAGGCAGCGTGCTCGCCGAAGGGCTGCTCACCGATGTGCAGAACGATGAACGCGTCGTGGAGGTCTATCTCGGCCGCTGAAGCGGCCGAGATAGACCTGCGGTCGCATGTTTCGCTCCCCCGGGCCCCCTCCGGGAGGGGGTTCCAGTCAGAAGGACAAGTTCGAGATGCTGAGCGTTGAGGGGCTGAACCAGTACTACGGTGGGTCGCACATCCTGCGCAACGTCGGGCTCGACGCCAAGCTGGGCGAGGTGACAGTGATCCTCGGACGCAATGGCGTGGGCAAGACCACCTTGCTCAAGAGCCTGATGGGTCTGGTGCCGGTGAAGACGGGCCGCATCACGCTGGGTGGGGAAGACATCACGCAGCGCACACCTTATGAGCGGGTGCGGCGCGGCATCGGCTATGTGCCGCAGGGCCGCGAGGTGTTTTCGCGCCTGACGGTGGAAGAGAACCTGCGCATGGGTCTGGCCACGCAGCCGGGGTCTACGCCGATTCCGGCGGAGCTGTTCGAGCTGTTTCCGGTGCTCAAGCAGATGCTCGGCCGGCGCGGCGGCGACCTGTCCGGCGGGCAGCAGCAGCAGCTGGCGATCGCGCGTGCGCTGGCGGCGCAACCCCGGCTGCTGATCCTGGACGAGCCCACCGAAGGCATACAGCCCAGCATCATCAAGGACATCGGCCGGGTGATCCGCATGCTGGCGCAACGCGGCGGCATGGCGATCGTGCTGGTGGAGCAGTACTACGACTTCGCGGCCGAGCTGGCCGACCAGTACCTGGTGATGGAGCGCGGCGAGGTGGTGCAGCAGGGCCGCGGCGCGGACATGGCCGCCGACGGTGTGCGCCGCCTGATGTCCATCTGAGAAAGGGTGCCGAAGCGCCGCACAAAAGAAAAGGGCGATGACGCTTGCCCGTCATCGCCCTCTTGCCTGAGGAAGAAGTGGATTACTTCGTCGTCGGGGTGCCTTCGCCGGCCTTGGTCTCGCCAGCCTTCACTGCGGAAGCAGCCTTGGCCTTGCGCTCGGCACGGGTGGTGGTGGACGCAGCCTTGGCAGCCGGGTCGGTGTTGGAGCCTTCGCCGGCCTTGGTTTCGCCAGCCTTCACTGCGGAAGCAGCCTTGGCCTTGCGCTCGGCACGGGTGGTGGTGGAGCCGGTCTTGGCTTCGCCCTTGGGCATGCCTTCGCCAGCCTTGGTTTCGCCGGCCTTCACGGCGGCAGCAGCTTCAGCCTTGACTTCGGCACGGGCCTTGGCACCGGACGCAGCCGAAGCAGCCATCGGGGCGGCGCCAGCGTGGGAAGCGGCCAGGGCAGCCTGGGCGCTGAACAGGGCGAACACGCCAGCGGCAACGGCGGCGACGGTGTTTTTGATCGTCATGGGGAAATCTCCTGAGTGGGAACGAACGGGGGTCAGACCAGTTTCATCGGCTTCACAGCCTGCGCTGCCGGCACCGCAACAAGGGCACCGGAACGCGGCTCGAAACCTGCAAACACGCCGAAATCGAGCCCGGCTGAGGATGATAACGTCAGGCCGCCGGCCGGGTTGACGCGACCGGCCGGCATTGTGGCGAGCCCGCGACGTTGTGGGCGCAGCGCCCAAGGCGCTGCTGCCGCCGTCGTTCGCACTTCACGGCCCGGTGGCCGGCCCGCACCCCGGCCACCGGCTGCACGCCAAGGATCAGAAGGGGGTCGAGCCGAGTTGGGCGCCCTTGTCCTGGTAGGCCGTGCTCAGCTCCCCGCGCGGGATGGTGCCGGCGCGCACCATGGAGGCGGCCTCCACCTTCACTTCATTGCGGGTGGGAATCATCGTTTCGGTGGTGTGGTGCGGCAGGCCGCTCGCGCTGCTGGTGCCGCTGGTGCTGGTGGCGCTGGAGCTGGGTGTTCCCAGGGTGCCGGGGGCCACCACCTCGGCCGGCATGGTCGAGCTGCCGTTGACGTCGCTGCTCATGGTGCCGGTGCTGGTACCGCTGGTGCTCTGGGCCTGCGCCGCACCGCACAGGGCAAGGGTGGCCGCAACGGCCGCTGCGAGGGTGTGAAGTTTCATCGAGTGCTCCTTCGTCGGTGGATCGGGACACAAGGCTGGGCAGCCTCCGTCCCTGTATGAAGGCGCGGCTTCGGGTTTGTTCGGAGTGGGTCGCACACGGTCGCGGCTGTCACACCGTTTCACGGAATTTTCCGGAACCTCTGCTGCCCTTGTAGGGCAGCGCTGGCAAGCGCTCAGGGGTCTTGCGGAGTGCGCCGGTGGTCGCGCTTCAGGTGCGCCAGATGCGGGGCGGGTGGGCGGCCATGCCCCAGGCCACCTGGCGCCAGCAGGCCCGCACCGCCCCCAGCAGTTGCAGGGCCGGTTCCACCTGGTCCGCCAGCACACGGAGCACCACGCACTGCGGCTGCGGCGAGGTGCAGCCCGCCAGGGCTGCGAGGGTGTGGCCGGCCAGGATGTCGCGTGTGCCTTCCAGCAGCGCCTCGCGCAGCGAGGGGGCTAGTGCGCTGCCGGCACCGAACCAGGCGGTGGCGAGCACCGGGCGGCCGGCCAGCCCCAGGGGCGACTCGAGCAGGCGCCGGTCGGCGGCATCGATGCGGCCGCGCTCCAGCCACACGCCGGGCAGCTCCAGCTCCTGCAGGAAGCTGCCGCGCTGGAACGGCGCGGCAGCCGCCGGCAGGCCCAGCGCCAGCACATCCCAGCCGATCATCTGCGCGCCGGGTGCAAGCTGCACCTGCACCTGGTTGTGCGCCAGGCAGCCGTCGTAGGCAATGCTTTCCAGCGGCAGCCACTCGAGCCGCGCGCCGTCGGCCACACTGACCTTGGCGCTCTGGTGCGCAAGGGCGCCGGCGCTGCGGTAGAAGCGGGTCGCACCGGGGGTGGTGATCAGCGCATGCGTGCCGGCGTCGAGCTCGGCGCTGATCTCCAGCCGGTCGCCGCCCACGATGCCGCCGGGCGGATGCACCAGCACGTGGTGGCACACGGCGGGCCCTTCGGGATACAGCCGCTGCAGCACGCGCAAGGGCCCGTGGTGGCGGTCGTGCGCTGTCGTGCTGCCTTGCGCATCGAGCTGGTAGTGCAAGGCGAGCCGCCCATGCCAGCCGGTGCTGCCGGGTGGCACGGCCGGATCCGGCGCGGGTGCGGCGTGAGCCGGCATGTCCAAGGGATTCAAGGCTTCAGGTGCCGGCAAAGCTGCGCAGCCCGCCCAGGTCCAGCACCGTGACGCCGCGGTGCTCGATGCGGATCAGCCCCGCTGCCTGCAGGCGCTGCAAGGCGGTGTTGGCACGCTGGCGCGACACGCCCGACAGCAGGCCGATCTCGCCTTGCTGCAGGTCGATGAACGGCCCGGGTTCGGGGTAGAGGTCGGGGTTGAACAGGCTGGCCAGGCAGCGCGCCACGCGCGCGTCCGCGCCCAGCAGCCGGTCGTATTCCAGCAGCCCGATGAACAGCCCGAGCCGGGCGTTGAGCAGGTTCTGCAGGTAGTGGTTGAAGGGCAGGCTGGTGGCACGCAGCCATTCGAAGGTGGCGCGTGGCATGAAGGCGGCGCGGGTGTCGCGCAGCGCGATCACGTCGTAGCGGCGCGGCTCGCGCTTGAGCAGCGAGCCTTCGCCGAACCAGCCGCCGGCGGTCAGCCCGGTGAGCGTGCTCACCTTGCCGTCGGGCGCGGTGACCGACATCTTCACCAGGCCCTCGATGACGCCGATCCAGTGCTCGCAGGGGTCGGCCATGCGGGCCAGATAGCCCTCGGCCGGCACGCGGCGCTCGAAACACTCCTGGCGCACCCGGTCCATCTCGTTCCAGGCAAGGTTGCGGCCCCAGGTGGAACCTTCCAGCATCTCGGCAAGGGTCTTGGTCATGCGCCGGGGCATTGTAGGCAGCGCGATGCGCGTGCTTCGCCGCAAGGCACCGCATTTGCCGCTGGGGCCGGATGGACATGCACAGCGCAAGGCCCGCATGCTGATCGCCTGGTTCGTGCTGGTGGGCGCGGTGCTCATCGTGATGGCGTTTTCCAGCCACCTGGTGCAGCGCCTGCCGCTGTCGCCGGCCATCGTGTACCTGTGCGTGGGCGCCGCGACCGGCCGCGTCGGCCTGGGCCTGATCGACGTGGACCCGATGCACCGGGCCGGCATCCTGGAGCTGCTGACCGAGATCGCGGTGTTGATCACGCTGTTTGCCGTGGGCCTGCGCCTGCGCATGCCCTTCACCTGGGCCGCCTGGGAGCTGCCGGTGCGGCTGGCGACGGTGGGCATGGTGCTCACCACCGCCCTCATCGCTCTGGCCGGCTGGCTGCTGCTGGATGTGCCGCCGGCGGCCGCCTTGCTGCTGGGGGCAGTGCTGGCGCCCACCGATCCGGTGCTGGCCTCCGATGTGCAGATCCGCGAGGCCGGCGACCGGGACGCGGTGCGCGTATCGCTCACCGCAGAGGGCGGCATCAACGACGGCACGGCCTTTCCTGCGGTGATGCTCGCGCTGGGCCTGCTCGGCACGCACGAGCTGGGCGCCTTCGGCTGGCGCTGGGTGGCGGTCGACCTGGTCTGGGCGATCGCCGCCGGCCTGCTGCTCGGCTGGTGGTGCGGCGTGTGGGTGGGCCGCACGGTGCTGCGCCTGCGCGGCGGCGGGCACCGGCTGGAATACGAGGAGTTCCTGGTCTTCGGCGTGATCGCGCTGGTGTACGGCGTGGCGCTGGCGCTGCACGCCTATGGCTTCCTGGCGGTGTTTGCGGCCGGGGCCGGCCTGGCGCACGCCGAGCGGCGCGGCCGGGTGCGCAAGGACGCCGAGGACGATGCGGGGCATTCCTCGCGGCTGTCCAGTTTCAGCGGGCAGTGCGAGCGCCTGGCCGAGGTGGCGATCGTGCTGCTGATCGGCGCGACGCTCGCGTGGGTGTCCTGGGAATGGCAGGTGCTGGTGTTCGCCGCGCTGGTGCTCGTGGTGGCACGCCCGCTGGCCGTGCTGGCCGTGCTGCCGCGCCGCCGCGTCACCAAGGCGCAGCGCCGGCTCATGGCCTGGTTCGGCATCCGCGGCGTGGGCTCGGTGTATTACCTGTCGTATGCGGCCGGGCACCAGCTGGACCCGGCGTGGACCCACACCGTGGCGAGCGCGGTGTTCCTCACGATCGCGATGTCGATCTGCCTGCATGGCGTGTCGGCCACGCCGCTGATGGAACGCTACCGCAGGCGCCGCCAGCCCAAGGACGAGCCCGCTCCGCGGCGCGAAGGTTTGTGAATCGAGCCCTGGGCGCGCCTTTGAGCGCCGGGCCCACAATCAGCCGCCGATGAGCGCCCCCTTCGATCGCCTGCCCGACGCCTGGTTCGCCGAGCGCGGCTGGCAGCCCTTTGCGTTCCAGCGCGAGGTGTGGCGGGCCATGGCCGAGGGCCACAGCGGCCTGCTGCATGCCACCACCGGCGCGGGCAAGACCTATGCGGTGTGGTTCGGTGCGCTGGCGCGGGCGCAGGCCTTGGGCGTGCCGGTGCTGGGCGGCGGCCGCCATGCGCCGCCGCTGGGTGTGCTGTGGCTCACGCCGATGCGGGCGCTGGCGGCCGACACCACGCGTGCCCTGGCGCGCCCGCTCACCGACCTGGGCAGCCGCTGGAGCGTGAGCCTGCGCACCGGCGACACACCCTCGGCCGAACGCGCGCGCCAGGACCGGCGCATGCCCACCGCGCTGGTCACCACGCCGGAATCCCTCACGCTGATGCTCACGCGCGAAAAGGCGATCGAGGAGCTTGCCGGTGTGCACACCGTCATCGTGGACGAGTGGCATGAGCTCATCGGCAACAAGCGCGGCGTGCAGGTGCAGCTGGCGCTGGCCCGCCTGCGGCGCTGGAACCCGCGGCTGGTGGCCTGGGGCCTGAGCGCCACCCTGGGCAACCTCGCCGATGCGATGCATGTGCTCACCGCCGACCCCGATGCGCGCCTGGTGCAGGGCCGGGTCGACAAGACGCTGGTGATCGACACCCTGCTGCCGCACGAACCCGGCCGCTTCTCCTGGGGCGGCCACCTCGGCGCGCAGATGCAGATGCCGGTGGTGGAGGAGATCGAGCGCTCGTCCACCACGCTGGTGTTCACCAATGTGCGCTCGCAGGCCGAGATCTGGTACCAGCTGCTGCTGCAGGCGCGGCCCGACTGGGCCGGCGTGGTGGCCTTGCACCATGGCTCGCTGGACAAGGAAGTGCGCAGCTGGGTGGAGCTGGGGCTCAAGGAGGGCCAGCTGAAGGCGGTGGTGGCCACCTCCTCGCTGGACCTCGGCGTGGACTTCCTGCCGGTGGAGCGGGTGCTGCAGATCGGCTCGGCCAAGGGCGTGGCGCGGCTGCTGCAGCGCGCCGGCCGCTCCGGCCATGCGCCGGGCCGGCCCAGCCGCGTGACCTTGGTGCCCACCAACACGCTGGAGCTGGTGGAGGCCGCGGCCGCGCGGCGCGCCGCGCATGCCGGGCGGGTGGAGCAGCGGCGCTGCCCGCACAAGCCGCTGGACGTGCTGGTGCAGCACCTGGTCACGGTGGCGCTGGGAGGCGGTTTCCCTGCCGAGCCGCGCGAGGGCGGCTGCGGCTACACCTCCGAGGCCCTGTTCGAGGAGGTGCGCACTGCGCCCTCCTATGCCGAGCTCACGCGCGAGGAGTTCGACTGGGCGATCGACTTCGTGGTGCAGGGCGGTGCCAGCCTGCACGCGTATCCCGACTTTCATCGGGTGCAGGTGGTGGAAGGCCGCTTCACCGTGCCGGACCGCCGCATCGCCCAGCGCCACCGCCTCGGCGTGGGCACCATCGTCAGCGACGCCGCGATGCAGGTGAAGTGGGTCTCGGGCGGCATGATCGGCACGATCGAGGAAGGATTCATCTCGCGCTTGAACCCGGGCGACTGCTTCGTGTTCGCCGGCCGCCTGCTGGAATACGTGCGCACCAAGGAGCTCACGGCCTACGTCAAGAAGCCGGAGAAGAAGCGCAAGGGTGTGGTGTCGGTGTGGAACGGCAGCAAGATGGCGCTGTCCAACGAACTCTCCGACATGGTGCTGCAGATGCTGCAGGACGCCCGCCGCGGCGAGTTCGACAGCCCGGAGATGCGGGCGGCCGAGCCGATGCTGCGCACGCAGATGGCGCTGTCCCAGCTGCCGTCGCCGGACACGCTGCTGATCGAACGCTTCCGCTCGCGCGAAGGCCACCACCTCTACCTGTATCCGTTCGCCGGGCGCAATGTGCACATCGGCCTGGGCAACCTGCTTGCCTGGCGGCTGTCGAAACAGCAGCCCAACAGCTTTGCGATCAGCATCAACGACTACGGCTTCGAGCTGCTGTCGCCGCTGCCGGTGGACATCGCGCCGCTGCTGGATGGATCCGCCTTCGACACCGGGCGGCTGATGCACGACGTGCTGGAGAGCCTGAACTCCAGCGCGCTCGCACGCCGGCGCTTCCGCGAGATCGCGCGCGTGGCCGGGCTGGTGTTCAACGGTTACCCCGGCGCGCCCAAGAGCCTGCGGCAGCTGCAGGCATCGTCATCGCTGTTCTACGAAGTCTTCCGCAAGTACGACGCCGGCAACCTGCTGCTCGGCCAGGCCGAGGGCGAAGTGCTGTCGCAGGAGCTGGAGCTGGACCGGCTGGCGCGTGCGCTGAACCGCATGCGCTCGCAGCGTGCGGAGCTGGTGGAGCTGAAGGTGCCCAGCCCGTTCAGCCTGCCGCTGATGGTGGAGCGCTTCCGCGAGCAGATCAGCACCGAAAAACTGAGCGACCGGCTGGACCGCATCCTCAAGGACGCTGCGCGCGAGCTGGGCGATGCGGCACCGCAAAGCGTGCCCGTGCGGTCGGCGCCGCAGGCCGAAGCCGAAGCCGCTGCCACTTTGTCACGCCGGCGGCCACCACGCGGCGCCTCCCCCAAGCGGGTGCGTTGACCGCACCGCGCCGCGGGGTTACGGTCAGGGGTGCCACACATGACCTCGATCTCCCAACGAAAGGCGGCCACCTGCGAGCGCAGCGTCCAGCTGCGTGCCCACAAGGCACTGGTGCGCCGCATCGCCGCGCGCATGCGCATGCGCCTGCCCGCCAACGTGACGATGGAGGAGCTGGAGCAGGCCGGCCTGATCGGCCTGAACGAGGCCCTCTCCCGCTTCGAAGAAGGCCATGGCGCCAGCTTCGAGACCTATGCCGCGCGCCGCATCGAAGGCGCCATGCTGGACGCGCTGCGCGCCACCGACACCTTGTCGCGCGACACCCGCTCGCGCCTGCGCCAGGTGCGCGCCGCGGTGCAGCGCCTGGAGCACCGGCTGCATCGCACGCCGCGCGCCAAGGAAGTGGCCAACGAACTCGGCTGGACACTGCAGAAGTTCCACGACCTGATGGTCGAAGCGGGTGCCGGCGGCGCCCGCACGCAGGACGAGGAGCTGGAGCAGGGCGAAGAGGCCTTTGCCACGTGGGCGGCCTATGGCGAGGACGAGGCGCAGGTGGACGAACTCGCCGATCCGCTGCGTGGCCTGCAGGCACGCCAGCGCCATGAGGCTCTGAACGCGGCCTTCGACGCGCTGGAGGAGCGCGAGCGCTTCGTGATGGAAGCGCTTTACCAGCGCGACGAAAGCATGAGCGAGGTCGCCGAATCGCTGGGCCTGAGCACCGCGCGCGTCTCGCAGATCAACAACGAAGTGATGGCCAAGCTCAAGCGGCGTTTACGCGACTGGTAGGCCCGCGGCGCCGGCCGCTACACTGCGCCGGCCTCGCTCCCCTGCCGTTCGATGACCGTCGCATCCAGCTCGTTCACCGCCGCTTCCAGCCCGCTCGCCGACTACCGCGCCCAGCTGCGCCAGGGCTTCATCGCCAAGCCGATGCTGCCCGCCGAGCCCGGCATCCCGTCGCCGACGCCGGCGTTCACCCGCGGCACCATGACGATGGTGGACCAGGGCGACCTGCGCATCGAGGTCGAGCTCGGGCCCTTGCTGGTGCACCACCTGTTCCGCGGCACCTCGCGCCCGTTGCAGGTCAGCGTCTGGGCCTGAGAGCCCGAGTGTTTTGATCCTTCAGCAGGGCGCTGCCGCCCTCAGGCCGGCGCCGCAAACAGCCGCTCGATCGCGGCCAGCAGGTCTTCCACCGCGGCCGGTTTCACGAAGTGGTCGTCGAAACCGGCGGCCAGGGCCTTGGCCCGGTCCAGCTCATGCCCGTAGCCGGTGAGGGCCAGCAGGCGCAGGCCCGGCACCCGGTCGTCATGTTTGAGCTGGCGTGCCAGCGTGTAGCCGTCCATGCCGGGCAGGCCGATGTCCAGCACCGCCACCTCGGGCACGAATGTGTCCAGCAGCGCCAGCGCCTGCGGCCCGCTCGCGGCGGTGCGAACCTGGTGGCCGAAGGTGCCCAGCACCAGCGCCAGCGTGTCGGCCGCATCGAGGTTGTCGTCCACGACCAGGATGCGCTTGCCCGGGGCGCCGGCCACCGTGCGCTGGGCCGGCAGCGGGGCGCTGGTGGCTGCGGCCGCGGTGGCGCGCGGCAGCCGCACGCTGAACCGGGCGCCCCGGCCTTCGCCCTCGCTGTGCGCGCTGACACTGCCGCCGTGCAGCTCGACCAGCGTCTTCACGATCGCCAGGCCCAGCCCCAGGCCACCGGCCTGGCGGTCCAGCGCCTGCTGGCCCTGCACGAAGAGATCGAACACCCGGGGCAGCAGGTCGGCCGGGATGCCGGCACCGCCGTCCTCCACCGTGACGGTGATGCTGGCGCTGTCCGCCAGCGTGCGCACCGCGATGCGGGCCTGCGGCGGGGTGAACTTGGCGGCGTTGCTCAGCAGGTTGGAAAACACCTGCGCCAGCCGGACCGCGTCGCCGAACACGAACACCGGCTCCGGCGGCAGGTCCACCCGCACCGGTTGGTCGCGGTGGGCCAGTAGCGGCTGCGCGATCTCGAGCGCACGCCCGATCACCTCGCGCAGGTCCAGCAGCTCGCGCTGCAACTGCACCTTGCCGCGCGCAAAACGAGACACGTCCAGCAGGTCGTCGACCAGCCGGGTGAGGTGGGCCACCTGGCGCTCCAGGATGCGGCGCTCGGCCTGGTGCGCATCGCCATTGCGCAAGGCCATCAGGCGCAGCGCGGTGACGATGGGCGCCAGCGGGTTGCGCAGCTCATGGCCCAGCATCGCGAGGAACTCGTCCTTCGACCGGTTGGCGGCTTCGGCCTGCTGGCGCGCGGCCTGGGCCTGCTCGTACAGCCTGGCGCGTTCCGCTGCGCCAGCCTGCTGCAACTGGGCCGATGCATGCAGCGCGTCGGCCACGTCCTGCAGCTCGCGGATGGAGCTGCCCTGCACCTGTGGCACCCGGCCCTGCCCCAGTGCCTGGGCCGCCTGGTGCAGTGAACGGATGGGGCGGGTGATGCCGCGCGACACCAGGAGCGCGGCCAGGCCCCCGAGCAGCAGCGACAGCAGCAGCCCGCCGCCATACGCGGCCAGCGACTGGCTGATGCCGGCATACACGGCGGAAGAGGGCACGCCGATCGCCACCATCCAGCCGCTGCTGCGCAGCCGGGTGTACGCGGTGTGGATCTCCTCGCCTTCCAGCGAGGTGGTCACCCCGGTGCCTTCGTCGCCGTGGCGGGCGATCAGCGCCTGCAGGCTGGGCGCCGCCGGCATGCCGATGAAGCGCTCCGCGCCGCGCGAGCGCGCCACGCGCAGGCCCTTGGCGTCGAACACCGACACCAGCCAGTCGTTGGGAATGCGCTGTCGCTGCAGCACGCTGGCGATGGCCTCCGGCCTCAGCACCGCGGTGAGCACATAACGCAGCTGCCCGTCGCGCATGACGGGCACACGCACCGGCAGCGCAAACTGCCCGCGATAGCCGCGCTTGAGCAGCCCGATCACGGCCTGGCGGCTCTGCACCACCTGGGCGAAGCTCTCCTGTTCGGCCATCGGCGGCAAGGCGCCGCCGTCCGGATAGGCGGTATTCAGCAGCACGCGGCCCTGGGGGTCGGCCAGCAGCGCCAGCTGCCAGCCCGACTGCTGCGCCACTACCCGCTGGACGCGCACCATGAAGGCCTGCAGGTCGCCGGTGTCCAGCGACGCGGCGGTGGACAGCACTTCCAGCGCGGCCACCGTGCGCTGCAGCTCCGCGTCCACGGCGATCGCCATCGCGCGGGTGAGGTCCAGGGCCGAGCGTTCAGCCTGCTGGCGCTGCTGCTGCACCATCAGCAGCAGGCCCAGGCCGGACATCAGCGCGAGCGGCACGATGGCGGCTGCTGCCAGCAGCATCAGCCGCGTGCGCAGCGCCAGGTTCCGTCGCGGTGTGGGGCCCTCCGTCATGTCGGGGGCAGTGTAAGGCGGCCTACTTGCGCATCAAGGTGCTCTTGCCGAAGAGCGACTCGATCAGGTCCACCGCCACTTCGGCCGTGGCATTGCGCACGTCCATCGCCGGGTTGAGCTCCATCACGTCCAGCGAGGCCAGCCGCCCGGTGTCGGCGATCATCTCCATGCACAGCTGCGCCTCCCGGTAGGTGGGGCCGCCGCGCACCGTGGTGCCCACGCCGGGCGCCACGTCGGGATCGAGGAAGTCGACGTCGAAGCTCACGTGCAGGTGCGTGTTCACGTCCATGGTGGCCAGGGCCAGCTCCATGGTGTGGCGCATGCCCATCTCGTCGATGTAGCGCATGTCGAACACTTCCAGGTCCATCTCGTGCACGAAGCGCTTTTCGCCTTCGTCCACCGAGCGGATGCCGATCTGGCGCACCCATTTGCCCTGGATGGCCGGCACATGGCCGCCGATCTCCACCAGCTCCTTGGGGCCGTGGCCGCACAGGCAGGCCACCGGCATGCCGTGGATGTTGCCGCTGGGCGTGATGATGCTGGTGTTGAAGTCGGCATGCGCGTCCAGCCAGAGGATGCGCAGCTTCTTGCCCTTTTCGCGGCAGTGGCGGGCCACCGCGCTGATCGAGCCGATGGCCAGGCAGTGGTCGCCGCCCAGCAGGATGGGCAGGCGCCCCTGCTCCAGCTCGGCGTACACGCCTTCGTGCACCGCCTGGTTCCAGGCCACCACCTCTTCCAGGTGACGGTAGCCTTCGTCGGGTGGCTGCCAGGGGTTGTTGGGGCCGACCAGATTGCCGCGGTCGATGACCTCCAGGCCCTGGTTCTCCAGCGTGAGCTGGATGTCGGCCACGCGCAGGGCTTCGGGGCCCATGCTGGCGCCGCGGGCACCGGCGCCCACGTCGGTGGGGGCGCCGATCAGGCTGATCTTGGTGTTCATGTGGGTCTCCGGCGAGCGTGGGGCGTCATGACGCGCGATTCTCCATGCCGCCGGTGTGAGAGATATTCACTTTGCCCGCGGCCCGGCCTGCCGCGTTAGCGAAAAGTTCGCTCAAACATCGTCTGCAAAGCTGCCTTTGGCCGGCGCGCCGTCAAAGCCGTACTCGCCGCGGAGCAATTCCCAGGCCTCCTCGGCCGTCTCCACATAGCGGAACAGGTTCACGTCGCCGGGGCTGATCATGCCGGTCTCGATCAGCAGCTCGAAGTTGACCAGGCGTGACCAGAACTCGCGCCCGAACAGCAGGATGGGCCGGCGCCGGCACTTGCCGGTCTGGATGAGCGTGAGCGCCTCGAACAGCTCGTCCAGCGTGCCGAAGCCGCCGGGAAAGGCCACCAGCGCGATCGAGCGCATCAGGAAGTGCATCTTGCGCAACCCGAAGTAGTGGAACTGGAAACACAGCTCGGGCGTGATGTACGGGTTGGGCGCCTGCTCATGCGGCAGCACGATGTTCAGGCCGATGCTCTTGCCGCCGCACTCATGCGCGCCGCGGTTGCCTGCTTCCATGATGCCGGGGCCGCCCCCGGTCACCACGTACAGCGGCGTCTCCAGCGTGGCGGACGCCTGGGTCACCAGCTCGGCAAAACGTTGGGCCTCGGCGTAGTAGCGCGACATCGCCATCGCCACCTCGGCCCGCTTGAGCACCAGCGCGTCGCCGCTGGCGCGCGCCACTTCAAGCGCGGCCGCCGCTTCGTCGGGCGCCGGGATGCGGGCGCTGCCGAAGATCACGATGGTCGACTCGATGCCCTGCTCCTGCTGGATCAGCTCGGGCTTGAGCAGTTCGAGCTGCATGCGCACCGGCCGCAGCTCTTCGCGCAGCAGGAACTTGTTGTCGGTGAAGGCCAGCCGGTAGGCGCTTTCCGGGCCGGCGTACAGCGAGGGCGGTTGTGCAGTGACCGCTTCTTCCTTGGCGCTCGGGAAGTTGCGCGCCTTCAGGTCGTCGCGCTTGTCCAGCATGTCCATGTGGGGTCCGCAGATCTGGGAGAGGGGGCCGATGTTAGGCCAAGGCCACCCCAGCGGAATCGCCGGCGCGGTAGGCGATCATGGGCGCATGACGGCCTGCCGAATCGTGATCACCGAGTTCATGGACGAGAGCGCGGTGCAGCGCCTGCGCCAGCAGCACCATGTGTTGTACGACCCGACGCTGGTGGACCAGCCCGGCGCGCTGCTGGCCGAGGCACCGATGGCGGACGCCCTGGTGGTGCGCAACCGCACCCAGGTGCGCGGCAGCCTGCTGGCCGCCTTGCAGCGCTGCCGGGTGATCGGCCGCCTGGGCGTGGGGCTGGACAACATCGACCTGCCGGCCTGCGAGCAGCGTGGCATGCAAGTGATCCCGGCCACCGGCGCCAATGCCGCCAGCGTGGCGGAATACACCATCGCCAGCGCGCTGCTGCTGCTGCGCGGGGCCTACCAGGCCAGCGCCGACGTGGCGGCGGGCCTGTGGCCTCGTGCAGCTTTGAGCCACGGCCGCGAGGTGGGTGGCAAGGTGATGGGCATCGTGGGGTTTGGCGACATCGGCCGGCTCACCGCCCGCCTGGCCGCCGGCCTGGGCATGCAGCCGGTGGCCTGGCGCGGCCGGCGCGAGGCGAGCGATCCGCTGTTCGCCGAGGCCGGCGTGCGCGCGCTGACGCTGGACGAGTTGCTGGCCGAGGCCGACGTCGTGAGCCTGAACCTGCCGCTCACGCCGCAGACACGGGGCCTGTTCGACGCCACCCGCATCGCGGCGATGAAACCGGGTGCAGTGCTGGTGAACACCGCCCGCGGTGGCATCGTGGACGAGCGGGCCCTGGCCGCCGCGCTGCGCGAGGGCCGCCTCGGCGGCGCCGCCCTGGACGTGTTCGAGGCGGAGCCGCTGCCGGCCAGCGCGCACTTCCAGGGCTGCCCCAACCTGCTGCTCACGCCGCATGTGGCGGGCGTGACGCAGGAAGCCAACCAGCGGGTGAGCGGGATGATCGCCGAGGCGGTGCTGCGCGCGCTGGGCTGACAGCGGAGCGCGCGCGCGGGCGGCCGTGTCCTTCAGCGGTGTTCCAGCGCCGCCGGCCCTTTCTTCAGCAGCTCGTCGAAGTAGGCGATCGTCTGCTTGAGCCCGTCGTCCACGCCCACCTTGGGTTCCCAGCCCAGCACCGCCTTCGCCTGGCTGATGTCGGGGCGGCGCCGCACCGGGTCGTTCATCGGCAGGGGCTTGTGCACGATGGCCGAGCGCGAGCCGGTGAGCGCGACGATCTTGTCGGCCAGCTCGCGCACCGTGTGCTCCACCGGGTTGCCGAGGTTCACCGGGCCGGTGAGGTCGTCGGGCGTGTCCATCAGGCGGATGAAGGCTTCTACCAGGTCGGTGACGAAGCAGAACGAACGCGTCTGCGTGCCGTCGCCATACAGCGTGATCGGCTCGTTGCGCAAGGCCTGCACGATGAAGTTGCTGACCACGCGGCCGTCGTTGACCTGCATGCGCGGGCCGTAGGTGTTGAAGATGCGCGCCACCTTGATGCGCACGTTGTGCTGGCGGTGGTAGTCGAAGAACAGCGTCTCGGCGCAGCGCTTGCCTTCGTCATAACAGGCGCGCGGGCCAATCGGGTTGACATGGCCCCAGTAGGTCTCGACCTGCGGATGCACCTCGGGGTCGCCATACACCTCGCTGGTGGAGGCCTGCAGCACGCGCGCCTTGATGCGGCGCGCCAGCCCCAGCACGTTGATCGCGCCATGCACATTGGTCTTCACCGTCTGCACCGGGTCGAACTGGTAGTGCACCGGGGACGCCGGGCAGGCCAGGTTGTAGATCTCCTCGCCTTCCACGAACAGCGGCACCGTGACGTCATGGCGCAGCAGCTCGAAGCGATGGTCGTCCAGCAGGTGCAGCACGTTGTCCTTGGTGCCGCTGTAGAAGTTGTCCACGCACAGCACGTGGTGGCCGTCGCCCAGCAGCCGGTCGCACAGGTGCGAGCCGAGGAAACCGGCACCGCCGGTGACGATGACGGTCTTGCGGGGGCGTGAGGCAGCGGGCATGGACAACACCTTCAATCGGATTGAACGTGATAGCCCGCGGCAAGGCCCATGCCCGTGCGGCGCGGGCCCAGCGCGCCGCCCCGCACCCGACAGCCAGCTCAGTAGCCCCGCAGGTCGTCCACCGCCATGCTCAAGGGCCCCCCGGTGATGCGCTGCAGCGTGCGCGTCATCACGTCGATGTCGTTGTCGAAGGCGCCGTGGGCGGCCGGTTGGGTCACGTCCTCGCCCGCCGAATCCACAGCCACCCGCACCCGGCCCGTGTTGACCACCTGGGTGCGCTGGGCCAGCGACACGCTGTCCGCCGCCTTGCGCCAGGTGGCCAGGGCCTCGCCGGTGTCGGAGGAGCCGTCCCAGCCGTCGTAGGACGTGTCGTTCACCACGTCCAGGCCGAGGATGGGTGTGCGCAGGTCGGTCTCCAGCGCGTTGGACACCAGGTAGAGCAGGGACTTGTGATAGATCGAGGCGACGTTGTCGTCACGCTCCTCCTTGTCCGACAGCACGTCCAGGTACAGCCGCTGCATCACCTCGTCGTCCGATGCGTAGTGGCGTGCCGCAAAGGCCACCGTGCAGGCCGGTGCGAACAGGCTCACCGTGGTGAGCGCGCCCTTGACCGCGGGGCGTGCGGCCGCGGCCTTGAGCAGGTGGCCCAGCAGGATGGAGCCGGCCGAGTGGCCCACCAGGTGCAGCTGGAAGCGGCTGCCCCAGGTGCCGGCCAGCGCCTGGATGGCCTCCAGCAACAGCTCCCCGCCATGGCGCGGCGCAAAGGCGAGTTCGGCGTTCTCCTTCATCTCGCTCCAGATCGGCTTGGCGAAGGGTCGGCCGATGGTCTTTTCGACCAGCAGGTCCATCTTGTCCTTGAGCCAGTCGCCGGCGCCGGCCACCTGCGGCTGCTTGCGGCGTGCGTCCTCGAGGATGCCGCTGATCGACTCCACCAGGCCGGTCTTCCACACCATGAACAGCGGGTAGCAGCCGTTGCCCGCGAAGAACCGGCCCATCGCGCTGGCGCGCTTGATCGCAGCCGCTTCATCGTTGAGGCCGCCGTGCACGTACAGCACCAGCCGCTTCGGTTCGTTGGCAGGGCGGGTGCGGAACCACTGGTCCGGCAGCGCGAACACCTGGTGCTGCAGCTTGCGCGGCGGTTCGTCCTCGGTGAGGTAGCGCTGCACCCGGCCGTCATTGCCCAGCACCACGCTGTGCTGGTAGGCCATGCCGCTGTCCCACCACTTGGAACGGTCGGCGCCGGCGGCGCGGGCACCCTGCACCATGGAGCCGGAGGCCAGGCGCCCGGCCACCACGCCGGGCACGCCCAGCGACACCACCCAGGCGTCCATCGCGTTGGCCAGCCAGTCCAGGTAGCTCAGCACCGCGAAGCCGCCGCTGCCCCATTGTTCGCCCCAGGAGTTCTGGATCAGGAAGCCCTCGCGGTTGAAGCCCACCACCGCGAAGGCATGGCCGCCGTCCTTGGACGGCTTGCCGTCGAAGGGAATCACCGGCACATCGGCATGGGACTTCACTGGCGCCTTGGGCGAGGGGAGTTCGTCCCAGCCGTCGTGCGTGAAGGCAGAGACGAACACCGCGCCATGCTGGGCCACCGCTGCCTGCATGTCGGTGATCGACTTGGTGTCCACCCGGTAGTACACGCCCAGCGTGTTCTGCGTGGCCCGGGTGGCAAAACCGTACCTCGCGGGGTTGGACTTGTCGGGCGCATAAGGCCAGTCCTCCTCCAGGCACACGCCGTTGTTGAACCAGCCCTTGATCGCCCCGCGACAGCTGGAGCCCTCGTAGTTCTCGCCCTGGTATTCGTCGTGGCGGCGCGCCAGGATGTACAGCATGCGCGGGCTCACCGACTGCATCCGCGCCGGGTTGCCGGCTTTCACCCAGCGCAGGTAGTTGATGACGCAGGCCAGGCCGAAGCCGGTGCAGGCGCCTTCCTGGCCCTGGTTGAGCACCAGCCGGGCCTCCGCATAGGCGGGCAGGAAGCGGGCGATGTCATTGGCGCCCGGGTATTCGTCGGGCAGGCTGGTGGCCCAGGGCATGAACTCGCGGTCGCGCAGGTCGGCTGCGTCCTTCTTGGTCTTGGAGACCTTGTGCGTGCTCTGGGTGGGCCGCTGGCTGCGCCGCGCCGGCGTGGCCGCAGCGCCGGCCTGGGCGGGCCACACCGCATCGGCCAGCGTGAACACGCTGCGGAAGTTGTCGATGCCATGCGAGCCGCCGTTGACCAGCTTGCGCGCGGCGAGCAGGTTGCCCTGGGCCACGGCGCTGCGGAACTTGGCCGCATGGTCGGAGAGGAACACCGCCAGCAGGATGGCAGCCACCTCGGGCGCGTTGGCCAGATCGGGCCGGCCTTCGATGTCGCAGCCGATCTTCTCGCCATAGGTGGCGTAGTTGGAGCGGCCGGTGAGCTGCACGAAGCCGCGGCCGCGATAGCGCGCGCCATCGCCCGCGGCGCGGTTGCCCAGGCGGCCGTCGTACAGGCCGAAGGGCGCACCGCCCGGTGCGGTGTTGAACTTGGACTGGAACTCCGAGATCGGCACGAAGCCCTCGGTCTCCGACCGGATGGTGCCCAGCGCTCCCACCACCATGGCCCGGTCGGTGAGGCCGGCCACACCCAGCGCGGCTTCGATGTAGGGCAGGTAGCGCGCGATGTTGGCCGGCTTGGTCACCGGGAACAGGCGGCTCACATGGCCGACGTCCAGCGCCAGGCCGTCGAACTTGCCGCCTTGCGGCGCAATGAGCCCCAGCAGCACCTGGTTGTGCGGGCCCACCACGCCGTCGGCAATGATGCCGATGCCCGACTGCCAGCGCCGGATGGCGGCCTCGAACTCATCGTCGATCGCCGCGCCCGCCTGGTGGAGCACCGGGAACTCGGTGGCGTCGTTGCCCAGCTCCTTCGCGAGCGCCTTGGCGAGCTTGTCGACCTCTGCGCCCGAATGCCCCTTCATCATCAGCAGCTGCATGGTGTCCTCCCGGACCGGAATGCCAACAAGGCACCTGGCCAATATGGACCTGCGGTTCTCCGCCTGCATCGTTCAAATGTGGGATGCGGCGGACCTGCTGCTGAACGCGTTTTTGCAATGCGGGTTTTCAGCGGCTGTCAGCGGTGTTGCGGCAGCCAGCTCGGGCCGGGCGAACTCGGCCCGTCGGCGGTGAACTCCAGCGGGTCGATGCACATGCGGCGTGCCGCCTGGTCCGGCCCCCAGGCGTGATAGACGAGGTAGCGGCTGCTGCCGTCGGGCCCCACCGTGACCGAGCAGTGCCCCGGGCCCAGCACCTGCCCCGGCACGGTGCGCAGCACGCGCGGGCCGGCGCCGGGCGCGTCGTCCACGTAGGGCCCCATCACCGAGTCGGCCACCACGTAGTCCACCCCATAGGAAGGGGTCTGCCAGCTGCCGCCGCTGTAGAGGCAGTAGTAGCGGCCGTCGTGCCGCACGACGAACGGGCCTTCCAGCGTGTGCCAGTCGAACACCTGGCCGTACATGGGCCGGTCGGCGGCAAAGCGCTGCCAGTCGAAGCGCGCGCGCGCCACCGTGCGGCCGCTGCCGGGCACCAGCGCGGTCATGCTGGCCATCGCATGCACCACCAGCGCGGTGCCGGCGCGCACCGCGGCGCCGCTGTCGTCCACCGTCTCCAGGAAGTCGCGTGCGGAGAAGAGGTACCAGCGCCCGTCCACGTCCTGGAACGGATGGGGGTCGATCGCGAAGGGCACATCCGCGGGGTCGGTGAGCTGGGCGCAGTCCACGTAGGGTCCCAGCGGTTCGTCGCTGCAGGCCACGCGCAGCTGGTGGCTGCGGTCGCCATGGCCGACCGAGTAGTACATGAACCAGCGGCCGTCGGCCTGCACGATCTCCGGCGCCCAGAAGGTGTCGCCCAGGGCGGCATCGGGCCGCACCAGCGCGTGGCCGGCAGGCTGCCATTGCACGAGGTCGGGCGAGCGCAGCAGCGGAAACACGGTGGCCCCGCCCGCGCCGCTCACCTCGCCGGCCGCTTCGGCGGGGCCCGTGCCGATGGCGTAGTACTGGCCGGCATGGCGCCAGACGTACGGGTCGGCAAAGTAGTGCGGGTGGACCGGGTTCTGGTAGCGCAGACGGGGCATCGCGAGGGGTTCCTTGGCTGATTTGCAGGCCGCTATCAGAAAGCAACAAAGAATCTTGTTTGTTATCGTTTTCACGGGGTGACTACTTCCAGCCAACTCGCGATGATCGGCCCCGGAGAGAGGGAAGTCGTGCGGTAGTGACACCTTTCTACCAAAGAATGCTGCAGTTAACCGGCCGATTGTTGGCAATCGGTTTGTTGCAGTTGTCGCCGCGATGCGCGTGCGTCCACGACCTCGGAGCCCACGAATGATTCCTTTCAAGCTCACCCCGATCTGCATCGCTTGTACGCTGTCCGCGCTCGCCACGGCCGCCTGGGGCCAGGCGGCCACGCCCGCGGCGGCGGCCGACAACACGGTGCAGACCGTGGAGATCACCGGCATGCGCAAGAGCCTGCGCACCACCGAGGAGATCAAGCGCGACTCGATCCAGGTGGTCGACTCGATCAATGCGTCGGACATCGGCGCTTTTCCGGATCGGTCGATCGGGGATGCGCTGCAGCGCATCTCGGGCGTGCAGATCACCCGCGACCTCGGTGAAACCGCCAACGTGATCATTCGCGGCCTGCCCGACGTGTCCACCACCGTCAACGGCATGGAGGTGTTCACCGGCACCGGCCGCCGCATCAGCTACCAGGATCTGCCGGTGATGTCCGTGCAGGGCCTGGACGTCTACAAGTCACTGACCGCCGACATCCTGGAAGGCGGCATCGCTGGCTCGGTGAATGTACGGCTCGCCACGCCGTTCACCCAGGGCATGGGCTGGCAGGCCACAGCCAAGGCGGGAGCGCGCCGCCTCAAGCCCCAGGGTTCCTCGCAGAGCGAGAACTACACCGACCCGGCGGTGGGCGGCTCGATCAGCAATCGGACCAAGACCGATGCGGGCGAGATGGGCTTCCTGGTGGACGCCTACTACCAGAAGGACCGGTTCGTGTACCCGGTGCAGTGGAACGACCGGCCGGAGCAGGTGTGGTCGGTGGACGCCAACGGCAACTCGACGCATGTGTTCCGCGACCAGAACGGCATCTTCCAGCCGGCCGCTCCGGGCGAGCGTTTGGCCAGCGCGGCCTTCGTGGGCGGCATCTACAACCGCGGTAACCGCGAGCGCGCCAGCCTGCACGGCGCCTTCCAATGGAAGCCCAGCGACAAGCTGGAGGTGAGCTCGCACCTGCTGTCGATGGACTACAAGAACCGCTTCGAGACGGATTACATCTTCTCGATCGTGGGCTGGACCCCGCATGCCACCGACGTGGTGGTGGGCACCGAGGGCTGCTTGCCCAACGGCAACAACCCGATCTGCCCGGTGATCTCGTCCACCAACCCGGCCACGCGCTACGGTCCCAATCCATGGAACGTGGACCCCAACACCACCACGAGTACGCAGGCCTTCCGCCAGAAGACCCGCACCAACCTGGCGACCTTGGGCGTGGCCTACCGCGAAGGGCCGCTGCGCCTGAACTCCGACCTCGCCTTCTCGCATTCGAAGTACTCCAACGAGCGCATCGTGGTGGACCAGCGCGTGATGGACGTCACCACGCGCACCTACACCGTGGGCCCGGACGGGCATGGCGGCTTCACCTCGGTGACCACCCCCTCCAGCCAGACGCCGCTGCGCGACCCGAGCCAGTTCGCCTTGCTGGCGCTGGTGCAGAACTGGAACGAGGACACCGGCCGGCAGGCGCAGTGGAAGACCGATGCCGAATGGGCGCTGGGTGACGGTTTCATGCGCAAGGTGATGGGCGGGGTGCGCCTGAGCGAACGCCGCGCCGAATCGCAGGCGGCCAACACCTTCAACGACTTCCCAGACGACGCCCGGCCGCTGGCCAGCGTGGCGTTCGGTCCCAACTTCGATCGCCTGGTGCCCGGGGTGGACCGGCTGCTCGGCCCGTTCATGACGCCGGACATGAACTACCTGCTGGACAACACCGATGCACTGCGCCAGGGCTACGGTGCACCGCTGGGCCGCGCGCCGGCCGATCCACTGCGCTCGTTCTCGCAGCGGGAGCGCAACATCACGGCCTATGTGCAAGGCAAGTTCGGCTTCGACGTGGGCAGCGTGTCGGTGCTGGGCAATGCCGGCGTGCGCCTGATCCGGGTGAACCGGCGCCTGGAGGGCACCTTGAGCACGCCGCCCGCCCAGCAAGGCGACCCCAACGTGCTGAGCCCGCTGGACATGACCACGTCCGAGACCAACGTGCTGCCCAGCCTGGGCCTGGTGGCGAGCTGGACCGACCGGCTGCAGTCTCACTTCACCGTGGGCAAGACCATCACGCGCCCAACGTTCGCCGATCTGAACCCTGCTTTGGCGCTAACGGCAGCGACGGTCAACGTGCCGGGTGCGGGAAGCGCTGGCAACCCGAATCTCAAGCCAACCAAGTCGATCAGCTCCGACGCGACGCTGGAGTACTACTTCAAGAAGAACGGCTACGTGCAGGTGGCCGTGTTCGACCGGCGCATCGACGGCTATCTACAGCCCTTCACCGACGTGGAAAACATTGGCGGTGAAAACTACTACGTGACGCGTCCGCAGAATTCGCGAAAGGGCCGGTTGCACGGCGTGGAAGTCGGCGGCCAGGCCTTCTTTGACTTTCTGCCTGGCATCTGGAGGAACTTCGGTATGCAGGCGAACTACACGCTGATCAACGGCAAGAACCAAACGCGCACGTCGCTCAACAGCGACACCTTCATCGACTCACCGCTGGTGGACGTGTCCAAGCACAACTACAACCTCGTGCTGATGTACCAGGGCAACGGCATCACCGGCCGCCTGGCCGCCACCCACCGCGGGGCCTATGCGGACAACGTGAACGACGGCGACTTCCACCTCGTCAACACGGTGCGCGGTGCGACCTACGTGGACTTGAGCTTGGGCTACGCGATCACCAAGAACCTGTCGCTGCAGTTCGACGCCACCAACATCACCCACACCAAGTACGAAAGCTACATCGGCGACCCGAGCCGGCCGCGCGACATCCGCTACACGCCGTCCACCTACTCGCTGGGCGTGAACTTCACGCTGTGAAGCGGCCCGCTTCCCCTCAGGCGGCAGCCCCCGGGCCGCTGCCTTTGGGGAAGTCGTAGGTGATGCGCATCAGGATGTCCTGCGGGTAGTTGCCGAACTTGCGCCCGAACAGATTGAGGCCGCCGCGATGACGTGCATCCTCCTTCACCGCGAGCCGCACCTTGATGTGGTTGGACTGCGCCAGGCGCAGGTCGGCAATCGCCACGCTGGAGAGCGTGACGCCGTCGATCAGGGTGCCGCCCTCGGTGACGGTCCATTGCTTGAGCAGGCCGTGCGTGGTGCGCTCGGTGGGCCACCAGGCCGGGGTCAGCAGGCCGGGCTTGCCGCCGTAGTCGCCGGGGCTGGTCCAGGTGCCCACTTCCACGTCGTTGATCACCAGCGTGATGTCCGAGGGCCAGTCGGGGTTGTGCGAGGGCGCCTCGGAGCAGATCTCCATCGACAGCTCCAGCGTGCGCGGCAACACGCCGTAAGGCAGGTTGTTGGGGAAGGCGTATTCGATGTAGCCGTCCTCGGCAATCCAGATCAGCTGCGCATGCACATGGTCCGGCTCGAAGAACGAGCGGGGGTCGTCCAGCATGCCGATGATCTTGTTCTCGCTCACCAGGCCGCAGGAGGGCTTGGCCTCCACGAAGCGGTAGCTGCCGATCGGCATGGCCACCGACGTGACGTTGGGCGTCTTCTCCACCGCCGCGCCGGGCAGGCGGATGTGCACCTCGTCGTAGCGCTTGGCGCACAGCTTCTGCGTGCCGCGGGTGCCCGGCTCGGTGGCCACCGACACCAGCCCGGCCGCCTGCAGCTGGTTGATGTTGAAGCTCACCGTCGAATGCGGCAGGTTCATCGCGGCGGCGAGCTCGGACACGTTGAGCACCTGGTCGGTCAGCAGCGCGAGCATGGCCTGCCGCGTCTCGGACGCCAGCGCCTTGATCACCGGCAGCACTTCTTCGCCGTCCAGCACGAGGACGCGGCCTCCATCCAGTTTCATGCGCGCTGTGTCCTTAACAACGGTGGGATTGGGCAGATTATCGACGCGGCCCGTGCCGCAGCCCCCGGCGGATCGCGCAAATTACTCTCTATATGCGTTGACTCTAACAAGAATTGTTGAGATAGTGAACGCACTGCTTTCATCCTTTCCTGGAACCCGTTCATGGACCACCCCCGCCCCCAGCTGCGGCGCACCGACTGGCGCAGCCTCGACGGCACCTGGCAATTCACTTATGACGACAAGGCGCGCTGGAGCCGGCCGGCGCAGGTGCGTTTCGAGCGCGAGATCCGCGTGCCGTATGCGCCTGAGGCCCAGCTCAGCGGCGTGGGCGACCTGGGTTTTCACCACCGTTGCTGGTATGAGCGCACCGTGCCGCTGGTGGGGCTGAAGAGCCGGCCGGACGACCGCCTGAAGCTGCACTTCGGCGCGGTGGACTACCGCGCCACCGTGTGGGTGGACGGCCAGCGCGTGGGCCAGCATGTGGGCGGCCACAGCCCGTTTTCCATCGACATCACCGACTGCGTCGCGCCCGAAGCGGCGGAGATCACCGTCAGCGTGCTGGCCGAGGATGACCCGGCGGACATGCACAAGCCGCGCGGCAAGCAGGACTGGCATGCCGAGCCGCACAGCATCTGGTACCCCCGCACCACCGGCATCTGGCAATCGGTGTGGATCGAACGCGTGCCGGCCACCCACATCGAGCGCCTGCGCTGGACGCCCAACTTCGCGCGCTGGCACATGGGCGTGGCGGTGCGTGTGGCGGGCGGGCGCCCGGGCATGTCGCTGGTGGTCACGCTGATGGCCGACGGTGCGGTGATCGCGCAGGACCGCACCATGATCTTCGGTGCCGATGCCTCGCGCGACATCCACCTGCCCGACCCCGGCATCGACGACGCGCGCGCCGAGCTGCAGTGGTCGCCGGAGCATCCGCAGCTGATCGACGCGGTGGTGGAGCTGCATGACGCCGACGGTTGCCTGCTGGACCGGGTGGAGAGTTACACCGCCATGCGCTCGGTGCGGGTGGAGGATGGCCGCTTCCTGCTCAATGACCGGCCCTACGAGCTGCGCATGGTGCTGGACCAGGGCTACTGGCCCGATTCCCTGATGACGGCCGACACCGGCCGCCTGCGCGCCGACGTCGAGGCGATCAAGCGCCTGGGTTTCAACGGCGCCCGCAAGCACCAGAAGAGCGAAGACCCGCGCTGGTTGTACTGGGCCGACTGCCTGGGCCTGTGCGTGTGGAGCGAAATGCCTTCGGCCTACGGCTTCTCCGACACCACGGTGCATGCGCTGTGCGACGAGTGGCGCGCGCTGGTGGAGCGCGACCTGTCCCACCCCTGCATCGTGGCCTGGGTGCCGGTGAACGAATCCTGGGGCGTGCCGGCACTGCCCACCCAGGCGCGCCAGGTGGACCTCGTGCGCGCCCTGTACCACACCACCCGCGCGCTGGACGGCACGCGCCCGGTGGTGGGCAACGACGGCTGGGAGATGCCGTGCGGCGACATCCTCAGCATCCATGACTACACCGACGAACCGCAGAAGCTGATCGAGCGCTACGGCAGCCGCCAGGCGGCGCGTGCCACCCTGCAGCACGAGCGCCCGGGCGGCGGCCACGCGCTGCTGCTGGACGGCTTCGAAGGGCACGACCGCCCGGTGATGCTCACCGAGTTCGGCGGCATCGCGCCGCTGCACGAGGGCGACGAAGGCTGGGGCTATTCACTCGTCGAACCCGGAGCGGAATTCGCCGGGCGTTATGTGGCGCTGCTGGAGGCGGTGCATGAATGCAAGGGCCTGGTGGGCTTTTGCTACACCCAGCTCACCGACACCTTCCTGGAGAAGAACGGCCTGCTCACGCCGGAGCGCCAGCCCAAGGCCGACCCGGCCATGATCGCGCGCGCCACCAAGGGCAAGCTTTTCAAGGCGGCGGACTACGAGCGCAATCCGCTGGGCTACAACAAGCGCTGGCTGAAGAAGCTGCGCCTGCTGGAGAGCCTGGCCGGCCATGCGGGGCCGCTCAGCCATGCGGAGCAGGTGGCGGCCGACATGGAGCCGCCCTTGCCGGTCACGGCATGAGCGCATCGACCGTCTTCGATCCGGTGCGCCATCCGCATCGGCGGCTCAACCCGCTCACCGGCCGCTCGGTGATCGTGTCGGCCCACCGCAGCCTGCGGCCCTGGGCCGGGCAGCAGGAGCCGGTGCGCGGCGAGGCGGTGTTGCGGCACGACCCCGGCTGCTACCTGTGCGCGGGCAACCGCCGCGCCAACGGTGAGCTGAACCCCCACTACAGCGGCACCTTCGAGTTCACCAACGACTTTGCCGCGCTCACGCCCGACGCCGGCGAGCCGCCGCCCGCTGCTTCAGGTTCGCTGATGCAGGCGGCGCCGGTGCGCGGCACCTGCCGGGTGCTGTGTTTTTCGCCCGACCATTCGCTCACCTTGCCGCAGATGCCGTTGCCCGCGATCGAGGCCGTGGTGCAGGCCTGGGTGGACCAGAGCCGGGCGCTGGGTGCGCAGTACCGCCATGTGCAGGTGTTCGAGAACAAGGGCGCGATGATGGGCTGCTCCAGCCCGCATCCGCATGGCCAGGTCTGGGCCACCGACCATGTGCCCGGCGAGGTGGCGCTGGAGGACGAACGCCAACGGGCCTATCACGCCCAACACGGGCGCGCGATGCTGCTGGACTACGTGGCGCAGGAGCTGGCCGACGGCGCGCGCACGGTGGTGGACACCACCCACTGGCTGGCGGTGGTGCCGTACTGGGCCAACTGGCCTTTCGAGACCCTGCTGCTGCCCAAGGCGCCGGCCGCCCGGCTGGAAGCGCTGTCCGACGCGCAGCGCAGCGATCTCGCGTTGGCGATCCAGCGCCTGACCCGGTGCTACGACCAGCTGTTCAACGTGTCCTTCCCGTACTCCATGGGCTGGCACGGGGCGCCGCACGACGAGCGCGACACCGCGCCGTGGCAGCTGCATGCGCACTACTTTCCGCCGCTGCTGCGCTCGGCCACCGTGCGCAAGTTCATGGCCGGCTTCGAGCTGCTGGGCGATGCGCAGCGTGACCTCACCCCCGAGCAGGCGGCCGAGCGCCTGCGCAGCGTGGAGGCGCTGGCATGACAACGAACCCGGCGTCGTTCGATCGCGCACAGTTGCTCGCACGCGCGCTCAACGCCTTCCACGGCCGCTTCGGCGGCGAGCCGCGCCTGTTGGCGCGCGCGCCCGGGCGAGTCAACCTCATCGGCGAGCACACCGACTACAGCGACGGCTTCTGCCTGCCTTGCGCGATCGACCGCGAAACCCTGCTGCTGCTGCGGCCGCGCCACGACGGCCGGGTGCGGGTGCTGGCCTGCGACGAGGGCAGCGAGCTCGACAGCTTCAGCCTCACGCAACCCATCCAGCCGCGCGAGCCGGCCGGCTGGGCCAACTATGTGCGCGGCACCCTGGCCGCGCTGCAGGCCGATGGCGTGAAGCTGCAGGGCGCTGACATCGCGATTGCGGGCAACGTGCCGCTGGGCGCTGGCTTGAGTTCATCGGCGGCGCTCGAAATGGCGGTGGCCACCGCCTTCGACGCCCTGGCCGGCACGGGCCTGGACGTGCGCCGCAAGGCGCGCGCGGGCCAGTGGGCCGAGCACCACTTCGCGGGCTGCCAGTGCGGCATCCTGGACCAGCTGGCTTCGGCCGCCGGCGTGGCGGGCCATGCCCTGCTGCTGGACTGCCGAACGCAGGAGACGCAGGCGATCCCGCTGCCTCCCGACCTGGCGGTGCTGGTCATCCATTCCCGCGTGCAGCGCGGGCTGGTGGACAGCGAATACAACCTGCGGCGCCAGCAATGCCAGCAGGCGGCCGCCGCGCTGGGCGTGCCCTTGCTGCGCGACGTGGACAAGGCGCTGTGGCAGGCGCGCGCGCATGAGCTGCCGCTGCCGCTGTTGCGCCGCGCGCGCCATGTGGTTACCGAGAACCAGCGCACGCTGGACGCGGCCCAGGCGCTGCGCGACGGCGACCTGCAACGCGCGGGCGAGCTGATGCGCGAGTCGCACGTGTCCATGCGCGACGATTTCGAGATCGTGCCACCAGCGGTGGACCGGCTCGCGATGATCGTCAACGAGGTGCTGGGCCCGCAGGGCGGCGCGCGCATGACAGGCGGCGGTTTTGGCGGCTGCGTGGTGGCGCTGGTGCCGCACGGCCGTGTGGCGTCGGTGCGCAGCGCGGTGGAGCGCGGCTACCGCAGCCCCGGCGGCGAGCCGGCGCTGGTGTGGGCCTGCAGCGCCAGCGCGGGCGCGGGGCTGCTGGCATGAACGGGCCTCGCACCATGCGTGCTTGTGCCATCCTGCTGGCGGGCCACCGGCTGCGGCCTGTTCACGCGCCGTAGAGCGCATTCAAGGAGACACGACATGCAGGGCATCGAGTGGGTGAACGTCAGCAAGCGCTTTGGCGCCACCCAGGTCATTCCGGACTTCAGCCTGCGCATCGAGCCAGGTGAGTTCGTGGCGCTGCTCGGGCCCTCGGGCTGCGGCAAGTCCACCTTGTTGCGCATGCTGGCCGGGCTGGAGCCGGTGAGCGCGGGCAGCATGCGCATCGGCGGGCGCGAGGTCACCACCTTGCCCCCGGGCCAGCGTGGTGTCGCCATGGTGTTCCAGCAGTACGCCCTGTACCCGCACATGAGCGTGCGCGACAACATGGCGTTCGGCCTGCGCAACATCGGCATGCCGGCCGACCAGATCGGCCAGCGGGTGGAAGCCGCCGCCAAGATGCTGGAGCTGGGCAGCCTGCTGGAGCGACGGCCGGCGCAGCTGTCGGGCGGCCAGCGTCAGCGCGTGGCGATCGGGCGGGCGCTGGTGAAGCAGCCTTCCGCCTTCCTGCTGGACGAGCCGATGTCCAACCTGGACGCGGCCCTGCGCACCCGCACCCGGGTGGAACTCGCGCGCCTGCACAAGCAGCTGCGTACCACCATGCTGCTGGTCACGCATGACCAGGTGGAAGCCATGACGCTGGCCGACCGCATCGTGGTGATGAACCAGGGCCGCATCGAGCAGGTGGCCACGCCGATGGAGGCCTACGACCGGCCGGCCACCCGCTTCGTGGCGGGTTTTGTCGGCAGCCCGGCGATGAACTTCCTGCCGGTGCAACGCCAGCCCGACGATGGCGGCGGCGCGGTGGTGCAGCTGCCTGGCGGTGCGTTGCTGTCCACCGGCGTTCGCCTGGACGCGTCGGCAGCGGACGGCTGGACGCTGGGCGTGCGGCCCGAGGCGCTGCAGGTGCAGGCCGAGGGCCTGCTGCCCGGCACGGTGGAAGTGATCGAGCGCCTGGGCGACCGCACCCTGCTGCATGTGCAGCTGCCCGACGGCAGCCTGGTGGTGGCCGATGGCCGCGCGCAGCCGGAGCGCGCGATCGGCGACACGGTGCGGCTGGGCTTCGCACGCGACAAGCTGCACCTGTTCGACGCCCAAGGCCGGGCGCACCGCGCATCATGACCCGCGTGCAAGTGCCCACGGTGGTGGCCGCGGCCGATGCGCCGCTGGCGGTGCAGCTGCCGGCGCAAGGCCCGCACACCACGCAAGCGCAGCGCGTCGGCTGGTTGTTCATTGCGCCCTTCCTCGCCGCCTACGTGCTGCTGATGGTGTGGCCGACGGTGCGCGGCGTGTGGCTGAGCCTGAATGCGGTGGACCTGCTGTCCAACCTGGGCCGCTTCGTGGCCTTTCGCAATTTCGTCGACCTCGCCGAGGACGAGATCGCGGTGCGCGCCTTCCTCAACACCTTGCTGTTCGCCGGCATCGCCACGCCCCTGCTGGTGGGCACGGGCCTGGCCCTGGCGCTGGTGCTCAACCGGCCCGGCACGCTCGCCGCCTGGCTGCGCGGCATCTTCTTCGGCACCTCGGTGCTGTCGGTCACGGTGGTCACGCTGATCTGGCGCCTGATG
Source organism: Ideonella sp. BN130291 (assembly GCF_036231905.1). Taxonomy (NCBI): domain Bacteria; kingdom Pseudomonadati; phylum Pseudomonadota; class Betaproteobacteria; order Burkholderiales; family Sphaerotilaceae; genus Ideonella; species Ideonella sp. BN130291. The sequence goes on along the minus strand of NZ_JAZARE010000001.1, from coordinate 213,351 downwards.
CTGCGGCCGGAGACCGGTGCCCTGGCCAGCGGGCTGCAGGCCGCCGGGCTGCCGATGGCGTCGCCCTTGCACAGCCCCTGGCTGGCGCTGCCCACCGTGGCCATCATGACGCTGTGGTGGTGCGTGGGCCTGCCGATGATGCTGTTCCTGGCCGCGCTGCAGCAGATACCCAACGAGGTGTACGAAGCGGCCGACCTGGACAACGCCAGCCGCTGGACCCGCTTTCGATTCATCACGCTGCCGGCGCTGCGGCGGGTGCTGGTGCTGGTGACCATCACCCAGGTGATCGCGCAGCTGCAGATCTTCGGCCAGGTGCAGCTGCTCACCGAAGGCGGGCCCAACCACAGCACACGCTCGCTGGTGATGTTCATCTACGAGGCCATGTTCGACCAGTGGCAGCTGGGTTATGCCGCGGCGGCCTCGCAGGTGCTGACCGTGCTGCTGCTGCTGTGCCTGGAAGTGCAGGCAAAGGTGGCGCGGGCCGACAAGGAGGGGCGGCGATGAGCATCGCAACCGTGCTGGGCCGCAACCGCGGCGATCGCATCGCGATGGTGGCTGTGATGCTGTTCGCGCTGGTGTGGGTGCTGCCGCTGCTGTGGGTGCTGGCGCTGTCCTTCAAGCCGAACCAGGTGCTGCAGCTGGGCACCGCGGTCTGGTACGAAGCGCCCTTCACCTGGCGCAACTACCACGACATCGTGGCCACCTCGCAGCTGTTCCGCTGGATCGCCAACTCCTGCATCGTGGCCCTGGGGCAGACGGTGCTGGTGCTGGCCGTGTCCTCGCTGGCCGGGTATGCGTTCGCGCGCCTGGAGTTCCCGGGGCGCAAGCTGCTGTTCGCCGCGGTGCTGGCCGGCCTGGCCATTCCGCAGGCGGGCTACGTGGCGCCGCTGCACCGGCTGTTTGCTGACTGGGGCCTGCACAACACGCATGCGGCGCTCATCCTGCCCGGCGTGGCCGCGCCCTTCGGCGTGTTCCTGATGTCGCAGTACTTCAAGGCGATCCCGATCGAGCTGGAGGAGGCCGCACTGCTGGACAACGCCTCGCGCTGGACCGTGTTCTGGAAGGTGGTGCTGCCGCTGTCGTTGCCGGCGCAGGCCACGCTGGGCATCTTCACCTTCCTGAACGCCTGGAACGACTACCTCTGGCCGGTGATGTCGGCCACCCAGCCCGCCATGTACACCCTGTCGCTCGGCCTGGCTTCCATGCAGACCAACTTCGCGCAGAGCGAGGGCCTGGGCTTCCTGATGGCCCAGGCGGTGTTCGCGGCGATTCCGGTGCTGGTGCTGTATGCCTTCTTCCAGCGCCACATCGTGGCCGCGGTGGCCGGGGGTGTGCGATGAGCGCGCGCTGGTTTCGCCGCTGGTTGCTCGCGCTGCTGGCCCTGTTGCCGCTGTGGGCGGCGGCGCAGCAGCGCACCGAGATCACCTTCGCGCGTTTTTTCGGCGCCTGCGATGCGGAGTTCGGTGCCGTCACCGACCCCACCGCCGCCACCGGCGAGTGCGGAATCATCACCGTGCTCACCAACCGCTTCAACGCCACCCAGCAGAGCGTGCTGGTGCGCACCCAGATCATCGAGCACCGCCCGTACTACAACCAGATCGGCGGGCGCATCATCAACCGCGACGTGCCGGCCGTCGCCATCCTGCACGGCTCCACGCTCAACGACTTCGTCAAGCGCGGCCTGGTGGAGCCGCTGGACAGTGGCTTCCAGGAGATCGGCATCAATGCCGCCGACTTCACGCCGCAGGCCCAGCGTGCGGTCACCGTGGGCGGCCGGCCCTACGCGCTGCCTTTCGACACCCACTCGTGGCTGTGGCACATCAACCTCAACCTGCTGCGCAGCGCGGGGCTGGCCACGGCCGCGGGGCAGCCGGTGCTGCCGCGCAGCGAGGCCGAGCTGCTGGATCAGGCGCGCCGCTTCAAGGCGGCCACCGGCAAGCCCTACTTCATCATGCTCACCGTCAACGATGCGCCGGCCTTCGCGCGCACCCTGATGACCCTGGTGCAGCAGCAGGGTGCGAGCCTGTTCCCCCAGCGGCCCACGCAGATCGACCTGCGCAGCCCGGCGGCCGAACGGGCGGTGACCCTGATGGCCACGCTGTACCGGGAAGGCCTGGCCTCGCACGGGCATGACTACGGCGCCGGCATCCAGGCCTTCGTCGGCGGGCAGGGCGCGGTGATGATCAACGGCACCTGGCTGCTGGGCGACCTGGACCGCGAGGCGCACCAGCCCGGCCGGCCGCTGCACCAGGGCTACACCGCAGTGCCGTTCCCCCAGCTGTACCAGCAACCCGGCGCCTGGGCCGACAACCACCTGCTCGTGATGCTGAAGGGTGGCACGCACAACCCGGCCGAGCGCCGCGCTGCGCTGCAGTTCCTGAAGTTCCTGTACGACGAGGGTGGTGCCTGGGCGCGCACCGGCCAGCTGCCCACTCGCCAATCGGTCATCCAGGGTGCGGCCTTTCGCGCGCTGCCGTTCCGGCCGCAGGTGGCACCGCTGGCCGACTTCGGTGCCGCGTTGCCGCAGGAGGTGGCGCGCCAGTCACGCGTGACCACCATGCTGGGCGACGCGCTCACCGCGGTGGTGGTGCACGAGGCCCCGATGAAGACCACGCTGGAGCGCGAGCAGCGCAGCATCAACCGCATGCTCGAACGCGACGCGCAGTTCACCCACGCGGATACCGCCCCGCACTGAACCCACCCCACAAGGAGTCCCCATGTTCGGCACCTTCCGACGTCAGGCCGGCGCCTGGCTGCGCCTGTGCATCACCCTCCCGTCCCTGCTGGCGGCCTGCGGCGGTGGCGGCTCGTCCGCCCCGGTGGACACTGCGCCGCCGCCGGTGGCGCATGTCAGCTCGCTGGGCGACTTTCCCGATCCCTTCCTGCTGCAGGAGGGCGGCACCACCTATGCCTTTGCCACCAACAGCGTGGGGCGCAACGTGCAGGTGGCCGCCTCCACCGACCGCGTCAGCTGGCAGGCGCAGGCCGATGCGATGCCGCAGCTGCCGGTGTGGGCGCGGCCGGGGTTCGGCTTCGTGTGGGCGCCCGAGGTGCTGAAGCTGGGCAACCGCTACCTGCTGTACTTCACCGCGCATGACCAGGCGAGCGATCGCCAGTGCGTGGGCGTGGCCGAGGCGCAGCAGCCGCAGGGCCCGTACGTGGACTCGCGCAACGCGCCGCTCGTCTGCCAGGTCGCCGAAGGCGGCAGCATCGACGCCAGCCCGCTGCAGGTGGGCGACCAGCTCTATCTCTACTTCAAGAACGACGGCAACTGCTGCGCGATGCCCACGTCGCTGTACGCCCAGCGCCTGTCGGCCGACGGCCTGGCGGTGCAGGGTGATCCGGTGCGCCTGCTCACCAACCAGGCGGCCTGGGAAGGCGCGGTGATCGAGGCGCCCACGATGTGGGTGCACGAGGGCACGTACCACCTGTTCTATTCCGGCGGCAACTACGCCGACACCAGCTATGCGGTCGGCCATGCGGTGTGTGCGGGCCCGCTGGGCCCCTGCGAACGTGCCGCCGCCAACCCGGTGCTCAAGAGCCGCCAGGACACCACGCCGCCGCTGGTCGGCCCCGGCCACGCCGGCCTGCTGCAGGTGGGCGACCAGACCTGGATCGCCTATCACGCCTGGGAGGTCACGGCCACGGGTGCGCGCGGCAACCGCCGCTTCATGTACCTGGACAAGCTCGATTGGGTGAACGGCACGCCGGTGGTCGGCGGGCCGACGATGGTGCCGTGATGCGGGCGAGCGCACTCTCGGCCGTTGTAGTGCGCGGCGGGCTGGCTGCGGCCCTCGCGCTGGCGCTGCCGGGCGGGGCCTGGGCCGGCGCACCCGCGACTTATCGCAATCCCTTGCCGCTGACGCTGCCCGATGGCGCGGCGGTGGAAAGCTGCGCCGACCCCACGGTGCTGAAAGGCCAGCGGCCGGGCGATCCCCCGTGGACGCTGATCTGCACGCAGGACCCGCTGAACGACGCCGACCGGGACGCCCAAGGCGGCCTGCGCTTCCGCCACATGCCGATGTTCCGCTCCGACGACCTGGTGCACTGGCGCTACCAGGGCGAGGCGATGCCGCAGGTGCCGCCGCAGGCCACCGCCACCGCGGGGCTGTGGGCGCCCGAGCTGGTGTTCGTGGACGGCCGTTACCGCCTCTACTACACGATCACCGACGTGGTGGACGCACTCAGCCCCGAGCCCGGCTGCAACAGCGACAGCGCGATCGGCGTGGCCACCAGCGACTCGCCGCTCGGCCCCTGGGTGCCCGAGCCGCAGCTGGTGGTGGGCCCGCGCCGTGCCGGGCCGGGCTGCAACTTCCACTGGACCTTCGACCCGGAACTGCTGGCCCTGCCGGACGGCCGCAAGCTGCTGTACTTCGGCAGCTATGGCGGCGGCCTGCTGGTGCAGCCGCTGGATACCGTTGGGCTGAAGGCCCAGGGTGAGCCCCTGCCGCTGTCGCGCAGCGGCCGCTACGAAGGCTCCGAGGTGGTGTTCAAGGACGGCTACCACTACCTCTTTGCCTCCTCCACCAACTGCTGCAATGCGGACCTGACCGGCTACATGGTGTTCGTGGGCCGCTCACGCGATCCGCTGGGCCCCTTCCTGGACCGCGACGGCCGCAGCTTCAATGAGGCGCGCATCGGCGGCACGCCGGTGCTGGCGCAGAACGGCAACCGCTGGGTCGGTGCCGGCCACAACTCGGTGCTGCGCGACGAGGCCGGGCGCTGGTGGACGCTGTACCACGCGGTGGACCGGCAGCATCCGCAATGGACCGGCTCGCCGCTCACGCGCCGGCCGCTGCTGCTGGACCCGCTGGACTGGGTGGACGGCTGGCCGGTGGTGCGGCGCGGCCCCAGCGACCAGCCGATGGCCGCGCCCACCATCCGCGCAGGCGCCACGGTGGCCCGCCAGGCCCCGCTGCACGACACCGCGGCCACCGTGCCGCGCGGCCGCATGCTCTGGCGCGACGAATGGACCGGTGCTCGCCTGAGCCAGCGCTGGCGCTGGACCCGGCCGCCCGACGCCACGCCGAGGTTCGAGCACGGGCAGCTGATCCTGCCTACCAGCGCGGGCGACCTCTGGGCGCAGCACAACAGTGCCCCGGTGCTGGGTGCGGCCCTTCCCGCGGGTGACCTGTGGATCGAAACGCGGGTCGGGCTGGCGCTGCCCGCCGAAGGCGACATCGCACAGCCGGTGCAAGCCGGCCTGGCCCTGTGGGCTGACGACGACCGCTATGTGAAGCTGGTGCATGTGGCGCTGCACGACACGCGCCAGACCGAGTTCGCGATCGAGCGGCCGGCGCAGCCTGGCGAGCGGCCGCGCTACGGCAACAGCGTGGTCGGCCCACCGGGCGACCGCACCACGCTGGCGCTGCATGTGCAGCGCCGCGGCCAGGAGGCGCTGATCACCGCCTTCACCCGCGCGGACGCCGGCCACTGGGTGCGCGGCGGCACCTGGGTGCATCAGCTCGGGCCCTTACCGCGCCTTGGCCTGCTGGCCATGGGCGGTGCGGGACATGAGGCCGTGGTGGACTACGTGCGGGTGTACCGCGGGCTGCCCTTGATGCCGAGGTAGGCGGGCGCGCCGGCCAGGCCGCCCCGAGCGGCCTCGTAAAGTGCGCCCATGGACATCCTGCTTCAACTGAGTGCCGGGGCGCCGGCCGCGGCGCTGCTGCTTGCCGCCTTCGGCGTTGTGAGCCTGCTCGGCCTGTTCGTCGCTCCGCGCTTGATCGAGCGCAACCTGCTGCGCCCGCACGGCCTGGTGCAGCGCGGCGACTACGCCACGCTGGTGACCAGCGGCTTCATCCACGCCGACCTGGCGCACCTGCTGTTCAACGGCTTCACCTTCTGGGCCTTCGGCTTCGGGCTGGAGCGCCACATCGGCACACCGCGTTTTGCCGCGCTGTACGCCATCGGCCTGCTCACCAGCAGCATGGCCACCTGGGCCCTGCATCGCCGGCAGCCCGGCTACGCCAGCCTCGGTGCATCCGGCGCGATCCTGGCGGTGCTTTTCGCCTCGATCGTCGCCTTCCCCGCGGCGTCGATCTTCGTGCTGCCGATCCCCGTGCCAATCCCCGCGCCGCTGTTCGCGGTGGGCTACCTCGCGTTCAGCGTGCTGGCCGGACGCAGCCGCGCCGGCCGCGTGAACCACGATGCGCATGTGGCCGGCGCGCTGGTCGGCCTGGTGTTCATGGCGGTCATGGAGCCCGGCTCGCTGCAGCGGGCGTGGCAGGCGCTCTGGCCTTGACGGGTGCCGTGAGCAGCTGAAGTTCCCAGCCCGCATCGGGCTCGAGGTTGAGGCCGCTGGCCGTGCCGACGATCACGTTGGGGCCGTCATTCAGGCGCAGCATGTTGCGCACGCCATAGTTGGTGAAGTTGCCGAAGCCGCGCAGGCTCTCGGCGCGCGCCGGCGCTTCCGGGTCGTTGAAGCGCCAGAGGTCGGCGCCGTAGCCGCGTTGGGGGTCCACCGTGGTGCTGATGGCCGCGCCGCTGGGGCTGATGGCCGCCGCGCGGGCACCGGTGGCGGACACCAGGCCCATGCGCACGTCGAACACATAGCGGTAGTCGTACATGCCAAACAGCAGGTCGTCGCTGCCGGCGGACGCCGCCCAGGTGTAGGTGACGAACGGGTTGTCGAAACCCGCCTTGCCATGGCGCGGCGTCCAGCCGGTGGGTTTCATCTGGAAGGTCTTGGTGCCGGGCACCAGCGCCGGCAGCTCGGTCTGCCCGTAGAGCAGCTGCACCTCCAGGCCGCCGGTGGGCGACACGCGCGCGCGCCAAAGGGATGCGGCCCGTGACACGTTGAACAACAGGTAGACGTTTTCGTCCACGCTGGCCGGCGGTCCGAAGCAGGCGGGCGCGGTGCAGCTGGCATGCAGCTGGCTGGTGCTGCTGTTGTTGTGCATGGTGCCGAACCAGAGCCAGCCCTTCCAGAAGGCAATGGCTCCGCCCCCGGTGGTGCCGGCCACCACCGGGTCGGTCTCGTACTGCAGAGGCGACCAGATGCGGGTCCAGGTGGCAGCGGCATCGGCGCTGGTGTATTGACCGTCGGTGCCGAAGAGGGGGCCGAGGTAGATGCCGGCGGCGAAGGTGACACTGGCGGCCTTGGCGAGCCCGTCGCCGTCCAGCGTGGACTTGTTCCACACCGACGCCGCGATGCGCTTGCCGTCGTAGTTGGCCAGGTAGGACGGGAACGACGGCAGCACGCCGACGACCTCGAAGCCGCAGTAGTCGGAGACGGCCGGCGCGCCATTGAACGGGTTGTCCACCGTGCCGCGCCAGCGCAGGATGACGCCATCGCCCGCATCGCGGCCGGCGCCGGCATAGAGCACGCCGTTGACCGTGATCCACTGCCGGATCTGGTTGAGCGCGGTGGCCCGGCAGGCGCCGCGGTAGCTGCCGCTGGCGGCGTCCCAGGCGGCGAAGGTCACGTCGTTCGAAAAGGTGGGGCCGGCCAGGAAGACCGCGCGGCCCAGCGCGCCGGCCGAACGCAGGCCGAAGATGTTCTGGAAGGCCGGGTCGGCGGGCGTGCGCTCGGTGAGCCGCCGCTGCACGACGTTGTAGGAGTAGGCGCGTGGCAGGCGCCAGTCTCCGGCGCTGGGCGGCAACGGGTGCACCGGGCGTCGCGCCAGCATGCTCATGCCGTATTCGCAGACCCACGAGGTTTTCAGCTCCGGCTGCGGCTCGAACAGGCCGGTGGCCGAGCCGCCGCACAGCGGGTTGGCCACCGTGCCGAACCAGATCTCGTCACCCACGAAGAGCGGGTCGCCCAGGCCGGCCTGCGCCAGCCCCCAGACGTAAGCCTGGTTCTTCTTGGGCGTGCCGACGTTGCAGCTGCCGTCGGGGTTGATCGGTGGATAGTCCACGCCGATGCCGTTGAAGCACTCGTCCGCCGGTGCCTTGGCCAGGCGCTGCGCGGTGTAGACCGGTGTGTCCGCGGGTGGCTTGAAGGCGAGCACGTCGGCCCAGGTGACCTGCGCCCGTGCGGGCGACAGCCCCAGCGTGGCCCACAGGACACAGATGGCGGCGATGCCGGCGAGGCGAGCATTCATCATGCGACTCCTCCAATCCCGAAGTGGCGGAGCATCTCGCCAGCCGGCCGCCTTGTCCATCCCCCTAACTTCCCATGCGTAGCCTCATGCCATCCAGCGCTTGAAGATGACGCTGGCGTTCACGCCGCCGAACCCGAAACCGTTGGCCATCGCGTGATCGATGGCCGTGCGCCGCGGCGCACCGCGCACGATGTCCAAACCCTCGGCAAGGGCGTCCGGGTGGTCGAGGTTCAGCGTCATCGGGACGACCTGATCGCGCAAGGCCAACGCGGTGAAGATGGCTGCCACGCCACCGGCCGCGCCCAGCAGATGGCCGGTGGCCGACTTGGTGGAGGTGATGGCGAGTGGACCGTCGCCGCCGAACACGCTGCGCACAGCGGCCAGTTCGCCCAGGTCACCCACCTGCGTGGAGGTGGCGTGGGCGTTCAGGTGCTGCAGCTCGGCCGGGGCGAGGCCGGCCTGCGCCAGCGCCGCCTGCATCGCCCGCTGCGCGCCGTTGCCGTCTTCGGGCCCGGCGGTGATGTGAAACGCATCCGCGCTGGTGCCGTATCCCACCAGCTCGGCCAAGGGCGTGGCGCCGCGGGCCAGTGCGTGCGCCAGCGATTCGATCACCAGCATGCCAGCGCCTTCGCCGATCACAAACCCGTCGCGGGCCTGGTCGAAGGGCCGTGATGCGCGGGTGGGGGTGTCGTTGAAGCCGGTGGACAAGGCCTTCGCGGCGGCAAAGGCGCCCAGGCTCACGCGATCGATGGCGGCCTCGGCGCCGCCGCACACCGCGATGTCGGCCTCACCGCAGCGGATCAGCCGGGCAGCGTCGCCGATGGCCTGGATGCTGGCGGCACACGCCGTGACCGGCGCACCGATCGGCCCCTTCAGGCCATGCCTGATCGACACATGGCCCGCGGCGAGGTTCACCAGGAACGAGGGCACCGTGAACGGCGACAGCCGTTTCGGCCCGCGTAATTCGGTATTGCGCACCGCGCCCGCGATCGCTGGCAAGCCACCGATGCCCGACGCAATCACCGTGGCCGTGCGCTGCTGGGCCGCCTCGTCGGCCGGCCCCCACTGCGCCTGGGCAAGCGCCTCCTGCGCAGCGGCAAGCGCAAAGCCGATGAAGCGATCCATCTTGCGCTGGTCCTTCGTGGACACGAAGCGGTCGATGTCGAAACCGCCCAGCGCATCCTCCTGCACATCGGGCACCACACCACCCACGCGGGCGGCGATGTCGGCCGTCATCGCATCGGGCAGCAGGCGCAAGCCGGACCGGCCGGCGAGCAGCCGCTGCCAGGCCAGCTCGACGCCGCAACCGAGTGGGGAAACCAGTCCCATGCCGGTGACGACGATTCGATGGCTCGCAGCGGGAGAGAGATGCATGGGGTCTTGGCTAACTTAATGATGATGCTCAACATCATAAGTCATTGAATATGATCATCATCAATACGCAGCGGTGTCTGCGAAAAGGATCGATATGAAAGTCTCGAAGGCGCAGGTGACCGAGAACCGCCGGTCCATCCTGCAGGCTGCGGCCCGGCTGTATCGCGAGCGCGGTTTCACCGGCGTGGGCGTGGCCGACATCACCCGCGAGGCCGGGCTCACCCACGGCGGGCTGTACCGCCACTTCGAATCGAAGGACGCACTGGCGGCCCAGGCGTGCGAATGCGCGTTCGAGTGGACGCTTTCCGAACTGCAGACGCCGGACGCCGATGCGGGCGCCGACGCCGGCGGGTTCCTTCGCGCCGGGGTGGCGAACTACCTGTCGCCGCAGCACCGCGACAGCGTCGGCCAGGGCTGCCCAGTGGCGGCGCTGGCGGCAGACGCGGCACGCGAAACCGGTGCCATCGCGGACGCCTTTGCCCAAGGCATCGGGCGCTACATGGCGCTGTTTGCGCGGCGACGGCCCGACGACACCGAAGCGGCGCAGATTGAACCGGAGGACCGGGTGCGCGCCATTGCCATGCTGTCCACCATGGTGGGCGGCTTGATCCTCGCCCGCGCCACTGCGCGTGGCTTGCCTGCGCTGTCAGATGAGATCCTGGCGACCTTGCGCCACCATCTGGAGGCGACGTGGGGCCTTGAGGCATCTGGTACAGATGGGAGCGATGAGAGCCGCGGTCCCTGACCTGAGGCCAGGCGCTGCCGACTACGAGCGGGTGTGGTCTTCCAGGGTTAACACCGAGCGATGACGGTCGAAGGCCAGGCCCGTGCAACGTCGTAGCTGGCAGGCCGAATCCACGGCAAACACAAGGAGCACAGTATGGCCAAGTACCTGATTTCGTTTCCCAGCAGCGCGATGGTCATCCCCGAGGGAGAGTTCCAGGCGGTGGTGGACGCCTCGCATGCGGTGATTGCCCAAGCCCAGGCCGCCGGCGTCTATGTGTTCGCCGGTGGGATCAACGAGAGCATCGCGCCCGTGAAGGTGTCGGCGGATGGCTCGGTGGCCGAAGGCACTTACCCGGAAACGCGGCGCATCGAGGGCGGATACACCATCCTTGAACTGCCTTCACGGGAGGAGGCGGTGGCCTGGGCCGCGAAGATCGCGGCGGCGTGTCGGTGTGATCAGGAACTGCGGGAGTTCATGTACGACCCGATGTCGTGAGACGAGGCAGGGGTTGGAGGGAGCGTGCGTGCATGTGGATGCATGGTCCTGATCCCCCTTTTGGGGGATGCCGCGAACTGGCATCGCCCCAAGACGCTTACACCGCGCCTAACGATCTCCTCGACCTCATTGAAGGAACCGGCGTTGATCCGTACATTCCAAGCTGACAGATCGTTCAGGGAGACAACATGGATGACGGGTTTGCACGCAGCGGTGAGCTGACCGACATCCACAGCTACCCGACCTGGGCGCAAGACCTCGCGCTCGACTGCAGCGAGGCGCGTGAGCGCGTCGCCGCCCATCCCCTGTTCGGGCTCATGCGGGACGCCCAGCTGGAGCAGGCGCAAACCGGCAGGTTCCTTGCGGGCGTCTGGCCGGTGATCGAGCAGTTCCCGCAGTACATGGCCCTGAACCTGCTCAAGGTGCAGATGGGCCGCGTGCGAGGACACGACGAGGCGCGGCGATACCTCATCCGCAACATCCGCGTCGAGCAGAACCATGCGGATCACTGGGTGCAATGGGCACTCGCCAGCGGGTTGAGCGCAGGCGATCTGCTTTATGCGGATCCGCCGGCTGAAACGCAGGCGCTGTCTCACTGGTGCTGGCACAGCTGTGAACGCGATGCGCTGGCGGCGGGCATGGCGGCAACGAACTACGCGATCGAGGGCGTGACGGGAGACTGGTCGCGTTTCGTCTGCGAGAGCGACGCGTACGAGAACAGCTTCGCGCCGGAGGTGCGAGCCAAGGCCATGAAGTGGCTCCGGCTGCATGCGAAATACGACGATACGCATCCGTGGGAAGCCCTCGAGATCATCTGCACGCTCGTGGGAACGCGGCCCAATGTGCGCTACTTCGAGCTCATCCGCGGGCGCGTCCTGACGAGCTACCGCTACATGCGCATGGCGCTCGATGCCTGCCTCGAGGCAAAGGCAGTCCCCAGGCACCAGCAAACCGATGTCAGCGCCGCGCTTCCGCCCGAGCGAGAACGGTGATCAAGACCGTCGGGGCTCCGCGCTCACCCGGGGGGCGGCCCATCGCTCCCCAGCGGGGATGACAAGTATCCGCACGGGGATGCTCGGTGCGCCCCGGCGCACTTGGCCCATCGTGGTCGCCGCAGCTGGCATCCTCGCGTTGCAGGTGGCACTGGCAAGCGCCAGCATCGAGCTGCTTTCCGCCGTGCGCGCATACGTCGGGGGCGAGAACCTGTACTCGAAGGGTCGCAGGAGCGCCCAGATGGCGCTGCGCGATTACCTGTCGAGCAAGGAGGAAGCGGACTTCCATCGCTTTTCGGCGGCACTGTCCGTGCCGATCGGGGACGGTAGAGCCCGCGAGGCGCTGGAGCAGTCGCCGGTCGACTTGGCCGCAGCCCGACAGGGTTTCCTGGCGGGTGGCAATGATCCGAAGGACGTGGAAGGGCTGATCTGGCTGTTCCGGTGGTTCCACAAGACTCAGCTGCTCGCCCCGTCGGTCGCCTTGTGGCGTGAAGGCGACGCCGGCGTCAAGGAACTGGCGGCGCTGGGCACCGTGGCACATGAGCGCATTCGAGCCGGCGCGACCGAACAGACAGTGGCAGAGCTGCGCGATCGCGCCAGGGCCATAGACAACCGGCTGACCCCCCTCGAGGACGCGTTTTCGGCCAGCCTGGCAAAGACGTCTCGCCAGGCGGGCGTCGTGCTGCTCGCTTTGAACCTGGGCTCCGCCGCTGTGCTCGGGGCCATCCTCGTTCTGTTCACGCGCCTGCGCCTCCAGGAGCGGGCGGCAGCGGAGCGCGAGATCGCCCGGCTGCTGGACGCGGTGGGGGATGCGGTGATCTGCGTGGACGGGCAGCGGCGCATCGTGCTGTTCAACCGCGCGGCCGAAGCCATCTTCAACAGCCCATCCCGCGAACGGCTGGGCACCGCAGTCGCCGAGCTGGTCACCGCCCAGGACTACCCCCGATTGGAAGCGCTGATCGACGAAGCGGTGCCGGCCGACGACGTGGAAACGTTGACGCTGCGAATCCACGACCTGCGCGCCCGGCGTGCCGATGGCACGTCCTTTCCGGCAGAAGTGTCGACGTCGGCAGTGCGAACGCGCATCGGCCCGGTGGCGACCATCGTGCTGCGCGATGTCAGCGACCACGAAAGAGCCCGTGCCGAAAGGGAGGCGCGCCTCGCGCTCGAGGCCTCCAACCAGGCGAAGTCGGGCTTCCTGTCGAACATGAGCCACGAACTGCGCACGCCCCTGAATGCCGTGATTGGGTTCGCCCGGCTGATGGCGATGGACGAGGCCTCCGGGTTGCGCGAGGAGGATCGCAAGCGAGTCGAGCACATCGAGCACGCGGGACGACACCTGCTGGCGCTGGTGAACGAACTCCTGGACCTCTCGCTGATCGAGGCAGGGCAGATGACCATGTCGCTCGAGCCGGTCGACGTTGCGGCAGAGGCAGAACGGGCCCTCACGATGACAGCGCAGGCCGCAATGGGCGCGCGCGTACGTCTCTCGCCGCTCGCCCGTGCAGATGATCGCCCCGAGGCGGAAGGTGGCCCGCATGGCCCGGCACGATCTCACTTCGTAATGGCAGACCGCCTGCGATTGCAGCAGGTGCTCATCAACCTCTTGAGCAACGCCGTGAAGTACACGCCGGCCGGCGGACAGGTCGATTTGTCGCTGCACGCCCGTGAGGACTTCGTCGACATCGTCATCGAGGACACCGGCAAGGGCATGACGCCGGAGCAGCAGGCCCAGTTGTTCGAGCCGTTCAACCGGCTGGGCGCCCAGCACTCCAAAGTTGAAGGAACGGGGATAGGCCTTGTGCTCACGCGACAGTTCGTGGTCCTGATGAAGGGGAGCCTGCGCATCGAGAGCGCTTCCGGCGTGGGGACCCGGGTGACCGTCAGCCTGCCTTCGGCGGCTCCCCCCTCCATGGCGCCGACGGAAGAGCCAAGCGGGCCGCCGACGGAGTCACGAAGCAGCGAACTACTGGATGTCATCTATGTAGAGGACAACGAGGTCAACGTCGAACTGATGCGCCAAATCCTGGCGTTGCGCTCCGGCGTGGCGCTGCGTGTTGCGACGACGGGCGCTGAGGGCCTGGCGATGGCACGCGCACGGCCGCCACAGATGATGCTGGTCGACATGCACCTGGGTGACATGACCGGCATGGAACTGGCCGCTTCCCTGCGTGTCAGCAGAGACACTGCATCGATTGCGCTCATCGCGGTCTCCGCCGATGCGCTTCCCGATCAAATCGATCAAGCGCTGAGCGGCGGCTTCGACGACTACGTCACCAAGCCGGTGAACCCGGCTCGGCTCGTCCAGGTGATAGCGGAGCAGCAGGCACGGTTGGCTTCCCGCAGGCAGGCGGCAAGTGGAAGTGGTTCGGCAACACCGCGGTGACCCACTCGCGAGCGGCACAGCCCAGCAGGCGGATAAGCCACTGGACCGCTCGCGAGAGCAATCGCCATCCGCCCGTGGTGTCGACATGACGTCCCTAGGCGCTTAGAGCAGCCCTCAGAGTTAGAGAGACGGCTTGAGGCTGAACTGGGTCACTATGTTGGCTTGCTGCCATGACGGTTTTCGGCCAGAAGCGGCCGTTCATGCGTGCCACCTTTCCGGAGGCCAAGCGTGGTCATCGTCTCCCAGAATGCGTCGGTACGCTTGGCCCAAGGAGTGAAGCGCTTCAGTGGTCGCGCCGGCGCTTCGTGCGTCCCCGGCTCATCACGGCTGCCAATCCAACCAGGGAAAGCGCAGTGGTGGCGGGTTCAGGCACGGGTGCAGCAGTCAACACAGCCTCGGAGAAGTCGAGCGTCCAAGACTCGGATTGCATGTTGTATCCGGAGTGGCCGTTGATCGTGTCAACGTAAATCAGGGTCCGATCGGTCGAACCGGTGAAAAACGCAATTTCGAGCGTGGAGGCGCCCTTGTCAAAGCGGAAGGCGCCCAGCGAAGTCCAAAGGCTGGACGGGTGATCGACAACGAATGAAGGGATAGGCACCGATGGCGCCACTGGAAGGATCAAGGACCGGAGTTCGAGATCCCGCACACTGAGCTGACTGACCTCGCTCAGCTCGAACTGGTTGTCGTGGTTCAGATCCTCTGCGACGAAGGTCCCTTCGACATGGATTGGCCTGACCAGTTGTGGCGTTCGATCATTGGTCTTGATGACGTTGGCGAAGTCGAAATTCCAGGCCTCGGCGGCAGCATTTGCCGCCCCGCAGACACACATGGCCGCGGCTAGTGCGAAAACAGTTCTCATTTGAAGGGCTCCTTGAGTGTTGTCCCGTGGGTGGTGAGCGCTGTCCGGCGAACACCACCGCCCCCGCAGCAAGTGCTGCTCCCGAAGCGCGGAACGGCATAAGTTGCTGCCATCGCTTTCCTTGCGCCTGGCCTGACCCTGGGACGGCTGCCACTCGGGCGGCTCCCGAGCTGCTTCCGTCGAGACGGCGGCCTTCCGTGACCAAATAGCTCATTAGAAGGCGCTCGCCGCACCATCACTTAACGCGCCGCCTTGATTGGCTTTCGCGAGCTCGGACGCCCTGCCCCTGACGCTGTCGGCCTCGGTGGGCTTTCGTGAGCGAGCGAGGCATTCAAAGCCACCGCCATGGCAGCATCGCCGCTCAACAAGTCACGCCAGTGAAGTTCGACCTGTGGCTTGCGCTTGCCTTTGCCCGTCAGGCGAAAACCATCGGGATGAAGCGTCAGGATGTATTGAGCGCCGTCTACGGTGACCTGACGCTTGAGTTCCTTCTCCAGGCTGGTGACCACGGCCGACCGCTCCAATGTGCAGAGACATTGCATCGTACGCGTGCCGATCCGTCGCATTTGCAGCGTACTGGATGGCCGTAGATCTGGCGTGCCGCCTTGGCCTCACAACCGCCCAGCCGACGCGGCTGCCGCGTCCTGTGATGCAGTGAGCCTCGCGGCCACCGGGTCGGGCGCGTCCAGCGTTGGCGCGACGTTGATCGTGTGCACCTCGTCGATGCCGATGAACCGCAGCCACTGGCGCAGATGCGGCTTGGCGAAGTCCGGCGGATGCAGTCCCTCGGCGGGGTAGTCGTTGGCGCTGGAGCACACGAGCACGGCGGCCTTGCCTTGCAGCAAGGGCTCGTAGCCGCGTTCGCGCGTCCAACGCCAGTTCTGCTCGGGCAGCGTCACCACGTCGATGTAGTGTTTCAGGCGGTAGGGCAGGCCGAAGTTCCACACCGGTGCGGCCACCAGCACCACGTCGGCCGCATTGAGCTGCCGCGCCAGGCGCATGGCCTTGTCCCAGCGCTGGCGCTGGGCGTCGGTGGCGTCCTGCCGGCGCAGCACGGCGAACTTGGCTTCGATCATTTCGGCATCGAACTCGGGCAGCTCCGTGGTCCAGAGGTCCAGGTGTTCCACGTCGGCATGCGGTTGGGCGGCGCGCCAGTGCTGAACGAAGGTGTCGGCCACCGCGCGTGTGCGTGAGCCGGGGCGCGTGGGTGAGCTGTCGATGCGAAGCAGGCGTTTCATTGCATCAGCCCTCCAGTGCGCGCAGGCCGGCGGTGCCCGCCACGATGAGCCCTATGCACAGCAGCCTGGGTGCGCCCAGAGGCTCCTTCAGCAGCCAGGCACCCACGGCCGCCACACCGAGGCTGCCCAGTGCTGTCCAGATGGCGTAGGCGGTAGCCAGCGGCAGCTGCCGCAAGGCCCGCGTGAGCAAGAAGATGCTGAGCAGCGCGGCCGTAATGCCAAGCGCCGACGCACCCATGCGCGTCCAGCCTTCCGACCGTTTCAGCGCCAGCGCCATCACCACCTCCGCGATGCCGCGCCCAGCAGGTAGATCCAACCCATGAGGACTCCGTGTGTTCGACATGGGGCTAAGCTTGCGGCGGCCTGTGCGTGGCAGGAAGTACGCACCTGCTGGTAACCACCGGAATTCCGGCCCCGATGAGCAAACCTGTCTTCGATGTGTATGACGCCGCCTGTCCGTCGCGACGGGCGCTCACCCTGGTGGCCAACAAATGGTCGTTGCTGCTGCCCGCGCTGCGTGAGCGGCCGATGCGCAACGGTGAGCTGCTGCGCCGCATCGGCGGCATCTCGCAGAAGGTGCTCACGCAGACGCTGCGCGAGTTGCAGCACCACGGCCTGGTCGAGCGGCAGCCGCTGGACACCGTGCCGCCGCAGGTGGAGTACCGCCTCACGCCCATGGCGCGCTCGCTCAGCGATGCCTTGCTCGCGGTGGACCGCTGGGTGGAGGAGCGCACGCATGCCCTGGGCGATCAGCAGGGGCCAGGGCGCTAGCGCAACCCTGGCGGCACGGGCCGTTGCAGCTGCTTCATCGGTGTCCCGCAGCGGGCTGGCAGGCCGTTACCGATGCCGTGCCGGCGAGGCAGCGGCAGGCAGCGGCCAGATCGGCGTGCCTGAAGCGATACCCCGCCGCCAGCGCCGCCGCGGGCGCGACCGCCTGGCCTTCGAGCATCAGCGACATCATCTCCCCGCCCAGCGCGCGCAGCAGTGCGGCTGGCATGCGCAGCCAGGCGCGCCGGCCATGCGCGGCCGCCAGCGCCTGCGCAAACTCGTGCTGCGTGCAGGCCTGCGGTGCCACCGCATTCACCGGGCCGGCCAGGCGGGGCTGTTCGATCGCCAGGCGCAGCAGGCCCACCGCGTCGTCCAGGTGCAGCCAGGGGGCGGGCTGGCGGCCCGTGCCCAGCGTGGTGGCCAGGCCCAGCCGCGCCGCCAGCGCCTGCATCGGCCAGGCACCATCGCCACGGCCGAGGATCACGCCAAAGCGCATCAGCACCACACGGGCGCCCAGGGCCTCCGCACGGCGGGCCTCATGCTCCACCGCCGCGCACAGGTCGCTGGCAAACTGCCCCGGCCGCGGCGCGGCGGACTCGTCCACCGGCACCGCGCCCGCGCCGTGCATGGACGCACCCTCGGGCGCCACGCCGTAGAAGCCCGTGGCCGAGGCCGCCACCAGCACCTCGGGCCGGTGGTGCAGCCGGCGCATCAGCGCCACCAGCTCGGTGGTCAGGTCCACCCGGCTCGCCAGCAAGGTGTGCCGGCGCTGGCGGGTCCACGGCAAGCCCAGCACCCGCGCGCCGGCCAGGTGCACCACCGCATGGATGCGGGTTTCCGCCGGCAGGGTGTCCAACCGGTCGATCACGGTCACGCGCGGGCCGAGCGTGCCGCGGGCCTGTTGCACGTCCCTGGAGAGCACGATCACGCGCCGGCCGCTGCGCACCAGGTCGGCCACCAGCGCGGTGCCCACGAAGCCGGTGCCGCCGGCCACCAGCACGGTGAGCGGCGTGCCGCGCAGCGCGGGTGCGTTGCGTGCGGCCATGCGCGCGGCCCGCTCGGCCACCGCCGCGTCAGCCGCCGCCTGGCGGGTGCTGCGCAAGGCCAGCGCATTGCGTGCGGCCCAGGCCAGCACACCCAGCGCAAAGGCGCTGAACAGCCACGACACGGGGCCGTGGTCCACCAGCACTAGGCCGCCCGGGCTGCGGCCCCAGGCCAGCAGCACCGGTGCCATCAGCGCCAGGAAGATGCCGTACAGCGCGGTCAGCACGGTGTGCAGCAGCCGCTCAAAGGGCGGCAGGCGGCGCGTGCGGTCCTCTTCCATGAAGTCGGCGAGCGTGATGAACAGCTCCGCCACCAGCAGCCCGCCCAGCAGCACGGCCCAGGGCCCGCGGGCCTCCGCCCAGGCGACCGTGAGGAACACCACGCCGTAGATCACCTCGCGCGCGGTGTGCAGCGCCAGCTCACGCCGCGCCGACACGCGCTGCGGCAGCCGTGCCTGCAGCTCGTGGTGCCACAGGTTGTCGAAGGCGCCCAGCAGTGCCTGCAGGGCGAGCACGGAGTAGATCAGGGGGGTCATGGCAGCCTCTTACGTTGTGGCGTCTGAATGGATGAGGTCCACCGGGTCGGTGAACACGCCCGTCTGGAAAAAAGTGCGGCCCCAGAGCGGATGCCGCATCTGCAAGGTGAAGCGGAAGCGGCCATGGCCCAGGTCCGTGTGGCTCACTTCGCAGGTGCCGGGGGTGAACAGGGCGGGCACCACCCAGCGCCGCCGGCCCAGCACCAGCTCGTAGCGGCGGCTCTGGAAGACCAGCGAACCCTCGCGTTCGAACACCCGCAGCGCCATGCCCAGGCCGCCGTCGGTGCGCTCGAACAGCGTGCCGTCGGGCGCCAGCTCCTTGGTGGAGCGCACGGTCGCACCACCGGCGCCGGGGTGGCCGAAGCGGCGCTCCCACACCACGCCGCCGCGGCCATTGCCGTGCACGCTCACCACGGCCGGGATGTCGGCCTGGCACGCCGCCGTGAGCGGCGCGCCCACCAGGCGCGACAGCCCGGCGAACAGCCGGCCGACCCAGGAACAGTGCAGCGCCATGCGGCCGACGTACACCGCGCTCGGATGGCCTGTGACAAAGCGGCGCTGCACTGCAGCGGGCAGACCGGCCCAGGCCGCTTCCCCGAGCAGCGCACGCAGGTCCAGCGGGGCGGGCGCCGGCGCGGTGGGGGCGGTGGGCGCGGCAGCGCCGGGGAGCGGCAAGGCAGGGCGGAACGAGCGCAGCAGCATGGTGTCGGCAGGAGGTCTTGGTGAGCCTGCTAGCGCAGGTTCCAAGCCAGCCGCGAAGCGGCGCTAAGTGCTTGATTTCATTGGTGTGCCGGCGCCCGACCGTATACTTTGGATACAGGCGGTTCCTTCGAATCGTCGCTGCGGTTAACAGCCGCCGAACCCGGCCAATCCCATGCTCATCCACGCGGTGCTCGCGTTCGCGCTGCTCGAAACCCTGGCGCTCGCCGTCGTGCTCTGGATCTGGGCCCATCGGGTGCCGGGTGCCCGCTTGCTGGTGCTGTTCCTGGCCGGCGTGGCGGTGTGGGTGGTGGGCAACGAGCTGCCCAACTGGGTGGGCCCGGAGGTGGAGCCGCTGGCGATCAAGCTGGTGTCCTCCGCGCCGGTGGTGTCGGCGGTGTTCCTGCACTTCTGCGTGGTGTTCTGCCGCGTGCCGCTGGGCCGCATAGGCCTGGGTGCCGCCTATGCACTGGGCGGCGCATCCACCTTGCTGGCGTGGGTGCGGTCCCCCGGCTACCTCATCCACGCGCCCTCGTTCGGCTGGGTGGCGGTGCCCACCACGGTGGGGCTGGTGGCCAGCGTGGCCTGGGTGGTGCTGGGCATCACGGGCCTGAGCGTGCTGGCGGTGGGCTTCATGCGCGCCAGCCAGCCCCGGCGCAGCCAGATCGCGGCGGTGGGTGCGTCCTGCGTCTGGGGCGCGCTGTGCCTCGCCGGCTACCTGATGGCTGCGATGCAGCTGCCGATGACACCGTGGCCGCTGTTCGGCCTGCCGGCCTATTCGCTGATCCTGGTGTACGGCATCCTGCGCTACCGGGTGTTCGTGGTGAATGCCTGGGCTCGGCGTGCGCTGGCCTGGACGCTGCTGCTGGCCTTGGGCGCCGGCGTGGTGGCGCTGACGCCGCTGCTGCCGTTCGAATCGCGCTGGCTGGGCGGCCTGGCGGTGGCCGTGAGCTGCCTGGCGCTCAACGGCCCGGTGCGCCGGGTGGCCGAGCGGCTCATCTTCCCTGGCGGGCAGGTCTCGGTGAACGACCTCGCGGCCTGGCGCACGGCGCTGCAGCCGGCCGAAACCCCCGTGGAGCTGGCGGCGATCGCCAGCGGGCTGATCGGCAGCCGAGTCGGGCTGGAAGTGCCGGTGGTGGTGGGTGAGGGCGCCGGCGAGGCGCCGTTGCCCTCGTCCGACGTGCCCAGCCTGCACTGCACGCGCGGTGCCGACGGCTGGCGCTGCCAGCTGCTCGGCTGGGATGCGGCCCCGCCCGGCCCGCGCCATGCGGCCGAGATGTTCGGCGCGGTGCTGGCCGACGCCGCCGCGCGGGTGGAGCAGGCGCAGGTGCTGGCCGCGCGCGAGCGCGAACGCCAGCTGCAGGCGCGCCTCGCAGAGCTGGGCGCGCTGGCCGCCACGGTGGCGCATGACATCCGCAACCCGCTGAACATCATCTCCATGGCGGTGGCCGCGGCGCCCAGCGCCACCCGGCGTGAAGTGGCCGACCAGGTGGGGCGCATCTCGCACCTCACGTCCGACCTGCTGGACTACGCCAAGCCTTGGAAACTCAACCCCGCGCCGCTGGACCTGGCCGCCCGGGTGCGGGCGCTGGCCCTGCGCTGGCCCGCCGTGAGCCTGGGGCCGGGGCTGGACGCGCCCTTGTGGATAGAGGCCGATGCGCGCCGCTTGGACCAGGCGCTCACCAACCTGCTGGAGAACGCCAACACCGCGGTGGCGGCGGGCCCGGCGCCGGCGGAACCCGATGCGCAGGGCGGCGTGGTCACCGCGGCGCCCCGCACCCGGACCCGCGTGCACCTCGATGCCGATCGCAGCGTCGACGCGGTGCGCCTGCATGTCTGCGACGACGGCCCCGGCGTGCCGCCCGAGATCCGCGAACGGCTGTTCGAACCCTTTGCTTCGCGCAGTGCCGGTGGCACCGGGCTGGGCCTGGCGATCGTGGCGCGCATCCTCGCGGCCCATGGTGGCTCGGTGGCCTTGAGCGAGCGTGCACCCTGGTCCACCTGCTTCACGCTCACCTTCCCGGCCCGCCCATGACCCGCATCGACGACATCCCTGATACCGGCCCCGCCACCGACCGGGCCGCCGAGCCCGGCCACCTGCTGCTGGTGGACGACGAACCGGCCTTCCAGCGCCTGGGCGGCTCCTTCCTGCGCGACCTCGGGCATGAGGTCAGTGTGGCCGGCGACGGCGAGCAGGCCCTCGCGGCCTTCGAGCGGCGCCGGCCCGAGCTGGTGCTGCTGGACCTGGCGATGCCGCCCAGCATGGACCCCGAAGCCGGCGTCGCGCTGATCCCGCGGTTTGCGGCGGTGCCGGTGATCGTGCTCACCGGCCACGGCGACCACGACCTGGCCTTGCGCGCCATCGAAGCCGGCGCCTGGGACTTCCTCACCAAGCCGATCGACCCGGACATGCTGCGCTTCGTGGTGGCGCGGGCGCTGCGCAAGAGCCGGCTCGATGCCGAGCTGCGCCGGCTGCGCAGCGCCGCCGCGTCGGACGAACTCGGCCTGGTGGGCCAGAGCGCCGCGATGGCGGCCTTGCGCAGCATGGTGCGGCGGGTCGGGCCCACGCAGGTGAGCGTGCTGGTGCTGGGCCCCACCGGCACCGGCAAGGAGCTGGTGGCGCGGGCGCTGCACGACTGCAGCCGGCGCGCCGACGGCCCGTTCGTGGCCATCCATTGCGGCGCGCTCTCGGCCGAGCTGCTGGAAAGCGAACTCTTCGGCCACCTGCGCGGCAGCTTCACCGGCGCCTACCGCGACCAACCCGGCCTGGTGGAAGCGGCCGACGGCGGCACGCTGTTCCTCGACGAGGTGGGCGAAATGCCGCTGCCCATGCAGGTGAAGCTGCTGCGCTTCCTGCAGGAGGGCACCTTCGTGCCGGTGGGCGGGCGCCAGGCCAAACGCGCCCAGACCCGCGTGGTGGCCGCCACCCACCGCGATCTGGATGCCATGGTGCGCGAAGGCAGCTTCCGCGAGGACCTGTACTACCGCCTCAAGGGCGTGGTGTTGCGCACGCCGGCCTTGGACGAGCGGCCCGCCGACGTGCCGGTGCTGGCCGCGCGCTTTTTGCACCGGGTGGCGCCGCGGGCCGCCCTGGCCGGGGACGCACTGGCGTGGCTGACCGCGCGGCCCTGGCCCGGCAATGTGCGCGAGCTGCGTGCGGTGGTGGAGTGCGCCGGCGCGCTGATCCTGCCCGGGCAGGAGACGGTGGACGCGGGGCTGTTGCGGCTGGCGAGCGGCGATGTGGGGGCCGACACGGCAGACGTTGGCACTGCCGCTGTGGCGGACACTGCGCCCGACACCGGCGTGGGACCGCTGGATGCGGCACTCAACGAACTGGAGCGCCGGCTGCTGCGCGACGCACTGGCCGCCACCCAGGGCAACCAGTCGGAGGCGGCACGCCGCCTGGGCATCTCGCGCGTCGGCCTCATCAAGAAGCTGGCGCGGCTGGGGTTGCGCTAAGCCACTGTCCACCATGGCGCTGCATGGCGCCTCGTTCACCAGCTGCTGCAACCCGGTCCTGATCGGCTGCATAGTGGTCACGGGCCGCTCTTGCGGAACAAGGCACCGAACGACCCCAGGCTCTCAACTCTCTTCTCGGAGGTCGGTCGATCCTCTTGCGTGCAGCTTAAGCATTGCAACCCCGAAGAGGGCAGCGTCTCGAAACCGCTAGGCTCACCCCCCAATCGAGGGGGAATGCTGGGCATGGCACCGGCGCACACTCTGCCTCCACATTTGGCGGCAGCAAACAACCGCTGCCGCCGTCCACAGGGAGGAGATCACATGAAGGTCAAGGGATGGGTGCGCTTGTGCGCTTGGACACTGGCAGCTTGCTGCAGCATTCCTGCGAGCGCATCACAGTCCGAAGGGATGTCCTCCAGCTACGAGTTCACCGTCCTTCATCACTTCAGCGGCAACGATGGTAGTTGTCCGAAGGGGCCTCTTACTCAGGCTCCTGACGGAAGCTGGTACGGCGTGACTGGTGCCGGTGGTGCCCGCAATGCAGGCACCATCTTCAGGATCTCTGGTGACACGCCGCTTCAGAGCCTCTATTCGTTTACCGGCTTCAAGGACAGCAGCCAGCCGAACGGCGCGCTCGTGCTTGCGCGGGATGGCTATCTCTACGGCTCAACATACGGCGACGCCGGCGCAGATCGCGGATCCATCTTCAGAGTCAGCAAGCAAGGCGAGTTGCAGACGCTGTACCGCATGACGCAGGGCAGTGGCGCTGGCCCCATCATCCATGGCAGGGACGGCAGTATCTACGGCACGATGGCGATGGGCGGTCCCACACAGTTCGGCCTGCTGTATCGATGGACTCCCGGACAGGAAATGACCGTGCTTCACGGATTCAGCACGAATGGCACGGGTACAGACGGGAGCAATCCCATGGGCCACATCGTTCAAGGGTCGGACGGCAGCCTTTATGGGGCGACCTACCTTGGAGGCACGGGGGGCCACGGAACGGTCTATCGCGTGACGGTCGATGGACAGTTCAGCCTCATGCACTCCTTCGACCCTTTGACCAAGGACGGAGTCCAGCCGATGGACGGGCTAAGCCGGGTCGGCGACACGCTGTTTGGCACCACGGTCTACGGTGGCCTCGAGAACAAGGGGACGGTGTTTCGCGTCACGCCGGATGAAGGCTATCAGACCATCACACGCCTACCTGCGGACAATTCAGCGGGGAGCTGGGTCAACGCCGGGCATGCGATCGACTCCAACGTCGTGGTGGGCACCTCGTCGGCTGGCGGCGCCAATGGCGCCGGAACTGTCTTTGTTGCTGCGGGTCGCATGGTGACCGCTCTCGCGTCGTTCCCGGCGGCACCGTTCGGCACGGCATCCTCTCGCCTCGCCGTTGGAAGGGATGGTGACCTGATGGGGGTGACCTGCAATTCCGGCGCGTATGGTCTGGGAATGGTGTACCGCTTGCGCCGCTCCGTGGCTCACTAGAGAGCGGCTGTTGGTCAACTGCTCCACTGCAGCAGCTGCGCCACCACGCCCACCGCGATCACCTCCGGCTCCTTGCCGGTGATGCCCGGCAGGCCGATCGGGCAGACCAGGCGCTGCAGCTGTGCTTCCGTGACACCGCGCTCCTGCAGCCGGTGTTCGAAACGGGCGCGCTTGGTGGCCGAGCCGATCAGGCCCAGGAAACCGAAGTCACCGCGCCGCAGAACCGCCTCCACGATCGCCAGATCCACCGCGTGGCTGTGGGTGAGCACGAGGTAGAAGGCACCAGCCGGGGCGCCGGCCACTTCGGCCTGCACCTTGTCCACGCACACGCACTCGATGTGCGGCGGCAGCTCGCTGCGCACGGGGAATTCGGCGTCGCGTTCGTCGATCCAGCTCACGCGGCAGTCGATGCCCGCCAGCACCCGCACGATCGCGCGGCCCACATGGCCGGCGCCGTACAGCTGCAGGTGAAATCGCGCCAGCGGTTCGGGCCAGCGGGCGAGGCTGTCGCCATCCAGCGGCGTGCGCCGCAGGGTGACCGCGCCGCCGCAGCACTGGCCGAGCGCGGGCCCGAGGGCGTAACGCTTTTCGTGCAGCTGGCGTGCGGTGCCTGCGGCCAGCGCCGCGCGGGCGTCGGCAATCGCCTGCAGCTCCAGGTGCCCGCCACCAATCGTGCCTTCCACCGCATCGGCGCTCACCAGCATGCGCGCGCCCGCTTCGCGCGGCGTGGAGCCTTGCGCTTCCAGCACCTGCACCACCACCGCGGGGCGGGCGGCGGCCAGCCAGGCCAGCGCCGTGCGGCGCAGGGTGGCTTCGTTCATGGCAACGCACCCAGCGCCCGCAGGATGGCTTCCGGCGTGGCCGGTGCATCCAGGCGGGGGTCGGCGTCCGGCCCCAACGCCGCGGCCACCGCATTGCGCAGCGCCAGCCACACCGAGAACGCCAGCAACAACGGCGGTTCGCCCACCGCCTTGGAGCGGTGGATGCTGTCGTGCGCATTGCGGTTGTCGAACAGCTGCACCTGCAGCGCCTCGGGCACGTCGTTGGCGGTGGGGATCTTGTAGGTGCTGGGCGCGTGGGTGAGCAGGGCGCCCGTGGTCGCGTGCCACACCAGCTCCTCGGTGGTGAGCCAGCCCATGCCCTGCACGAAGCCACCTTCCACCTGGCCGATGTCCAGGGCCGGGTTGAGTGACTGGCCCACGTCGTGCAGCAGGTCCGCACGCAGCAGCCGCCATTCGCCGGTGAGCGTGTCCACCAGCACCTCGCTCACCGCCGCGCCATAGGCGTAGTAGTAGAACGGCCGACCCGTCAGCGTCTCGCGGTTCCAGTGCAGCCCCGGCGTGGCATAGAAGCCGTCGGACCACAGCTGCACCCGCTCCAGGTAGGCGCGCGCCACCAGGTCGCAGAAGGCCAAGGTCGTGCTGCCGGCGGTCACCGTGTCATTGCCGAAGCGCACGTCCTCCGGTGCACCGCCGTGCAGGCGCGCGGCCAGTGCGGCGAGGCGTTCGCGGATCTGGCGCGCCGCGTCCTGCGCGGCCTTGCCGTTCAGGTCCGCGCCGGTGGAGGCCGCGGTGGCGGAGGTGTTGGCCACCTTGGTGGTGTCGGTGGCGCTCACGCGCACGCGCTCGAAGGGCACACCCAGTTCATGCGCCACCACCTGGGCCACCTTGGTGTTCAGGCCCTGGCCCATCTCGGTGCCGCCATGGTTCACCAGGATGCTGCCGTCCTGGTACACATGCACCAGCGCGCCGGCCTGGTTGAGGTGGGTCACGTTGAAGGAGATGCCGAACTTCACCGGCGTGAAGGCGATGCCCTTCTTCAGCACCGGGCTCATCGCGTTGAAGCGCGTGATGCCCAGTTTGCGCACGGCGTAGTCGCTGCTGTCGATCAACTGCTGGGTGAGCTCGTGGATGACGTTGTCGTCCACCGTCTGGCCATAGGGCGTGACATTGCGCTCCTGCGTGCCGTAGTAGTTGGCCTGGCGCACGGCGACGGGGTCGCGTTTGAGCCGGGTGGCGATGCGCTCCAGGATGGCCTCGATCGCGATCGCACCCTGCGGCCCGCCAAAGCCGCGGAAGGCGGTGTTGCTCTGCGTGTTGGTGCGTGCCAGGTAGCCATGGATGGCCACGTTGGGCAGCCAGTAGGCGTTGTCGAAGTGGCAGATGGCTCGCGTCATCACCGGCCCCGACAGGTCCGCCGAGTAACCGGCGTTGCCGATCAGCGTGATCTCCACGCCGAGGATGCGGCCCGCATCGTCGAAGCCCACCTCGTAGTCGTATTCGAAGCCATGGCGCCGGCCGGTGACGAGGAAGTCATCGTCGCGGTCCAACCGCAACTTGACCGGCCGGTTCAGCCGCTGGGCCGCCACCGCGGCCACGCAGGCGAACAGGGCGGACTGCGATTCCTTGCCGCCGAAGCCACCACCCATGCGACGGCATTCCACCCGCACCTGGTGCGCTTTCAGGCCACACGCATGGCCCACCACCATCTGCATCTCGCTCGGGTGCTGGGTGGAGCAGTGCAGGTGGATGCCGCCGTCGTCGGTGGGCAGCGCGTAGGAGATCTGGCCTTCGAGGTAGAACTGCTCCTGCCCGCCCACCGTGAGCGAGCCCTGCAGCCGGTGCGGCGCAGCCTGCAGCGCGGCCGCCGGGTCGCCGCGGGTGAGGTGCATGGGCGGCAGCACGTAATGCGCCTTGGCGTGGGCCTCGCGCACGTTCAGCACGGCGGGCAGCGGCTCGCAGCGGATCACCTCCTTGGCCAGCGCCGCGGCCTGGCGCGCGGCCTGGCGGCTTTGTGCGATGACAGCAAAGACGGGCTGGCCGAGGTAGTGCAGTTCGCCATCGGCCAGGATGGGGTCGTCGTGCACGATCGGGCCGCAGTCGTTCACACCAGGAATGTCGGCGGCCGTGAGCACCGCCACCACGCCGGGCAGGGCCTGCAAGCGCTGCAAATCAACGCCCAGCAGCCGGCCATGCGCCACTGGCGACAGTCCCAGCGCAGCATGCAGGGTGCCGCTGGCTTCGGCGATGTCGTCGGCATAGGCGGCACGACCGGTCACATGCAGCGCGGCGGATTCATGCGGGCGGCCCACGCCGACCTGCGGCGTGGGAAGCGGCTCGGTGAGGGGCGCGTCGACCAGCTTGTTCATGGTCTGTCCTTGGTGTTCAGACGACGGCGCGGCGCACGTCGTGCCACACGTCGAGTTCGGCCGCCGGCAGCGGCGCGGCCGGCCGGGTCTCGAGCCAGAAGCGCCTGAGCAGTTGGCCCACCACATGGGTGCGGTAGGCCGCGCTGGCGCGCAGGTCGGTCAGCGGCTGGAAGTCGGCGGCGAGTGCCTGCAGCGCGGCGGTGAGCGTGGCTTCGTTCCAGGGCTGGCCCTGCACCACCTGTTCCGCCCCGGCGGCGCGCTGCACCACCGCGGCCATGCCGCCGAAGGCAAAACGCGCGCTGCGCACGATGTCGCCGTCGAGCTCGATGCTCAAGCCGGCGGCCACCGCCGAGATGTCGCTGTCGAAGCGCTTGGACACCTTGTAGGCGCGCATCCGCTGCGATGCGGTGGGCAGCGGCACTTCCACCGCCTCGATGAACTCGCCGGGCTGCAGCGCGTTTTTCATGTAGCCGAGGTAGAAGGCTTCCAGCGGCAGGCGGCGCTGCTGGGTGCCGCGGCGCAGCAGCAGCGTGGCGCCCAGGGCCATCAGCACTGGTGCACCGTCGCCGATGGGCGAGCCATTGGCCAGGTTGCCCACCAGCGTGCCGGCATGACGCACCGGCGGCGAGGCAAAACGCAGCCACATCGCCTGCAACTGCGGCCAGTGCTGCACCAGCGTGGCCCAGCCGTCTTCGAGGCTCACCGCGGCGCCGATGCGCAGCTGGGCGTCGTGCGTCTCGATGCGGCGCAGCTCGGCCACGTCCCCGATGAAGAGGATGTCGCCCAGCTCGCGGAACTGCTTGTTCACC
Organism: Ideonella sp. BN130291; assembly: GCF_036231905.1. Lineage (NCBI taxonomy): Bacteria > Pseudomonadati > Pseudomonadota > Betaproteobacteria > Burkholderiales > Sphaerotilaceae > Ideonella > Ideonella sp. BN130291. The sequence continues at coordinate 185,279 of NZ_JAZARE010000001.1, read as the reverse complement.
CACAGCCCGATGTCGGTGCAGCCGGCCATCAAACGGGCCTGCGGCTGCTGCTCGCGCAGGGCCGCAAATTCGGCCAGGGTGCGCGGCGCCCAGAAGCGGCGGCCGTCGAACTCATAGGACAGCGGCGGCTCGGCCTGCAAGGCGTTCAGCTGCTCGCGCAAGCTTTCAACCGGCAGGCGGCGCTGCGGCAGCTCGAACATGCGCTGGCCGGCGTCCAGGATGGGACGGTAGCCGGTGCAGCGGCACAGGTTGCCGGCCAGCTCGTCCGCCAGCTCGGCGCGGCTGGGCCTGGTGCGGGCTTGGCAATGGCGCTCGTAGCTGGCCGCCATGCTCATCACGAAGCCGGGGGTGCAGAAGCCGCACTGCGAGCCGTGGCAGTCCACCATCGCCTGCTGCACTGGGTGCAGCTGCGCGCCGTCGCCCAGCGCGGTGACGTCCTCCACCGTGAGCAGCGCCTTGCCGTCCAGCGCCGGCATGAACTGGATGCAGGCGTTCACCGTCTTCAGCTGAAGGCCGCCCACGTTGCCGGGTGCATCGGACCGCTCCGCCACGATCACGGTGCAGGCGCCGCAATCGCCTTCGGCGCAGCCCTCCTTGGTGCCGGTGCAGCGCGCATCCTCGCGCAGCCAGTCCAGCACCGTGCGCGTGGGCGCGATGCCGCTGACGCTGACGGTGCGGCCGCGGTGCACAAAACGGATAGTGCGAGTGGTCATGCGACTGAAGGGTGGGGAGGGCTTGCCCTAAGTTAACGGGTTGTACCCCTCGTTGTATACGATGCTCGCCATGGCGGCTATACGCCGCACCGTATGGCGGCCTGATCGCCATTGACGAAGATCCGCCGTCACCAGTAAGGGTATTCGCACGTGGCCCCCCAGCGCAGCGTCCACACAGCCGTCCATAGGCGTCCATTCCAGAGGGCCAGGCGATGAGCCGGCTCGCCCTGCGCGGCGACCTGCTGGACTTGGACGCCGACCCCGGCCTGGACGATGCCAGCGGCCCTGGCGCACGCTTCCGCCCCGATCACTGGCTGCTGATCGAAGATGGCCGCATCGTGGCGGTGCAGCCGCAGGCGCCGGGTGAGGACTGGCCACGCGAAGACCATCGCGGCCGGCTCATCCTGCCGGGCTTCATCGACACCCATGTGCACAGCGGCCAGATCGACGTGATCGGCGCCTATGGCACCGCGCTGCTGGACTGGCTGGAGAAGCACACCTTCCCGGCCGAGCGCCGCATGGCGGACGCCGACCACGCGCAGCGCATCTCCGCGCTGTTCCTGGACGCGCTGCTGGCCACCGGCACCACCAGCGCCTCGGTGTTCCCCACGGTGCACGCCACCTCGGTGAATGCGCTGTTCGAGCAGGCGCAGGCCCGCGGCATGCGGCTGATTGCCGGCAAGGTGCTGATGGACCGCCATGCGCCCGACTTCCTGCGCGACGACGTGGTGCAGGCCGAGCTTGACAGCCGCGCGCTGATCGAACGCTGGCATGGCAACGGCCGCCTGGCCTATGCGGTGACGCCGCGTTTTGCGCCCACCAGCAGCGACGCGCAGCTGGCCATGGCCGGCCGCCTGCTGGCATCAACGCCGGGCCTTTACATGCAGACCCATGTGGCGGAAAACCAGGACGAGGTGCGCTGGGTGGCAGAGCTCTTCCCTCAGGCCCGCAGCTACCTGGACGTGTATGCGCAGCACGGCCTGCTCACCGAGCGCGCCATCTTCGCGCATGGCATCTGGCTGGACGATGCCGACCGCGCCGCCTTGCGCGCGAGTGGTGCACAGCTGTCGCACTGCCCTTCGTCGAACCTGTTCCTCGGCAGCGGCCTGTTCGACTGGGCCGCGGCGCAGGCGGCGGGCATCCCGGTGAGCCTGGGCTGCGACGTGGGCGGCGGCACCAGCCTGTCCATGCTGCGCACCATGGCCGACGCCTACAAGGTGCAGGCCATGGCGGGCCGCCGCCTGACGGCCTGGAAGACGCTGTATGCGGCCACCCTGGGTGCGGCGCGTGCACTGCGGCTCGACCATGAAATCGGCAGTTTGGCCGTCGGTACACTCGCCGACGTGGCGGTGTGGGACTGGGCCGTGGGCCCGGTGGCGGCGCGGCGCCATGAAGTGGCACGCGACGTGCATGACCGCCTGTTTGCATGGATGACGCTCGGCGACGAGCGCAACCTGGTCGCCACCTTCGTCGCCGGCCAACGGCGCTACGGCTCAACTGCTCTGCGCACCCCATGACAACCTCCGTGCCTCGACTCGAGCTGCTGAGCATCACCAAACAGTACCCGGCGGTGTGCGCCAACGACAAGGTGTCGCTGCGCGTGATGCCCGGGCAGATCCATGCCGTGCTGGGTGAAAACGGCGCCGGCAAGTCCACGCTGATGAAGATCATCTACGGCGCGGTGCGGCCCGATGCCGGCGAGGTGCGTTTCAACGGCCAGCCGGTGCAGGTGAAGAACCCGAGCGAGGCCCGTGCGCTGGGCATCTCCATGGTGTTCCAGCACTTCTCGCTGTTCGACACACTCACCGCGGCGGAGAACGTCTGGCTCGGCCTGGACAAGGGCCTCCCGTTGCCCAAGGTCATTGAACGCATCCGCCAGGTGGCCGGCGAATATGGCCTGGAGGTGGACCCGCTGCGCCCGGTGCACACGCTGTCGGTGGGTGAGCGCCAGCGGGTGGAGATCGTGCGCGCGCTGCTCACCCAGCCGCAGCTGCTCATCCTGGACGAGCCCACCTCGGTGCTCACGCCGCAGGCGGTGGACAAGCTCTTCATCACCCTGCGCAAGCTGAGTGCCAACGGCTGCGCCATCCTCTACATCAGCCACAAGCTCGACGAGATCCGCGCGCTGTGCCACCACTGCACCGTGCTGCGCGGCGGCAAGGTCACCGGCGAGGTGGACCCCACGCGCGAGACCAATGCCTCCCTGTCGCGCCTGATGATCGGTGCCGAGCCGCCCGAGCTGGAGCACCGCGAGGTGGCGCTGGGTGAGGTGGCCTTGAAGGTCGGCGGCCTCAGCGTCCCGAAGCGCGACCCCTTCGCCACCGCGCTGGACAGCGTGGGCTTCGAGGTGCGCGCCGGCGAGATCCTCGGCGTGGCGGGCGTGTCGGGCAACGGCCAGCAGGAGCTGATGGCCGCGCTGTCGGGCGAGGACGATCGCTCCCCCGCCGGCAGCATCAGCCTCTTCGGGCAGGACATCGCGCGCCGCGGCCCGGCCGCGCGCCGCAGGCTGGGCCTGCACTTCGTGCCGGAGGAGCGGCTGGGCCGCGGCGCGGTGCCCACCTTGTCGCTGAAGGCGAACACCCTGCTGACGCGCACCGAGAACGTGAACCCCAGCGGCTGGATCCGCACCCGCGATGTGCAGCGGCTGGCCGAGCAACTGATCGCGCGCTTCCAGGTCAAGGCCGGCGGGCCGGATGCGGTGGCCAAGAGCCTGTCCGGCGGCAACCTGCAGAAGTTCCTGATGGGCCGCGAGATCGACGCGAAGCCCAGGCTGCTGATCGTGTCGCAGCCCACCTGGGGCGTGGACGTGGGCGCCGCCGCGCAGATCCGCGGCGAGCTGCTCAAGCTGCGCGATGCCGGCTGCGCGCTGCTGGTGGTGAGCGAGGAGCTGGACGAGCTGTTCGAGATCAGCGACCGGCTGGTGGTGATGGCGCAGGGCCGGGTGTCGCCGCCGATCGCGCGCCGCGACGCCACGGTGCAGCAGATCGGCGAGTGGATGTCGGGCTTGTGGGGCCGCGACAAGGCCGGCGCCGCGGTGGAGGAGCCTCATGCTCAAGCTTGAGGCCCGGCCCCAGCCCTCCAAGGCCATGTCCCTGGCCTCGCCCTTGATCGCGCTGGCGATCACGGTGCTGGTCGGCATCGCGCTGTTCATGCTGCTGGGCAAGGACCCGGTGCGTGGGTTGCAGATGTTCTTCGTGGAGCCGGCGAAGAACGCGTATGCCTTGTCCGAGCTGAGTGTGAAGGCCGTGCCGCTGGTGCTGATCGCGCTGGGCCTGGCGGTGTGTTTCCGCTCCAACATCTGGAACATCGGTGCCGAAGGCCAGTTCGTGCTGGGCGCGATGGCGGGCGGCTGGGTGGCGATGCAGGCGGACGCGCACACCGGGCGCTGGATCGTGCTGGCCATCCTGTTGGCGGGGGTGCTGGGTGGCATGCTGTGGGCGGCCATCGTGGCGCTGCTGCGTGACCGCTTCAATGCCAACGAGATCCTGGTGAGCCTGATGCTGGTGTACGTGGCCGACATGCTGCTGGGCTATGCGGTGTATGGCCCCTGGAAGGACCCGCAGGGCTACAACTTTCCGCAAAGCATCAGCTTCCTCGCGGTGACCAAGATCCCGCGCCTGTTTGACGGCAGCCTGCGCATCAACATCGGTGCGCCGATCGCACTGCTGGCGGTGGGGGCGTGCTGGCTGTTCCTGTTCCGCACCTACCGCGGCTTCCAGCTGCAGGTGGGCGGGCTGGCGCCGGCGGCGGCGCGTTATGCCGGCTTCTCCTCGCGCACGGCCTTGTGGACGGCGCTGCTGCTGTCCGGCGGCGCGGCCGGGCTGGCGGGTGCGCTGGAGGTGGCGGGGCCGCTCGGGCAGCTGACACCCTATGTACCGGCGGGCTACGGCTTCGCGGCCATCATCGTCGCCTTCGTCGGCCGGCTGCATCCGGTGGGCATCGTGTTCTCGGCCGTCCTGATGAGCATGTTCTACATCGGCGGCGAACTCGCGCAGTCGCGCCTGGGCCTTCCGAAGGCGATCACCGGCGTGTTCCAGGGCCTGCTGCTGTTTGCGCTGCTGGCCTGCGACACCTTGATCCACTACAGCTTGCGTTGGGCACCGGCGCAGCCGCGGCCGGTGGCGCCGGCTGCGGCCCACACCACCACGGTGAAGGAAGCCTGATGGACGAGACCCTCTCGCTGCTGCTCGCGGCCACCCTGAACGCCGGCACGGTGCTCGCACTGGCCGGGCTGGGGCTGCTGATCAACGAACGGGCCGGCATCGTCAACCTGGGGGCCGAGGGCATGATGCTGGTGGCCGCCGTCGCCGGCTTCGCCACCTCGGTGCACACCGGCAACGACTGGCTGGCCTTCGGTGCCGGTGCGGTGGCCGGGGCTGCGATGGCCGCGGTGTTCGGGCTGCTGGTGATCTGGCTCAACACCAACCAGTACGCCAGCGGCCTGGCCTTGAGCCTCTTCGGCAGCGGCTTCTCCGCCTTCGTCGGCCTGCCCTACACGCAGGAGAAACTGGCCGACCGCCCGCACTTCGCCATCCCCGGGCTGGCGGACATTCCCTTCATCGGGCCGGCGCTGTTCCGCCACCATCCGATGGTCTACATCGCGATCGCGCTCACGGTGGCGCTGGCGTGGTTCCTCTACCGCTCGCGCGCCGGGCTGGTGCTGCGCGCGGTGGGCGAGTCGCCCGAGTCGGCGCATGCGCTAGGCTACCCGGTGCGGCGCATCCGCTTGCTGGCCGTGGTGGCCGGCGGTGCGCTGTGCGGCGTGGGTGGGGCCTACCTGTCGGTGATCTACACCCCGCTGTGGGTGGAGGGCATGGTGGCCGGCAAGGGCTGGATCGCGCTGGCGCTCACCACCTTCGCCACCTGGCGGCCGGCGCGTGTGCTGCTGGGGGCCTACCTCTTTGGCGGCGTGACCATGCTGCAGTTCCAGCTGCAGGGCCAGGGCGTGGAGATCGCGAGCCAGTTCCTCACCATGCTGCCCTACCTCGCCACCATCGTGGTGCTGGTGCTGATCTCCCGCAACCCGGCGTGGATCAAGATCAACATGCCGGCGTCGCTGGGCAAACCCTTTTTTCCGGGCTCGTGAGCGCCCGGATAATCCGCCCTTCATATCTTCACACCCGACGGAGAGAGACCGCATGATTCCCATCTCGAAGCGCTCGCTGATCAAGTGGGCCGGCTGGAGCTCGCTGGCCGCCACCGCCGCCCTCGTGGGCTGTGGCAAGAAGGAGGAAGCAGCGCCCGCCGCGCCGGCTGCATCCGCCGCCGCCAGCGCCCCAGCGGCGCCGGCTTCGGCCCCCGCCACGGCCAAGCTGAAGATCGCCTTCGCCTACGTGGGCCCGGTGGGCGACGCCGGCTGGACCTTTGCGCACGACAAGGCACGCAAGGCGGTGGAAGCGGAATTCGGCGACCGCGTCGAGACCACCTTTGCCGAGAACGTGCCCGAAGCGGCCGATGCCGAACGTGTGTTCCGCGACTTCGTGGGCCAGGGCAACAAGCTGATCTTCGGCACCACCTTCGGCTACATGGAGTCCATGCTCAAGGTGGCCGCCGACAGCAAGGACGTGAAGTTCGAGCATGCCACCGGCTACAAGGGTGCCGAGAACATGCGCACCTACGACTCACGCACCTATGAAGGCGCCTACATGGCCGGCGTGATCGCCGGCAAGATGACCAAGACCAATGTGCTGGGCGTGGTGGGCTCCATTCCCATCCCCGAGGTGATCCGCAACATCAACGCCTACACCCTGGGCGCGCAGAGCGTGAACCCGAAGGTGAAGACCAAGGTGGTGTGGGTGAACAAGTGGTTCGACCCGCCCAAGGAAGGCGAAGCCGCGCAGAGCCTGATCAACCAGGGCGTGGACGTGCTGATGCAGAACACCGATTCGTCGGCCGTGCTGCAGACGGCCGAAAAAGCCGGCAAGTACGGCTTCGGCTGGGATTCGCCGATGGGCAAGTTCGGCCGCAACGCCCACCTCGGCTCGGCCATCATCAACTGGGAGCCCTACTACAAGAAGGCCGTGAAAGAGGCGCTGGACGGCACCTGGAAGGCCGGCGACAACACCTGGTGGGGCGTGAAGGAAGGCGCCATCGACCTGGTGGAGCTGTCCGACAAGGTGCCTGCCGATGCCAAGGAGGCGCTGGAGAAGGTGAAGGCCGGCCTGAAGGACGGCAGCTTCGCCATCTGGAAGGGCCCGATCGTCACCAACGATGGCAAGGAGATGCTGAAGAAGGACGAAGTCGCCGACGACAAGTTCCTGCACGGCATCAACTTCTTCGTGAAGGGCGTGGACGCGAAAGTGCCGACCGGCAAGTGAGCGTGATGCGCTAGCAGTACCCGAGGCCGCTCGCTGCAACGAGCGGCCTTTGTCCTTTCAAGGCAAGCCATGACCAACGATTTCGACGCCATCCCACGCGAGCGCCTGCCCGAGCTGCTGCGCCGCATGCCCAAGGCCGAACTGCACTTGCACATCGAGGGCTCGCTGGAGCCGGAACTCATCTTTGCGTTGAGCGCACGCAACCGCGTGGCACTCGCGTATCCCAGTGTGGAGGCGTTGCGCGCGGCCTATGCCTTCACCGACCTGCAGAGCTTTCTCGACATCTACTACGCCGGCGCCTCGGTGTTGCTGAAGCCGCAGGACTTCGAGGACATGGCGATGGCCTACTTCGCCAAGGCGGCGGCCGAGAACGTGCGCCATGCGGAGCTCTTTTTCGACCCGCAGACGCACACCGACCGCGGCGTGCCCTTCGGCACCGTGATCGACGGTCTCACCCGTGCGGTGCAGCGCGCGCGCGACGAACTCGGCGTGAGCGCCGCGCTCATCATGTGCTTCCTGCGCCACCTGAGCGAGGAGGCGGCATTTGCGACACTGGAGCAGGCGCTGCCCTACCGCGACCGCATCGTCGGCGTGGGCCTGGACAGCGGCGAGCGGGGCAACCCGCCCGAAAAGTTTGCGCGGGTGTTCGCCCGCTGCCGGGAGCTCGGTTTGCACCTGGTGGCCCACGCGGGCGAGGAGGGCCCGCCGGCCTATATCGCTGCAGCGCTGGACGTGCTGAAGGTCGAGCGCATCGACCACGGCGTGCGCTGCGTGGAAGACCCGGCGCTGGTGCAGCGCCTGGTGCGCGAGCAGGTTCCGCTCACCGTGTGCCCGCTGTCCAACGTGAAGCTGTGCGTGTTCGGCACCCTGGCGCAGCACAACCTCAAGGCGCTGCTGGACGCGGGCCTGAAGGCCACGGTCAATTCGGACGACCCGGCCTACTTCGGCGGCTACGTGAACCAGAACTACCTGGAGACCTTCGAGGCCGTGCCGGCGCTCACCGCGCGCGACGCCTACGTGCTGGCGCGCAACAGCTTCGAGGCCAGCTTTGCCGGTGAGGCGGACAAGCGCCGCTGGATCGCCGAGCTGGACGCGGTGTTCGCCGGCTGATGCACCACCCGCGTGGCCGACGGCGCGGCCGCGCCGGCGTGCCGCCGAGCCGGCTGCAGCACGCGCTGCTGCAGCGCAGCCTCGCGCCGCACCGCGGGGTCGGCTTCGGCATCCTCGACGAGCGCCGCTTCCACCCGGTCCACCGCGTCCTGCAAGTCGGCCACCGCGTCGGCCACTTCGTCGAGCTCGGTCTTCACGTCGGCCACCTGCTGGGCCAGGCCGATGGACGAGGGCTGCGGAGCGTTCAGTTCGCCGCGCAGGGCGTTCAGTTCCCAGCCCACCCACAGCACGGCGGCCAGCATCGCCACCCGCCAGACGATCCGCGCCGTGTGCGCTGCGGGGTGGGCCGCGTGCGATGCAGTGCTGTCCATGCCGTCCTCACTGCCCCGCGGCCACGGTGCGCACGGCCGCCTTGGCGACCTGGGCATCCTGCTCGGACTTGACACCCGACACGCCCACCGCGCCCACCACCTGCCCTTCGCACACCACCGGCACGCCGCCTTCCAGCATGCCGTGCAGCGGAGCCGACAGGAACGCCGTGCGGCCGTTGTTGATCATGTCTTCATAGGCCTTGGATTCGCGCCGGCCGAGCGCCGCGGTGCGCGCCTTGTCGGTGGCGATGGCCGCGCTGGCCGGCGAGGCGCCATCCAGGCGCTGCAAGCCCAGCAGGTGGCCGCCATCGTCCACCACCGCGATGGTCACGGCCCAGGCGTTGGCCTGGGCTTCCTGGCGGGCGGCGGCGAGCATCTGCGCCACTTCGTCCGCGGTCAACACCGGTTTGCTGTTCATGGGGGTTCAACTTCGCTGTGTGATGGTGCCGGCACTTTACCGGGCGCGCGGGCCGGCGCGTGCGCCGCATGCGGCGGCCCGTGCTATCGCAGCTGCAGCTGGTAGCGGCCGTCGGTGTAGGCCAGCGCGACGTCGGTCACACGCGGGTCGGCGCCACGGTAGGCCCGCAGCAGGCCGGCCAGTGCCGCGGCCTGCGCAGAGACCGCCTGCTGCAGCGCGTCGCTGTCGCAGGCGAGGTCGCCGGCGCCGGACGCGGGGGGTGCACAGCGGCCTTGCACGCCGGTGGACGGAGCCGGCAGGCGGCCGAGCTGCTGCTGCAGCGCCAGGGCGATCTGCGCACGCGCGGCGTCCTGCATCCGGGCCAGCGCCGCCTCCGGCGGCGGCGCGGTCGATGCGCTGGGCGGCAGCGGCTGGATCGACGGCATCGCGGCCCAGGGTCGTGGTGCCCTGCCACCCCAGCCGATGGCCGCCGGTGCGAAGGCCACGCCCGCGATGGCCTGCGGCGCCGACGCGGCTGGCTCAGGTGCTGGTAGGGCCGCGACCGCCGCCTGTGCAAGGGCCTTGGGGGAGGGTGCTGCGGTGGGCGCGGCGGCCTGCTTGCGCGCCGCCGCCGGCCGCGGGGCTCGCGGGGGCGGGGTGTCTGTCCGGGCGGACGTGGCGGGCGCCGGTGCCGGCGCCGCAGCGGGTGCCAGGGCCAGCCAGGTGATGTGCGGTCGGGCGGCGGCCGGCCGCACCGGGCTGCTGCCCGGCCGCTGCGACGGCGTGCCCAGCCAGGCCAGCAGCAGCCCATGCGCGAGGGCCGAGGCCGCGAAGCCCCAGCCCACCCGTGTGCGCGGCCGCCATGGTGTCGCGGTGGGCTGCAGGCCCGCCGCAACGCCGGCCATCAGAACTTCACGTCGCCGTGGATCACCCGCGGCGCGTCCGTCACCACCGGCCGGGCGCCGATGTAGATCGGCGAGTTGGCATCCGACGGGTCCGCCAGGCTGCTGGCCGTGGGCAGGGTGAGCCCGCTGGGCAGGGTGACACCCGCCGCGGCACACACCGACACGTCCTTGCGGGCAAAGCGGATCTCGCGGTCCAGCCACTTGGCCAGCAGCGGCGTGCCGCCCAGGCTGACCCGGCCCAGCACCTCGTCCATCGGGATCACGAAGGCCGGCACGTAGCGCGACTCCTGGCCTTCGCAGCTCACCGGTTCGTTGGTGGTGCGCGAGACGCAGTGGCCCGGGATGCCCCAGAGCTCGCCGAAGCCGCCGTACTGCAGCACGATGGACTTGCCGGCATAGGCGCCGTAGGCCGTGCCGGTGGGCACGTTGTAGGTCACCTGCAGCGGCGCATCGAAGGTCACCAGGGCACCGCTGCCGTCCTTCAGCGCGGCGAACTGGTTCCACTGGTTGGGGCCGGTTTCCCACTGGTAGTAGGTGGCCATTTCCTCGACCTTGTAGTCGCAGTAATGGCTGGTGTCGTTGGTGCACTGGGCGCCGGCCAGGTCGGTGAACAGGCGCCCGGTGCGCAGGCCGTGCTGGTATTGCGGGCGGCTTTGCAGCGCGTCGCGGTTGGTGAAGGTCACCGCGGCGCCGGCGCCGTCCTTCAGCAGCACATGGGTGGTGTCGGTGCTGTAGCTCACCACCGCGTCGCTGCCCGAGGGCATCCAGTTGTTGAAGGTATTGGCCACGAAGGGTGACTGCGCGTTCGAGCCGTCGGCAAAGTAGGCGCCGATGCTGGCTGCGGTGGGGCAGTCGCGCAGGCAGTACAGCGTGGTCGGCATGTCGGCCGGGTACACCAGGTCCTGGGTGCGGTAGATCACGTTGACGTTGGCCGACTGCACGCTGCCGGTCACGCCGGCCAGCGGGATGAAGAGCTCGCCGCCCAGCGTCTGCGACCAGCCGCGCACACCCCCCATGGGCGCAAAGAACGAGGGCTGCACCGTCTGCTCGGCCGACAGGTCATGCGTCTGGCAGGGGCCGTTGCCGCACTCCATGGTGGCGGTGACCTTGAAGGCGCCGGCGCTGTCGTCCCAGTACATCTCGTACTGCGTGTTCGACTGCGCACCGGGGTAGAAGTTGGTGGCGTCGCCCACCCAGGTCTGGAAGTGCAGCTTGTCGGTGGCGGCCAGGGTGCGGGTCTGCTTGCTGTACTTCATCAGCCGGCCATCGGCCTTGAGCAGGGCATAGGCGGTCTTGGTGGGCTGGCCGGCGCCGTATTCCACCCGCTGCACCGTGGTGCCGCTGGCGATGTTCACGCCCGGGGGCACGTTCAGGCCCCAGTAGCCGATCTGACCGCGCTCGACCTGGCCCTGTGCGCCGGTGAACTCGATCGGGAATCCGGAGTTGCGGTTCACCCGCTCGCCGGTGCTGGCGTCGTACAGGCCGTAGCGCCACACCGACATGCCGGTCTCGGGGTCGCTCGCATCGCGTGAGAAACACTGGTCCTGCGTGCCGTCGGAGCGGCGGAAGTAGCTGGCGTTGTAGGCGAAGGAATAGGCCAGGGGCTGGCCCTGCTCCGTCATCTGCAGCATGCCGGCGCCGCTGTCGGTGCCGGAAGTGGTGAGCCGCAGCGCCTTGCCGCCGCCACCACCGGCGCCATCGCCTTCGAGCTCGAAATAGCTGATGCCGTCGGCGCTGCCCTCGAGGTAGCCATTCATCATGCAGGGGCCGCCGCTGTCGCCCTTGCCGCAATAGTCCATGCGGAACACGCCGTACGGGTTGTTGGCGGTGGGCGCTTCGGTGGCCGAGATGTTGATGAAGATGGTGGCGCTGAAGTCCTGTTCCTTCTCATCGGCCCACACCTTCACGCGCATCGGCTCGCTGTTGGAGCTGCGGCTGGAGTTCACCGTCGCCGTCATGTAGTTGGGCGCGTTCGCCGCGCCGCTGGACGAGCTGTCGTTGCCGGCGCTCTTTTCCGGGTCGCACTTGGTCTTGTCGACCATCGCGAAGTAGTTGGGCTGGTTCACCAGCGCTTCCGGCCGCATGGAGCCGATGAAGCAGGTGATCATGTTCACCTGGCCCACGCCGCGCGAGGTCGCGTCTTCGACGTGGCTGTTCTGGGTGTCGGTGCGGTAGGGCGAACTGCTGCCCGGCGCGGCCAGGGCCAGGGCGGGCAGGGCGGCTGCAAGGGCAGCCACCAGGGTGCGGGGGCGAAGCGTCATGGTCGTTCTCCGGAGGCGTCGGCTTACTGGGCGTTCTTGGCGGTCACCACCGATACGCTGGTCGGCGTGCTCACTCCGGTGATGGTCTGGGCTGTCGGCCCGCTGGCGCCGCCCGCGGGCGCGGCCACGGCCTGGGGAGCAGGGCTGCCGCCACAGGCGGCCAGGGTGCAGACCAACATTGCCAACGCGGCAGCTCGTGCAAAACGCTCCATCAGGGTCTCCTTCGGTGAACTCTCGATGACAGGGTGGCCGCGGCCGGGCATGGCACCCGGGGCCGCTGGCAGCTCCCTGTCTATCGGTTCGTTTGGTTACCCCTTGAAGCGAGCCTGGCGCGCGCCGCGTGACAAGTTGGCGCTTTGCCATCCGCTGCCCGGTGAGCGGTGCGCGAGGGGCGCTGGACGGCATGTGCGACCCGTGCGGACCTCACGTGCCCCGGGCGCTCAGGTCATGGCCACTGGCGCGGCCGGCAGCGTGCTACAGCCAGCCCGCCTTGCGGAAGCGCCACCACAGCAGCCCGCAGGTGGTGACGATCAAACCGAGCGCGGCCGGGTAGCCGAAGTGCCACTTCAGCTCGGGCATGTGCTCGAAGTTCATGCCCCAGATGCCGGCGAACGCGGTGGCCACTGCGAAGATGCCGGCCCAGGCGGCCAGCCGCTTGGTGACCTCGGACTCCTCGATCGTCACCATCGACAGGTTTACCTGGATGGCGGTGCCGATGGTGTCGCGCAAGGTGTCCAGCGTGGCATTGATGCGGATCAGGTGGTCATACACATCGCGGAAGTAGTCGCGGCTGGTCTCGCACACCCGCGGCACGCGGCCCAGGCTCAGCTTGCCGGCGGCTTCCATCAGGGGCGCCACCGCATGCTTGACGGTCATGATGCGGCCCTTTAGCGCGTACAGCTGCTCGATGTTGGCGCGTGCGGCGCCCGGCTCGAAGATGCGGCCCTCGATCGCTTCCAGCTCGCTCTCCAGCGCATCGATCACCGGGAAGTAGCGGTCCACCACCGCGTCCATCAGGGCATAGAAGACAAACCCTGCACCATGGCGCAGCAGCTGCGGCTCACGCTCGGCCCGCGCGCGCACACCCAGGAAACCTTGCTGGCTGTTGTTGCGCACCGAAAGCACGAAATTCGGCCCGGCGAACACCGCCACCTCGCCGGCGCGCAGCGCGTCGGTGGCAGTGAACTCCACCGTGTGCATCACCGCAAACACGGTGTCGCCGTATTCCTCCACCTTGGGCCGCTGGTGCCCATGGCGTGCGTCCTCCACCGCCAGCTCGTGCAGGGCGAACTCCTGCTGCATGGTGTGCAGCTCTTCGTCGGTGGCGTCGCGCAGGGCCACCCAGACGAAACAGCCGGGCCGCTGCAGGTAGTCGCTCACTTCCGCGATCGGGATGTCGGCCAGCTTGGTGCCGTCCTGGTAGGCCACACAGTTGATCAGCATGCTGACTCCCCATCCCCTGGATCGGGTGATTGTGGGATCTTCACAGCCGCTTCCCCCGGCATGAGGGGTAGGCCCTTCGCTGGCGCATGTGACAAGATGTTCCTCAACTTGTAACGAACGCTCAATGGAGGAGACCTCATGAAGATGCGCGCATTGGCCGCGGTGGCGGCGGGTGCCCTGGCCGCGGGCCCGGCGGTAGCCGACGTGTTCAACCTCGGCCTGCTGGACATGTCCAAGCCGCTGTACCACTCGTTCAGCAACTACGTGGGCAACTTCGCCGACGTCTACACCTTCACCATCCCCGGCTCGTCCACCACCGTGAACGGCGATACGACCACCGTCAACTTCGGGACGATGTGGAACGTGAGCCTCAGCTCCGCCACCCTCACGGGCACCGGCCTGGGTGCGAGCCAGATGGACAGCAACCCCAACGACGGTTTTTCGTTCTACGGCCTGACCGGCGGTGGCAGCTACGCGCTCACCCTCACGGGCACGGTGGACGGCACCGGCCTGGCGGGTGTCACCGGCATCTATGCCGGTTATGTCACCGCCGTGCCCGAGCCGCAGACCGTGGCGATGGTGGCCATGGGCCTGTTGCTCACCGGCGTGGCGCTGCGCCGCCGCCGCAGCTGAGCGTCACTGCGATGTTGTTCCCCGCGCCAGGGCGCGCGGCGCTGCTGCTGGCGGCCGCCGCTGCGGTGCTGCCCTTGCTGCAAGGCTGCGGCCGGCATGATGCGGCGCCGAAATCCAGCCAGATCGCGGCCAAGGTGAACGAGGGGGAACTCTCGCTGCACCAGGTGCAGTACCTGTTGCAGCGCCAGCCACGCATCAACGACCTGTACGCCGACGCGGCGCCCAGGGTGGCGCTGGATTCCCTGGTCGAACAGGAGCTGGCGGCCCAGGCCGCGCGCGAGCAGGGCATCGAAAGCGACCCGGCCTTCGTGCAGGGCATGGAGGCGGCGCGGCGCGAACTGCTGGCGCGCATGTACCAGGAACAGCTGGCCGCCAAGGTGGAGCGCCCGGGCAGCGACGAGGTCGACCGCTACTACGACGCCCATCCCGCGCTGTTTGGTGAGCGCCGCATCTTCACGGTGCAGGAGTTCGCAGTCGATGTGCCCGGCCCGGCGCAGGCCGCACTGCAGCCCGTGCTCGCTTCGGCGCGCTCGGCGGCCGAAGTCCAGGCCGCGCTGGACCGCGCCGGGCTGCGCTACCGCACCGGCGTGACGGTGCAGCTGCCGGAGAACGTGCCGGTGCGCCTGCTGGACACGCTGCACAAGCTCGAAGAAGGCCGCTCGATGGTGCTGGACACCACGCCCGCGCTGCGGGTGTGGACCGTGCTCAAGACGCAGGATGCGCGGGTGGAGCGCGCCCAGGCGCGCGAGCCGATCCAGGCCTACCTGCTGGCCGATCGCAAGCGCCGGCTGGTCAGCGCCCGCATGGGCGAACTGCGCCGTGCGGCCCAGGTGAACTACGTCGGCCGTTTTGCCCAGGCGGCCAGCGCCGCCGGCGACCAGCCCGTGCAGCGCTGAGCGCGCTGCACGCTCGCCCCGTGTCGCCCACCGCCTTGCCGCCGGCCCCTGCCCTGGGCGGCGGCGATCGACTCCCGCTGCTGTGGCTGGCGGCCGGCCTGGCGGCCCTGTTCGTGCCCACCTTGTGGGATCTGAGCGCCGGTGCCTGGAGCTCGCACGCTCAAGGCCATGAGCTGCTGTTCGCGGCCGTGTCGGCCTGGCTGCTCTACCAGCGCCGCGATCAGCTGCTGGCCGCTGGGCCACAACCGCGCCTGCTGCCCGGGCTGCTGTTTGGCGCGGGCCTGCTGATGTACGTGGTGGGGCGCAGCCAGCAGCTGCTGCGCCTGGAGATCACCGCCCTGGTGATGGTGCTGGCCGCACTGGTGCTGTTGTGCGGCGGCCGGCGCGGGCTGCGCGCCGCAGCCTTTCCGCTGTTCTTCCTGCTGCTCATCATGCCGCTGCCCTACAGCCTGGTGCTGGCGCTGACCGGGCCGCTGAAGCTGGCGGTGTCGGCGGTGGCCACCCAGCTGCTGTTCTGGGCGGGCGCGCCGGTGGGGCGCTCAGGCGTGGTCGTCACCATCGGCCAGTACCAGCTGCTGGTGAGCGAGGCCTGTGCCGGCCTGCAGACCATGTTCACGCTCGAGGCCATGGGCCTGCTCTACGCCAGCCTGCGCAGCGGCGGCTCGGCTTTGCTCAATGCGCTGCTGGCCGTGCTGGTGGTGCCGGTGTCCTTCGTGGCCAACGTGATCCGCGTGATCGTGCTGATGCTGGTGACCTACCGGTTCGGCGACGCGGTGGGGCAGGGTTTCGTGCACGGCTTTGCCGGGCTGGTGCTGTTCACGGTGGCGCTGGTGCTGATCTTTGCCCTCGACTGCGGGTTGCGCCGGCTGCTGCCGCGCACCGGGAGCGCAGCATGAACCTCGACCGCCGCCTGGCGCTGGGCCTCGGTGCCGGCATGGGCTTGGCCGCACTCATGGCGCAATGGGCCAGGCCGGTGGCCGACCCCGCGCGGGACATGACCACGCTGGACACCCTGTTCCCGCGCCGGTTCGGCCCCTGGCACACCGACGCCGGCGCCGAGCTCTTCGTGCGCCCCGCCCGGCAGGAAGGCCGCCACCTCGGCATCTACGACCAGGTGCTGGAGCGCACCTATGTGGACGCGCAGGGCCGCCGCATCATGCTGCTGGCCGCCGAGGGTAGCGAGCAGTCGGCCGGGCTGCAGCTGCACCGGCCGGAGGTCTGTTATCCGGGCAACGGTTTCCGTGTCGCGGGCCTTCGGAAAGTGACGCTGCCGCTGAGTGACCGGTCGCTGCCTGGCACGCGGCTGCATGCCAGCCTGCCGGGCCGGTCGGAGCCCATCACCTACTGGACCGTGCTGGGCGGCGAGGCCGTGGCCGATGACACCGCCTTCCGCCTGCGCCAGCTGCGCTTTGGCCTGCGCGGCCGCCTGCTGGACGGCATGCTGGTGCGGCTGTCGACGATCACGCCCGATGTGGAGCAGGCCTACGCCCTGCATGCGCGCTTTGCGGCGGAGCTGGCCAGCGCGTTGTCACCCGACGTGCGTGCCCGCGTGGTCGGCGCCTGAGCCGTACGGCCGGGCCACCGGCCACTGAACCCCGGCTTCTACAATCGAATGCTGCAGCGGGCTGCCACCGCCCGGTGAATTCGGTGGCCATGTCGAGGACAACCATGCTCAAAAACCTCATCGGCGCCATCGCCCTGGCGTTCCCGCTGGCCACACCGGCACAACCCAACACCACCGCACCGCTGAAGGTCGGCTTCGTCTACGTCAGCCCGGTGGGGCAGGCGGGCTGGACCTTCCAGCATGACCAGGGCCGGCGCGAGATGGAGCGCACGCTCGGTGCGCAGGTGAGCACCACGGTGGTCGAAGGTGTGCCCGAAGGCGCGGACGCCGAACGGGTGCTGCGCGACCTGGCCTTGCAAGGCCACCGGCTGATCTTTGCCACCAGCTTCGGCTACCTGGAGCCCGCGCTGCGCGTGGCGGCCGACTTCCCGCAGGTGAAGTTCGAACATGCGGGCGGCTACAAGACCGCCCCCAACCTCAACACCTACAACGCGCGCTACTACGAAGGCCGCTACCTCGCCGGCCTGGTGGCCGGGCGCAGCAGCCGCAGCGGCATCGCCGGTTATGTGGCGGGCTTTCCGGTGCCCGAGGTCATCCAGGGCATCAACGCCTTCACGCTCGGCATGCGCGCGGCCAACCCCAACGCGCAGGTGCGGGTGACCTGGCTGAACACCTGGTTCGACCCGGCCAGGGAACGCGAGGCCGCGCTGGCGCTGGTGGCCCAGAGTGCGGACGTGCTCACCAACCACAGCGCCTCGCCCGCGGTGGCGCAGGCGGCGGAAGACAAGGGCGTGAAGCTGCTGGCCTACCAGAGCGACATGAGCGCCTTTGCCCCGCATGCGCAGCTGGCCGCGGTGACCCACCACTGGGGCGGCTACTACACGCAGGTGGCGCGCGGCGTGATCGACGGCCGCTGGGCCGCGCGGCCGGTGTGGGGCGGCATGAAGGACGGCTTCGTGCGCCTGAGCGCCATTGCGCCGTCGTTGCCGAAGGCGGTGCGCGACGAGGTGGCCGCGCGTCGGCAGGCCATCGAGGCCGGGCGCCTGAAGCCCTTCTCCGGCCGGCTGGTGGACAACGCCGGGCGCGTGCGCCTGGAACACGGTGCGCTGGACGACGCCGCCATCGCGGCCATGGACTGGTTCGTGCAGGGCGTGGCCACGCCGGCGCAGAAGTAGCACACTCGCGGACGTTGCCTGTCAGGGAGCGTCCAACATGAGACGGA
Source organism: Ideonella sp. BN130291 (assembly GCF_036231905.1). NCBI lineage: Bacteria > Pseudomonadati > Pseudomonadota > Betaproteobacteria > Burkholderiales > Sphaerotilaceae > Ideonella > Ideonella sp. BN130291. Next base: position 167,447 of record NZ_JAZARE010000001.1, on the reverse strand, counting down.
TCCGCACGGTTCTTCTGGGGCTGCTGGTGCTGGCCGGCGGTGCCGGCCACGCAGCCACCTTGCGTTACGCCAGCGGCTTCGACCCGCAGACCCTGGACCCGCATGCGCTGGCGCTGCTGTACCAGACGCGGGTGGTCACGCAGGTGTACGAGGGCCTGGTCAATCGCGCCAAGGACTTCAAGACGCTGGAGCCGTCGCTGGCCACGCGCTGGGAGATGGTGAACCCCACCACCTGGCGCTTCACCTTGCGGCCGAACGTGAAATTCCACGACGGCACGTCCTTCACCGCCGACGATGCCGTGTTCTCGATCGAGCGCGCGCTGCAGAAGACCTCGCAGCGGGCCAACCAGATGCGTGGCATCACCGGTGCGCGCAAGGTGGATGCGCTGACCATCGAGGTGCTGAGCGCGGCGCCGGATGCGGTGCTGCCGGAAAAGCTCTGGCCCATCGCGATGATGAGCAAGGCCTGGTGCGAGGAGCACAAGGTGACCCTGCCGCAGGACTACAACGCCAAGCAGGAAACCTACGCGGTGCGCCATGCCAACGGCACCGGCCCCTTTGTGCTGGCGAGCTACGAGTCAGACGTGCGCACCGTGCTCAAGGCCAACCCGCAGTGGTGGGGCAAGGGCACGCCGGCCGGCGGAGGCAACCTCGACGAAGTGCAGTACATCGTGATCCAGTCGGACGCCACGCGGCTGGCCGCGCTGCAGTCCAACCAGGTGGACTTCGTGATCGACCCGCCCTTCCAGGACCTGCCGCGCCTGAAGGCCGACCCGGCGCTCAAGGTGGTGGAGATCGAGGACATCGGCACCCAGTACCTCGCCTTCGACCAGCGCCGTGCCGAGCTGCCCGGCAGCGGCCTGCCCGGGCAGAACCCGTTCAAGGACCTGCGCGTGCGCAAGGCGATCCAGCTCGCGGTGGACACCGACCTCATCGTGCGCCAGGTGCTGCGCGGCCAGGGCACGGCCACCGGCTCGCATGTGGCGCCGCTGGTGGACGGCTACCTGCCGGCCTTCGAGAAGCGGCCCAAGGCCGACCCCGCCGCCGCACGCGCGCTGCTCAAGCAGGCGGGCTACGAACGCGGCTTTGCGGTGTCGCTGGACTGCGTGAACGCAAGCTACCGTGCCGCGGTGTGCCAGGCGATCGCGGCCATGCTGGAAAAGGTGGCGATCAAGGTCAATTTCCAGCCCTCGCCCACGTCGACCTTCTTCCCCAAGCTCACCCAGGCCACCAGCAGCTTCCTGGAGTTCGGCTGGTCGCCGGGCGTGGACCCCTGGAACATCCTGCAGTCGCTGGTGCGCACCAACGACGGCTTGCAGGCGGGCGCCTTCAACGCGGGCCGTTATTCCAATCCGAAGCTCGATGCCCTGATCGACGCCATCCGCGTCGAGCCGGACATCACCAGGCGCCGCAGCCTGGTGGCCGACGCCTTGAAGCTGATGCACGAGGACCTGCCGCTGATGCCGCTGTACCGGCGCCACCACAACTGGGCCATGCGCCCCGGTGTCAAGGTGGTGCAGTGGCCCAACGACGTGCTGGAGCTGCGCTGGGTCACGATGGCGGGCACACCGGCCCGCTGAGGCGCCGGCGCCCGCTCAAGGCGTGGCGGCCGTGCGCAGGCGCGGTTCGTCCACCGCGCTGGCCTGGTTGATCTGCATCAGCGTCAAGGGCCCGGCCAGGCCGTCAGGTGGCAGCCCGTGGGCCAGCTGGAAGGCGAACACACGGGCCTTCAGGGCCTCGTCCGACAAGCCGGTGGCCGGCTGGCCATCGATCGCGGCCAGCCGTTGCGCCAGCCAGGTGGCCAGCGGGCTGCCCGCGCTCACCAGCTCGCCCGGTCGGTAACCCGGCGGCGCGCGCCAGAGGGTGGCGAACTCGCCGCGCCAGGCCTGCGCCAGCACGCCCAGCGGCACCTGGTACTCCCCGCCGTCCAGGCGCAGGGTGGCGCTGTGGGCGCTCAGGCCGGTCAGCAGCACCTGGGCCATGCGGCCCTGCGCGTCCGCGAGGTTGACGATGCCCGGCCGCGCCAGCTGGCGGATCGGGCCCAGCCCGCCGCGGCTGCGATAGCAATGCACCGGGCTGGAAGCCGGCACGGCGCAGGGCTGGTCGCCGGGCAGGGCCGCGCCCCACAGCCCCGCCAATTCACGCCACGCCCGTCTTTCGTCGGCGGCACCGGCCACGAACAGCGCATCCAGGCTTTGCAGCAGCCGAGGCGCGGTGGAGGGTCCGGCTTTGGCGGGCAGCTCAGGTACCGGCGTGGGGGTCGCCGGTGACGCAGCCGATGCGCCGGGTGGAGGGGATGCAGCGGGTGCTGCGGAGGCAGTGGATGTGGTGGATGCCGGCGCCGCCGGCAGGGCGGAGGCGACCGATCGGGAGGCGGTGGCGGCCGGCGCCGGCACGGCGGCCAGCGCCAGCGGCTGGCCGGTGGCCCGCTCGGGCGCCCAGGCACGCTGCGCCATCGGCCCCAGCACGACCAGGCCTGCGGCCACCGCCAGCACGGCCACGCCCCCGGCCACCAGCCGGCCGGTGTGCGGCGGCGCCGGGGCACGTGTCTTGAGCAGCGCGCCGAAGACGTCGGCTGCGGCGCGGTCCACCAAGGCCCGGTCCACCTGCCGGCTGTTGCTCGCCTGGGCCAGCAACAGCGCGCGGTCGCACAACACGTTGATGCGGCGCGGCACGCCGCGGCACAGGCTGTGGATGCGCTGAAGCGCGTCGTCCTGGAAGGGCAGCGGCCCCTCCAGGCCGGCCACCGCCATGCGGTGCGCGATGTAGCGTGCGGTCTCCGCCGGCGGCAGGGCGGCGAGGTGGAAACGCGCCACCACCCGCTGCGCGAGCGGCTCGAGCTCCGGCCGTTCGAGCAGGGTGCGCAGCTCGGGCTGGCCGATCAACAGCACCTGCAGCTTGCCGCCGCTGGTGTCCAGGTTGGTCAGCAGCCGCAGCTGCTCCAGCACGTCGGTGGACAGGGCCTGTGCCTCGTCCACCACGATCAGGGTGCGGCGCCCGCGTGCGGCGGCCAGCAGCAGGTGCCCGTGGATCACATCGATCAGGTCCACGCCCGCATCGGCCGCGGGCCGCTCGATGTTCAGGTCGTCGCACACGCGGGCCAGCAGCGTCTGCGCGCCCAGGCGCGGGTTCACCACGTTGGCCACGTCGAACTGCGGCGGCAGGTGCTCCAGGAAGTGGCGCCAGACGGTGGTCTTGCCGGCGCCGATCTCGCCGGTGAGCAGCACGAAGCCGGCACCGCGGTGCAGCCCGTACGTCAGGTGCGCCAGCGCCTCCCGGTGCTGCTCGCTCAAGTACAGGAAGCGCGGATCGGGCGCCACCGAAAACGGCTCGCACTTCAACCCGAAAAACGACTCGACCATCGGTGAAGGATAAGGCACCCATGAGCGCGGCCGAATCTGCGATGCTCGGGGCCTGCGCCGATGTCAGACCCGAGTCCGCCCCGCTCCACCGCCGCCATCCCGTCGATGGTGGCCCTGCCTGAGCCGCCATCGCTGGCCCAGTGCCTGGCGCTCGCGCTGCTGCTGCACCTGCTGGCGGCCTTGTTGCTGGGCAACACGCCGGGTGGCAGCGCGCGCCGCGGCGAAGGCGTGTGGGGCCCGCTGAATGTCACATTGCAGGGCGCACAACGCGGCCGCGGGCGCGAGGAAGCCACCGTCCGCTCCGATGCCTACACCGGCCCCCAGGGCACGGCGGTGCAGCGGCGCTGGGGCGGCGCAGCGCGGCCCGCCGACAGTCCGCCCGTGCCCGACACGCCGGGTGCCGCACGGCTTGGCGAATGGGCGGCCACGCCGCCGCGCGACGACGCGCCGGCGAATGGCAGCCCGCCGGAGACCGGGGCCTTGCCACGCCAGGAGCTGGCGCCACCGGTGGAGTTCACGCCTGCGCCTGCGCCTGCGCAGGCGCAGCAGCCGGTGCAGCGTGCCGAGCCGGAGCCGCCGCCACCGGTGGATGTGAAGCCGCTCGAACTCCCCTCACCCGCGCGCAGCGCGATGCCGCTGCAGCGGCTGCCGGAGCCGGTGGTCGCCAAGCCGGCTGAGCCTGTGGCGCCACCTGCCGCACCGGTTGCGCCGCCGCTGCCGGTGGAGCGCGCGCCTGCGCCCGCGCCGGCACAGATCGCGCCCTTGCCGGCGCCACTGCCGCCCACGGCGATGCCGCGAGTGGCCGCACCGGCGGAGCCCCCATCCGTCTTGCCTCCACCGCCGGCGCCTGCACCGCCCCAACGCGCGCCTGCGCCAGCGCCGGTGGAACTGGCGCCAGTGCCCTTGCCGGTGGCGCCATCGGCCATGCCGCGCCTGGCGCCCCCGGTGGAACAACCGGTGGTGCGCCCGCCCACGGCGCCTACGGCGCCACGGCCTGTGCCGGAGCCGCCCCTGCCGGTGCCGAAGGCGGCAGAGCTGCCGCGCCCCACGCCCGTGCCCCTGGTCCAGCCACCCGAGCCGATGCCGGCGCCCGTGCTGGCGCCACCCGCGCCCGCGGAGCAGCCTGTGGTCCAGCCTCCCGCACCCACACCGGCCCCCGTCTCGCCGCCTGTTCAGGCACCCACCACCACGCCGGCACCGGACAGCGCGCCCCGATCGCCCGAGTCGCCGAAAGCCGCGGCACGTACCACCACGGAGCCGGCGCCGCAGGCGCCCGGCGTGCGGCCTCCCAGCAGCCCGGGGGCCACACCGTCACCGCTGAATCGGCCCGGCTTGGGGGCGTCGCCGGACGCGGGTGCGCAGCTCGGTCACGACGTCGCCACGCCGCCGTCCCTGCCGGCCAGTGCGCCGCGCCTCAACCTGGAACTGGTGCGCCCGCGCGGCGGCCTGGTGTCCAGCCAGGGCTCGCGCGGCGTGCTGCCGGTGCTGCCACATCCGCCGGAGCACAAGTCCAAGCTGGCCGAGGACATCGAGAAGGCCGCCAAGCCGGACTGCCGCAACGCCTATGCCGACAAGGGCCTGCTGGCGGTGGTGCCGCTGGCGATCGATGCGGTCAAGGGCAGCGGCTGCAAGTGGTAGCTGGCGGCGGCGGCGCCGCGCGATGCCGTGTCAACCCGCCGCAGCGGCCGTACCGCCGGCCCAGTAGCGCTGCCACATGCGGTCGTGGTAGGCCATCACGTTCGGCATGCGCTGCAGCTGCTCGCGCACCGGATGCTCGAAGGGCGGGGCGCTGGCCGTGTGGATGAAGGCGAACGCAATCGCGTCCAGCCCGCTCGGTGTGTCGCCCAGCATGTAGGGCTTGTCGCCCAGGAAGTCAGCCACCGCCTGCCAGCCCTCCAGCGCGATCTGCACGATCTCCTGCGGCTGGTGCCGGCCGATGCCCTGCGCATGCAGCTGGGCCAGCGTCTTCTTGCGGATCGCCGGCATCAGCAGCGGTGCCAGCCGCGGCAGCAGCGTGCGGGCCAGCGGCCGCGATGTCTGGACGGCGTAGTCCAGCAGCAGCGGCTTCAGGTGCTCGAAGTTGGCATCGGAGCTCCAGCGCAGGTGCACGGCGGTGAAGTACAGGTGCGTCTCGAACAATGCCTTCATCGCGACCGCCATGGCGCGGTCCTGCGGGCTGCGCTGCGCCTCGCCCAGCGGATCACCGTGCTTGCGCTCCAGGTGCCGGATGATCAGCGACGAGTCGGCGATGCGCTGGCCGTCGTCGTCGATCACTGGCAGCTTGCCCTTGGGCATCATCGCGCGCCCACCCAGCGCGCCGGTGTAGGGAATGCCGGCCATGCGCAGCCAGGTTTCCAGCTTCAGGACGAAGGGGCTCAGGTCCGGGGTGCGCCCCACCGGACCGTACTTGTAGACGGTGATCATGCGGGCTGCATGCCACGGCGGCGGCCCAGGCCGGCCAGGCGCTTGAGCGAGCGCCACACGAACCGCAACATCACCAGCGTGAGCAGCGCTTCGAAGAAGGTGGCCACGAACGCGAAGAACGGGTTCCAGCGTTGCGCACGGCGGTGGAACTTGGCGATCGCACGGTCCCGCCAGATCTCGATGCTGTCGTAGAAGCTCGGGATCACCAGCAGGGTGAGCAGGGTGGAGGTGATCACCCCGCCGATGATGGCCACCGCCATCGGCCGGTAGAACTCGCCGCCTTCACCCACGCCGATGGCCACCGGCAGCATGCCGGCGATCAGCGCGAAGGTGGTCATCAGGATGGGGCGCAGGCGCTTGCGGCCGGCGGCCATCAGCGCCTCCTCGCGCGGCATGCCTTCAGCTTCGCTCGCGCGCGCCGCGTCCAGCAGCAGGATGGCGTTCTTGGCCACCAGGCCCACCAGCATGATGATGCCGATGAAGCTCATCAGGTTGAGCGTGCTCTTGGTGACCAGCAGCGCCAGCACCACGCCGATGAGCGACAGCGGCAGCGAGATCATCACCGGCAGCGGCGCGGTGAACGAGCCGAACTGCATCACCAGCACCAGGTACATCAACAGGATGCCCATGATGAGCGCGATCAGCATCTGGCTGAACACTTCCTGCTGGTCCTTCGACGCGCCGGCCAGCTCGATGCCGTAGCCTTGCGGGTACTCCATCGCCTTGGCGATCTTCAACGCGTCGGCGGTCACCTCGCCGGGCGAGCGGCCCTGCGCGTTGGCGCTCACCGCGATCATGCGCTTGCCATCCGAGTGCTGGATCTGCGAGGGCGCCTGGCCCATGGTGACCGTGGCAATCTGGTCCAGCGGCACGATGGCGCCGGTGGTGCTCACCGCGATCGGCAGGCGCTCGATGTTGCTCGCGTCCACCCGGTCGTCCGGATGCAGGCGCACCGCCACGTCGCGCGTTTCGCCGGTCGGATCCACCCAGTCGCCCACCTCGATGCCGGCGAAGGCGACGCGCAAGGTTTGCGCCGCATCGTTGACCGAGATGCCCAGCGCATTGGCCAGGCCGCGGTTGAGCTCGATCTTCAGCTCGTCCTGCGGCGCCTGTTCCGACAGGCCCACGTCCACCGCGCCGGGCACCTGGCGCAGCTTGTCCATGAACTGGTTGGTGATCGCCAACAGGCGGCGCGAATCGGTGCCGTGGAAGCGGATCTGCACCGGCTTCTGCGCGCCGTTGTTCAGGTCGTCCAGCACGGTGTATTCGGCGCCCACCAGCCGCGCCACGCGCTGGCGCAGGTCGGTGGCCACCTCGGTGGCGCTGCGCTTGCGGGTGTTGCTCTTGCCGATGTCCACGTACACGCGGCCGCCGCCCGGGTTGGCAAAGGCATCGGTGGCCTTGGTCTCGGGCAAGGTGCGTGCTAGGGCCGCGGCGGCCTCGAGCTTCAGGCGCGAATACTCCAGGCTGCTGCTGGAGGGCGTGCGCACCTCGATCGCCAGCGTGCCGTAGTCGGACGCGGGCAAAAAGCTGGAGCCGCCGAAGTTGGCCTGCAGCACGATGGCCGCGACGAAGCTGCCGATGGCGAAGATGAACATCCACACCCGGTGGTGCAGCGCCCAGGCAATGATGCGGCCGTAACGGTCGGCCTGATGGTCGAACCAGGCGTTGAAGCCTTGCAGCCAGCGGCTCAGGCCTTTGCGCTGCATGTCGTGCAGTCCGGGCGGGTCGCCCCAGAAGGCGGACAGCATCGGGTCGAGCGTGAAGCTGATGAACAGGCTCACCAGCACCGAGGCCACCACGGTCAGCGCAAAGGGCCGGAACCATTCGCCCGACACGCCGGGCATGAAGGCCACCGGCACGAACACTGCCACGATCGAGAAGGTGGTGGCCGCCACGGCAAGGCCGATCTCCGCGGTGCCACGCAATGCCGCGGTGCGCCGGTCCTCCCCGCGTTCCATATGGCGCACGATGTTCTCGCGCACCACGATCGCGTCGTCGATCAGCACGCCGATGGCCAGCGACAGGCCCAGCAGCGTCATGAAGTTGAGCGTGAAGCCGCACAGCCACACCGCGATGAAAGCCGCGATCACCGAGGTCGGCAAGCTGAGCGCCGTGATCAGCGTGGAGCGCCACGAGTTGAGGAACACGTAGACCACGAAGATCGTGAGCCCGGCGCCGAAGATCAGCGCGTGCACCACGTTGTTCAGGCTGTTCTGCGCGTCCTTGCCGCCGTCCTGCGTGATCTCCAAGGTGGTGCCTTCGGGCAGGGTCTTGCGCACCTCGTCCACCGTCTTGCGCACGTCCTGCGCCACCGACACCGTGCTCGCGTCGCGCGCGCGGGTGATGGACATGCCCACGTTGGGCCGGCTGTTGCGCGCGCTGGAGCTGTTGAGCTCGGCGAAGCCGTCCTTGATGGTGGCCAGCTGGCCCAGGCGCACCACCTCTTCACCCCGCCGGCGCACCACGATCTGCTCGAACTGCGCGGGCGATTCGATGCGGCCCACCAGCCGGATGCTCTGGTCCTCCAGCGTGCCGCGCACCTTGCCCACCGGCGCGGTGGTGTTCTGGTTGCGCAGCGCGTTCACCACCTCGGCCACCGAGATGTTGTACTCGCGCAGCTTCTCGGCGCGCAGCAGCACACTGAGTTCGCGCTGCAGCGAGCCGTTGATCGACACGATGGCCACGCCCGGCAGGGCGCGGAAGCGGTCGGCCAGCTGGTCCTCGGCCAGGCGCGAGATCTCCGAGTGGCTCTGGCGCGTGGAGGCCAGCGCCAGCTGCATGATCGGCTGGGCCGACGGGTCGATGCGCTGCAGCACCGGCTCGCGGATCTCGGTGGGCAGCTTGTAGCGCACCGTGCCGATCGCGTTGCGCACCTCGTCGGCGGCCTCGGTCATGTTCTTGCTGAACAGGAACACGAGCACGATGCGCGCGCTGCCCTCGCTGGCGGTGGAGCGCACCTGGTCCACGCCGGAGATGCTCTGCAGCGCCTTCTCGATGCGGTTGATCACCTCGCGCTCCACCGTGTCGGGCGAGGCGCCGGGGTAGGGGATGGTCACCACCATCACCGGCTGCTCCACGTCGGGGATCTGGTTCACGCGCAGCTTGTTCAGGGCCAGCAGGCCCAGGCACATGAGCGCGATGATGATCACGATCGTGGCCACCGGCCGCTTGATGCTGAAGTCGGAGAGGAACATGGTGCTTACCTCATCGAAGCACTGGAGGCCGCCGCAGTGGCGGTGGCGCCGGCGAACTCGACCTTCTGACCGTCGGCCAGCGTGCTGCCCGGGTTGCGCAGGATGCGCTCGCCGGCCGCCACGCCGCCTTGCAGCGGGTATTCACCGGTGCGGGCATCGCGCTCACCCAGCTGCACCGCCACCTTGTTGAGCACCTGGCCGTTCACCCGCCACACATAGGCCTTGCCGCCTTGCTGCACCAGCGCCGAGGCCGGCAGCGTGAGCGCCTGCGTGGTGCCACCGGTGACGATGCGGCCTTCGGCATACAGGCCGGAGACGCGGGGCGCGTTCGCGGGATCCGCAAAGGACACCAGCACTTCGAGTTGGCGCGTGGTGGCATTGGCGGAGGCGTCCACCCGCTTGACCTTGCCGACGAACTCGGTCTGCGGCGCGCCGTTCACGCGAAAGCGCACCTCCTGCCCGGCCTGCACGTCCTTCATGCGGTCGGCCGACACCAGGCCCTCGAAACGCATGCTGCGCGGGTCGATCACCTTCACCAGTTCCTTGCCGACCTGGGCCGTGTCGCCGGCGGAGACCTTGCGGTCGCTCACCACGCCGTCGAAGGGGGCGCGCACCAGCGTGCGCTGCATCTGCTGGCGCGCCGACACCACGCGTGCACGGGCGGCGGCCAGATCACTCTGGGCGGTGTTGCGGCGCACCTGCGCGTCTTCCAGCGCCTGCACCGAGGTCATGCCCTGCGCCTGCAGCGTCTTCAGGCGTTCCACCTGGCGCTCGGCCTGCTCGAAGGCCTGGGTGGCCGCGCGGGCCGATTCTTCCGCCGAGGAAAGGCTGTCGCGGATGGCGGTGTCGTCCAGCTTCACCAGCAGGTCGCCGGTGTGCACCGGTTCGCCGTTTTCCTTCAGCACCTGCAGCACCACCGCGCTCACTTCGGCGCGCAGGTCGGCGCGCCGTTCGGGCTGGATGGAGCCGGTGATCACCGGGCCCTGCGCCTGGTCGGCACCGCCCACGGTGCGCAGATCCTCAGGCGACAGCAGCAGCGGCTGCGCCGCGGCGGCAGCGCTGGCCGAGGCGGCCGGCTTGGCAGAGGCGGCGCCGGCCTCCGGCTTGTCGCCCTTGCCGCAGGCCGCCAGCAGGCAGGCAACCAGAACGAGGGAAAGAGGGTGACGCAGCATCAGACGGTTCTCCCGGACTCTTGTCGGTATGGAAATGTGTCAAAGCCCGCTAGCTTAATCCTCTGCCGCGGCAGGGCCGCGCGGCATGCGCCGAACAGCGCTACCAGCCGACCAGCGGCCGAAAAGCGGGGTTGAGCAGCGCGGTCATCACGTGGTCGCGCCAGGCGCCGTCGATGTAGAGGTACTGCAGCGCCAGGCCCTCCACCTGGAAGCCCAGGCGCTGCAAGGTGGCCGCACTGCGCAGGTTCTCGGGGCGGTGGTTGGCTTGCACGCGGTGCAGGTTGACGTTTGGCGAAAACATCTCTGCGATGCCGGCGCGCAGCGCCTCGGCCATCAGGCCGTGGCCTTGCAGCTCGGCGTCCAGCGCGTAGCCCAGCATGCAGCTGTGGAAGGCACCGCGCGCCACCTGCGAAAAGTGGATGGAGCCCACGATGCGCTCCGGCGCCTCGGGCAGCACCAGCCAGTAGCGGTAGCCCGAGCCGTTGGCAAAGGCCTCGCCCGCCTGCACCAGGCGCTCGGCCTGGGCGCCCGGGGTGAAGAAGACCTCGGCGGTGGGCGGGTCCCAGCGTGCGAAGTGGGCCCGGTTGCGCACCAGGAAATCGCACACCGCCAGCGCGTCAGCCGGCTGCCCGGTGCGCAGCAAAAGGCGTGGCGTGGTGAGCACTGGACGCGCCGATGCGGCAGGCTGCAGTGAGGGCGGATCGGGCGGCACCGGCATGGCGCCGGCAGTGTACGGCGCGGGGCGCGTAGGGAGCGGCTGACAGCCCCCAGGATGGGCACACCCCTTGCCGTGCTTCAGGTGTGCCGATGCGGCACGTGAACCCAAGGAGTACCGGATGAACAAGGATCAAGTGAAGGGTCGCGCGAAGAAGGTCGAAGGCGAACTGATCGACGAGCGCGGCGACGCCACCGGTGACCTGTCCGACGACATCAAGGGCAAGGTCGAGAAGGGTGTTGGCGAAGTCCAGAAGCAGTACGGCGACATGAAGGAAAAGATCCGTCGCGACGACGATCTGAACCGTCGCTGATCCCCGTTTGACTCACGAAGCCAGTGCCGCGGCGAGCGCCGCGGCCGGCTCGCCAAACGCGTAGGTGTCCATGCCCAGGGCGCCGAAGCTCACGCTGTCGTGCAGCCGCACCGGCTGCGCTTGCAAACCGCCCGAGCCGGCCGTCGCGAACCAGGGCAGCAGGTGCTCGTCGGTGGGGTGCATTTCCGCCGCGAAGGGCGCCTTGGCGCGGTAATCCCACAGCGCGTCCCAGTCACGCGCCGCACTGCGTTCGGCCATCCAGCGCCGGAACGCCGCACTCTCCTCGATTTCCGGCGCATCCGCGTCGGGCCGGCCGTGCACGCCGCCGAACAGCCGGCGCAGGTTGTGCGTGATGCTGCCGGTGCCCAGCACCAGCACGCCTTGTTCGCGCAGCGGCGCCAAAGCCGCGCCCAGCGCAAACTGCCGCGCCGGCGATTCGCTGTGTACGAAGGCCAGCGGCACGATCGGCACATCGGCCTCGGGGTACACGTAACGCAGGGCGGTCCAGATGCCATGGTCCAGCCCGCCGGCCTCGCTGCGCTGCGCCGCGATGCCATGCTCCGCCAGCCGCTGCACCACATCGGCGGCCAGCGCCGGATCGCCCGGTGCGTCGTAGCGCAGGGCGTACAGCGCGGGCGGAAAACCGCCGAAATCATGGATGGTGTCGTGGCGCGCGGCGCCCAAGGCCACCGGCGCGCGCGCCAGTGTGTGCGCGGAAATCGCCACGATGGCGCGCGGGCGGCCGAAGGTGGCGTCGATTGCTGGCCCCAGCCGGGCGAGGAAGGCACCGGCTAAGCCCGGCTCCAGCGCGATCATCGGCGAGCCGTGGGAGACGAAGAGCGAGGGCAGCGTGTTCATGCAGTCATTGCAGCATCCGCTTCCGGGGCCGCCATTGCAAGGTTTTGCATGCGGCGTTCGAAGCGTTGCCCCTACGGCTACAAGGTCGCCAGCATCGCGACCACCGCCGCTCCCATCGCCGAAGTGGCCAGCCAGCCCAGCAGCCGGTGCCTGCGGGTGAGGGTGTAGTCGCCGAGGATGCGGACGTCGCTGCCCATGCGCATCATCACCGCCATGATGGGCACCGCGATCACGCCATTGACGATCGCGCTCCACACCAGCGCCTTGATCGGGTCCAGCGAGGTGAAATCGACCAGCGTGCCCGCGATGGTGGCGGCCACCAGCACGCCGTAGAAGCCCTTGGCCTCGCCCAGGGCATGGTCCATGCCGGAGCGCCACTGGAACACGTCGGCCACCGCATAGGCGGCCGAGCCCGCCAGCACCGGCACGGCCAGCATGCCGGTGCCCACGATGCCGAGCGCGAACAAGGTGAATGCAAAGTCGCCGGCGATCGGGCGCAGCGCCTCGGCGGCCTGGCGGCTGGTCTGGATGTCGGTGAGGCCGTGCTGGTGCAGCGTGATCGCGGTGGCCAGCATCACGCAGAAGGCGATGCCGTTTGAAAACAGCATGCCGATCACCGTGTCGAGCTTGATGCGGTACAGGTGCTCGCGCACGAAGCGCGGATGGCGCGCCAGGTCTTCCGGGTCGGGCGTGCGCTGGCGCTGCTCGGCCTCCTGCGCGGCCTGCCAGAAGAAGAGGTAGGGGCTGATGGTGGTGCCCAGCACCGCCACGATCATCTGCCAGTAGGCACCGTCGCTCTGCAGGCGGGGCAGCAGCGTGTTCACCAGCACCGGGCCCCAGTCCACATGCAGCATGAATACCACCGCCACGTAGGACAGCAGCGCCAGCGTCAGCCACTTCAGCACGCGCACCATCGCCTCATAGCTCAGCAGCACCGGCAGCCCGGCGCACAACACGCCGAACAGCAGCGCGTGACCATGTTCGGGCCCGCCCACCACAAGCTGGAGCGCCTCGCCCATGGCCGCCACGTCAGCCGCGATGTTGAGCGTGTTGGCCAGCACCAGCAGCAGCACCAGGCTCACCGCCAGCCAGCGCGGCATGACGCGGCACACATTGGCCGCCAGGCCCTGGCCGGTGATCCAGCCAATGCGCGCGCTGACCATCTGGATGCCCACCATCAGCGGCGTGGTGAAGGCGAGCGTCCACAGCATGCCGGCGCCGAACTGCGCGCCCGCCTGTGAATAGGTGGCCAGGCCGCTGGGGTCGTCGTCTGCCGCGCCGGTGATGAGGCCGGGGCCCAGCATGTGGGCCAGTTGTCTGCCGCGTCGAAAAAGGCGCATCGGGGAAGTCCTGCTGTGGCGCTGAGAGAAAAGTCGCGCCGCGCGATTGTGAAGCCACCGATTGCTGCAGACGGCGGCGGGGCACCTGTTCACAATACGGCGACGATGGTCGAAAAAATCTTCGCTGCCGGGGTGCTGGTGGCCTGTCTGGTGGCCTTGCTGCGCATGGCCCTGCCCAACCGGCTGCAGCATCGGCTGGATGCACGCCTGCGCCGGGCCTGGGCCGGCTGCCTGCGCCTGGTTGACCGCCTGCGCCGCCGTCGCGCACCGCCGCCCGACCCCGCCCGGGTGGCCGAAGAGGCGATCCGCCGCGCCCGCGAGGGCCACTGGGAAGGCAACGTCTACAAGCCGCGCAGCTTCCGCCGGCCCAAGAAGCCGCACTGAACCGCCGCCCTTGGGCAGCGCAAGGCGGTCAGGCGTGCCGATCAAGACCGGCAGGCGCGGATGTAATGCAGGTAACTAGGGATATCGCCCGCAAGCAGCCGCTCACACACTGGGTCACGCTCTTGCTGGCCGCCAGGCCACGGTGTCCCCCATGCTGCGACTGCACTTGTTCGGCGCGCTGTCCTTCAGCTTCGAAGGACCGGGCGCGGACGTGCGTTCGTTCCTGCATGTCACCGGCCGCCCGGGCAGCCTGCTGGCCTTCCTGGCCCTGGCGCATGGGCGTTACTTCAGCCGCGGCGAACTGGTGTCCGCCTTGTGGGGCGACCAGGCCGAGGGCGTGGGCAGCGGCACCTTCAACACCGTGTTGTGGCGCCTGCGCAAGCTGATGGAGTGCCCGCCTCTGGTTCATGGTGCGCTGATCACCTGCGATCGGCATGGCGCCGTGGGCCTGGACCCGCAGGCCCGCATCGCGCTGGATGTCGATGAGTTTGCGCGCCTGGTGCTGCCGGCGCTGGCCAAGCCGCTGGAGCACACCACCGAAGATGACGTGCAGGCGCTGCGCCGCGGCATCGAGCTGTACACCGCCGACATCCTCACCGACCTGGCCGACGAGTGGGCACTGCGCGAGCGCGAAAAGCACCGGCGCCACCGCTTGAACGCCCTGGGCCGGCTGATGCAGATCTGCACCCTGGGGCGCGACCACGCATCGGCGATCCGTTATGCCCAGGCCATCCTCGACCAGGACGCCTTGCGCGAGGATGTGCACCGCGACCTGATGCGCCTGTTTTTGGCGAGCGGGCAGCGCGCGCTGGCGTTGCGCCAGTTCGAGCAGTGCCGCGCCGCGCTCAAGCAGGAGCTGGCCATCCAGCCGATGCACGAGACCATCGCGCTCTACCAGGGCATTGCCGACCATGCGGTGCGGGTCGAAGGCCCACCGACCCTGGAGGACTTGCTGGCACCGCGCGCCGCGCCGGCCTTGCCTGCGCTGGTGGGCGCTGCGCCGCTGTCCGCGCGCGAGTTGGTGGAGTGCGCACGTGCGCACCTTGCGCAGGCCGAGGCGCAGCTGCAGTTGACACTGCCGTTTCTTTAGCCGCGCGCTGCGGCGGGTGCTGGGCTGGAGCGCCGGCCTGCAGCAGGGCCGCACCCTGGCCGCGTGGGTGTCAAGGCCGCGTGCTGGCCTCCACCAGGTCGATGCGACGCTGCAGTTGCGCCGCGGCTGTGGCATCCCCGGCCCGCGTGGCGCGCTGCTGCTGGACTTTCAGCCACGCCAGCAGCGGCCGGCGCCAGCCTTGTGCTGAAGCCGTGTCCACCGCCAACGCCATCAGCTCCGGGCGGGCCTGGCCGACCTGGAACTGCACGGCGATCGCGATCAGGCGCGACAGCGGGTCCTCGATCGCCTGCACGGTGGCGAGGCTTGCACCGCCCGCGGCCACGGCGCGCTGCGCCGGCGGCAACTGCTCGCGCTCGGCGCCGGTGGGCAGGCGGCCGGCCAGGTAGTCGGCGTACACCCGCTCCGCCGGGCCTGAGTCGGCACGCAGCGGCTCGAAGCCGGCGCAGGGCTGGAACTCCAGGCTGGCCACATGGGCGGCGCAGCGCATCAGCTCCACCCGCGCCGCCAGGTCGGCGCGGCCGGTGCGGCCCACTTCGCTGCGCGCGCGTGCGAGCTCCTGGGCTTCGGCGCGGCTGTTGCCCGCGAGGTAGGCCGCCACCGCGGCGTCCATGGCGGACTTGGTGTTGGCCTGCCAGTCGGGCGCCGGCGGGCCGCTGGCGCAGCCGGCCAGGCAGGCCGCCAGCAATGCGGCCGCAGCGCGGATGCGCCGTGCGCTGGCCTCGCGCTGCGCGGCACCAGGGCGCGGGAGCGTTCGAAGCGCTTGCGAGGTGTCAGGACGCTTCGCGAAGGGCAGGCTCATTTGAGTTTCAGCTCCGTGTCGCGTGCAAACGGCCATTTGCGGTTCACCTCTTCCACCAGCTGCTCCACCTTGCGCACCGTGATGTCCACTTCATTGCGCAGCGCCCCCAGGTCGTTGGTGGCGCCGCGCGCGTTGGCGGCCACCGCCTGGGCTTCGGCCAGCACGCCGTCCACCTTCTTCAAGGTGCCGCGGGCGTCGGTGAGCAGGGCGTTCAGCTGCAGCACGGTGTTGCGGCTTTCGCGCACCACGCCGTTGGGGCCCAGCACCTGGGTGTCGGCCTTGGCCGCCATGCCGTCCAGGCGCGCCAGCAGGGTGTTCACCCGGTCCAGCGCATGGCTTAGCTTCTGCGCCTCGGCATCGCTGCCCAGCAGCACGCCGGCCGCGCCGCGCGGGCCCTTCAGCCGCTCGGTCACCGCCTGCAGGTTGGCCAGGCTGCCGGCCAGCGCGGAGTCGGCCGCCGACAGCTGGGTGAGGTTCTGCATCAGCTCGCGGGCCGATGCCACCAGGCGCGGCAGCTCGGCGCCCGCATCGCCCACCAGCACCTTGCGCTCGGCGCCGTCGGGCAGCGGCGGATCGGTGAGCACGCCGCTGTAGGCGCGCAGGCTGGCGCCGCCCACCAGGCTGCGCACCAGCGTGAAGACACTCGTCTGGCGCAGCCAGTGTGCGTCCTTGCGCGGCACGTCCACCAGGATGCGGGCGTTGCCGTCGGCCGCCAGCTCGATGCGGCGCACCCGGCCGATCGGAAACCCAGAGAAGGTGAGGTCCATGCCCACGCGCACACCTTCGGAGTCTTCCGCCACCAGCACCAGGCGCTGGGTGGCCTCGAAAGCGCCGCGCGCGTACATCAGGTAGAGCGTGGTGCCGCCGATCAGCAGCACGAACAGCGCCAGCAGCAAGGCCGCCTTGGCCTCCAGGTGGCGCGGCGCGCTTGGGGCAGGGGTGGGAGTCGCTTGTTCGTCCATCAGTAGTAGTTGCCGACCAGCGAGGCCGCCTCGATGAGCAGGATGAGCAGGAACATGCGCACCAGGCCCTGCAGCTCCGCGCTGGTCCGCGAGCGCCCGCGTGCGGCCTGGTCCAGCACCACGGCCACCGGCACCAGCGCCACCGCCATGCCCAGCAGCAGGATCTTCAGGCCGAAGACCAGCGACACGCCGGCGTCGAACACATGGCCTACCGTGTGGGTGTAGGCCGCAAAGCCCGATGTGGACAGGCCGTACACCGACAGGTAGGCCACCACCAGCGTGACCACACAGCTCACCGCCGCCAGCATCAGCGCACAGAACACGCCCGCGGCCACCCGCGGCAGCACCTCGCCGCGCAGCAGCTGCTCGCTGGCCGGCAGGGTGGCGATCTCCGCCGCGTTGGGGATGGTGCAGCGCAGGGCGGCAAACAGCGCGGCGGTGAGTGGTATCAGCTCCAGCACCAGCACCCGCACCACCATCTCCAGCGCGTACTGCGACAGCCCGTAGCTCAGCGCCGTGACCAGCACGATGCGGATCAGCACCAGGCTGATCAGCGTGCTGATCACGCTGAACCACAGCAGCGTCGGCGCGGTGCCGACGTACAGGTGGCGCAGCAGTGCGCGCCGGTTGTCCGCGGTGTAGCTGGCGGGGGACAGCGCCAGCACCAGCAGCAGCGCGCCCAGGTGAACCACGCGCCACCAGCCGGCCACCCAGCCGGCGCCCAGGCGGCCGATGTGCGCCAGCGCGCCCTGGAAGGTGATGGTGGAGGCCATGGGCCGGATGATAGGGCGGGCCCTCGCGGCGCCGCCCGCGCGCCATCTCACGCGCATCACACCTTGCGCGCAGCGCGTGAGGCCCGCGTGATTGCCGCGTGATGCCCGCGTGATGGCCGGCGCCCAGACTCCATGCATCCGCTGTCGATCGACACGGGGAGCCGCTGGATGCCCTTGCTGGAAGACCACACCGCCTCGTTCATCGTGCGGATCTGGCGCGAGCGGGGCGAAGGCACTGCGGTGTGCCAGGAATGGCGTGGCTCCATCGAGCACGTGCAGACCGGCCAGCGATCGTTTTTCAGGGACCTCGGCGCCATCGCGAACTTCATGCAGCCTCACCTCCACCACCTCGGCATCGAAGCGCCGCTGCGCTTCTGGGACCGCATGACGCCCGACCTGTTCGCCGGCGAGGCTGTCGACGGTGCGGTGATGCCCTCCGTGGTGCCCCCGGTAATGCCGGCGGCGGAGCCGCCGAACCCACCGGCCCGCGCCGCCCGACTCCGCAAGCGCTGAAGCGCAACGTCAAGACAGGAGAAGCTCATGCCCCTCATCCGAGCCAACCGCGAGTCCGTGAACGACCGCTTCAGCGTGCTGGGTTTCAGCGTGCGCGCCGAAAGCCCGCTGTTCGAGGTGGGTATCGCCACCGACCCGGCGCTGTTCGACACCCGCAACCGCGAGCAGCGCAGCCGGCGCAACTTCTACTCCAGCCGCTCGGTGGGCGCCTTGCGCCTGCGCCGCGGCGAGGCGGTGTACCTGGTGCCGCCCGACGTGCTGGCCAATTTCGTGGGCCAGCCCAAGCTGTATTTCGGCCTGGCCACCTACCGCGAGGGCTCCGGCGGCGTGCCGGACTTCGTGCAGGCGCCCAGCACCGGACACATGTACGTGGACCTGTCCGGCCTCACCGAGCGCGGCCTGCGCCGCACCGGTGCGGGCAGTGCGGGTGGCGCCTACGGCCGGCCCAACGGGCACGACCCCAGCCTGGACTGGGGCGGCGATGCCCAGCCGCAGCCCAATGGCAGCAGCGCAGCGAGCGCCGCACCGGCCAATGGCAAAACGAATGGCAAGGCAAACGGCAACGCCAATGGGGACGCCAACGGGTCCGCCGCCGCGAATCCGGCTGCCGCCCCGGCGCCTTATGACGACGGCTTCGGCAGCTTCCCGCCCGCCCCCGCCGTTGGCACGGCACCGGCGCCTGGCGAGCCCGCGCCCCAGCCCCCCATGGCGGCCGCGCAGG
This sequence comes from Ideonella sp. BN130291, assembly GCF_036231905.1. NCBI lineage: Bacteria > Pseudomonadati > Pseudomonadota > Betaproteobacteria > Burkholderiales > Sphaerotilaceae > Ideonella > Ideonella sp. BN130291. Next base: position 148,803 of record NZ_JAZARE010000001.1, on the reverse strand, counting down.
CGCTCAACCGCCGCAGCCGCGCGTTCGAGGACGACGCACCTCAGGAGCAAGACGAAGGCGAGGGCATCGAAGGCCCGATCCCCGACGACGAAGCCACCGCGCAGGCCCAGGCGCTGCGCTCACGCGCCATGGAGGCGCCCGCGGCCGAATACCCCGGCGCCAGCCGCTTTGCACCGGCCCATCCGTCCAACTACCGCGTGGTGCGCACACAGCGCGAGGTGAACCAGATCGTCATCCACATCACCGATGGCGGCAGCCGCATCACCGGCACCATCGGCTGGTTCCAGAACCCGAACCAGCGCAACGCACGCAACAAGCCCATCCATGTGAGCGCGCATTACGTGGTGGGCCGCGACGGCGAAGTGGTGCAGATGGTGCGCAACAACGACATCGCCTGGCATGCGAACTCGGCCAACGCGCACAGCATCGGCATCGAGCACGTGGCCAACTCCAGCAACGGCCAGATTCCCACCGAAGAGGAATACCAAGGTTCCGCCGCCCTGGTGGCGTGGCTGTGCAGCCAGTACAACCTGCCGATCGACCGCACGCACGTGCTGGGCCATGCGGAGGCCGATCCGCACACCACGCACACCAACTGCCCCAATTCCATCTGGGACTGGGACCACTACATGGACTGCGTGCGTGCGGCCGCCGCCGCGGCGCAGCCGCAGCCCACCGCACAAAGCCTGGGCCGCACGAACGGGCGAGCGGATGGCCGGGCGGAGGGGCGAGCCAACGGCCACGCCGCCTACGCCCGCGCGCAGGAAATCATCGAGCCGTACTACGACCAGTCCAACCCGATGAGCGCGTTGACCTGCCAGGACAACGCGTTCAGCCTGGCGGCCGAGGAATGGTTCATGGGCGTGGGCGACACCACGCAGTTCCCGCACTCGGCGATCTGCCAGCTGCGCATGACCGCGCCCGACGGCAGCCGCTACATCGGCACCGGCTTCTACATCGCCAGCGACCGCATCCTCACCTGCGCCCACAACCTGAGCGGCATGTCCAGCGTGGATGTGATCCCCGGGCGCAACGCCGGCGACAAGCCCTTCGGCGAATGCACCATGCCCTCGAGTTCCTGGCGCATCGCCCCGGGTTACACCGGCTCGGGCAACTGGGAGAACGACCTCGCGGTGATCGACAACGTGCCGCTGGCCGCGCCCAACGGCCAGTGGTTCGGTTTCCTCAACGCATCACCCTCCGACCGCATGCCGATCGTGGTGTGCGGTTATGCCAAGCGCTCGGTCACCGTGCCGCAGCTCACCCAGGCGATCGACGGCGACAAGCAGCACCTGCATGGCGGTTATGCGTCCAGCGGCAGCGGGCTGGAGACGCTGGACTACGCACTGCTCACGCTCAAGGGCAACAGCGGTTCGCCGGTCTATCACCTGAGCGACCGCAACGGCAGCCTGGAAGCGCTGGTGTGCGCGGTGCACGTCACCGGCGAGCCGGCCGCGCAAGGCCTGAACCGCGGCTGCTTCATCACCCCGACCAAGATGGACTGGATCGAAGGCCGGGCCGCGTCCTTCGCGCTGGCGGCGAGCTTCGCCGCGCGGCCTTCGCGCCCGCGCGCCTTGCCGGGACGCCAGGCGGTGCAGCGTGCGCCGGCGGCACGGGCCCGCGCGCTCATCATCGGGCCGGAGGACGTGGAGCAGGCGCAGCGTTATGCGCCGCAATGGGCCGACCTCTTCAACTGGAGCGTGCCGGAGTGGATCCACGGCTACCTGGCCGGGCGCAACATGAGCGTGCAGCGCATTGCCGATGCGGCGGGCGCGCTCAACCTCGACCGCTACGAGGTGCGCATCGCCACCTTGCCGGCGGGCTTCACCGACGAGTCGCTGTTCGAGCATGTACGCCTGCACCTGAACGACTTCCTCGACACCGACAACAGCGAGTTCATTCCCTACACCGCCGGTGACGACGACGTGAAGTGGAGCTCCGCCGCGCCCATCGGCACGGTGTTCAAGATCGACATCGTGGGGCCGGACAACGCGGCCGTGGTCGCCAGCCTGGTGGAGCCGCGGATGCTGCGGTTCACGACCATCCACACCGAATGGTCGGGCGACCATCCTGTGAGCGGGCATCGCGAGTTCGGCGTGCGCACCGACAGCGATGGCGCCGTGGTGCTCTACACCCGCGGCGCCGACCGCGCCACCGACGGCATCGGCGAGAGCATTGCCTTCTTCGGTGCCGATCACCTGTGGAAGAGCTTCCAGCGCAAGGCGGTGGAGTTCGTCAACGCCAACGGCGGCAGCGCGAGTGCGCCCGAACCCTTCAGCCAGCGCTTCCATCCGAGCGTGGTGGACATCCTCTACGGCCACGGCACGGTGGCGCAGTCGCTGTCGTTCCAGGCGTTTTCCATCCACTGGGACGACACGCCCTACCAGCCGCAGACCAACAGCAGCTCCTGCTGGGCCGCTGCCGCCGCCATGGTGGTGGGCTGGCGCGACCAGGTCTGCCTGGCCAACGACGAGATCGCGCGCTGCGTGCCGGTGATCGATGCCTATCGCAACGGGCTGCCGCCGTCCAACCGCATCACGCTGGCGGATGCCTGGGGCCTGGTGGCCGAACCGCCGGCGTCCTATTCGATCGAGGGCTTCCGCCAGATGCTGGCGGCCTACGGCCCGCTGTACGTGGGCATGAACTGGGACAAACAAGGCGGCGGCCATGCGCGCGTGCTGGTCGGCATGGAAGCCGGCGGCGCCGACGACGGCTCCGACACCACCATGTTCCTGTACGACCCCTGGCCCGAGACACCCGGCCGCATCCGCATGCCGTTCAACGAGTTCGTGCAGCTCTACGAAGGGCGCATGACCGAAACCGGCGGTGTGGTGGACGTGCAGATCCTGCATGCCGACAGCGCCGCCGGCCGCACGCCGGCCACGGCCGCACCGTTTGCGCTGTCGCTGGCGGCTTCGCAGGTGCGGGCCCCCGGTGAAGGCCGGCGCGGTGGTGCGCGCGCCCCGCTGCGTGCGGTGACCAGCCGTGCGCAGGACTGGCGCCTGGTGGGCAACGGCGCACCGGCGCGTTCGCGTTCGCTGGGCACCGAGACCATCGAACATCCGGTGCAGCTGATCCCGCAGCCCAACAAGGTGGCCTGCTGGGCCGCGTCGATGGCGATGCTGCTGTCGTTCCGCCGCAATGCCTCCTTCGACCCCGAGACGCTGGCCAACGAGGTGGGTGGCTCGCTGATGACCAGCTACGGCTGGGATTTGCTGGAAGCGGTGCGCGGCCGTTATGGCTTCACCGCGATCGACGTGCCGTCGAACACCAGCCTGTACTTCTCACCGGTGCAGTGGGCGCAATGGCTGCGTGATTTCGGCCCGCTGTGGGTGGTGATCGTAGGCATGCCGCACGCCGTGGTGGTGAGCGGCCTGCGTGGCAACACCGACGATGCGGCCAGCTGCGAAGTGAAGCTGCTCAACCCCTGGGACACGCGGGTCGCTTTCGACGACGACCCGGTGATCTTCAACCCGCCCAACAACGGTTATGCCGACTGGCTGCCGTTCCAGCAGTTCGCCTCCGACTTCGGCAACATGGCCGAGCCCGACTACGGCAACTGGCGCGTGCTGCACCTGCCGGCCCAGGCCGTGGGTGCGGGCGCGGGTGGTGCCGTGGCGCAGAGCCTGGGTGCGCGTCGCGCAGCCGGCGGCCGCGCTGGAGCGCTGCCGGCGCCACCGCGCCGGGTGCGTGCCTTTGCCCTGGAAGACGCCGCAGCAATGGACGAACCGGTCGAGCCCTCGCGTGTGCCCGGCACCACCATGCGGCGCCAGCGCGGCAGCCGCGGCCGCACCACCTGGGCGCTGGACCAGCTGGACGGCATCAAACTGCCCGACCCGATGGCCGCGATGGTGCCGGCCCTGGTGCCCACCACCATCACGCTGGACCAGTGGCCCTGCGTGGGCGGCGATGCGATGCCGCTGCCGCTGACGGTGCGCTTCGATGCGGGCGGCGGCGCGGTCGGCAATGTGCGCATCAGCGCCGGCAACGCGGTGGACCTGCCCTATGACGTGAGCGTCACCGCGACGATCGACGACGAGCCGGCGCCGCTGCCGGGCACGGCGAGCTTGCAGGCCGCGGTGCGAGTGACCATTGACGTGGACTTCAGCGGCACCCCGAGCGGCAACGTGTCCGCGCGCACCCGGCTGCGCCTGGTGGGCAATGGCCGCTATGACATGGACAGCAGCTGGCAATAGAGGCTGCAATGACCCTCCGTTCTCGCTCCATCTTTCCACCGGCCGTGAACGGCGGTGCACGCTCGCGTGCGCTCGCCGATCCGCCGGCGCCGGTGGCTGCAGCCGCGCCCGCGCCCAAGCCGCCGGCCACCGAGGCGCTGGCGCAGCGCGCCGGTGCGCTGGTCAACGAGATCGACTTCCCTGGTTTCGTCGCGGGGCTGGTGCACGGCACCTTCGATGCGATCGTGGATGCCTCCATCCGCCAGATGGAGAGTTATTCCAGCCTGGTGGCGGCGGTGGCCAAGACGGTGGACCAGTTCACCGAGGAAAACGTCAGCCCCAACCAGGCGCGCGACTGGCTGGCCCAGCGCTACCCGGGCGAGGTGCGTGTGGCGCCGCCCGGCGGCGACCAGCCCACGCCCACGCTCGTGCCCATCGCCGAAGGCCTGATGCCCACCTGGCTGGGCGACTACGGCATCGACGGCGAGGAGTTGAGCAGCGAGCTGCTGGAAACCCGCGTGCTGCCGCAGGTGCGCATGCACGTAGGCGCCGAGCGCCAGCAGCTGCTGGCTACCATGGTGATGCTGGGCATGAACCGCGTCGCGGTGAAGGACGGCTCGATCACCGCCAAGGTGATGTTCCGCGCCACCGCCAACGACATGGCCAAGGTGGGTTACGCCACCGGCAGCGACCCCAAGAGCGTGGCCGACTGGGGCGAGCGCGGCAGCCTCACCTACAGCAATGCCAGCGCCACCATGGTGTCCACCCTGGGCGTGAATGCCCAGAGCGACACCAGCCTGCGCGCCGACCTGTTCGGCGAGGTGCGGCTCAATTTCGTGAGCGAGACGCTGCCGCTGGACAAGCTGGCCGATGCCGCCAAGGTGGCGCTGGTGCAGCGCAACTCGGCCGTCGCCCGCGTGGCCGCGCCCACCGCGCCGCCCGTGGCACCGCCCGCCGCACCGGCAGGGGGCGTGTGATGCTGCGCGACCTGTCCACCGTGCTGCTGGACCTGCATGAAGGCATGCAGGCCGCGGCGCGGCGCGCCGGCAACGGCGTGCGCATCCACCAGGCCGAGATGACCTTGCCGGTGGACACCGCGCTGGTGCTCAAGGACGGCGGCTGCACCCTGCTGGCCGACGTGGCGCGCAGCCATGCCGACGCCGCCTGGCTCACCGCCGCATCGCGCCTGACGCTGACCTGGGGCGAACTGCCCACCAGCGAGGTGGCGCCATGACCCGGTCGGTGCAGGCGCTGGTGCAGGAATCGGGCGTGCCCTTCGACGTCTTCATCCAGTCGCTCACCGAGCAGCTGGACAAGGCGCAGGCCACCATGGCGCTGAAGGCGCGCGTGGCCAAGCTGCCGCTCACGTTTGCGGTGAAGGATGTGCAGCTGGACCTGCGTGCCTTCGTTCAGGTGGTGGACGACGACGTGTACGTGCGCCCCTCCAGCCCCGGCGACACCGAGGCCAGCACCATCCGCCTGACGCTCACCACCATCACCCGCTCGATGGTGGAGGAGAACGCGGTGGACTTCCGCGCCGAGGAGCCGCAGTTCAGCCTGCGCGAGGCGCTGCGCGGCCAGGTGAGCGACGAGGACCAGCGCAGCCTGGAACGCATCGGCGTGCGCACGGTGGAGCAGCTGACCGAGCTGCGCAAGACCGCCGGCACCGACGTGGTGGCGCGCCTGGCCCGCATGCCGGTGAACCGGCTGCAGCAGGCGCTGCTGGCCGCGGCGGCACCGCGTGTGACGCAGGTGGACGATGCGCCCGCGCCCGAAGCCATCGGCAGCGGCCGCTTTGCGTCGCATGCGCGTGTGCACCTGCAGGCGCCCGGGCTGCGCGCCGGCCGCGTGCCCTTCGTGCGCGCTGCCGGCCAGGACGTGCCGGTGCTGGAGTCGCACGACGGGCGCATGGTGCTCGCGCCTTACGCCACCCAGCTCGGCATGGACGCCGAGATCGACTTTGGCAACGGCGAAGTGGCGCATGTGCCGCTGTCCAACGGCCGCATCGGCCGCTGGGCCGCGCCTGGCACGGTGAACGGGAGTGCCGCATGAACACGCTGCGCCCACCCCTGCGTGTGCCGCGCCGCCTGGTGCTGCGGCTGAAGCTCGGCGAACTGCCGGATCACCTGCCCAGCCTGCGCGAGGTGCGCTGCGACGGCGTGGCACCGGCCACCCGCATCGACGGCGGGCCGATCGACCGCCTGCTGGCCCACCACGGCGTGGCCGCGCGCAGCATGCGCCTGCACAGCGCGCGCATCACGCGGCTGCAGCGCCCCGGCGTGCAGGGCGCGCGCCGCTTCGACGACCTGGAGCAGCTGAGCGGCGTGGCGCGGGTGCTGCGCATCGAGGTGGCTGACGACGCAGGCGTGCCGGCCCTGGTGCAGGCCCTGGCGCAGGTGACGCAGGTGGACAGCGTGATGCCGGACTGGGTGTGCACCACGCCCTTCGATGCCCATCGGCCGCAGCATGCAGCCCAGATCGACCCTGCCGCCGCACGCCGGCCGCGCGCGCTGGTGCGGCTGCCGCAGGCGCTGGCGCTGCAGCGCGGCGACCCCTCGGTGATCGTCGGCCTGGCCGACACCGGCGTGGCGCGCCACCACGGCGAACTCGCACGCCGGCTGCGCCGCGGCTTCGACACGGTGGACCTGGACGCCGCCGCGCTCGGCGACCTCACGCTCGTGGGCGACAACACCGCGCGCGACGAGGAGCCGGAGGACGAGGTGGGCCATGGCTCCGCCTGCGCCGGCATCCTGCGCGCCAGCGGTACCGGCCTGCCTGCGGGCGGCGCGGGGCTGTGCGGCCTCACGCCGGTGCGCGTGCTGGGCGCGGCGCTGCAGGGCGACAAACGCGTGGGCGTGGGCGCGCTGGCCAACATCGACGCCGGCATGAAGCGCCTGATCGACCTGGGTGTTCAAGTCATCAACATGAGCTTCGGCACGCCGGACTCGGCGCTGGGCTCCACCGACCCGCGGCCGCATGAAGAAGTGGTGCGTTATGCGCTGGCGCGAGGTGTGCTGCTGGTGGCCGCCAGCGGCAACTCCGGCCGCGAGGAACGCTACTACCCGGCCGCGCACGAGGGCGTGATCGCCGTCGGCGCGGTGGACGATGCGATGGCGCCATCGTCGTTCAGCACCCGCGGCGGGCATGTGGCGCTGTGCGCGCCCGGCCGCGACATCTGGACCTGCGGCCTGGACGGTTATGCCTGCGTCAGCGGCACCAGCTTCGCCGCCCCCTTCGTGGCCGCGGCCTGCGCGCTGCTGGTGGCCCATGCCCAAAGCCGGGCCTGGCCGCTGGACCCGCAGAGCGCGCGCGAGATCCTGGTGGCGAGCGCCCAGCCGTTCGCATCACCGCGCAGTGCGGTCGGCTGCGGTGCCGGCGTGCTGGACGCACTCGCCGCACTGACCCTGCTGGACCAACGCATTGCCGCAGCGCTGGGCGCTGACTCATGAGGAAGGACATCACCATGGCCACACAACCCAAGAAGCCGGCTTCCAAGGCCGTGGTCGCGGCGCCGGCCGCGCGCAACGGCAAAGGCACGCGGCCGGCCGCCAATGGCCACCGCGATGCCAAGCCGGCGCCGGTGCCGGTGCGACGGGCCACCACCAAAACCCCGGGCGTGCCGCCCGCTCGTTCCACCCTGCCTGCGGCGGCACTCGCCGCCGAGGCGGACCGTCCACCTGCCGGTGGCTCCGCCGCCAACCCCCTGACCCTCGCCAACCCTCCTGGAGGACGGACCATGAAGCGCATCCTGTTGATCGACTTGAGCCAACGCGAACTGCAAGAGCGCGCCAAGCTGAAGATCCGCCGCGACCGGCTGGAAGCCGTGCGCCGCACCGAAGACTCCAGCGGCGGGCTCAGCACCGCGCAGGAGGCCGAGCTGGAGCGCATAGCCGCCGCGCTGGACAGCGACGTGCCGGTGGACCCGTTCTACCAGGCGGTGGCCTGCAGCATCGCGCGCAAGCCCTGGGACGAGCTGGTGAACGACCGCGACTACCTGCTGGAGCACGGCCTCTTTGGCTCGCAGCAGATCGAGCCCACGCAAAAGGGCCTGGGCACGCATGAGCAGGAGATCGCCTTCGTCAGCGGCCTGCTGGAGCTGGACAACATCACCCAGCCGACGATTCCCAGCTTCATCAAGAAGATCACCGAGGCCCAGGGCGAATACCGCCAGCACATCGCGCTGTTCGACGCCGCCTACGAAACCTTCTCGCGCCGCTTCGAGGTGACGCTGCACAGCCAGGTGGACCAGGGCCTGATCGATGCCGACGTGGTGGGCTGCGTGCAGCCGGGGGGCTCGATCAGCGGGCGCCACGGCACGGCCGCGCCCACCTCCTTCAACAGCCCGGTGATCCCGTCGCTGAAGGACCGCATCTCGGTGATCTCGGCGCGCAACATTGCAGCCGTGGTGCGCAAGCTGGTCAACGACAACGTGAGCGCCGACGACCCGTGGATCAGCAGCCGGCTGGAGAGCGCCTACAACATGCAGACCGGCGTGGTGTCCGGCGCGCCGCCCTCGGCGATGGAGATCATGCTGCCCGACCTGGAAGAGGCGGTGGACATCGAGATCCAGGCCGAGAACCTGCAGGCGGTGCAGGCCATCTACTTCGCCTACCAGCTCGAGGAGATGCGGATGTTCCAGGTGGTGGAGCGCATCGTGGAGCTGTTCCGCCAGGGGCTGCTGCCGCTGGGCCGCGGCGCCGTGGGCGACTACCTCTTCAACTACTACAAGAAGGCGTCCGAGCGCATCACCGAAGGCGAACGGCGTGACCTCTACATGCGCCTGTTCGGCGCGCCCGGCGGCAACCCGTCGAACGAACCCAACCGCGACTTCAACGAGCTCTGGCTGCGTTTCATCTCCGCGGTGTCCAGCTTCTCGCGCCAGCTCACCGTGGAGCGCATGCTGCGCAACTCGGTGCCGATGGCGGTGTCGCAGGAACAGGTGCGCAAGGCCGGGCGCGACCTGGGGGCCAACCTCTCGCGCAACGGCTACGGCATCGCCTACTTCGCGGCCACCGACCTGCAGCAGAGCATCCTGGAGTTCCGCGATGTGCTGCAGAACCCCGAGCTGCGCAATGCCTTCGGTGCACGCGACATGTGGCAGGTGATCGACCAGGTGAACGTGAACTACCTGGGCGGCGCGCGCAACACCCATCGCTACCGCACGCAAAGCCGCGCGGGCGCGGTGATCATCCGCTGGATCGCCAACAACGTGCAGCGGCTGGCCAGCGTGGGCGGGCCGGTGATCCAGATCGAGCAGATCGTCAACCCGCAGCTGCGCGTGGCCAACGGCAACAACAACCCGACCGTGGACCCCACCGATTGGGACCTGGTGAATGCCTGCGAACAGTGGCTGGCCGTCGGTGGCGTGCAGGACGCGAGCATCGAGCAGTACTCGCAACCGATCGAGGCGCCCACCATGACCAGCCGGCCGATCGAGATGCCGCAGATGGCGCGCGACATGCTCAACGGCATGGGCGTGAGCCTCAATGGCAGCGGCCTGCCGGCCGGCATGCCGGGCCTGCAGTGAGGAGCATGTGATGGCCTACGACCAACGCCCGCATCCCTCGATGGCCACGCACGTCAAGCAGTCGCTGCGCCAGGCGTCGCAGGCGCTCGGCGTGCGCGACCCGCTGCCCTTCATGGGCTCCATGATCGACCGCACCTTCGCGCGGCCGGACGACGACATGGCATATGCCGACAACCAGCTCGCCCCCGGCGCCGTGCCCTTCGAGCCCTCGTTCTCCGAAGCCGAGCCGGATGTGCTGCGCTTCACCATCGAGCCTTCCGGTCCCGGCGCCTCGCCGGTGGCCCGGCGCGACGAGGCCACGCGCGAGATGCGGCGCCTGATCTCGCCGCTGTTCGGCCGCGACGCACTGCGCTGGTTCGATTCGCGCAGCGAGGAATGGCGCGGCATGAGCGGCCTGGGCTGGATGCACTACGGCGCCTGGTTCGGCAGCGCCTTCGACGAGGACGGGCTGTACGCCGCCAAGGTGTACTACGAGCTGGCGCCCACGCAGATCGATGCGCTGGCGCCCAGCCTGGCGCGGCTGACCCGCATGGTCATGACCGAGATGCCGGGGTTGATGCCGATCTTCACCTCCATCGGCTGCAAGCGTGACACCGCCAGCCAGCGCGTGACCTTCATGCACCGCGGCCCATTGGCGCTGGCGGCGCTCGGCCCGCTGATGAACCGGCTGGGCATCGGGCACCAGCTGCCCAGCCTGATGCGGGTGGTGGGCGTGGCGCTGGGCGGGCGCTTCGAGCTGCCCAACGGCGGCGTGCTGGTGGGCCTGCGCGACACGCCCGACGGCGTGGAGATGAAGCTGGAGATCCTGCTGGCGTCGCTGCCCGACCTGCCCAACCGCTTCCTCGACCTGCTGCGCCTGGGCCTGGCCGAACGACCTCGCCAGGTGGCCGCGCTGGAGCGCTGGCTGTCCGCCTTCGGCGTGGACGACGCCGGCGAGCAGGGCCACTTCTCGGTGCTGTCGGTGCGGGTGTCGCCCAGCTCGCAGGCGCGCATCAGCCTGTATGTGCGGCCGATCGAGTTCGAGATGCGCGACACGCTGGAAGAGTCGCGCGAGTACAGCTGATCTTCTATCGGAGTCCACACATGCCTGCCTCCGTCTTCCCCGCCTCGGCCGTGCGCCGTTATGCGCCGCCGCCCCGTCCGGCGCGGCCCGCCGCCAGCCCCGAAACCGTGGAGGCTGCGCGCCAGACGGTGCGCAGCCTGCTGCAGCGCAGCCAGGCCTTCAACGCCTTGCCCGAGCCCAAGCGGCGCCAGCTGGCGCACGACCTGGTGCAGATCGGCGCCTACCTGGCCGAGCCCGACGGCGTGCGGCTGAAGCAGCAGAGCCCGCAGGTGCGCGCACTCGCCGACGAGGCGATGAAGCCGCAGCAATTCGGCCAGGCCACCCGGGCCGGCATCGACAGCATGGTGAGCCTGGTGCAGGGCGTGAACTTCCCCGGCTTCGTGTCGGGCCTGATCCAGGGCGTGTTCCATTCCATCGTCGACAGCTCCATCCAGCAGATGGAGGCCTACGCCAAGCTGGTGGCCGACGTGTCCAAGAGCCTGAACCAGTTCCGCGACGACAACACCACCGACAACCAGGGCCGCGACCACCTGGTGGAGCAGTTCCCCGACGTGTTCCAGATCAGCATGGGCGAGGACGATGCCTTCGGTGATTTCGGTGGCGACGGCAGCAAGCCGGCGCAGCCGCGCGTGACGGTGCGCGAGGACGTGGACGAGAAGTCGGCGCTGGAGCGCATCAACCGCTCGATGCCGCTGGACAAGCCGATCACCAGCCTGGACGACGGCCTGGTGGAAGCGCTGCTGGTGCCGGCCGCACGCACCCAGATCGCCACCGGCCGCCAGCAGCTGCTGGCCACCATGGTGATGATGGGCATCAACCGCATCGTGGTCACCGACGGCAAGATCTCCGCCAAGGTGGTGTTCGACTTCAAGGCCAGCGACAACCGCAAGTACGCCTTCAGCGCCACCAAGTTCGACCACGAGAAGGACGCGGCCGGCAACCTGCAGACCACCAGCACCTACTCCGGCGACTATGAAGGCAAGAGCGAAGGCGGCAGCTACAGCAAGACGGCCGACTCCGAAGACCGGCGCGACGCCAGCTACTACTCCAAGGGCACGTACAAGTATTCGCAGCAGCCGGTGGTCAAGCTGATGAGCACGCAGAAGCTCATGGACGACTCGCAGCTGCAGGCCAAGGCCCAGCTCACCGGTGCGGTGGAGGTGAACTTCAAGAGCGACTACCTGCCGCTGGAGAAGATGGCCAACCCGGAGAACATCGCGGCCATCCAGATGAATGCGCAGCCGGGCATGGTGAAGAACATGGCGGCGCGGCCGCAGCCCGGTGCCGCGCCGGCACCTGCGGCGGTGCCCCCGCCGGCGGCCGCGCCTGCGCCGGCCGCTGCGGCCCGCTGACACCTTGCCGAGAAGCCCGCCATGCGCGCCGCCACCACCCTGTCCACCCGCGATCCCGCCTGGCTGGACGACGCCACGCTGTCGGCGGTGCGGCCGCAGGTGCGCCAGCTGCTCGAACGCTCGCCGGGCTTCCGGGCGCTGTCACCAGCCCAGCAGCTGGACATGGCGCGCACCATGGTGCGGGTGGCCTCCTACATGGCCAACCCGGACGGGCTGGCCAAGCAGGAGCTCACGCCCGGCAACGGCGTGCTGGCGCGGGCCCAGGCCGATGGCGCGGTGGACGCCGCCAAGCGCAAGGCCTCGGACAAGAGCGGCACCTTCGCCGGCGCCGACTTCCAGGCCGGCGCGGTGCGCCAGGGCGTGGAGCAGTACAAGAACCTGGTGGGCTCGGTGGACTTCCCCAGCTTCGTGGGCGGCCTCATCCAGAACGTGTTCCAGGCCATCGTCAACGCCTCCATCCAGCAGATGAACGCCTACGGCCAGCTGCTGAAGTCGGTGGCCCAGACGGTGGACCAGTTCGCGCAGGACAACATCAGCCTGAACAACGCACGCGACTGGCTGGTCGACAAGTACCCCGACCAGATCGGCGTGGACGAAGCGGCCGCGCAGGAAGAGGGCGGCCAGCCGCGCCTGGCGCTGAAGTCCGAGGACGGCGCCGAGTCGGTGCTCGCGCAGATCAATGCCGAGATGGGCCTGGCCGAACCGATCACCGACCTGTCCGACCCCGAGCAGGAGGCCCGGCTGGTCACCGCCGCACGGCTGCAGATGGCACGCAGCCGCCAGCAGCTGCTGTCGTCCATGGTGATCCTGGGCATCAACCGCATCGTGGTGACCGATGGCGCGATCAACGCCAAGGTGCTGTTCGAGCTGAAGGCCAGCGACCAGGCGCAGCGCGAAGCGCGCGCCTCGCTGTACGACACCCAGAGCAGCCGCAACAGCAACACCAGCGCGGCGGGCATGAACTTCGGCTGGGGCGCAGCCGGCTCGGTGAACGTGAACGAGCAGCGCCACGTCACCACGGTGGCTTCGGCGGTGGACGAAACCAGCGAGTCCAAGGCCGAGGTGAAGGCCAAGCTGTCGGGCGAGGTGCGGGTGAACTTCAAGTCCGACTACTTCCCGATGGAAAAGCTGGCCTCGCCCGGCATGATCGCGGCCATCCAGGGCAACTCCATGCCGGTGGACCCGAACGCCGCACCCGCGGCGCGTGGTGCCGCTGCGGCCGCCCCGGCCCGGTGAGCGGCCTCCCGCCGCTGCTGCCATGAGCGCCGCCCTCATCTTCCCGTCTTCCATGCAGGTCGCGCCGGCCCGGCGGGTGGATGTGCACCTCGTGCAGGCGCTGGCGATGGCGCTGGCCGAGCTGGGCGACATCGAGCTGCCCGACAGCGCGCCCACCGCGGAGGACGCGCAGCACCTGGAAGCGCTGGCGCCGCTGTACCTGGCGGCCGAACTGGAACACGCCGGCGTGCTGCGCACGGCGGAGTTGATCGCGGGGCTGTTCGCCAGCGGTGCGATCACCCAGCCGCTCGGGCCGACCGCGCAGTTGATTGCCGACTTCTGGCGCGCCCGCCACGAGCGCCTGGCCGCACCCGAACGCGAGCAGCTGTTCCTGCAGGTGTTCGAGCCCAGCGAGTTCTACCCGCTGATGCTGGCGCTGTGCGACGCGCTGGCAGGCCAGTTCGACAACCCCGCGCGGCCCAGCGACGTGCGGGCCCGGGTGGCGCTGCAGCAGGCGGCCGACAGCCTGGCCGGCTGGCTGGCGCCGCATGCGGTGGGCATGGCGATGTTCGCCGCCGGCGACATCGTGCAGGCCCTCGCGCAGGCCACCCACTTCCTGCGCGACCGCTTGCTGCAGGTGGCCTTCGGCGCACAGGACCTGTGGGGGCTGGTGGCCACCGTCGGCACGGCGCAGGGTGCGGGCCCCGCGCAGATGCGCCGGCATGTGGACCTGGGCCGCCAGGGCGCGACGGTGCTCGCCTGGTTGGCCGCGGCGGTGCCCCAGGGCTATGCGCTCGACCCCGCGAGCGCGCCCGGCCAGCAGCTGATGGCTGCGGCCATTGCCTGGCGCACCGCCTGGTCTGGCCTGCAGGCGGCCGCGCCGCGGCCGGGCGCGACATGAACGACGTCCGCCACGAACCGGCGGCCGACGCGCCACCGCCGGACTGGCTGCGCCATGCGGTGCGCGAGGTGCTGGTGCAGGCGCCGGCTTATCACCAGCTGAAGCCGGAGGACCGGCGTGCGCTGGCGCAGGCGATGGTGAAGGTGAGCGGCATCGCTGCCGGCCTGATCGCGGAGGAAGGCGAGGCGGCGCAGGCGCTGGGGCAGCCGCCCGCCGTTGCGCCGGATCCGCCCGCGCCGCCGCGCCGGCCGGTGCTGGCGCGGGCGCAGGAGGCGCCCGGCTTCGGCGCGTCGGCCGACCGCATCGCGAGCACCACGCGCGACGTGCTGGCCGCGGTGTCCTTCCCGCGCTTTGTCACCGACCTGATCAACGGCGTGTTCAAGGCGATGCTGGATTCGAGCTCGCAGCAGATGCAGATGTACGTGCAGCTGCTCAACAACGTGTCGGCCTCCGCCGAGGGTTTCGAGAAGACGCAGTTCAGCCTGGTGGCCATCCGGCGCTGGGTGGCCGAGCACTTCCCGGAGGCGATCGAATACGACCTGCCCGAGGTGGAGCCCGGCGACGACCCGCCCGAGCCGGAGGACATCGCCAACATCAAGCTGCGCCTGAAGCCCAACGCCACCATGCCGGGCGCCGAGGAGCTGCGCAGCGTGCTCGGGCTGGGGCCGGAGGAGAGCATCGATGCCTCCAACCCGGAGCAGCTGGTGCCGTTGGCGCGGCGCCAGATCGCGCGCCAGCGCCAGCAGATGCTGGCCACCATGGTGATGATGGGCATGCAGCGCATCGTGATCGACAGCGGCAAGATCAATGCGTCCATGCGCTTCCACATCGACACGCGCAGTGCGGCCAGCCAGGACCGCGGCAGCCAGTTCGGCATGCAGAACCGCATCAAGGCCTCGGGCAGCTTTGGCGCCGGCCCATGGGGCGTGAGCGCGGAGGCCGAGAACACCATCAGCTACGTGTCGACCGAACGCTCGCAGGGCAACGAGGAGATCAACACCGACCTGGACCTCAACTCCTCGGTGGAGATCAACTTCCGCACCGACTACCTGCCGCTGAACCAGATGGCCGCGCAGGCGCAGGCCGACCGCATCCGCAACGCCACGCTGAACCCTGCGGCCACGGTGGACAGCGGCGACGCGGCACGCCAGGCGCGGCTGGTGTCGCAGCAGGGGGCCGAGCGTGCACGGCGCACGTCCATGGACAGCGCCATCGACACGGCGAGCCGGCCGTTGGCACCCGCCACGCCGCCGGCCAGGCCGCCAGCGACGGGGACAGGGACAGGCTCCGGCACGACGGGCGCGACTTCCGGCACTGGCACTGGCACACGAAGCGGATCGGGCGCCGGGACCGCCACAGGGACCGGCACCGGCACGGGTACCGCCACACGAAGCGGGTCGGGCACCGGCACCACCGCCGGCACCGGGACCGGAACCACCACGGGCGCACGCACCGGTACCACCCCGGGCACCGCCACCACCACCGCGGCCCGCCCTCCCGTCCACACCGCGTGAGGCGAGCGTTCGCCGCTTAGCGGCGTCGATTCTTCAGCCGGCTGCCCAGCGCCTGCACCAGCTCGTCCTTCTGCACCACCGGCCAGCCCCCGGTGATGCGCGCGTGCTCCTGCAGGTCCGTGTCGATGGTGCCGGAACTCACGACGATGCGCAGCGTGGGGCGCAGCCGGCGCACTTCGACAGCCAGTTCGATGCCCGTCATCGCCGGCATGTCGAAGTCGGTCAGCAGCAGATCGATGGGCTCGGCCGGGTCGGCGGCCAGGCGCAGGGCTTCCTGCGTGTCCGGCACGCAGCGCACGGCCAGGCCATTGCGCTCCAGCAGGCGGCCCACCATCAGCGACACCACCTCGTCGTCGTCGACGTACAGCACATGGCGGATGTCGTCCCACGGAATGCCGGCCAGCACCTGGCTCGGCGCCTCCGGTACGGCGTCGGTCGCCTCGGCGCCGGCCAGCGGCAGCTGCAGCTCGAACACCGTGCCATGGCCCGGCTCGCTGCGCACGTCGATGCTGCCGCCATGCGCGGCGACGATGCCGTGCACCACCGACAGGCCCAGCCCGGTGCCGCCGGACGAGGCCTTGGTGGTGAAGAACGGTTCGAACAGGCGCTGGCGCACGTCGGGGGTCATGCCCACGCCGTCATCGGCCACGCGCAGCACCGCGTGGCCCAGCGGCGCGGCACCCGGCGCTGCATGCGGCAGGGGCCCGATGATCTCGAGCGTCAACAGGATCCGGCCGGCGGCCCCGCGCATCGCCTGGCTGGCGTTGGTGCACAGGTTCATCAGCACCCGCTGCATCTGCCCGGGGTCGGCACGCACCAGCATCGGCGTGGCGCACAGCTGCGCGCTGATCGTCACACCCGCAGGCAGGCCCGCCCGCAACAACTGCACTGTCTCCTCGACCAGGGGCTGCAGCGCCAGGGTGACCTGGCGCGCCGGTTCGTTGCGGCTGAAGGCGAGGATCTCCTTGACCAGGCTGCGCGCGCGGCGGGCCGCGATGTCGATCTGGTCCAGCGCGCCCTGCGCCGGCTCGCCGGCCTGCAGCGCCTGGCGCGCCAGTGCCACGTTGCCCATCACTGCCGACAGCATGTTGTTGAAGTCGTGCGCGATGCCGCCGGCGAAGGTGCCCAGGGCTTGCAGGGTCTCCGCGCGGCGCAGCTTTTCCTCCAGCGCGTGGCGCTCGGCCTCGCGCTCCACGCGCTCGGTCACGTCCTGCACCAGGCCCGTCATGCGTTCGCTGCGCCCGCCGGGGTTGGGCTGCGGCTTGCCGATGGCCTGGATCCAGCGCTGCGTGCCGTCCGGCCACACCACGCGGAACTCCACGTCGTAGTTGTGGCCGGTGTCCAGCGCGGTTTCCACCGCCTGCTGCACGCGGGTGCGGTCTTCCGGATGCACGATCTCCAGGAAGCGCGGCAGGGTCACCACGCTGGCCGGCGCCAGGCCGAACATCGCCTTGGCGGTGTCGGACCAATCCAGCTCGTCGGCCGCGACCGACCAGTCCCAGTGGCCCAGCTGGCCGGCGGCCAGGGCCAGCGCCAGGCGTTCCTCGCTTTGCCGCAGCACCTGCTCAGCCCGCTTGCGCTCGCTGATGTCGCGCATGAACGCCACGAAGAATTCCTCGCCGGCCACGCTGGCGTGGCTGAACGACACCTCCAGCGGAAACTCCGATCCATCCTTGCGCAGCCCGGTCACCTCGGTGCCGCGCCAATCGACACGGCGCACGCCGGTGGCCAGGTAGCGCGCCATCCCGGCGCGGTGCGCCTCGCGCAGGCGTTCGGGCTGCAGCACGCCGGCATCGCGGCCCACCAGGTCCAGCGGCGTGTGGCCGAACACCCGCTGCACGCCCGGGTTGGCCGAGCGGATGAGGTTGTCCGCGCCGACGGTCACCACCGCGTCCGGCGTGGTGTCCCACAAGGAGCGGTACCAGGCCTCGCGATGCTGCAGCGCCTGCTCGTATTGCTTGCGGTCGGTGATGTCCTCCACGATCGCCACGTGCCAGCCCGCCTCGGGTGTGGCCGACGCAGCGCTGCGAGGGGGTGCGATCGCCGACGTCATCACCCGCGCCCACACCACCGCGCCGTCGGCGTGCCGGTAGCGCTTTTCCACCACGTAGCGGTCGGTTTCGCCCCGCTCGATGGCGGCCACCGCCGCCCGGTGCAGGTGCTGGTCGTCGGGATGCTCCAGCGTGCCGAGTAGGGTGCCTGCGGCCGTGGCCGGGTCCAGGCCCAGGATGGCGCAGAAGCGGTCGTTGCAGGTCACCACCTGCGCGCTTGCGCTGTCCACCACCGCCACGCCCACGGCGGCCTGGTCGAAAAAGGCCCTGAAGATGAACTCCGCGCGCGCGGTGTCGGTTGGTGGGTGTGTCATGAAGCGCTGCTGGCGCAGGCCGACGCCGGCGCTGGAGTGCCTGGCGCTCATGCATTCTGCGCGCAGGAGCGGCCACCCACACCCCCCTTAAGGGGTGCGGCGCTGCGGGGGAACCCTGCCCACGCTCAACAAAACTTCACATGGCCCTGCTCCGGGGCGGGTCAACGACGGCTCGGAAGCCGCCGTTGTTCGCAGCAGAGTTGCGCAACTCTGGAACCGCAAGCACCCACAAGGAGCCATTGGATGAACCGCAACTTCGTCGTTTCCGCGCTGCTGGCCTTTACGGCCGCCGGCGCCTTCGCCCAGACCACCGCCGCCTCCAGCCTTCAGCGCGACGTGAAGCAGCAGCAGCGCATCGAGCAGGGCCTGCAGAGCGGCAAGCTCACCACCCGCGAAGCCGCGCTGCTGGAGCGTGATGAGAGCCGGGTGGACCGGCTCCAGGCCCAGGCGCTCAAGGACGGCCAGCTCACCGATGCCGAACGCAGCCGGCTGCAGCAGGCCCAGAACCAGGCGAGCCGCGACATCTCCACCGCCACCTACAACGGCGTGAACGGCAACCCGCTGTCGGCGTCGTCGCAGCGCATGCAAGCCGATGTGCAGCGCAACGTGAACCAGGAGCAGCGCATCCAGCAGGGGCTGAAGAGCGGAGAGCTCACCAGGCATGAGGCGGCCAAGCTGGAGCGCGGCCAGGCCAAGGTGGACCACAAGGAATACGCCGCCGGCCGCGACGGCCACGTGGGCCAGGCCGAGCAGCACCGCGTGCAGCACGCCGAGAACCACCAGAGCAAGGCGATCCACCAGCAGAAGCACGACGCGCAGGAGCGGCCCACCAAAGGCTGACACCGGCGCTGAACCAGCGGCGCATGTCGGTGTTCAGCGCAAGCTGAGCATGCAGGGATCGCTCGTCGGGCTGACTGGAGCCTCCCTCGTGGAGGGAGGCTGGAGGGTGCGGTCGAACGAGCTGGAGCTCCCTCCTGGAGGGGGCTCGGGGGGAGCCGTGCACAAAGCCGCAGGCTAGGAGGCTGGGCGGCTTCTGCGGCCCAGCCTCCTAGCCCTCCCAGGCCGGCGTGGTGCGCAGCACCTCGTCCAGCGTGGTCACGCCTTCGGCCACCTTCATCACGCCGGCCAGGCGCAGCGGGTGCATGCCTTCGGCGAGTGCATGCCGGCGCAAGGCGGCGATGTCCAGGGTGGGGTGCACCGACTGCCGTGACGCTTCGGTCATCACCAGCAGCTCGTACAGCCCGGCCCGGCCGCGGAAGCCGGTCTTGCGGCATTCCAGGCAGCCCACCGCCTTGTAGGCCTTCACGCCGCCCTTCAGGCGCCAGGGCTTGGCGGCGGCGTCCAGGTCCTCGCGCGTGGTCTCGGTGTCGTGCACCTTGCAGGCGGGGCACAAGGTGCGCGCCAGGCGCTGCGCCAGCACGCCGATGACCGTGGCGCTGATCAGGTAGGGCGGCACGCCCAGGTCGGCCAGTCGCGTGATCGCGGAGGCGGAGTCGTTGGTGTGCAGGGTGCTGAACACCAGGTGGCCGGTGAGGGCGGCCTGGATCGCCATCTCGGCGGTGGCCAGGTCGCGGATCTCGCCCACCATGATGATGTCCGGGTCCTGCCGCATCAGCGCGCGCAGGCCCTCGGCAAAACCGAAGTCCAGCGCGCTCTGCACCTGCGTCTGGTTGAGCGCCGGCTCGATCATCTCGATCGGGTCTTCGATGGTGGTGACGTTCACCTCGTCGGTGGCCAGGCGCTTGAGCGTGGCGTACAGCGTGGTGGTCTTGCCGGAGCCGGTGGGGCCGGTGACCAGGATGATGCCGTGCGGCCGCGCGATCAGCTCGTTCCAGCGCTGCGCATCGTGCGTGCCGAAGCCCAGCGCCTCGGTGTTCTTGACCACGGTGTCGGGGTCGAAGATGCGCATCACCATCTTCTCGCCGAAGGCGGTGGGCAGGGTGGACAAACGCATTTCCACTTCACTGCCGGGCAGGCCCTGCATCTCGGGCCGGCGCGTCTTGATGCGGCCGTCCTGCGGGCGGCGGCGCTCCACCACGTCCATGCGGCCCAGCAGCTTGATGCGCGCGGTCATCGCCTGCATCACGCTCATCGGCACCTGGTACACGGTGTGCAGCACGCCGTCGATGCGGAAGCGGATGGCGCCCATGTCGCGCCGCGGCTCCAGGTGGATGTCGCTGGCGCGCTGGTCGAAGGCGTACTGCCACAGCCAGTCCACCACCTGCACCACGCCCTGGTCGTTGGCGTCCAGCTGCTTGTTGCTCTTGCCCAGCTCCACCAGCTGTTCGAAGCTGGCCAGCGCCGAGGTCTCGCCGCTTTTCTGCGCCGCCTTCACCGACTTGGCGAGCGTGTAGAACTCGGTGGTGAAACGGGCGATGTCCTGCGGGTTGGCCAGGGCCAGGCGCACCAGCTTGCGTGTGTGGGCCTCGATCTCCGGCACCCAGTCGGTGTCGAAGGGCTCGCAGGTGGCGATGGTGACGTCGGTGGGCCCCACCACCACCGGCAGCGCGCGCCGCGCCTCGGCGTAGTTGATGGACATCACCTCGGCCACGCGGCCCACGTCCACCTTGAGCGGATCGATGCGCAGGTAGGGCAGCTTGCACTTGGCGGCCAGCCATTCAGTGAGCACTTCCACGTCCAGCGGCCGGCCGGTGCCCAGGTGCGTGAGGTTGGCGCCGCCCAGGCGCACCAGCGGATGCAGGATCGACTGGCCGGCACCGAAGCGGTACTTCACGCGCTCGGCCTCCTCCGGCGAGATGACACCGTCTTCCTTCAGCCAGTGCAGCAACGCGCGCCACTCCAGCTTGCCCTTGGGCCGGCTGTGTTTGGAGGTGGATGCGCCAAGCGGTGCTGGAGAAGTCGCGGACATCGTCAGGTTCACTCCAAGGGCCGCACCATGCGCAACCATTTGCGCGCCGGCAGCCCATAGCGTTCTTCGATGGTAGCCGCTCGCGCCTGCAGGGTTTCGCGGTCGGGCACCACCACGCCGCGCCCGCCGATCAGCACCGTGTTGCCTTCCTTGGTGGGGCGCATGCTCCAGACCTGGTCGCGGCCGAACACCGCCGCCACGCGCGCGCTGCTGCGCGCAAAGCTGGCATCGCGGCCGAAGAGGTTGACGGTCATCACGCCGCCGTCGACCAGCAGGCCGCGGCAGCCGGCGTAGAAGGCTTCGTCGTCCAGCACCGGGGCGGCGGCCTCATGGTCATAGAGGTCCACGCACAGCGCGTCGACGGTCTGCAGGCGCTCGGGTTCGCGCACCACCTGGGCCGCGTCGGCCTGGATCACAGTCAGCCGCCGGTCGTCGGGCGGCAGGTGGAACCAGGCGCGGCAGGCGCTGATGACCTGCGGGTTGAGCTCCACCGCGGTGGTGCGCATGCGCAGCCGCTTGTGGCAGAACTTGGTGATGGTGGCCGCGCCCAGCCCCAGCTGCATCGCGTGGCGCTCCCCCAGGCCCTGCGGCTCCAGGAACAGCAGCCACACCATCATGCGCTGCACGTATTCGAGCTCGATGTCGAAGGGCGCCTTGATGCGCATGGAGCCCTGGATCCAGGGGCTGTCCAGGTGCAGGTCGCGGATGCCCTGGTGTTCGGACAGGGTCACGGTGGGCAGGTCGCCGTTGTTTTTCATCGCCGGGATTGTCGACGCGCGGGGTGGCTGCGGGCTGCCGGCACGGCGGCTGCTTTGCGTCAAGATCGCCGCTCCGACGGACAAGGAGGTGCCCATGACCCGGCCGAGACAGGCAGCGATCCTCGGCGTGACGTTGCTGCTGCTGGCGCTGAGCTGGTTGCCCACCACGCAGGACTTCGCCACCGAGCACACCCGGCAGGGCCTGAAACGTGCCCTGGCCACCTATGCGGTCGCGCGCAGCCTCAACGCAGTGATCTCGGTGGCCAAGGGCACCGAGCTTGCGGCGGAGCCGGCCGGCGTGGGCTTTACCTTCGCAGTGGGCGAGGCGCTCGATCCGGTGGACGACGTGATCGAGCAGTTCTCCTCGTTGATGCAGGTGGTGCTGGTGGCGTTCGGCATGCAGCTGCTGCTGGTGAAGCTGGGCGCGCACTGGCTGCCCTCGCTGCTGCTGTCGCTGGCGCTGGTGGGCGTGGCGGCGGCGCTGCTGCGCGGGCGCCCGGTGTCCGGCGTACTGCTGCGCCTGACGGCGGCGCTGCTCATCGTGCGGTTTGCGGTGCCGGTGTATGTCCTGGGGACCGAGCTTGTGTATCGCGGCTTCCTGGCCGAGCCCTACGCCGCGGCTCAGGAAGGGCTGGGCCTGTCGACGAGGGAGATCGAACGTGCGCGTGCAGGGCAGGACGCCGCCACGACCGACCCGGCCGCGGCCGACCAGGACGCGGGGTGGCGGCGCTGGTTGCCGGCGCCACTCAAGGGCGTGCAGCTGCCGCAATTGCCCGACATCGCAGGCCTGAAGCAGGTGGCCGACAACGGCATCGAGCGCATGGTGGACCTCAGTGTGATCTTCCTGCTGCAGACCATCGTGCTGCCGATCGCCTTCTTCTGGCTGCTGTCGTTCAGCTGGAAGTCGGTGCTGTCGTCCACCGGACGCCTGGGGGGCGGCTCCATGCCAGGCGGGCCGCGCTGAGCTGATCGCCTCAGGCCGCCGCGCCCAGCTGCTGCCCCAGCCATTGGGCCAGGGCACGCGCGCCCGGTTTCACTGCGCCGGCATCGCTCACCCGGGCGCGGCATTCGAAGCCGGCGAGCGGCGCGGGGTGCACCACCTGGAGGGCGCCGCGCGCGACGTAGGCGTCGCACGCGATGCTGGGCGCCAGGGCCAGGCCCAGGCCGCCGGCCGCCGCCTCCAGCATCGTGACCGTGTCGTCGAAGTAATACAGGCCCGCCGGTTCGAGCTCGATGCCGAGGGCCGCGCGGGCCCAGCGGGCCCACGGGAACAGCGGGTGGCGCAGCAGCGGCGCGGCGCGCAATTGCGCCTCGGCCAAGGGCCCATCGGCATGCGCCCAGGGGGCCCCGGCCACCAGCTGCAGGCTCACCGGGAAGGCAGCCACATCGTTCCCGCGGTTGGCCTGCGCCTCGCCGAATTCGATCAGCACGTCGGCGGCGCCGGCCGCTGCGTCGCCCGGGCCGGCCATCGGGCCGATGTCCACGCGCACCTGGGGATGGCGCTGCAGGAACTGGCCGATGTGCGGCACCAGCCAGTGGGTGCCCAGCGCCGCCGTGGCGGCCACACGCACCAGGCGCCGCTCGGTGTCGTCGATGGTGGCGGTGGCCAGGCGCAGGCGCGCCAGTCCGTCGGCCACCGGCGCCAGGTAGCGCTGGCCCAGCGGCAGCAGCCGGGCCGCCTTGCCGGCGCGCTCGAACAAGGGCCCGCCCAGCCGCCCCTCCAGCTGGCGGATGCGATGGCTCACACCCGATTGCGTGATGCACAGCTCCTGCGCGGCGCGGGCAAAGCTGCCCAGGCGGGCGGCGGCCTCGAACGCGGCCAGCGCATGCAGCGGCAAGGTCGCGATGGAGCTCACGTCCAGCGGCGCAGCGGCAACCAGGGGCGCTGCAGAGGCCTCGTTATCCTTGTTTGCCATGACCGATCTTGTACCGCGGTTGCCCGCCTTGCCGCCACTGCATGCGCTGGTGGCCTTCGAAGCGATGGCGCGCCTGCAGAGCGCGCAGCGTGCCGCGCAGGAGCTGGGTGTCACACGTTCGGCCCTCAGCCGGGCGATGACGCTGCTGGAACACCGCCTCAAGGTGCGCCTGTTCACGCGCCATGCCGGCCAGGTGGAGCTCACGGCTGCGGGCCGGCTGTACTACTCGGCGGTGCAGCAGTTCGCGCGCACCGTGGGCGACGGGCTGTATGGCGTGTCGCCGGACGCCCAGGTGCAGATCCGCCTGTCCAGCTCGCCGGCGCTCGCGCGCCTGTGGCTGGGGCCGCGCCTGGCGGGCTTCCGGCAGCAGCATCCCCGCATCGGGCTGTCGCTGCTGGTGTCGGAGTCGCTGGCCGACGTGCCGGGCGAGCAGGCGGACGTGGCCCTGCGCTACGGCGGCGACACCGACACGCCGGGCCTGCACCGTGTGCCCTTGTGGCGCGAGGAGATCGCCGTCTTCGCCGCGCCGGCGCTGGCCCGGCAGGCGCGGGGCCTGGCGCTGGCGGATCTGGTGCAGCGCTTTGCGCTGGTGGAGCATCCGCGCATGCCCTGGGCCGGCTTCCTGGCCGCCCACGGCGTGGCCGGCGACCCGCCGGCGCCCCAGGTCGTGTGCCACGACATCCTGCTCACGCTGCAGTCGGCGGCCCAGGGCCTGGGCATCGTGCTGCTGCCGGTGCACATCCTCGCGCCGGCCGTCGCGTCGGGGCAGATCGCCCGCGCGCACCCCGCCTGCATCCCGGGCAAGCTCTACCAGGCGGTGGCGCTCAACGAGGTGGCGCGCCGGCCGGCGGTGGGGGCGCTGCTGGCCTGGCTGCAGGCGCAGGCGCCGGCGGTGTGACGGCGGTCGGGCGCCGGGCGGCGCCGCACAGCGCCACGTCCAGCGCGTAGGACAGCACCAGCGTGGGCGCACGGTAGGCCGACCAGCCGGTGGCCACGGCTGCCACCACGGCGGCCAGGCCCGCGGCCGCCGCCACCCTGCGCGTCACGCGCCAGCGGCTCATCAGGCAACCTCCGTGCTTCGCACTGCGGTGCATGAGCCCTTCGGGCGGCCGTGCGGGCTCATGGCACAAGCCCCGCGGGGCGCCGCTGGCGCGCCTGCGTTCGAGGACGCACGGTGCTTCATGCCGGTTGCGCGGCGCCGGCCGGCACCCGCGGCGTGTCGTCGATCGGGTAGTGGAAGGCAGCCGCCGTCAGGCCGAGCGCGGCGCAGGCCCACCACACCACCGCATAACTGCCGGTGGCATCGAAGGCCCAGCCGCCCACCCAGGCACCGCCAAAACCGCCCAGCTGGTGGCCCACGAACACGAAGCCGAACAGGGTGGACAGGTAGCGCGCGCCATACAGCCGCAGGATCACCCCGTTGGTCAGCGGCACCGTGCCCAGCCAGGTGAGCCCCATCACGATCGAGAAGGCGTACAGCGATGCCTCCGACAGCGGCAGCACGATGAAAGCAGCAAAGGCGGCGCCGCGCAGCAGGTACAGCAGCGTGAGCACCGAACGCGGCCGGTAGCGATCCCCCAGCCGGCCGCACGCATAGATGCCGCCGATATTGGCCAGCGTGATCAAGGCCAGCGCGGTGGTGCCGGTGCGTACCGCGAAACCATGGTCGGCCAGGAAGGCCGGCAGGTGGAAGGACACGAAGGACAGCTGGAAGCCGCAGGTGAAGAAGCCCAGGCCCAGCAGCCAGAAGTCGCGCTGCCCCAGTGCCTCGGCCACGGCCGTGCGCATGCGCTCGGCCGGCAGCACCGGCGCTGCGGACGGCGGGCTGCGCAGCGAGTGCGCCGCCAGCGAGGCCACCACGAAGGCCATCGCCATCACGACCAGTGCCGTGACCCAGCCGGTGGTGGTGATCAACCCGCCCAGCACCGGCAGCATCAGGAACTGGCCCAGCCCGCCGATCGCGCCGGTGATGCCCAGGGCGGCACCGCGGCGCTCCGGCGGCACCAGCCTGGCCACCGCGCCATACACCGTGCCGAACGCGCAGCCGGCCAGGCCCAGGCCGACGCACAGGCCGGTGGACCAGGTGAAGCCGGTGCTGTCGGCGGCGTGGGCCATCGTGAACAGGCCGAGTGCATACACCAGCATGCCGGCGGCGATCACCCGCGCGGCGCCAAAGCGGTCGGCGATCGCGCCGAACAGCGGCTGGGCCAGGCCCCAGGCGAGGTTCTGCCAGGCCAGCGCCAGCGCGATCGCCTCGCGGCTCCAGCCCCGGTCCAGCGCGATCGGCGGCACGAACAGGCCGAAGCCGCCGCGCATGCCCATGGACATGCCGACGATGAGGCCACCCATCACCAGGGGCAGGAGGACCAGCCGCCCGGCCGCCGCAGCGGGCCCGCCGGCCGGGGCAGCGGTCGGCCTGGCGGCACCAGGGGCCAGCAAACGAAGTGGGCGTGGGGGTTGCGGTTTCATCCCGGGAGGCGGTGAGTGGCTGAGGCCCTCACCTTGCCGGGCGGCGGACGCAGGCACAAGTGAATCGCGCGCAACCGCCTGCGCGCGAAGTTCACGTCGGCAGCGGTGCGGCCGGCAGCAGCCCGGCAGCGTCGAACACCTCGCGCCAGGCGGCGAGCTTGCGCGCGAACGACCAGGACGCGTTGGCCGGGCTGGTGGAGGGCAGCCGCCACACCGGCAGGCCGAGCGCGCGGGTGATGCGCATGCTGCGGGCCGACTCGCCGCCGTTGTGGGCGATCGCCTGCAGCTGCGGCGCGCGGGCCGCCAGGCCGGCCAGGTCGTTGAGCTCGGCCTCCTCGATCGCGCTGTCCAGGCTGCCTTCGCGGCGGCAGCGGGCGTAGACATCCCAGATGCCCAGGCCCCGGTCGCGCACGGCCTCGATGCGCTCGGCATAGGGCAGGGCACGCAGCTCCAGGCCCCAGAGCGCGGACACGATGGGCCAGAAGTGGTTGCGCGGATGGGCGTAGTACTCCTGCCGCTGCAGCGAGGCCGCGCTCGGAAAGCTGCCGAGCACGAGCAGCCGCGTGTGCGGTGCGATCACCGGCGGCAGGCCCTGCAACAGCGTCATGCCGGCGTGGGCAGCCCGGCCAGGCGAGGCAGCACGCGCAGTGCGTTGTGCCGGTTGGCGGTGGCCGCGTCGGCCAGCGACAAGCCGCGCAGTTCAGCGAGCGTGGTCGCGATGCGCGGCAGCTCGGCCGGCTCGTTGCGCGCGCGTTCGCCGGCCGCACGTTGCGCGGCGGTGCGGTACAGCCAATGCGGCGGGATGTCGGGCGCGTCGGTCTCCAGCACCCAGGCGTCGGGCCGCACCTCACGCGCCAGGGTGCGGATCTGCAAGGCGCGCTCGAAGGTCATCGCGCCGCCGAAACCCAGCGCAAAACCGCGCTCCACCAAGGCGGCCGCCTGCTGCGCGCTGCCGTTGAAGGCATGTGCGATGCCGCCGGCCACGTCGATTCGGCGCAGGCCCTTGAGCAGGCCGTCGGCCGAGCGCCGGCAATGCAGCAGCACCGGCAGGCCGGCATCGCGCGCCAGCTTCAGCTGCGCGATGTAGAAACGCTCCTGCAGCCCGCGGTCCGGCTCGGCCACGAAGTGGTCCAGCCCGATCTCGCCCACCGCCACCAGGCGCGGGTCGTCGCGGTGGGTGTGCAGCGCGGCCTGCAAGGCGCCCAGGTCCTCGGGCCCGGCCCGGTGCACGCACAAGGGGTGGATGCCCAGGGCGTAGGCCAGGCCATGCTGGTGAGCCAGCGCGCGCACCGCATCGAAGTTGGCCACCTCCACCGCCGGCAACACGATCTGGGCCACGCCGGCCGCACGGGCGCGCGCCACCACGGCGTCGCGGTCGGGGTTGAACTCCGCGGCATCGAGGTGGCAATGGGTGTCGATCCAGCCGGCGGGCAGGCCGCTGGCATCGGCGGGCACCAGGGGCGGTGGGGTGACGGGCACGACGCGGCGCATCGGGAGTGGCAACAGGCCGCAGATTAGCGCGCCCCGGCGCCGGACCACGGGCGCGCTGTTTGCCAATGGATTGCGCTTGTCGTTTCTTGTCCTCTGCCGTCACGTGCGAACCGGCCCTGCCGGGCCTGCACGCACAATGCCACCGCATGAGCCCGCATCCCGTTCCGTTGCTGCACTGCGCCCATCGCGGGGGCGCCCGATGAGCGTGCCCGCAGCGGCGGTTTCCGACCCCCCAGCTGGCGAGCCCGCGGCCGTCCGGTCGCCGGCATGGCGCTGGCTGGCGGGGCCGGTGCTGGGTGTGGCGGCCATGGCCTTGCGCGCCGCGCTGGAGCCGTGGATGGCGGGCAGCGTGCCGTTCGTCTTCGCGTTCACTGCGGTGGTGGCGGCGACCTTGCTGGCCGGTGCGGGCGCCGGCATGCTCACCGTGGCCGTGTGCGCGGTGATGCCGCTGATCCCCGGCATGCCGGGCATCCTGAGCGCCGCGCCGGCCGAGCGCCAGCTGCTCGTGTTCGTGGTGTCTGCGGTGTTGCTGGTGGCGGTGTGCAGCTGGCTGATGCGCCAGCGGCCGGTGCCCGTGGTGCGGGACGAAGCGCAGTCCCTGGCCGCCGAAGAAGGGCGCCACGTGCAGTTGTGGCTGCGCCTGTCGATGGCGCTCGCGCTGCTGCTGCCGGCGGCCTTTTTTGTCAGCACCGCGTGGCAGTCGCGCGCGGCCGCCTACCAGGACGCGCAGCAGCGCATCACCCGCAGCGCCGTGATCGCGCGCGAACATGCGCTGAAGATCATGCACACCAGCCGTCTGCTGGTGCAGCAGATGCAGGACCGTTTCGACGGCAAGTCCGCCGCGGAGATCGACGCCGCCCGGCCCGCACTGGAAGCCGCACTCGCCCGCCTGAAGCAGGGCCTGCCCGACGTGCAGGGCATCGCGGTCTGGGACCGCGACGGCAAGCCGCTGGCCACCAGCGACGGCGGCCCCCCGCCGCCCGGGCTGAACGCATTGCAGCGCGAGTATTTCCGCCGCCACCGCGACAGCGCCGAACCGGGGCTGCTGGTGTCGCCGCCGATCGAAAGCCAGGTGCAGCCGGGCCAGTGGCGCATCGTCGTGAGCCAGCGCCGCAGTGGGCCGCGGGGCGAGTTCGACGGCGTGTACGCGGTGGCCCTGCATGCCACGGCGTTCACCGACTTCTACCGCGACCTGGTGCGCAGCGAACGCAGCGGCACGGTGTCGCTGTTCCGCCAGGACGGCACCATCATCGCGCGGGCACCCGCGCCACCCACGCCGGGCATGGTGCAGCCGGCCAGCGGCCCGATGATGCAGCGCGTGCGCGCCGGGGACAACGCCGGCCTGCTGGAGACCGTGTCGCCGGTGGACGGACAGCACCGGCTGGTGGCGTTCCGCCGCCTGGAGGGCCAGCCGCTCGTGGTGGCGGCCAGCATCAGCCACGAGGCGGTGCTCAGCTCCTGGTATCGCGAAGTGGCGCTGCTGGCGGCCTTCACGTTCCCTACCGCGCTGGGGCTGGCCTGGGTGTCCTGGGTGGCGCTGCGCCACACCCAGCGCGAGCGTGTGGCGCTGGACCGCTGGCGTGCCGAAACGGTCAAGCGCGCCCAGGCCGAGGACGCATTGCGGCAGACCCAGCGGCTGGAGGCGCTGGGCCACCTCACCGGCGGCGTGGCCCACGACGTGAACAACCTGCTGATGGTGGTGAGCAACAACGCCTACCTGCTGCGCCGCCTGCTGCAGAAGGAGGGCATGCCGGCGGCCGCCCAGGCGCGGGCGGACAAGCCGATCGACGCCATCCTGCGCGCCGTGACCACCGGCGCCCGCCTGACCCGCCAGCTGCTCGCCTTTGCGCGGCGGCAGGCGCTGCGGCCCGAGGTGGTGAGCCTGCAGGAGCGGCTGCCGCTGCTGCTGGACCTGATGCGGCATTCGGTGCCCGCCGTGGTGGCGCTCGACGGCCAGGCCGCCCCGGACACCGGCCATGTGCAGGTCGACCCGGCGGAGCTGGAGCTCGCGCTGATCAACCTGGCGGTCAACGCACGCGACGCCATGCCGCAAGGCGGCCAGCTCAGCGTGGAGGTGCGCAATGCGCAGCCGCAGGAGCATGAAGGCCTGGGCCAGTGGGTGAGCATCACCGTGCGCGACACCGGCCAGGGCATCGCACCGGAGTTGCTGGACCGGGTGTTCGAGCCGTTCTTCACCACCAAGGAGCAAGGCAAGGGCACCGGCCTGGGCCTGAGCCAGGTGTATGGCTTCTGCCAGCAGGCGGGTGGCACGGCCCGCATCGAGAGCACGCCGGGCCAGGGCACGGCGGTGCAGCTGCTGCTGCCGGCGGTGAACGCCACGCCCGAGGCGACGCAGGAGCCGCCGCCGGTGCCCAGCGTGGAAGGCCGGCTGCTGCTGGTGGAGGACAACGCCGAAGTGGCCGAAGCCACCGAGCCCATGCTGGCCAGCTGGGGCTACCAGGTGCGCAGCGCGCGCTCGGGCAGCATCGCCAAGGAGATGCTGGAGCGGGCGGACGGCCAGTTCGAGCTGCTGCTCACCGACATCGTGATGCCTGGCGGCATCGATGGCCTGACGCTGGCGCGCCATGTGCGCGGCCGCTATCCGAGCATCGGCATCGTGCTGATGACCGGCCACGCGCGCGAGACCGACAAGGCCATGGCCGAGGGCTTCGTGGTGCTGCAGAAGCCGTGGACGCCGCAGGCCTTGTCGGCCGCGTTGCAGCAGGCCCATCCACGCCAGCGCTGACGCCGCGGCGGCGCCGGCGCGACATGCCAGCGCCGATACTGCCGCCATGACGATGTGGCATTTCAACCCTGCGGGCTTCGAGCCCACGCCTGAGCAGCGCGCGATCCAGTGCGCCGACGCGCCCCATGTGGTGGTGCAGGCCAATGCGGGTGCAGCGAAGACCACGACCCTGGCCCTGCGCATCGGCGAAGCGCTGGCCCGCGGCATGCCGCCCGCGCACATCGTGGCGCTCACCTACACCGAGCCGGCGGTGCAGGCGCTGCAGGCGTCGCTGGAGCGCGTGGGTGTGCCGGCGCGTGTGGCCCAGGCCATGCAGCTGCGCACGGTGGACCGCTTCAGCGCCGAGTGCCTGGAGCGCCTCGAAGGCAAGGGCGTGGCGTGGCTGGACACGCCGGAGCAGGTGAAACCCCGGCTGCTGCAGGCGGTGGAGGCACTGCGCGAGGCGGCGTTGGAGCAGGGCGAGCCCGAGCTGCCGCTGGCGGGCGTGGAGGCGTGGGTGGAAGGCCTGCTGGCCGACTTTCTCTGGCTCAAGGGCACGCTCGCGCTGGCGCTGCAGGCGCCGGGGGCGCGCATCACGCCCGCGGTGGCGGCCGACGTGGGCATGGACCCGGTCGCCTTGCGCCTGTTCCGCGCCCATGAGGCACTGCGCTACGACCCGCGCGAGGAGCGTCCGGCCTTCCGGTCGCCCGGCGACGCCACCTACGACCTGGCCATGGCGCTGCGCGCCGACGACCCGCCCTTCCTCGATGTGCATCCGCTGCGCCTGGGTTTCGAGCTGGTCGTGCTGGACGAGATGCACGACACCAACCGGGCGATGTTCACCGTGCTGCAGCACCTGCTGGCGCAGAACCCGCAGGCGGCCTTCGTCGGCGTGGGTGACGCGCACCAGGTGATCCACAAGCTGGCCGGCGCCGATGCCACGTTCATGCGCGATGAGTTCGATCGCACCATCGGCGTGCCGCTGCGACCGCCGCTGTCGGCCTCCTACCGTGCCGGGCCCGCGCTGGCCGCGGCCGCCGGCCGGGTGGCGGGCAAGCCCTTTGGCTCACGCAGCGGGTGGGAGACCGACATCCGCGTGCTGCCCTGCGAGGACGATGCGGACCAGGTCTGGCAGGTGGCCCAGGCCGTGCGCCAGGCACGCAACGCCGTGCCGCCCGGCAGCCGCCCCAGCGTGGCGGTGCTGCTGCGCCAGGCGCATCTGTCGATCGCGCTGGAGAACCACTTCCTGGACCACAACCCCGACGGCGCCCTGGACTACCGCACCGCCGGCTTCGACACCTACCTGCAGCGGCCGGAGCTGCTGTTCGTGCGTGGCCTGCTGGCCCAGGCCGCCGGCGACTTCGAGGGGTTTGTGCCGGGCACCCTGGCGGCCGTGCTGCGCGCGCTGTTCATGTTCACCGAATCGCGGATCGACACCGGCCAGCCCGAACGCGACTCGGATGCACGCTGGCATGCCACCCAGGTGGAGGCCATGGCGGCGGACGCGCGTGGTGTGCCGGCCTTCGTGGAGAACCAGGTGCTGCGCAATGCGAGGCCGGCGACACGCGAGCGCATCGAGGCGGCGCTGCAGGCGGCGCGCGGGGGCTCGGCCGCCTGGCCCACGCTGTTCCTGGCGGCGCTGCAGGCCGAGCAGATCGCCGAGCGGGTGCTGGTGCGGGCGATCGACGTGGCGCAGGCCGGCGCCAACGTCGCGGCCTTCATCGCGACTGCGGCCGACTACCAGAGCGCTGCCTCGTTCCTGGAGGCGATCAACGGGCGCGAGCAGCGGCTGGTGAACCTGGGGCGCGGCGGCCGCCGGAACGCCCGCGCGGGTGCAGGCAGCAGCCGCGTGCTGCTGGCCACCGTGGAGGCGGTGAAGGGCCTGGAGTTCGACGAGGTGGTGATGCCGGGCCTGAACCGCGGCGAGTTTGCGATCGGCGGGGACAGCACCGACAACCGCAACCTTTTCTACGTGGGCATCACGCGGGCGCGGCGCCGGCTGACCCTGCTGCATCGCAAGGGCCAGGCCAGCGCCTACCTGCGTGACGCGGGGCTGCTGCCCGGGGCGTGACGCAGGCCGGGCAGCGCGTCAGAGCCGACCCTGCACCAGGCGCAGCACACGGCCGCAGCGGGCCGCCAGGCTCTCGTCGTGCGTGACCATCACGAAGGCCGTGCCGCTTTCGCGCGCCACCTCCAGCATGAGCGCGAACACACCGTCGGCCGTGTTGCGGTCCAGGTTGCCGGTGGGCTCGTCGGCCAGCACGCAGGCCGGCCGCGTGACCAGCGCGCGCGCGATGGCCACCCGCTGGCGTTCGCCACCGGACAGCTGCGAGGGCCGGTGCATCACGCGTTCGGCCAGGCCCACGCGCGCCAGCATCTGCCGCGCCGCCTCGTGCGCCTGGGCGTCGGTCTGGCGCCGGATGCGCAGCGGCATCGCCACGTTGTCCAGCGCGGTGAACTCCGGCAGCAGGTGATGGAACTGGTACACGAAGCCCAGGTGCTGGTTGCGCCAGCGGCCGGCTTCGGCGGTGGTCATGTCGGCGAAGTCACGGCCCTTGAGCGTGACGCGGCCGGCGGTCGGCTGGTCCAGCCCCCCCAGCAGGTGCAGCAGCGTGCTCTTGCCGGAGCCGGAGGCGCCGACGATGGCCAGCGTTTCGCCCTCGTGCACCGCCATGTCGACGCCCTGCAGCACGGCGACGTCGAGGTCGCCTTCGTGGAAGCGCTTGTGCAGGCCCTGAGCGGACAGTGCCACCTCATTCATAACGCAGCGCCTCCGCCGGTTGCACGCGGCTGGCGCGCCAGCTGGGGTAGAGGGTGGCCACGAAGGAGAGCACCAGGGAGATGAGCACGATGGGCACGATGTCGCTTTGCTGCGGCTCGCTCGGCATGTTGCTGATGACGTAGATGCTGCTGGGCAGGAAGCGCGTGTTCAGCAGGTGCTCGATGAAGGGCACGATCACGTCGATGTTGAACGCCACCAGCAGGCCGAGCAGCGTGCCGCTGAGCGTGCCGATGATGCCGGCCGCGGCACCCTGCACCACGAAGATGCCCATGATGGACTGCGGGCTCGCGCCCAGCGTGCGCAGGATCGCGATGTCGGCCTGTTTGTCGGTGACGGTCATCACCAGCGTGCTCACCAGGTTGAACGCGGCCACGGCCACGATCAGCGTGAGGATGATGAACATCAGCCGCTTTTCCACCTGCACCGCGTCGAACCAGTTGCGGTTGGTGCGGGTCCAGTCGCGCACCAGCACATCTCGGCCGAAGCTGGCCTGCAGCTTGTCGCCCACCGCGCGCGCCTCGTGCACGTCCTTCAGCTTCAGCTGCACGCCGGTAGGCCCGCCGGTGCGGAACAGGCGCGCCGCATCGTCGATGTGGATCAGCACCAGCGCGCTGTCGTATTCATAGTGGCCGGCATCGAAGGTGCCCACCACGGTGAACTGCTTCAGGCGGGGCACCACGCCGGCCGGCGTGACCGTGCCACCCGGCGCCACCAGGGTGACCTGGTCGCCTTCGCGCACATTGAGCTGGCGCGCCAGCTCGCCGCCCAGCACGATGCCAAATTCACCGGGATGCAGCTTGGCCAGCGTGGTGTCGCGCAACTTGGCGGCCAGCGCGGTGACGTTGGCTTCATCCTGGGGCGAGATGCCGCGCACGATGGTGCCGCGCATGTCCTCGCCGCGCGCGATCAGCGCCTGCGTGGCGATGAAGGGCGCCGCGCCGATCACCTCGTGCTGGCGCCGCGCCTGCTCGGCGGTGGTTTTCCAGTCAGGCAGTGCGCTGCCTTGCGGCTCCAGCAGCTCGATGTGCGCCACCACCGACAGCATGCGGTCGCGCACTTCCTTCTGGAAGCCGTTCATCACGCTGAGCACGATGATGAGCGCGGCCACGCCGAGCGCGATGCCCAGCATGGAGACACCCGAGATGAAGGAGATGAAGCGGTTGCGCCGGCCGGCCCGGCCGGCCCGCGTGTAGCGCCAGCCGACCACCAGCTCGTAGGGAAGGGTCATAGAGGGGGGATGTTAGCCGCCGGCCCGGAGCGGCTGCATCTTCTGCGGTGGGATCGGCTCGGTGGGGGCGCTGTGCAGAACTCATGTCCCCCGGGCTGGGCGAGCCGAGCCCTCCTCCTTCACTTCGCTCTGCGCAGCACCCCCACCGAGCCGATCAGGCGCCACCGATCACGGCGACGAGTGCCGGCGGTGAGGGTGGTGGGAGGAGGTTCAGCGCTTCTTCGAGGACTTGTTGTCCTGCTGCTTCTGCGGCGACTTGGCGGCCGGCGAGTTGCCGTCGGGGGCCTTGCCGGAGGTCTTGGCGGGGCGCTGGCCGCCCTTGTCCGCTTCGGTGTGCTGTTGACCGCTCTTGCTCATGGGACGCTCCTGTGAGTGTGGGACACCCTGCTTCCCTGGCAACCCGTGTGCCGCGGTCGCGAGGTGCGCGCTTCACTCCGGCAGGTTCAGTGTGGTGGCGCCGCGTTGTGCGCCGGGCGCGAGGTCGTTGTCCTCCAGCTCACGCCGGAAGCCGCGCCACGCGGCGTCTGCATAGGCCTTCATCGCCGCCTGCCGTGCCGGCGAGCCGGCTGCCCCGGGACCCAGGTCCATCCGGCTGATGCACATGTATTCGGCACGCGCGCCGGTGAGGTGCATGTCGGTGCGCCATGCAGGCGTGTCCTGGGCCAGCGGCAGGTCCAGCCGCAGCAGGTTCTGGCGCAACTCGTCCCACAGCGGCGCAGGGTCTGCACCGACCGGCTTGGCGGTGGTCGGCCTGCCCAGCACGCACTGGCGCGCGATGCCGTGCTGCTCGGTCCATTGGAAGCCGCTGCGGGGCGTGGTGCCTTCGCAGGCCTGGGCTTCGGGCCAGCGGGTGTTCATGCTGCCCGCGGCATGGCGGTTGAAGGTGGCCAGCAGCAGTGCGTTGGCGCCCAGGCTGTCCAGGCGCCCCAGGGCCACCGAGGCCACCGGAATCGGCTGCGCCGGCACCGATGGCAGCGCCGAGTTCTGCGCCACCGAGTGGTCGAGCGTGGCCAGCACCACCCATTGGCCCGGTGGCACGATGAGCTGTTTCTTCGCGCCCGCCCAGCCGACCGTCACCGGCCCCGGGCCCTGGAACACGTCGCCGATGCGGAAGGTGACCGCACCACTCGATGGATCGGCCGCGATCTTGGCCAGGCGCTGGGTTGGGAAGGGGCCCGCGGGTGGGACGTCAGGCTTGGCGCTGGTCACGGGCGCGGCAGGGGATACCGCGGGCGATGGCGATGGCTGTGCTGACGCGGGCTCGGCCTTGGCGAGCGCGGCAGCCGCCAGCCTGGCGAAGAAACCGTTCGGGAAGGCGGCGAGGTAGGCGCGGTAGGCGTCCGGCGTGCCGATGCGCTCGGTGGTGGCCCAGAACTGGGCGTCCACCGCGCTCGGGCCTTGGGTCGTGCCGGGGGCTGTAGCGGTTGCCGTGCCGGCGGCCAGCGAAGGGGCGCATGGCACGGCAGCCAGGCCGGTTGCGGCCATCAGGAGAAGGGCAGCTCGGGCGGCCGATGTGGTCATGAGGATCCTGTGGGTGAGCAGCGAGCGCGAAGCTTACCGGCGAAACGGGCAACGGCCGCTCCGACAATGCGCCGCTTCTTCGGTGTCGCGGTCGCAGTCGTGGCGACGGCAGCGCCTTCAGCGCGACAGCGGCAGCGTCACCACCTTGCGGCAGGCCGGCCGTTGCGCCAGCCTGCCAAACCAGCTTTCCAGCCGCGCCAGCGTCGGGCGTTCCACCGGCAAGGCGAACCAGCGCCAGACCGCGCAGCCCAGGGCGATGTCGCCCATCGTGAAGTGCGCGCCGGCCACGTATTCGCGGCCCAGCAGCGCCTGGTCCAGCAGGGTCAGTGCCGCCAGGCTCTCCAGCCGCGCAGCTTCGGTGGCCTTGGCATCGCGCTGCTCGGGCGGCGTGCGCATGTAGGCGCGAAACAGTGGCACCAGCGCCGGCCACAAGGTGGAGTTCGTCCAGTCCATCCAGCGGTCGGCGTGCGAGCGCAGCGCCGGGTCCTCCGGCCACAGCGTGCCGCTGGCGTAGCGCGCGGCCAGGTAGCGCACGATGGTGTTCGACTCCCACACCACCAGGCCACCATCGTTGATCACCGGCACCAGCCCGTTCGGGTTGAGCGCGCGGAACTCGGGCGTGTCCACCACGCCGAAGTGCCGGCCGGCGTCGATGCGCTGGTAGGCCACGCCGGCCTCCTCGCAGCACCACATCACCTTCTGCACGTTGACTGAATCGGCGTTGCCCCAGAGTGTGAGCACGGGCGCTCCTGGTGACCTGAAGCCGGCGATTGTGGCGCCGCGTGCGGGGATGTTGCGGCCCTCCTGATGTGGAGGTCACGCATGCCATGAAGGCATCGGCGCGGCTATGCTGCCCGCCATGAGCACACGCATCCCTGCCACCCTGATCGCCGGCGACGGCATCGGCCCCGAGATCGTCGATGCCACCCTGCTGGTGCTGGACGCCCTGCAAGCGCCCTTCGACTGGGACCACCAGGTCGCCGGCCTGGGCGGCGTGAAGGCGGCGGGCGACCCACTGCCGGCCGCCACGCTGGACAGCATCCGCCGCACGCGCCTCGCGCTCAAGGGCCCGCTGGAAACGCCCTCCGGCGGCGGCTACCGCTCGTCCAACGTGCGGCTGCGTGAGGAATTCAAGCTCTACGCCAACCTGCGGCCGGCGCTCACCATCATCCCGGGCGGCCGCTTCGACAACATCGACCTCGTGGTCGTGCGCGAAAACCTCGAGGGCCTGTACATCGGCCACGAGGCCTACATCCCGAT
The DNA here is from genome assembly GCF_036231905.1 of Ideonella sp. BN130291. Classification (NCBI taxonomy): domain Bacteria; kingdom Pseudomonadati; phylum Pseudomonadota; class Betaproteobacteria; order Burkholderiales; family Sphaerotilaceae; genus Ideonella; species Ideonella sp. BN130291. The sequence goes on along the minus strand of NZ_JAZARE010000001.1, from coordinate 111,672 downwards.
CGACGACGACCCGCATGCAGTGGCCATGGCGACCGGCATCAACACCCGCAAGGGCAGCCGCCGCCTGCTGGAGTTCGCCTTCGAGCACGCCATCGCCACCGGCCGCAAGAAGGTGACCGTGGTGCACAAGGCGAACATCATGAAGGCGCTGACCGGCATCTTCCTGGAGACGGCCGAACAGCTGCACGCCGAGAAGTACAAGGGCCGCATCGCACTCGACGCGGTGATCATCGACGCCTGCGCGATGAAGCTGGTGCTCAACCCCTGGCAGTTCGACGTGCTGGTGACGACCAACCTGTTCGGCGACATCCTCTCCGACCTGGCCGCCGGGCTGGTGGGCGGCCTGGGCATGGCACCGGGCGCCAACATCGGTGCGGATGCAGCCATCTTCGAAGCCGTGCACGGCTCGGCGCCGGACATCGCGGGCCAGGGGAAGGCCAATCCCACGGCGCTGATGTTGGCCGCAGCGTTGATGCTGGACCATTGCCGTCTGCCGGAGTTGGCGACGCGCTTGCGCAGAGCCATCAGCGACACGCTGAACCTCGACAACGTGCGCACCGGCGACCTGGGTGGCAAGGCGAGCACGTCGGAGTACGCAAAGGCGCTGGTGGCTCGTATTTCGAATGGGTAATTTGCTCGTTCTTGCGACCTCTTGAGCGCTCGATCGGGCCGCCGGGGCGCTCTGCTTCGCTCATGTCCCCCGGGGCTGACCTCCGGCCAGCCCCTCCTCCTTTACTTCGCTACGCAGAACGCCCCGCCGTCCCGATCCTCCACCGCCGGGGTGTTCAACGGTTCGAAACCACGAGCGGTGGTGAGGCAAGGTTGGGGTGTGGCCCCCGTAGCGAAGTAAAGGAGGAGGCCGCGGCCGCAGGCCGTGGCCGGGGGACATGAGCGGAGTGGGGCCACGCCCCAGCCTTGCCGCGCTCCAGCCATCCAACACCTCGCAAAGCGGGACGGGATAATCGCGCCCCATGCATCTCATCGTCCCCTTTGCTGCGCCGTTGTCCGAGGCCGGCCGCCATGCGCTGCAGACCCTGAAGCTGCCGCACCTGGACGCGCTGCTCACCCGCATGACGATGGCATGGCGCGACGATGGCGATGCGCTGTCCTTCAGCCCGCCGCATGAACGTGCCGAGGCGCGCGCGCTCGGGCTGGCTGGTGCCGATGGTGAACTGCCCTGGGGCGCGCTGCGCGCCACGCAGGACGGTGTGGACACCGATGGCCTCGCCTGGGGCCTGCTGACCCCCGTGCACTGGGAAGTGGGCAGCGACCATGTGCGCCTCACCGACCCCGATGCACTGGCGCTGGACGATGCCGGCTCGCGCAGCTTTTTCGAGGCGGTGCAGCCGCTGTTCGAATCGGAGGGCCTGCTGCTCGTGTACGGCGCGCCCTTGCGTTGGTATGTGGCGCACGAGTCGCTCACCGAGCTGGCCACGGCCTCGCTGGACCGGGTGATCGGGCGCCACCTGGACAACTGGTTGCCTTCCGGCCCGAACGCGCGGCTGATGCGCCGGCTGCAGAACGAGGTGCAGATGCTGCTGTACACGCATGAGCTCAACGAGCAGCGTGAAGCGCGCGGTGAGTTGCCGGTCAATTCCTTCTGGTTGAGCGGCTGCGGGCTGCACCAGCCGGTGAAGCAGGGCGTTGCCCTGCAGGTGGACGATCGCCTGCGCACGCCGGCGCTGTCGGAGGACTGGGCGCGCTGGGCCGAGGCCTGGCGCCAGCTGGATGCGAGCCTCGCCGTGCAAAGCACACGGCCGGCCAGCCTGGTGCTGTGCGGTGAACGCACGGCCGTGCAGTTCGACACGCGCGAGCGGTCGTTGTGGCAACGCCTGCAAGGCACACTGCGCGGCGCTTCGGCCATCGCGCTGCTGGAAACCCTGTGATGAACACGCCCCTGATCGAAACCCGCGACTGCCCGCCCCGGGTGGCCTTTGCGCTGGAGCAGGCGGGTGTGCATCCGCTGCTCGCGCGCCTGTTCGCCGCGCGCGGCGTGCGGGCGCCGCAGGAGCTGGACGACAGCCTGGGCCAGCTGCTGCCGCCCGGCGCGCTGCACGGCGCCGCCGAAGCCGCGTGTGTGCTGGCCGATGCGCTGCAGCAGGCGCAGCGCATCTGCGTGATCGCCGATTACGACTGCGACGGCGCCACCGCCTGTGCGGTCGCCTTGCGCGGCCTGAAGATGCTGGGCGCCAAGCCGGGCACTTTGCACTACGTGGTGCCCGACCGCGCGGTGCATGGGTATGGCCTCACGCCGGCGATCGTGGACCTGTCCTTGCGCAAGGAGCCGCAGCTGCTGCTCACGGTGGACAACGGCATTGCCAGCCACGCCGGCGTGGCGCATGCCCGCGCCAAGGGCCTGGGCGTGGTGATCACCGACCATCACCTGCCGGCGCTGATCGACGGGGCCACGCCGCTGCCGGACGCCACCTGCATCGTCAACCCCAACCAGCCGGCCTGCGGCTTCGAGAGCAAGCACCTCGCGGGCGTGGGCGTCATGTTCTACGTGCTGCTCGCGCTGCGGGCGGAGTTGCGCTCACGCGGCGTGTTCGACGCGCAGACGCAGCCCAAGCTGGACGCGCTGCTGGACCTGGTGGCGCTGGGCACCGTGGCCGACGTGGTGCGGCTGGACGCCAACAACCGCCGCCTGGTGGCGCAGGGCCTCAAGCGCGTGCGCGCGGGCCGCATGCAGCCGGGCCTGGCGGCCTTGTTCAGTGCCGCGGCACGCGACCCGCGCCGGGCCAGTGCCTTCGATTTCGGCTTTGCGATCGGGCCGCGCATCAATGCGGCCGGCCGCCTGTCCGACATGACGCTGGGCATCGAATGCCTGCTGACCGACGACCCCGCGCGCGCGGCCGCGCTGGCGCAGCAGCTGGACAGCATCAACCGCGAGCGCCGGGAGGTGGAAGCCGGCATGCGCGAGCAGGCCGAGGCGCTGCTGGAATCGCTGATGCCCGAAGGCGATGCGCCCAGCGCGGTGGTGCTGTTCGACCCCGAGTTCCATGAAGGCGTGGTCGGCATCGTGGCCGGCCGGCTGAAGGACCGGCTGCACCGGCCGACCTTTGTGTTTGCGCTCGGGCAGGACGGCCTGCTGAAGGGCTCCGGCCGCTCCATCCCGGGCTTTCATCTGCGTGATGCGCTGGACCTGGTGAGCAAGCGCCATCCCGGCGTGCTGAAGAAGTTTGGCGGCCATGCGATGGCGGCCGGCTGCACCCTGGACGAAGAGCACTTCGACACCTTCGACGAGGCCTTGCAGCAGGTGGCCGCCGAATGGCTGGATGCCGCCACCCTGCAGCGCCGCCTGCGCACCGACGGTGGCCTGCCCGCGGAGTACTTCGATGCGCAGACGGTGCAGGTGCTGGACAGCCAGGTGTGGGGCCAGGCCTTCGAGCCGCCGTTGTTCTGCGACGAGGTGGAGGTGGTGGCCCAGCGCCTGGTGGGCGAAAAGCACCTGAAGCTGCGGGTGCGCCATTGCGGCGCCCTGCGCGACGCGATCTGGTTCGGCCGCGTGGAGCCGGTGGCCGAGCGGGTGCGCCTGGCTTACCGCCTCAGCCTGGACGAATACCAGGGCCAGCTGCGGGTGCAGATGGTGGTGGAGGCGCTCGGCTGAGCGCTCGCCGCTTCAGTGGCGCGTCTTGCGCCGAGTGCCTGCCGCCAGCCCTGCCAGGCCTGCCAGCATCAGCGCCACGGTGCCAGGCTCCGGCACGGCGAGCACGGTGGTATTGGCGGCGTAGTAGAACGCCGGCATCGAGTAGTTGCGGCTGGTGACGCCGGGCGCTTCATAGGCGTCCACGGTGCCCACATAGCGCAGGCCCGAGAAGGTGAGCGTGCCGGGCAGGCCGCCCCCAAAGTCGGTCGCGTTGAAGGACTGGCCGAAGTGGAAGTCGCCTTCGGAGTCGGTCTTCCAATTGGACGTGAGGAAGGCCACGCCCTGGCTGTCCAGCAGCGACAGCTGGCCGGTGCCCACCACGCGCGATCCGACGTCCGCATAGGCAAAAGCCCAGAGCATCGAGGTGTTGGTGAGGGTCAGGCTCTGGCTGCCCTTGAAGTCGATGGTGAGGTGCAGCGTGTCGCCCACGCCCAGTGCCACCGGCGCCACCTCGTCGAAGGCCGGCGGGCCCTGCACGCCGGTGAAGCCCACGGGGGACAGGCCCGCCAGCGTGAGGTCCAGCGTGTGGTTCACCGCGACGGTGGCCGCCCCGGCGCCCGAGGCAAGGGCAAGGCTGGCGACCGCGATGGCGGCGGCTCGGCAGATGGCGCGCTGGACTGGCTGCATGGGGTTCCCTCGTCAACGCCCGGTGGGCCGGGCTGGTATGGAGCGAGGCAAATCTAACAGTCGGGCCGGTTTTGTGGGCCCCCGGGTCCGGGGGGCGGCGCCCTTGCGCTACCCGCCGATTCAGGTGGTGGTCTGCGCCAGCCGGGCCAGGTGCCGTGCGATCTGCGCCCGCACCTGCGCCGGGGCCGTGCCGCCCAGCACGTTGCGCGCGTTGAGCGAGCCGCGCAGGGTGAGCACCTCGTACACGTCCTCGCCGATGGCGGCATGAAAGCCCTTCAGCACGTCCAGCGGCAGTGCGCTCAGGTCCACGCCCTGCTGCAGTGCCTGCTTGACGGCGTGGGCCACCACTTCATGGGCGTCGCGGAAGGGCAGGCCCTTCTTCACCAGGTAGTCGGCCAGGTCGGTGGCAGTGGCATAACCCTTGAGCGCCGCTTGCTCCATGGCGTCGGGCTTGACCACGATGCCGCCCACCATCTCGGCCATGATGCGCAAGGTGTCGCGCAGCGTGTCCACGGTGTCGAACAAGGGCTCCTTGTCTTCCTGGTTGTCCTTGTTGTAGGTGAGCGGCTGGCCTTTCATCAGCGTGATCAGGCCCATCAGGTGGCCCACCACGCGGCCGCTCTTGCCACGCGCCAGCTCGGCCACGTCGGGGTTGCGCTTCTGCGGCATGATCGACGAGCCGGTGCAGTAGCGGTCGGCCAGGTCGATGAAGCCGAAGTTCTGGCTCATCCACAGCACGATCTCCTCGGCCAGGCGCGACACGTGCACCATGGTGATGGCCGCGAAGCTGCTGAACTCGAGCGCGAAGTCGCGGTCGCTCACCGCGTCGAGGCTGTTGAAGCACACGCCGTCGAAGCCCAACGCCTTGGCCACGCGCTCGCGGTCCAGCGGGTAGCTGGTGCCGGCCAGCGCGGCCGCGCCCAGGGGCAGGCGGTTCACCCGCTTGCGCACGTCGGCCAGCCGTTCGGTATCGCGCGCGAACATCTCCACATAGGCCAGCAGGTGGTGCGCAAAGCTCACCGGCTGCGCCACCTGCATGTGGGTGAAACCGGGCATCACCGTTTCGGTGTGCTTCTCAGCCACCGCCACCAGCGCGCGCTGCATGTCGGCCAGCAGTGGCGCGAGGTTGTCGATCTCACTCCGCAGCCACAGCCGCACGTCGCTGGCCACCTGGTCGTTGCGCGAGCGGCCGGTGTGCAGCCTTTTTCCGGCGTCGCCCACCAGCTGGGTGAGGCGGGCCTCGATGTTCAGGTGCACGTCCTCCAGGTCCAGCTTCCATTCGAAGCGGCCGGATTCGATCTCTTCGGTGATCTGCGCCATGCCACGCTGGATGGCCGCCAGGTCGTCGGCGCCGATGATGCCTTGCGCCGCCAGCATGTCGGCATGTGCCAGCGAGCCCTGGATGTCCGCGCGCCACATGCGCTGGTCGAAGAACACGCTGGCGGTGTAGCGCTTGACCAGCTCGCTCATCGGTTCGGAGAACAGGGCGGACCAGGCTTGCGACTTCTTGTCGAGTTGGTTGTTCGATGCGGACATGGCGGGGGCTGCAGAGGCGGCGCCATGATCCACAATCGCGGCGCGAGGAGCATCGATTCTATCGGCCGCCCCCTTTGAAGCCCGCCGCACCACCCCCCGCCCGCGCCACCCGGCCCGCCACCACCCCGCCCAGCAGTTTCACAGGCGGCGGCTCCACCTATCCCAGCTTTGCCGACACGGTGCAGGCCGCTGCACGCGTGCAGTCGCCCGTGGCCGCCAGCGGCACCTTCGACGTCTGCCACGCCGGGCTGGCCTTGCGCGCTGTGCTGTATGTACAGGCCGTGCTGGGCATCACCGCCTTGTTGTGGTCGGACAGCTGGCTGCAGGCCCTTACCACACTGGGCCCGGCGGTGTTTGCCGGGCTGTTGGGCACCCTGGCCTGGCTGCTGCTGGTGTGCGCCGCGCGCCATGCACTGGCCCGCTCGTCCACCGTGCCGCGCACCGTGTTCGTGCTGGGCCTGGGCGCGCTGTGTGCGGTGGCCGGGCACGCCAGCCTGCTGCCCTTCCAGCTGGTGCCCACGCCGGGCTTGCGCTGGCTGGCCGTGGGGCTGGCCGGCGCGCTGATCGCGGGCACCGTGTGGACCTGGCTGGTGCTGCGCGTGCGCTCGCGCCTGCCGGCGGAAGCCGCCGCCCGCCTGGCCGAACTGCAGTCGCGCATCCGGCCGCACTTCCTGTTCAATGCGCTCAACACCGCGGTCGCCCTGGTGCGGGTGGACCCCACACGCGCCGAGGAGGTGCTGGAAGACCTGGCCCAGCTGTTCCGCGTCGCGCTCGAAGACCACGGCCAGGCCGTGACGCTGGCCGAGGAAGTGGAACTCGCGCAGCGATATCTCGCGATCGAGCAGGTGCGCTTCGGTGACCGCCTGCGCGTGCGTTGGGAGATCGACCCCGCCGCCGGCGCGGCGCGCGTGCCGCCACTGCTGCTGCAGCCGCTGGTGGAAAACGCGGTGCGCCATGGCATCGAGCCCTCGCCCGATGGCGGCGAGGTGGTGGTGCGCACCCGCGTGCGGCGCGGTCACGCGGTGGTGGACATCACCAACACGCTGTCGCCCCAGCCGTCCCGGCCCGGCCACGGCATGGCGCTGCGCAATGTGCGCGAGCGCCTGCAGCTGCTGCACGACGTGGCCGGGCAGTTCGAAGTCCGGCGCGACGCCGATCGTTACCGCGTGAAGATCGAGGTGCCCCTGTGACCCAGCCCACCGACACGCCGCCGCTGCGCGTGCTGCTCGTCGACGACGAACCGCTGGCGCGTTTGCGCCTGCGCACCTTGCTCGGCGAATGCCCGGCGCCGGCCACCGAGGTGCTGGGCGAAGCCGGCGATGCCCCCCAGGCGCTGGCCTGGCTGCAGGTGCACGACTGCGACCTGGTGCTGCTGGACGTGCACATGCCCGGCATCGACGGCACGCAGATGGCCGCACAGGTGCGCCAGCGCCCGCGCCCGCCGGCCGTGGTGTTCGTGACCGCGCACGCCGAACATGCGCTCACCGCCTTCGAGCTGGACGCGGTGGACTACCTCACCAAGCCGGTGCGACGCGAGCGCCTGCAGGCCGCGCTGCAGCGCGTGAGCCAGCGCCTGCAGTCACGCCCGCCGCCGCAGCCGCTGGACGACAGCCAGGTGCTGGTGATCAGCGAACGCGGCCGCGTGTTGCGCCTGCCGCTGGACGAGGTGCTGTACCTCAAGGCCGAGCTCAAGTACGTGACCTTGCGCACCGCCAACCGCAGCTATGTGCTGGACGAAACCCTGAGCGAGCTGGAGCAGCGCCTGAGCGAGCGTTTCATCCGCGTGCACCGCAACGCGCTGGTGTCACGCAGCGCGGTGCGGGCGCTGGAGCGGCGCGCGGTGGCTGGCGGCGAGGAGGAAGGCAACGAGGTCGGCTGGGCGGTGCAGGTGGCTCCGCTGGGCGAGTGGCTGGCGGTGTCGCGGCGCCAGGTGAGCGCGGTGCGCGAGGCGCTGGAGGCGGGGGCGCGCTAAAGCCCCGCTGCGCAGGCCGGCGCGACAAGCCCGCAGCCCAGGGCGTCGCTGTGATCAGCCGCGCAGGTGGCGATAGATCGCCGCCCGCAGGTCGTCGGGAAAACGCCCCATCATCCCGGCGATGGTGGTGTTGGTCAGCGTCACCATCGTGAGCTCCTGCGCGGCGTCCACCAGCCAGCAGTGGCCGTACACGCCGCCCCACTGCCAGGCGCCCGGCGAGTGCGGCACTTGCGCAGCCGCCGGATCGAGCAGCACCGCGCCGCCGAAGCCAAAACCCCAGCCCGGGCCTTGCAGGTCGATCGGCAGTTCGCCGGTCTGGTTCTGCCGCATGGCGCGGCTCCAGGTGGGCGGCAGCAGGGTGCCGCTGTCGCTGCGCAGCGCTTCGAAGAACGCCAGCATCTCGTGCGCGGTGCCCACCATGCCGGCACCACCTGAGGGATAGGAGCCCGGGTCGAACACCCGCGAGGGTGCGAAGCGCGTGGCCATCTCGGGAGCGGCCGCATCCGCCAGCACCTCCAGCTCGCGCATGCGGCGCGGCACCGGTGTGTCGTCGGCATACGGGGTGGCCAGCCGGCCGGTGTCCCGCACGGTGAAACCGGTGTCGCGCCAGCCCAGCGGCTCGCCGACCAGCTGCCTCACGACGTCCGGCAGCGTCTGCCCGGTGGCGGCTTCCAGCACGCCGCCCAGTACGTCGAGCGAGAGCGAATAGCGCCAGGCCTCGCCCGGCCGGAACGCCAGCGGCACCCGGGCCAGGCGGCGCAGGTTTTCCTGCAGCGACAGGCCGGGCTGGTCCAGACCGTCCGACACACGCGCTTCGTGGAAGGCGCTGCCCGGCGGCTCCATGAAGCCGTAGCTCAGGCCGGCGGTGTGGTTCAGCAGGTGGCGCAGCCGGATCTCCGGCACCTCCCCATCGGCCAGGCGCGGGCGGAAGCCCGGCAGCCAGCGTGTGACCGCATCGTCCAGCGACAGCCGGCCGCCGTCCACCAGCGCCAGCGCTGCGGCGGTTACTACCGGCTTGGTCAGGGAAGCGAGCCGGAAGATCGTGTCCTCCGTCATGGGCTGGGCCGCCTCGCGGTCGGCCAGGCCGGCCACATGGCGCAGCACGAGCTGGCCGCGATGCACCACCAACACCACCGCGCCCACCAGGCGCTGTTCGGCGATGGCCTGCGTGATGACCGGCCCGACCGCCATGTCCCAAGACGATGGTTGCATGCAAGCGCTCCTTGTCCGTGGCCGTGAAGTGCGGCGGACAATAGGGCGACCCGTGCGCCCGGTGGCGTTCGAGGGTTACTGCGCGCGGCCTCAGCCTGTGTTACGCAAGCCCGCCGCCACACCGTTGATCGAGATGTGGATGCCGCGCTGCACCCGCTCCATCGAGGGATCGTCGGTGCGGCGGTGGCGATAGCGCCGGATCAGCTCCACCTGCAGGTGGTTCAGCGGGTCCAGGTAGGGGAAGCGGTGTTCTATCGAGCGCGCCAGCGAGGGGTTGGACGCCAGGCGTTGCGCTTCCCCGGTGATCAGCGACAGTGCTTCGGACGTTGCCTCCCATTCGGCCTGGATGGCGGCGAAGATTTTCTTGCCTAGCCGCTTGTCCTCCACCAGCTCCACGTAGCGGGCGGCCACACGCAGGTCGCTCTTGGCGAGCACCATGTCCAGGTTGGACAGCAGGGTGCGGAAGAAGGGCCACTGCTTGTGCATGCGCTGCAGCAGTGCCAGGCGCTCCTTGCGAGCCTTCGGCTCCGGGCCCAGGTAGTGCTTCACCGCAGAGCCAAAGCCAAACCAGCCCGGCAGTGCCACCCGGCACTGGCCCCAGCTGAAGCCCCAGGGGATCGCGCGCAGGTCCTCGATCGCCCGGCTGGCCTTGCGCGAGGCCGGGCGCGAGCCGATGTTGAGCTCCGCGATCTCGCGGATCGGCGTGGCGGCAAAGAAGTAATCGGTGAAGCCGGGGGTGTCGTACACCAGCTCGCGGTAGGCCGCCATGCTGGCGCTGGACAGGGCATCGGCCGCTTCCAGAAAGGCCTTGCTGGCGCTCTTGGTCGGGTGCAGCAGGGTGGCCTCCAGGGTGGCCGCGACCAGCGTCTCCAGGTTGCGCCGGCCGATGTCGGGGTGGGCGTACTTGGAGGCGATCACCTCGCCCTGCTCGGTGAGGCGGATCTGGCCGTTCACGGTGCCGGGCGGTTGCGCCAGGATGGCCTGGTAGCTCGGGCCGCCGCCGCGTCCCACGGTGCCGCCCCGCCCGTGGAACAGGCGCAAGGTGATGCCGTGCTGCTCGCGCAAGGGGCCGAACAAGGTGACCAGCGCGGTCTCGGCGCGGTAGAGCTCCCAGTTGCTGGTGAAGAAGCCGCCGTCCTTGTTGCTGTCGCTGTAGCCCAGCATGATGTCCTGCTCGGCGCCCGAGCGCTGCACCAGGCCCAGCACGCCGGGCAGGGCGTAGAAGGCCTGCATGATGGCCGCCGCGTTGCGCAGGTCGCCGATGGTCTCGAACAGTGGCACCACGATCAGGTCGGCCACCGCGTGGTCGTCCAGCGTGCCGCGCAGCAGGCCCACTTCCTTCTGCAGCAGCAGCACCTCCATCAGGTCGCTCACGTCCTCGGTGTGCGAGATGATGTAGTGGCGCAGCGCGGCGCGGCCGTAGCGGCGCAGCATCTCCACCGCGGTGTCGAAGATGGCGATCTCGCTTTCGGCGAGCTCGGAGTACTGGTGCCCGCGCACCCGCAGCGGGCGCGCGTCGTTGAGCAGGCGCAGCAGCAGCTCGCGGCGCGCGCCTTCGTCCAGTGCGCTGTAGTCGGCCTCCACGCGGGCCACCTTCAGCAGCTCGGCCACCACGGCCTCATGCTTGTCGGAGCTCTGGCGCAGGTCCACCGTGGCCAGGTGGAAGCCGAACACCTGCACCGCGCGCATCAGCGGCGCCAGGCGCGGGCCCACCAGCGCCTCGGCATGGTGGGATTTGAGCGAGGCTTCGATCACCCGCAGGTCGGCCAGCAGCTCCTCCGCGCTGGTGTAGGGGTTCTGCGGCGCCACCGCATGGCGCAGCGCCTCGGTGCCGGTGAGCTGCTGCAAGGTGGCGGCCAGCCGCGCATACATGCCGATCAGTGCGCGCCGGTAGGGTTCGTCCTCGCGATGCGGGTTGCGGTCCGGCGAGCGCTCGGCCAGTGCCCGCATCTCAGGCGTCACCGGCGCCAGCATGGCCGACACCGACAGCTCGGCGCCCAGCTCGTGCATCTCGGTCAGGTAGAAGCGCAGCGCGGTTTCGCTCTGGCGCGAGAGCGCGCGCTTCAAGGTGTCGGCGCTGACGTTCGGGTTGCCGTCGCGGTCGCCGCCGATCCAGTTGCCCATGCGGAAGAAGGACGCCACCGCATGGCCGGGCAGGGCGTTCTCCAGCTCGCGGTACATGCGCGGTATCTGGCGCAGGAAGGTGGCGTGGTAGTAGCTGAGCGCGGTCTCGATCTCGTCGGCCACGGTGAGCTTGGCATAGCGCAGCATGCGCGTCTGCCACAGCTGCGTGATGCGGGCGCGGATCATCGCCTCGTTCTCGCGCAGGTCCGCTTCGGTGTGCAGCTCGTCGCGCTGCTCCACCAGCTGGGCAATGGCGCGTTCGGCGTCCAGGATGCTCTTGCGCTGCACCTCGGTGGGATGGGCGGTGAGCACCGGCGAGATGTAAGCTTGTTCCAGCATTTGCGCCACGTCCGCGGCCCGCACGTCGGCCTGCGCCAGGCGTTCGAAGGTCATCGCCAGCGAGCCCTCCTGCAGGTGGCCCTGCGCGCTGTGGTGCTCGCGCCGGCGCACGTGGTGGCGGTCCTCCGCGATGTTGGCCAGGTGCGAGAAGTAGCTGAACGCGCGGATCACGCTCACGGTCTGGTCGCCCGAAAGGTTCTTGAGCATGCGGTCCAGCACGCGGCCGGCGCTGGCGTCGCGTTTCAGCCGGTAGGCCACCGACAGCTGGCGCACCCGCTCCACCAGCTCGAAGGCCTCCTTGCCCTCCTGTTCGCGGATCACGTCGCCGAGGATTCGGCCCAGCAGGCGGATGTCCTCCATCAGCGGCCGGTTCTTGGCCGCAGCGTCTTCCACCGGCCGGGGGGTGGCTCGGCGGGCGCGGGGAGCGGGCTGGGCGGCGGGCGTGCGCGGCATGGCGATCCTTTGGCTATGTGTAACTTGGTTACCAATCCACATGCTACCAAAGCCGGCTGAAAAGCGGCTGAGGGCATGTGCCCGGCGCAGGCGCGAAGTGCCGCCTGCTAGCATCGCCCGATGAGCCAGCCCCTGATCATTGCCACCCGCGAGAGCCGCCTTGCGCTGTGGCAGGCAGAACATGTGCGCGAGCTGCTGCACACCCGCTTCGGCGCCACCGTGCAGCTGCTGGGCATGACCACCCGCGGCGACCAGATCCTGGACCGCACCCTGTCCAAGGTGGGTGGCAAAGGCCTGTTCGTGAAGGAGCTGGAGAACGCGCTGGAAAGCGGCGAAGCACACCTGGCGGTGCATTCGCTCAAGGACGTGCCGATGGAGCTGCCGGCCGGCTTTGCGCTGGCGGCGGTGCTGGAGCGTGAAGACCCGCGCGACGCCTTGGTCTCGCCGCGCTACGAGTCTCTGGCCGCATTGCCGCAAGGCGCCTGTGTGGGCACGTCCAGCCTGCGCCGTGTGGTGCTGCTCAAGGCGCTGAGGCCGGACCTGCGCATCGAGCCACTGCGCGGCAACCTGGACACGCGCCTGCGCAAACTGGACGACGGGCAGTACGACGCCATCGTGCTGGCTGCCGCGGGCTTGAAGCGCCTGGGCCTGGCCGAACGGATCCGCAGCGTGTTCACCGAGGAAGAGATGATCCCCGCGGCAGGGCAGGGCGCGCTCGGCATCGAGACGCGCGAGGATGCTGCCGAGCTGCGCGCCCGGCTGGCCACGCTGATCCACCGGCCGACCTGGCTGGCGGTGCAGGCCGAACGTGCGGTGTCGCGGGCCCTGGGGGGAAGCTGCAGCATGCCGCTGGCGGCGCATGCCCGCTTCGAGGGCGGCGAGCTGCAATTGAGCGCGGCGCTGGGTGATGGCGAGCGGCCCGAGCGGCCGCTGCTGCGGGTGCGCCTGCGGGCCGCGGTGGCCGACGATGCCGCTGCGCGCGCGCTCGGCGATGAGGCCGCGGCCCAGCTGCGCGCCCAGGGCGGCGACGGCTACCTGCCTGCATCCACCTGACCTGCTGGCAGCCGCTCCCGCCATGCGCCTGATCGTCACCCGGCCGCAGCCCCAGGCTGACGAATGGGTGGCCGCCTTGCATGCACGCGGCGTGCAGGCCGAAGCGCTGCCGCTCATCGACATCGGCCCGGCGGCCGACGAAGCGCCAGTGCACCAAGCATGGGTGCAGCTGTCGACCATGGCGCTGGCGATGTTCGTCAGCCCCAACGCAGTGGGCCGCTTCTTCGCCTGCCGGCCGGCCGCGGCCACCTGGCCGGCGCAGCTGTGGGCCGGCAGCACCGGGCCCGGCACCTCGGCCGCCTTGTTGGCCGCCGGTGTGCCGCCGGAGTGTGTGGTGCAGCCCGATGCGTCGGCCGCGCAGTTCGATTCCGAAGCGCTGTGGGCCCGGCTGGCCGCGCTGCGGTCGTGGCAGGGCGCGCGGGTGCTGATCGTGCGCGGTGAAGGCGGTCGCGACTGGCTGGCGCAGACCCTGGCGGGGCAGGGCGCGCAGGTCAGCTGCGTACAGGCCTACCGGCGCGCCGCACCGCAGCTGGATGCGGCGCAGCAGGCGGTGCTGGCCCGGGCTTTGGCCGACCCAGCCGGTCACCTGTGGTTGTTCAGCAGCTCGGAAGCCATCGGCCACCTGCTCGCGCTGGCGCCGGCGGGCACAACGTGGCAGCAGGCACGGGCCCTGGCCTCCCATCCGCGCATCGCGGCGCGCGCGCGGGCAGCGGGTTTTGGGCGCGTACGGCAGGTGCGGCCCACGATGGAGGCGGTGCTGCAGGCGCTGGGCTGAAGCCTCAATACAATCGCCCGCACCGTGAACCAGCCGTTGTCGCCGTCGCCCGCTCCTGTGCCGATCGAGGCTTTGCCCGTGCCGGCCCGCCCGCCCGCCGCCTCCTCCGCGGCGCGCTGGCTGGCGCTGGGGGCCGGCCTGCTGGCGGTGCTGACCGCGGCCGCGCTGACACTGGCCATCACCACCCAGCAACGGGTGCGTTTGCTGGAGCGCGAGCTGGTCAAGCGCCAGCAGGAATCGAACGGCGAGGCCGCCGAGGCGCGCATGCTGTCGCGCCAGGCGCAGGACACCGCGCGTGACGCCGCCGCCAAGGTGGCCCTGCTCGACGCGAGGGTGAGCGAGGCTGCGCTGCAGCGCAGCCAGCTGGAGGAGCTGATCCAGTCCCTGTCCCGCTCGCGCGACGAGAACATCGTGTCCGACGTGGAGACGTCCCTGCGCGTGGCGCTGCAGCAGACCGCAATCACCGGCAGCGCCGAGCCGCTGGTGGCCACGCTCAAGCAGTCGGAGGACCGGCTGGCGCGCTACAACCAGCCGCGCCTGGAGCGCGTGCGCCGGGCGATCGCGCACGACCTCGATCGTGTGAAGGCGGTGGGCGTGACCGACATCTCGTCCCTCACCCTGCGGCTGGACGAAGCCGTGCGCCAGATCGACGAGTTGCCGCTGCTGTCCTCCGCCGAGCAGCGCAAGCCGGCCGCGCCCACCACGGCGGCCGCGGATGCCAGCCGGCCGCTGCCCAAGCGCTCGGTGAGTGGCGCGGCGTCGGCGCCAGCGGTTGCGCTGCCCGCCTCGGAGCCCTGGCCCTGGGCCAAGCGCATGGACGCGCTGTGGCAAGGCGTGAGCAGCCGCGTCTGGGAGGAAGCGCGCACGCTGGTGCGGGTGACGCGCGTGGACGTGCCGGAGGCGGCCCTGCTCGCGCCCGAGCAGGCCTTCTTCCTGCGCGAGAACCTCAAGCTGCGTCTGCTCAACGCCCGGCTGGCGCTGCTGAGCCGGCAGTTCGACACCGCCCAGTCGGACCTGCGCGATGCGCAGAATGCGCTGGAGCGCTACTTCGATCGCAGCTCGCGCCGCGTGCAGGCCACCAGCGAGCTGGTGCGCCAGGTGGCCGGCCAGGCGCGCCTGGTGAGCGTGCCGCGGCCCGATGAAACCCTGGCCGCGCTGACGGCCGCCGGCGCCGGGCGCTGACGGTACGCGATGCGCGGCGTCGTCTGGATCATCCTGTTGTTCGTGGGCGCAGTGGTGGCGGCGTCCACGCTGGGCCGCAACGACGGGCTGGTGAGCTTCTACTGGGGCCACTGGCGCCTGGACGTGTCGCTCAACCTGTTCCTGCTGGGGCTGGTGCTCAGCTGCTTCGTGCTGGTGTCGGTGATCCAGGGCGTGAATGCACTGGTGTCGCTGCCGGCACGGGCGCGCGAATGGCGTGTCCTCAAGCGCGAGCGCGCTGCCCAGGCCGCGCTGCGCGAGGCGCTGGCGGAGTTGTTCGCCGCCCGCTACAGCCGGGCCCAGAAGGCGGCGCTGCGGGCCTTGAGCATCCAGGACAGCACACCCGAGCTCGAAGGCGATCATGAGCTGCGCATGCTGGGCCACCTGCTGGCCGCTGCCAGCCTGCATCGGCTGCAGGACCGGCCGCACCGCGACGAACAGCTGCGCCGAGTGTTCCAGCTCTCGCGACGGGGCGCGCTGGCGCGGGCGGCCGACGACGGCGCGCGCCTGCTCGCCGCCGAGTGGGCACTGGAAGAGCGCGATGCGCCGCGTGCGCTGGAGCAACTGGCGGAGCTGCCGGCAGGCGCCGCGCGCCGCACCCAGGCGCTGCGCCTGAAGCTGCAGGCCAGCCGCCTGAACCGGCAGCCGCTGGAGGCGCTGCGCACCGCGCGCCTGCTGGCCAAGCACCAGGGCTTCTCGCGCACCGCGGCCCAAGGCCTGCTGCGTTCACTGGCCTGCGAGGCACTGGACGCCGCACACGACGCGGACCAGCTGCGCCGGGTCTGGCAGCAACTGGACGCCAACGACCGCCGTGACAGCTGGGTGGCCGCACGCGCCGCACGCCGCGCCGGCGTGCTGGGTGCACCCGATGAGGCGCGGGCCTGGCTGCGCCCGTTCTGGGACCGCATGGGCGAGCTGTCGCAGGAAGAGCGCGACCAGGTGGCGCTGGCCCTGCTGGAAACGCTGCATGGCGTGGGCGCCGACTGGCTGCCGCGCCTGGAGGCCGCACTCACGCGCTTCCCAGGTGAGCCGGGGGTGGCTGCCGCAGTCGGCGCGGCCTTTGCCGAACGCCAGCTGTGGGGCAAGGCCAGGCGCCTGCTGGAAGAGGCGGCGCGCTCGCCGGCGCTGGATGCCCGCGCACGCCGCAAGGCCTGGCGCCACCTGGCCCGCCTGGCGCGCCAGGACGGCGACACCGATCGCGCGGCCGAATGCGACCACGCCGCCGCCCAGATCGACTGACGCCCAAGGCTTTCCAGACACGAAATTTTGCTGCTATACTGCGTGGCTTCGCGGCTGTAGCTCAGTTGGATAGAGTACTTGGCTACGAACCAAGGGGTCGTGGGTTCGAATCCTGCCAGCCGCGCCAAAAACAAGAAGAGATCAACGGGTTAGCACCGCAAGGGC
Organism: Ideonella sp. BN130291; assembly: GCF_036231905.1. NCBI lineage: Bacteria > Pseudomonadati > Pseudomonadota > Betaproteobacteria > Burkholderiales > Sphaerotilaceae > Ideonella > Ideonella sp. BN130291. The sequence goes on along the minus strand of NZ_JAZARE010000001.1, from coordinate 95,331 downwards.
TAACCCGTTTTCCTTTGCTGGGCGACTTTTCCGGCGCCCGAATGCGGCGGCGCGCAATTCATCGGCCAGCTGCTCCACGACATTGCGCGGGGCTTCCCGGAGCAGGCGGGCGTCGTGCCCCTCGCCCCGAGCGTGCGGCGCCGGCTCTGGCACTCAGGGTCCGCCCGTTCGAAACCATGCAGCCGTATCGCTCCAGACGGTGAAAGGGGCCGCGCAGGTGTAACGTGCCTGCTGCTCATCCTCCAACGTGCGGGGCACTCACCTCCCCAAGCCACCTCCCCGGGACACGGTTTGCGTGCGCTCGCCGGCCCCGCGTGCAGCGGTGGGCCTTGCCCTGGATCTGGAGGATCTACGATGAAACGCAGACAACTGCTGGCGGGCGCCGGCCTTCAGGCCGGCGTGGTGGGTTGCGGGGCGCTGTCCCGCTTCGCTTGGGCCCAGCCGACCGATCGCCGTCAGGGCGCGCGCGAGCTGACGTTTGGCACGACGGCGGTGTTTCTCGACGACCAGGCGGGATTCCTGTCCCGCTGGAGTGCCTATCTCTCCGGGGCGGTCGGTGTTCCCGTGCGGTTCGTCCAGCGCCGTGCCTACCGCGACATCATGGGGTTGCTGCTGTCGCAGGAGGTGGACGCCGCATGGATCTGCGGCTACCCGTGGGTGGTGAACCAGTCGCACCTTCGCGGCCTGTCCATTCCCATCTACGAAGACCCGCCGTGGTATCGCTCCTACCTGATCGTGCCCGCATCCGACACCACAACCCGCCACGTGCGCGATCTGCGCGGACGCGTCTACGCGTTCTCGGACCCGGATTCCAACTCCGGGCACCTCGTTCCCCGTACGACCCTGATCCGCGACGGGCTCCATCCGGATCGCCACTTCTCGCGCAGTTTCTTCACGTGGGGCCACCGCAATGTGGTGAATGCGGTCGCCGAGGGCCTTGCGGACGGCGGGTCCGTAGACGGCTACGTCTGGGACACGCTGAAGTTGATCGTGCCCTCGCTGGTGCAGCAGACGCGGGTGGCGTGGCGCAGCGATCGCTACGGTTTTCCGCCCGTGGTGGTGCGCTCGGGCCTGTCGGCGGAAGGGGAGCGGCAGCTGCGCCAGGCACTGTTCGGGATGAGCGGCAACGAGGCCGGACGGGAATTGCTGGGCCAGCTCAACCTCAGCGGCTTCGGGCCTTTCCAGCCCCGGGCCTTCGATGGCATTGCGGAGCTGGTGGCGCTGAACGCCCGCGGCATTTCCCGGTAGCCTTGCGTTGGGCACCCAGCCGCCATGACCCGCCGCACCGCCCGCTTGTCGCCGCGCACGTGGAGCTTTCGCGTGCAGATCCCGGCGCTGATGATCGGCGCCTCGCTCGCCACCGCTGTGGCCATCTCGCTGGCAGTGGGGCTGTCGGCGCGGCAGTGGCTGCAGGAGGGTCTGCGCGACCATGCGTCCACCGAGGCGCAGTCCCTCGCCCGCAGCATCGCCGCTCATCTGGTGCGCGACGACGTCTGGGAGGCGTTCGGGGCGGTGAGCGCCGTGGCCCGGGACGAAGGCGGCAAGCATCGCGCCGACGTCGTGGTGCTCGGCCGCAACGGCCAGGTGTTCGTGTCCTCGGACCCGAGGCGTTTCCGGGTGCAGTCCCCGGTGGCCGCGCTCAACGAGCCCTTGCGCCAGGCCTCGGCGCTGGCGGGTCCGCCCGGCAGGCCAGTAGTGCGCGACGTGAGCATCGATTCCCGGTCGTACTCGGTGATTCGGCTGGCGCTGGTGTCGAGCGACCACGAGCCGATCGGCACGCTGCTGATGAGCTATCCGCATTCATTGCTCGCCACGCACTATGCGCAAACGCTGGCGACGGTGGCGACGATCAGCATTGGCTTCGTGGCGGCGTTGCTTCCCCTCAGCTGGTGGCTGGGGCGCCGCATGGCCGAACCGGTGGCCCGCGCGACGGAGGCGCTGTATCAGCTGGCGGAGGATGCGGCAGCCAAGTCCTCGTCGCTTGCGGATGCCACCTCGGCGGGGTCGCCCCGGGTGGCGGCCGCCCCTGCGCAGGCCGGTGAACTCGCGCGGCTGGAGCATTCGGTGATCGAGCTTCGGCGCCACCTGGAAGAGAAGGACGTGCTGCACGCGAAGTTCGCGGCCCTGAACGAGTCGCTGCGCGAACGGGACGCGCGCATCCGAAGGTTGGTCGATGCCAACATCATCGGCATCCGCATCGCCGATGCTGACGGCCGCATCACGGAGGCCAACGCTGCCTACCTCGACATGCTGGGATATTCCCACGAGGACGTGGCCGCCGGCCGGCTCAATACCAACGAACTCACGCCGCCGGAATACGGGGCGGCGGAAGCGCAGGCCCTGAAGGAGCTGGAAACGATCGGACGTTATCGTCCGTTCGAAAAGGAGTACGTCCGTCGCGATGGCAGCCGCGTTCCTGTGCTGGCGGGCGGCGCACTGCTGGATCCCGCGGTGCAGTCCACCGTCGGTTTTGCGCTGGACCTGACAGAGCGCCGGCAGGCCGAGGCGGAGCGCGAGGCGCGCCGCGCGGCCGAGTTGGCCAACCGGGCCAAGAGCCAGTTCCTGGCCACCATGAGCCATGAACTGCGCACCCCGCTCAACGGGATCCTCGGCTACGCGCAACTGCTCGGCATGGACAGCGCATTGAGCGAGCGGCAGTGTCGCGGCATCAACACGATCCGCGAGAGCGGCGAGCACCTGCTCTCCCTGATCAACGACATTCTGGACCTGTCGCGCATCGAGGCCGGCCGCATCGAGCTGTGTCCCACCCCCGTGGATCTTGTTGCGCTGCTTCGCTCGGTGGTGGAAATCGTGCGAGTCAAGGCGGACCAGAAGGACCTGATCGTCGCCTTCGACGTGGCTGCCGATCTGCCTGCCATGGTGCTCGTGGATCTGCGGCGCCTGCGCCAGGTGCTGCTGAACCTCCTGGGCAACGCGGTGAAGTTCACGGACAGCGGCACGGTTTCGCTGGTCGCGCGCAGCGAAGGTGGCACAGAGGACGGCTTCTCGCTGCTGCACATCGACGTCAGCGACACCGGCGTGGGCATCAAACCGGAGGATGTTCCCGCCATCTTCAAGCCCTTTGAGCAAGTGGGCGATGTCCGGCGGCGCGAAGCGGGCACCGGGCTGGGCTTGACGATCACCCGCGCGCTGGTCCGCGCGATGGGTGGGGACATCCGGGTGACCAGCGAGCTGGGCCGCGGCAGCCGGTTCTCGGTCACCCTGCGCCTGCAACATGCAGACCCGATCGCGCCGCGGGCTGCGGAGCGCAACGGCGCTGCGCGGTATGAAGGGCGGCGCCGCCGCGTGCTGATCGTTGACGACGTGGCCCAGAACCGGTCATTGCTGTCGGACTTTCTGGCCATTGCCGGTTTCGAAAGCCTGAGCGCAGAGGACGGACAGCAGGGCATCGAGAAGGCGCGCACCTTCCGCCCGGACCTCGTGGTGATGGACAGCGTCATGCCGGTGATGTCGGGGCTGGAGGCCACGCGGCGGCTGCGACAGGATCCGGCGTTCAACGGCCTGCCCATCATCGCTGTCTCGGCCAATGTCAGCGAAGATCACCGTCGGAAATGCCTTGCGGCGGGCGCTGACCTGTACCTGAGCAAGCCGGTGCGGCTGCCCGAACTGGCCTCGGCCATCGGGCAGTTGCTGCACCTGGACCTGCAGTGGCAATGACGCCCTGGCCACCATGGCCGGTGGCGCCGGCCATTGGCCGACAATCGAAGGCCCCACAGCCTGCGGCAGGGCGATTCCTTCGGCCATGAAACGTTCCACCCATCCTCAGATCGCCCCGCCACCACGGATCGAACAGCCTGCCGCATGGACCAGCCTCCTGCCGCTTGGCATCAGGAAGGCCTGACGCGATGGCACGCTCGGGCCGGCTGCTGGAGCTGATGCAGGCGCTGCGCCGCCACCGCCAGCCGGTGAGTGGCGCGGACCTCGCGGCCGAGCTGGGCATCTCCCTGCGCACGCTCTACCGCGACATCGCCACCCTGCAGTCGCATGGTGCGCACATCGACGGCGCACCCGGCCTGGGTTATGTGCTGCGGCCCGGTTTCACCTTGCCGCCATTGATGTTCACCAGCGAGGAGATCGAGGCGCTGGTGCTGGGCACGCGCTGGGTGGCTGACCGGGGCGACGCCCACCTGGCCGCTGCGGCGCAGGACGCTCTGGCAAAGATCGCCGCCGTGCTGCCCGGCGAGCTGCGGCATGACCTCGAAGGCTCGTCACTGCTCGTCGGCCCGGGTGCGCGCATCGGACCCGATGGCGAGGCGATGTCGGCGCTGCGCCGCGCCATCCGGGGCGAGCGCAAGATGGCCATCGGCTACCGCGACAAGGGCGGCCAGTGCAGCGAGCGCACGGTGTGGCCGTTTGCCCTCGGCTTTTTCGACCGCTGCCAGGTGCTGGTGGCCTGGTGCGAGCTGCGGCAGTCGGTGCGCCACTTCCGCACCGACCGGATCGAGCGGGTGCAGCCGCTGGACGAGCGCTATCCGCAGCGGCGCCAGGCGCTGCTGAAGCGCTGGCAGGCGGAACAAGGCATTCCGGCGCGGTAAAGCAGCCTGCACGCTGCTGACAGGAACTGACACGGTCGGCTCCTAAGCTCTCTTCCATCGCAACGGAGAGACCTTCATGACCGACCCGAACTTCATCCTTCTGTACGTGAGCAACGCCACCGAGAGCGCCGCGTTCTACCAGCGCCTGCTCGGCCGTGCGCCGGTGGAAGCCTCACCCACCTTCGCGATGTTTGCGCTCGAGTCCGGCGTGATGCTCGGGCTGTGGGGGCGCGACGGCGTGCTGCCGGCGGCCACGCCGGTGGGCGGCAGCGAACTCGCCTTTGCGGTGGCTGATGACACACAGGTGCTGACGCGCCACCAGGCCTGGACGGCGCTGGGCCTGCCCACCCTGCAGGCGCCCACGCGCCTGGACTTCGGCTTCACCTTCGTGGCTGCCGACCCCGACGGCCATCGCCTGCGCGTGTTTGCCCCGGGGGCGCAATGAGCGCGCCGCGCTGCTGGATCGCGGTGGCCAGTGCCGAGCATGTGCGGCGCGGGCGTGCCGAGGGTTTCATGCAGGTGTGCCACGGCAAGTGCGCGCCGCTGAAGCGCGTGCAGCCGGGCGACCGCGTGGCGTACTACTCGCCCAGCGAGCGCTTCCGCGGCACCGATCGGCTGCAGGCCTTCACCGCGGCCGGCATCGTGCAACCGGGTGAGCCGTATGCCTTCGACATGGGCGAGGGTTTCATGCCCTTCCGGCGCAACGTGCAGTGGTTCAGCCAGCGCGTCGCACCGATCGCGCCCCTGCTGCCGCGGTTGGCCTTTGCCGCCGGCCCCGGCTCCTGGGGCTACAAGCTGCGGTTCGGCTTGTTCGATGTCAGCGCCGAGGACATGGACCTGATCTTCGAGGCGACAGCCTCAGCGCCACCGGCCCAGCTTCGCTTCGCTGCTTGACCGGCCTTCGGCCGTGCTGGGCCGCTGGCACCGAAAGCGCCTTGTGCAGCGGATCAACGCCCTGGCACCCGGGAAGCCGGCCGCAGGCGCCGGCCGTCGCGCACCCGCACCACCCCAGGCGGCAACCCGGCCGGTGCATCCGTGGGCGCGGGCGGGCGCAGCCGGTTGCCCCATTCGGACAGCGCGTGCACCGCGGCGTTGAGGCCAGCCCCCTCAGGTGTCAACGCGTACTCCACATGCACCACCTGTGCATCGTGCACCGTGCGTTGCACGATGCCGTCGGCTTCCAACTGCCGGAGGTGTTCGAACAGCACTTTTTCGGTGATGCCAGCCACGCGCCGCTTCAGCTCGCCAAAGCGAAGCGGGCGCTCGTGGAGTTCCCAGATGAGGGTGGGTTTCCACTTGCCCTTGATGACCTCGAGGGCCCGCCCGAGTCCGCACACCGGGGCTTCTTGCGCTGCTTGTTCCATGGGGTCCTGTGGGGAGGGGAAAGGGATGCTTACCTCGGCGTAAGCACTTGAGGCAGCCGGTGGCGCTGAGCATCATGCCTGCTCCAACCGGAGTACCTGAATGACGAAACACTGTGCAGGAAAGAACGCCGTCGTGATCGGTGGCACCCACGGCATGGGCCGGGCGACGGCCGAGAAGTTGATCGAGGCCGGCGCGCGTGTGCTGCTGACGGGGCGCGATGCCCGCAACGTCGACAAGGCACGGGCCGAGCTCGGCCCGCGCGCCACCGTGTTGCAGTCCAACGTGGCCGAGGTGCACGAGATCGACGCACTGGCACATGCGCTGCGCGAAACGATGGCGCCGGTTCATGCGCTGTTCGTGTTCGCGGCGATCGCCGAGTTCCAGCCCTTCGGCGAGGTGAGCGAAGGCAGCTACGACCGCCACTTCGCGATCAACACCAAGGGCGCGTTCTTCACGGTGCAGCGGCTCGCGCCGTGCATCGCCGACGAGGGGTCGATCACGCTGACCACCGTGACGCCTGCGAACGCGATGCCGGGGATGTCGGTCTACCTGGGCACCAAGGCGGCCGTGGGCGCATTCGTGCGTGGGTTCGCGGTCGAGCTGCTGCCACGGCGCATCCGCGTGAACGCACTCGCACCGGGCTTCATCGACACGCCCACGCTCGGGTTGGCCGGCCTCACGCCCGGGCAGCGGGCCGAAGTGGCGGCGATCGGCGACGCGGTCACGCCGATGCAGCGGCACGGCACGATGGAGGAGGTGGCACGTGCGGCGCTGTTCCTCGGCTTCGACGCCACCTTCACCACGGGGGTGGAGCTGGCGGTGGACGGTGGGCTCTCCACCGTGGCCGGCCCGCGTTGAGACCGCGGCAGTGGCCGCGCCATACCCGCCACGTGAGGGCCGCTTGGCGTGTCTGCGGGCCGGCCCCGCGCGGGTGGTCGGTTACCAGCCGGTGGACTGCAGCACCACCATCGCGCCCTTGCCGGGCGCGGCCAGCAGCGACACGCTGGTGCTGTCGTTCACGCCCATGGTGAGGGTCGGCGCAAGCCGCCGCCCGAGCTGCTGGCGCACCACGCCGCGCAGGCCGAGCGCCAGGCCGGCCGACACCGAGGGGCCGGCGATGCCGTCGGTGGCCGAGGGCACATAGAGGCGGTGCGACACGCCGCCGTTGCGGCGGAAGTCACCGCCCGCCACCGGCTCGGCGCTGGCCGCGGCGCTGCAGACGACGAGCGACACGGCGAGGGCACGGAGGGGGAAGCAGGCAGGCACGTTGAAAGTTTCGGCGGACCGCTCATGCCGTTGAGCGGGGAAGTGCGCTGGCTTTGTACGAGCCGTGTCCAGACGTTTCGCCGCGTGCCGCCGTTCGTGACGCATCGCACGCCGCAGCGAGAGCGCCCGTTTCGGTGGCGGCAGGCCCGAATCCTGCCCACGGAAGGCATGGCCACCTTGAATGACGACACCCTGCTGCAGATCGGCGGCCGCGAGGTGCTCATCACGCACCCGGCCAAGCTGCTGATTCCCGAGGCCAAGGTCACCAAGCTCGACCTGGTGAACTACTACGTGGCGGTCGCGGAGGGCGCCTTGCGCGGTGCCGGTGGACGGCCGTGCGTGATGGTCCGCTACCCCGACGGCATCGGCGGCGAGTTCTTCTTCCAGAAACGGGCGCCGGCGAAGCGGCCCGATGGGGTGGAGGTGAGCACCATCCGCTTCCCGTCCGGCCGCAGCGCCGAAGAGGTGGTGCCGCGCCATCCGGCCGACCTGGCGTGGATGGCCAACCTGGCCTGCCTGGAGCTGCATCCGCACCCGGTGCGGGCGGACGACCTCGACCATCCCGACGAACTGCGGGTGGACCTGGACCCGGTGCCCGGCGTGGCCTGGCCGCAGATCCGGCAGGTGGCGCGCGTGGTGCGCGAAGTGCTGGCCGACGTGGGCCTCACCGGCTGGCCCAAGACCTCGGGCTCGCGCGGCATCCATGTGCTGGTGCGCATCCAGCGGCGCTGGACCTTCGACGAGGTGCGGCGTGCCGCCCTGGCCCTGGCCCGCGAGGTGGAGCGCCGGGCGCCGGAGCTCGCCACCAGCGCCTGGTGGAAGGAGGAGCGCCATGGGGTGTTCGTGGACTACAACCAGAACGCGAAGGACCGCACGGTGAGCTCGGCGTATTCAGTGCGCGCCAAGCCGGATGCGCGAGTCTCTGCGCCGGTGAGCTGGGAAGAGCTGGACGCCTGCGATCCGGCCGACTTCACGCTGTGGACCATGCCGCGGCGCTTCCAGGCGATCGGCGATCCGCATGCGGCCATCGATGCGCAGCCGCAGTCGCTGGAGCGGCTGCTGGAGCTCTCCGCGCGCCAGGAGGCGGAAGGCCAGGGCGATGCACCCTGGCCGCCCCACTACCGCAAGGCGGCCGGCGAACCCAAGCGCGCGGCGCCGTCCAAGGCCCGGCGCGATGTGCCCTTGATCGAGGTGGCACGCGCCGATCGTGAGGCCGAGGCTTCGGCGGCGGCGGAAGCCTGGAAGGCCCAGCATCCCAAGGCCGCGGCCCACCTGGAGCCGGCCGATGTGCTGATCGACCGCATGCGCGGCAGCTCGTCGCTGTGGTACCGGGTGCGCATCAACCTCACCCACGTGCCGCCGGCGTTGCGGCCCCGCAGCCCGAAGGCGCCGTAGGGCTCAAGCGCCGAACACCTTGGCCAGCTCGTAGGGCGTGGTCACTTCCAGCTGGTCGTAGCGGCAGTCCTCGGCCGGTTTATCGGGGCGCCAGCGCATGAACACCGTGGCGTGGCGGAAGCGGTTGCCCTGCAGGTGGTCGTAGCGCACCTCGCACACACGTTCAGGGCGCAGCGGCTGCCAGCTCAGGTCCTTGCCGCCGCTCCAGCGGCTTTGGGCGCCGGGCATGCGCTGCGCGTCTCCCGCCGAGGCGCCGCCCCAGTGGGCCCAGGGGTGCGACTCGGCCGCACCTTCGCGCAAGGGCGCGAGCTCCTGCAGCAGCTGCTGGCGCATCGCCATGGTGAAGGAGGACGCGACGCCCACGTGGTGCAGCACGCCGGCGTCGTCGTACAGGCCCAGCAGCAGCGAGCCCACCGCGTCGGTGCGGTCCTTGTACCAGCGGAAACCGGCCACCACGCAATCCGCGCTGCGCACATGCTTGATCTTCAGCATGGCGCGCTTGCCGGGCTGGTACACGGCCGATTCCAGCTTGGCCACCACGCCGTCCAGCCCGGCGCCTTCGAACTGCTGCAGCCAGCGTTCGGCCTCGGCCCGGTCGCGCGTCATGGGTGTCAGGTGCAGCGGCGGCCTGACACTGCCCAGCAGGCGCTCCAGGCGCGTGCGGCGTTCGCCCTGCGGCAGGGCGATGGTCGATTTGCCGCCCGCGGCCAGCAGGTCGAAAGCGACAAAGCGGGCGGGCGTCTCCTTGGCGAGCCTGGCAATGCGCGACGGGGCCGGGTGGATGCGCTGCTGCAGGGCGTCGAAGTCCAGCCCGCCGCGCGAGGCGACCACGATCTCGCCATCGAGGATGCAGCCCTTGGGCAGTGCATCGCGCAAGGCCGCTTCGAGCTCGGGGAAGTAGCGGTTCAGCGGCTTCAGGTCACGGCTTTGCAGCAGCGTCTGCTCGCCGGTGTTGAACACGATGGCACGAAAGCCGTCCCACTTGGGCTCGAACAGGAAGCCCGGTTCGGTGGGCAAGGCCTCGGCCACCTTGGCCAGCATGGGTTCGATGGGGGAGGAGGGCAGTGCAGTGGAGACCATGCGGCGATTTAACCTCAGGCGGCGGCCGGGGACGGCAGGCCGGTGGCCGCGGCGATCGGCGTCACCAGCACCTGGTCGATGCGGTAGGCGTCCACGTCCAGCACCTCGAAGCGGAAGCCGTGCCAGGTGGCGCAATCGGTGCGTCGGGGAATGCGCCGAAGCATCACCATCAAAAAGCCCGCCAGGGTGTCGTACTGGCCGCGCTGGGGCAGCTCGTCGGCATCGGCATCGATGGCGCGCAGCACGTCCACCATCGGCGTCAGCCCGTCCATCAGCCAGGAGCCGTCGTCGCGCCGCACGATCTGTTCCTCGTCGCCGGGCGACACCAGGCTGCCCATCACCGTGCTCATCACGTCGTTGAGCGTGATCACGCCCACGACGAGGCTGTATTCGTTGACGATGACGGCGAAGTCCTCATGCGCCTGCCGAAACTGCGTGAGCATCTCCGACAGCGTGAGGCGGTCGGGCACGATCAGCGCCTTGTGCAGCAGGCCCTTGGCCGCATCGCCACGCAAGGTGAGCGGCTCCTGCCGCAGCACACGGGCAAACAGGTCGGCCGCGTCCACATAGCCGGCCACCTGGTCGATCTGCTTGTCGCACACCAGGTAGGTGGAATGCGGCTCGGCCGCAATGCGGGTGCGGATGGCTTCTTCGTCCTCGTCCTGGAGGAAGTAGACGATCTGTTCGCGTGTGGTCATCGCACTTTCCACCGTGCGGGTCTCCAGCTCGAACACGTTCTCGATCACCTGCTGCTCGCGCGCCTGCAGCACGCCGGCTTCCGCACCAGCGGCGGTGAGGGCCAGGATGTCGGCCGACGTGATGCGGTCGTCGCGGCCCATCGGCAGCCGGAACAGCTTGAACAACCCATCGGCCAGGCCGTTGAACACCCACACCACCGGCCGCAGCAGCACCATCCACCAGCGCATGGGCGCCACCACGCCGATGGCCAGGCGCTCCGGGTCCACCATGCCCAGGCGTTTGGGAAACAGGTCGGCGAACAGCACGAACAGCGAGGTCACGGCCAGGAACGACAACAGGAAGCCGATGGTCGGCGCATGCGGCGCGCCCACCCGCTCCAGCAGCGGCACCAGCAGTGGCGCCAGCGTGCCTTCGCCGACGATGCCGCCCAGGATGGCGACCATGTTCTGCCCGATCTGCACCACGGTGAAGTAGTCGCCCGGCTGGCGCTGGATGTCGGCCACCCGGGCCGCGCGCAGGTCGCCGTCCTCGGCCATCTGGCGCAGGCGCAGGCGGCGCGCGGCCGCCATGGAGATCTCGGCGATGGAGAAGAAGGCGCTGCAGCCGATGAGCAGCGCAATGACGAGGAAGCTGCCGGTGAGTCCCATGCGGGCGAGTGTAGTGAGGGCTTGCGCAGGCTTTGGAACCAGCCATCACAATGCCGCCATGACGACCTTGCTTGCCACCCTGGTCGACGCCTCGCGGCGTGTGGCCGAGACCTCCGGCCGGCTCGCCAAGCGCGATGCCATCGCGGCCTGCCTGGCAGGCGCCCAGGCGCAGGAGGTGGACATCGCGGTCGCCTACCTGTCCGGTGAAACGCGGCAAGGCCGCATTGGCATCGGCTACGCCAGCCTGGCGGCGCAGCGCGGCGCCCCGGCGCAGGCCGCCACGCTGACGCTGAGCGATGTGGACAGCACGCTCCAGCGCATCGCCACCACCGGCGGCAAGGGCTCGGCCGCGGAGCGCAGCGCCTTGTTGCGCGCGCTGTTCGCGCGCGCCACGGCGGCGGAGCAGGATTTCCTGATCCGCCTGCTGGTGGGTGAGCTGCGCCAGGGTGCGCTGGAGGGCGTGATGATCGATGCCATCGCCGCGGCGGCCCACGTGCCCGCGCCCGAGGTGCGCCGAGCCGCGATGCTGCTGGCCGACCTGGGCCAGGTGGCCCGCGTGGCCATCACCGAGGGCTCGGCCGGGCTCGCACGGTTTGCGGTCGCGCTGCACCGGCCGGTGCAGCCCATGCTGGCGCAGCCGGCCGAGGACATGGCCGATGCGATGGCGCGGCTGGGCACCGCGGCCTTGGAGTGGAAGGTCGATGGGGCCCGGGTGCAGGTGCACAAGGCGGGCGAACGCATCACCGTGTACACCCGCAACCTCAATGACGTGACCGCGTCGGTGCCCGAGGTGGTGGAGGCGTTGCAGGGCCTGCCGGCACAGGAGCTCATCCTCGACGGCGAGGCGGTGGCGCTGGCCGCCGGCGGTGCGCCGCTGCCGTTCCAGGTGACGATGCGGCGCTTCGGCCGCAAGCTCGACGTGGCGCGCCTGCGCACCGAGCTGCCGCTGTCGGTGTTCTTCTTCGACTGCCTGCACCACGACGGCACGGCGCTGCTCGACCGCCCGGCGCGCGAGCGCTTCGATGCGCTCACGCAGGCGCTGCCGGCCTCGCTGGTGATCCCCCGCATGATCACCGGCGACCTGGCCGCCGCGGAAACCTTCTATGCCGACGCCCTGGCGCGCGGTCATGAAGGCGTGATGGCCAAGGCGCTGGACGCGCCCTACGAAGCGGGCGGCCGCGGCGCCAGCTGGCTGAAGGTCAAGCGGGTGCACACGCTGGACCTGGTGGTGCTGGCGGCCGAATGGGGCAATGGTCGCCGCAAGGGCTGGCTGTCCAACCTGCACCTGGGCGCGCGCGATCCGGCCGGCGGCTGGGTGATGCTGGGCAAGACCTTCAAGGGCATGACCGACGCGCTGCTCGAATGGCAGACCCACGAGCTGCTGGCGCGCGAGGAAAGCCGCAGCGCCTACACCGTGCACGTGCGGCCCGAGCTGGTGGTGGAGATCGCGTTCAACGACCTGCAGGCCAGCCCCCAGTACCCCGGCGGCCTGGCCTTGCGCTTCGCCCGCGTCAAGGGCTATCGGCCGGACAAGCGGGTCGAAGAGGCCGACACCATCACCACCGTGCGGGCCCTGTACGAGGCGCAGCTGGCGCGCGGGGCGGGCGAATAACGGCATGGTGGCGCTGCGTGGCACCAGCGCCACGTCAGGCGCCCCCCACACGAGGTCGGGGGCCGCGCCGACTGCAAACACCCGCCGGCAGGCGCATCCTTCAGCTCATCGGCATTGGCGCTGGAAGAACTCGAACCCAAGCCAGCCCGGCCGCCCTCGTTAGCAACCTTTGAAGGAGTGACCATGAACCTGATTATTTGGCTTGTTGTCGGTGGTTTGGTGGGCTGGGTGGCCAGCATGATCATGCGCACCGACGGCCAACAAGGCATCATCCTCAACGTGGTGGTCGGCATCATCGGCTCCATGCTCGGCGGCTGGCTGCTCGCACCGATGTTCGGCGCCGGCACGGTCAACAGCGGCGACTTCAGCCTGCCAGGCCTGCTCGTGTCCCTGCTGGGCGCGGTGATCCTGCTGGCGATCGTCAACCTCGTCCGCCGCGGACGAGTGCGGTAAGTCCTTCTGACCCACCTCGACGCACCGAGGGAAGAAGGCAGGCGGCCGGGGCAACCCGGCCGCTTTCTTTTGTGCGGCGCCATTGTGCGTATCCCCCTTTGGAGTGGTTGACATGTTATGTCGCCACTCCTATTCTTGCGTCCACTGGGAGCCGCAACGACACAAGGGAAGGGGGCCATGAAATCACTTCATGAACAGCTGGACGGCCTGGACGTGCTGATCGGCTCCGCCATGGGCGGGCTGTCGGTGAACCTGCAGCCGATTCCCGGTGACGTGCCGGTGCTGCAGGTGAGCATCGAGGGCCGTGAGGAACTGCCGATCTTCGTGACAGGCTCGGATTCGCAGCTGCTGTGCATGTGCTACCTCTGGTCCGACACCGAGCTGCTGCCTGCGCGGCGCACCGAGCTGCTGGAGACCATGCTCGACCTCAATCCCGCGGTGCCGCTGTCCTCGTTCGGCCGCATCGGCGACCGTTTCGTGCTTTTCGGCGCACTCAGCCGCGACGCCCGTGTGGACGACGTCGCCACCGAGGTGGCGGTGCTGAGCGACAACGCACTCGATGCGCTGGACGCCCTGTCCGAATTCCTCAAGTGAACGGAGGCCGAACATGTCAGTGATCCGCAAAATGATGACGCTGCTGCGCAGCAGCACCCGAGAGCTCGGTGAAAGCGTGGTGGATGCCAATGCCACCTCCATCTACGAGCAGGAGATCCTCGACGCCAAGGCCAGCATCCAGCAGGCGCGTGGCGACCTGGCCGGTGTGATGGCCAAGGAGATGCAGACCGCGCGGCGCATCGAGCAACTCAAGGCCGAGATTGCGCGATACGAGGGCCTGGCGGTGGCAGCGCTCAACAAGTCGCAGGAGGGCCTGGCGGAAGAGGTGGCGGCCCAGGTCAGCGCCATGGAGCTTGAGCTCACCGAACAGGCCAAGGCACACGCCACTTATGCGGTGCAGGTGGCCAAGCTGAAGGACCTGGTGAAGTCGGCGGAAGCCCGCATCCGCGAGCATGAACGCGCGGTCGCCATGGCCCGGACCACCGAGAGCGTGTACCGAGCGACCCGTTCGATTTCCGAGAGCCTGGGCAGCGGCGGCTCGCGGCTGGTGAATGCACGCGAGTCGCTGGAGCGCATCAAGCAGCGGCATGAGGACCTCGCCGACCGCATGAGCGCGGCCGAGCAACTGGACCATGAGTTCGGACACCAGGCGCTGGAGCGCAAGCTCGCGGCCGCCGGCATCGGCGACCACGCCGACCGCACCCGCGAGGTGATGGCGCGCATCCGGGCCCGCCAGCTCGCGGCACAGCCAAAGGCGATCGAATAGCCATGGTGCGCAGGCCGGCGCGCTGGGAGGGGTCGGACGAGGCGATACGCGCAGTCCAGGTCGCCTTCGATGTGGAAGAGGCGGTGCTTGAAGCCGTGCGCAGTGCGGCGTATGAAAACAACCTGTCGTCGTCCGACCAGATCCGCCGGCTGCTTGACCTGCCCACCGCCACCCGGCCCAAGCGGCCGCGGTTGACGGTGTCGCTGAGCAATGCCGACTACGAGCTGCTGGCGGCGCGTTATGGCGTGGCGCCTGACGAACGGCTGGCAATCAAGGAAAAGGTCACGGCGGACCTGATCCGTTTCGCCCAGGAATCACTGCACGGCAGACAATCCGCGGCCAAGAAACGCTGACCCGGCGAGGGAGGGGTATGGGAAATTTTGTCGACGCGGTCGTGGGCTATCCAACGGCTGTCTATACCGCCCTGCTCGGCGTGGTGCTGGTGTACTGGGTGCTGGCCATGCTGGGCATGGTGGACTTCGAAGCGGGCGGCATCGACCTCGACGTGGACGTGCATGCGGATGCCGCCGTGGCTGACCTCGGCACGCTGGCCAGCTACGCTGTTGCCTTCGGCCTCAATGGCGTGCCGTTCTCGGTGGTCATCAGCCTGCTGCTGCTGGTGTCGTGGACCTTCAGCTGCCTGTCCGGCATGTGGCTGCTGCCGCTGGTCCCCACCGCAGTGCTCAAGGCCGTGGCCGGCACGGCGGTGCTGCTGGGCAGCTTCGTGTTCTCGATTCCGGTGGTGGCTCGCGTCGTGCGGCCGCTGCGCGGCCTCTTCGTCACCCACGCCGCGCTGTCGAATGCCGCACTCGTGGGCCAGCCCTGCCTGGTGATCACCCAGAGCGTGGACGAGAAGGTCGGCCGCGCGGAAGTGGCGCAGCGTGGAGCGCCGATCAACATCCGTGTGTGGGCCAGCAGCCCCAACACCCTGGTGCGCGGCACGCCGGCCCGCATCGTCGACTACGACCCGGCCACCGGGCGCTACCAGATTGCGGCTGACGCCTGAACCGCGTGCGCCGGCCTTTGTTCACCGACTGACTGACCGATTGCATCTAGGAGGGGGAAGCCCATGGAGCCGATTTTCATCGCCGCGGGCGTGCTGGCCGTTTTCATACTCGGCCTGTTCGCGATGTTCGCCAAGTTCTATCGCAAGATAGAACAAGGCCATGCCTTGATCGTCAACACGCTGCGTGCGGAGCCCGAAGTCACCTTCACCGGCCGCATGGTCTATCCCATCATCCACAAGGCCGAGTTGATGGAGATCTCGGTCAAGACGATCGAGATCGACCGCTCCGGCCATGAAGGCCTGATCTGCAAGGACAACATCCGAGCCGACATCAAGGTGAAGTTCTTCGTGCGGGTGAACAAGACCGCCGAGGACGTGCTGAAGGTCGCCCAGGCCATCGGCTGCGAGCGCGCGTCCAACCAGGACACGCTGGAAGGCCTGTTCTCCGCCAAGTTCTCCGAAGCGCTGAAGACGGTGGGCAAGTCCATGGACTTCGTGGACCTGTACCAGGCGCGCGACCGCTTCCGCGACGAAATCGTGCGCCAGATCGGCGACGACCTGTCCGGCTACGTGCTGGAAGACGCGGCGATCGACTACCTGGAGCAGACGCCGCTGTCCAAGCTGGACACCAACAACATCCTCGATGCGCAGGGCATCAAGAAGATCACCGAGCTGACCGCCGGCGAGCATGTGCGCACCAACGAGCTGCGGCGCAACGAGGAAATGCAAATCAAGAAAAAGAACGTGGAGACGCAGGAGGCGCTGCTGGAGCTGGAGCGCCAGGAAGCCGACGCGCGCGCCCGCCAGGCCCGTGAAGTGGCCACCGTGAAGGCCCGCGAGGAAGCCGAAACCCAGAAGATCCAGGCCGAGGAGCGCGCCAAGTCCGAGCTCGCTCGCCTGCAGACCGAGCAACTGTTGTCGGTGCAGCAGGAAAACGCGCTGCGTGAGAAGGAGGTGGCCGAGAACAACCGTAAGCGCGCGGTCGCGATCGAGGAAGAGAAGGTCACCCGTGCGCGCGAACTGGAGATCGTGGATCGCGAGAAGGAAGTCACCCTGCAGCGCATCGACAAGGATCGTGCGGTGGAGGTGCAGCGCAAGGCGATCGCCGACGTGATCCGTGAGCGCATCGTGGTGGAGCGCACCGTCGCCGAGCAGGAAGAGGCCATCAAGGAGCTGCGCACCGTGGCCGAAGCCGACCGCACGCGCAAGTCCACGGTCATCATGGCCGAGGGCCAGGCCGAGGAGAAGCTGGTGCTGGAGGTCAAGGCGGCCGAAGCGCAGGAGCGCCGTGCGCGCCACAAGGCGAACGAGGAGTTGACCCTGGCCGACGCCCGCCTGAAAGTGGCCGAACGCGAGGCCGAAGCCAAGAAGCGCGAAGCCGAAGGCCTGGAGGCGATCAGCGCCGCGCCCGGTTTTGCCGAGGCCAAGGTGCAGAAGGCCTCGGCCGATGCCAAGCTGGCGGTCTTCGAGGCGGAGGCCGCCGGCAAGCAGAAGCTCGGGCTGGCCGACGTGCAGGTGAAGACGGCCGACGCCGAGGCCACGCTCAAGGCGGGCCAGGCCGAGGCGCAGGTCATCCAGGCACGCCTGGAAGCCGAAGCCGAAGGCAAGGAGAAGCTGGGCCTGGCGGATGTGCATGTGCGCGCGGCCGAAGCCGACACCATCGTCAAGGTCGGCGAAGCGGAAGCACGCAAGATCGAAGCGCGCTTCC
Organism: Ideonella sp. BN130291; assembly: GCF_036231905.1. Lineage (NCBI taxonomy): Bacteria > Pseudomonadati > Pseudomonadota > Betaproteobacteria > Burkholderiales > Sphaerotilaceae > Ideonella > Ideonella sp. BN130291. The sequence continues at coordinate 78,223 of NZ_JAZARE010000001.1, read as the reverse complement.
AGGCCGAGGCCAAGGGCCTGCGCGAGAAGTTCGACGCGATGAAGGCGATGAGCAACGACACCCGCGAGCATGAGGAGTTCCGCATGCAGTTGGAGAAGTCGCACACCGAGACCATGAAGGGCATCGATGCCCAGACCTCCATCGCGCGTCAGCAGGCCGAGGTGCTGGGCACCGCGCTGGGCAACGCCAAGATCGACATCGTGGGCGGCCAGGGGGACTACTTCGACCGCTTCGTCAATGCACTTTCCATCGGCAAGGGCATCGACGGCGTCATCGCCAAGAGCAACACCCTGCAGGTGGGGCTGAAGGACCACCTCAAGGGTGAGCGCGACATGGTGAGCGACGTGCGCGACCTGATCGGCGCACTGGGTTCGTCGTCGGGCGAGTTGCAGCAGCTGACGCTGGCCGGCCTGGTAGCCAAGGTGGCCCGCGAGGGCAACGAGCAGCAGAAGGCCGCGCTGGACACGCTGATGCAAGGGCTTCGCAAGTAAGCCGCATCCAGGAGGAGGACCGAATGAGCAACATCAACCTGCGCTGCGATTGCCCGCAGCAGCCTGCGCTGGCCGTCGCCGAGCTCGCGCCCGGCCTGCCCGCCCACCATTGCCAGGCCTGTGCCGGCAGCCTGCTGAACCTGGACGCCTACCGCGAATGGCAGGCCAGCGCGCCGGCCGCGCCGGTGGCCGATCACAGCATGCCGCTGGCGCTGTTCGAAACCGCCTCGGCGCGTGCCTGCCCTTCCTGCGCGCGCCTGATGCAGCGGCACCGCTCGGGCACCGACCCGGACTTCCGCATCGACCGCTGCGTGGCCTGCCAGCTTGTGTGGTTCGACGCCGGCGAGTGGGAGGCGCTGGTGCGTGCCGGCCTGCGCGAGCGCCTGGTGGAGCTGCTGGCCGATGGCTGGCAGCGGCAACTGCAGCTCGACGAACTGCGCGCCGGCCGTGAAGGGGCACTGCGCAGCCGCCATGGCGAAGCCTGCATGAACGAGCTGGCCCGCATCCGGGCCTGGCTGGAGATGCAGCCGCATCGGGAAGAGCTGCTGGGCCTGCTCAGCGCCGGCTGGTAGCCGGACCACGGAGCCGGACGCTGGCATGGAAGAGACGCAACAAGCGCTGGAGGCAGCCGCGCAGACCGAGCGCATGGTGGCCGAAAGCGGCAGCTACGAGCTGCTCAAGCAGCGCCTGGCCCAGCAGGGCGCCGCACTGCAGCGCAAGGCCCAGGCGCTCAACGAAGCGCGCCTGGCGGAATTCGGCCGTTCGGAGCAGGCCCTGGTGCTGCGCACGCGGGCCCGCACCGACAACAACTGCGTGGCGCGCGACATCGTGCGCATCGGCGAGCAGCTGCTGTTCGGCTACAACGTCTTCATCGGCCTGCGCAAGGAAACCGCGGTGGCCGATGTCTTCGGCCTGTACCGGCTGGGCGGGGTGGGCGACGCGGATCTGCAGCCCGTGCCGCTGGCGGGCAGCTTCCTTGACGACCCGCGCTTCCAGTCCGACTTCCGCGAGCTCTACGCCTACTACAAGCAGGCCACGCTGAGCCAGCTGCGGGTGACGCAGGACAAGCTGCTGGCGGCGTTCCAGATCGGCCAGCAGGCGCATGACCTGCGGGTGTTCCGCTGGCACATCGAGCGCGATGGCAGCGTGCGCTACGTGGACAATCGCGGCGAGCGCGACATCGCGTTGCCGGCCAGCCACGATTTCGAGTGGACGCCCACCGGCCGCGAACACCACGTGGGCGGCCGCCATCCGCACGTCAACATCCTGGACACCGTGTTCGTGGAGACGGTGCACGGCGACCTCACGGTCAAGGTGGAGAACAACACCGAGACCGGCCTGGGCGTGTACAGCGAGCCGGTGGAGGATAGGAACCAGTCGCTGGCCGACGCGGAGATCGCCTACGCCAGGCTGGGGCTGCTGGTGCTGCTGAAGGTGCGGCCTTACCGTGAAACCGGCGTGCGCTACCTGGTCTTCAACACCCGCACGCAAAAGGTGGAGCGCATCGACGCCATCGGTGCGTCGTGCGTGCAGCTGCCGGAGGACCACGGCATCATCTTCCCGGGCGGGTGCTACCTGCAGTCCGGCGAATACAAGCTGTTCGACCTGCCGCCCGAGGTGTCGGCGGGGCTGCGTTTCAAGCGCATGCTGCGTTCGCCCAACGGCGAAGACGTGCTCTACGTGTTCTACCAGCCCGGCACCGGCTGTTATGCCCTGTTCACCTACAACCTGATCGACAAGACGCTGGCCGCGCCCATCCTGGCCAACGGCTACGCACGTTTCCCGGACGGCCGCATCCTGGTGTCCCAGCTGGACCGCGGGGAACCCGCACGGGTGCATCCCATGCAGCTGTGGCAAACGCCCTTTGCCAGCGAGGAACATGCCCGTGCGCAGCCGGCGGGCAGCGGCTTCTTCGGTCGCGTGGGCAATGCGGAGCTGGTGCGCGGCATCTCCGACCTGATCGGCATTGCGCGCGCCGTGAGCGAGCAGGTGCCCACGCGCAACGCCTACGAGGACCTGATCCGCCAGTGTGCGCGCGTGGCCGACCACCACTTCTGGCTTGATGACGACGAGGCCCACGGGCTGGCGGCCGAGCTGCGTGCCATCGGTGAGGCGGCGCGTGCCACCCTGGCCGAGTTCGAAAAGGTGGACAGCATCCGCCGCGATACGCAGCGCGCGCTCACGCAGGCGCAGGGCGAACAGAAGGCCCTGCTTGTCGACCTGGCCAGCAAGCTCTGGCGCAAGCCCGATGACTTCGTGGAGGCGCTGGGCCGTTTGCGGGAACGGCGCGGCCGGCTGCAGACACTCAAGGAGCTGCGGTATGCCGACGTACCGTCCATCGACGCGATGGACGCCGCGCTGCAGGCCGAGCAGCAGCGGGTGGGCGAACGCGCGCTGAACTTCCTGTCCGCGGACAACGCGTTTGCGGTGCAACGGCAGGAGCTCGACACGCTGGCAGCCCAGCTGCCGGAAGCCGCGACCAGCCCCGCGCTGGGCCGGGTACTGGAGACCCTGGATACGCAGGCGGCGGGGCTGGACCTGCTCACCGAACAGATCGGCAGCCTGCCGGGTGGGGACGCGGTGGCTCGCACCGCCATCATGGACCGCATCTCGGGCCTGTACGCCGACATCAACCGGCTGCGCGCCGATGCGCGCCAGCGCCGCAAGGCGCTGGGCGCCAGCGAGGCGGCGGCCGAGTTCGGTGCCCAGTTCAAGCTCTTCGGCCAGGCGGTGGAAAACGCGCTGGAGTTCGCCGACACACCGGAGAAGTGCGACGACGCGCTGACGCGGTTGCTGGCCCAGCTGGAAGAAATCGAGGGCCGGTTCGCCGAGCACGACACCTTCCTGGCGGACATCGCCACCCAGCGCGAAACCGTCTACGAGGCCCTCTCGGCGCGGCGCCAGGTGCTGCTGGACGCACGGCAGCGCCGGGCGCAGGCCCTGGGTGATGCAGCTGCCCGCATCCTCGACGGCGTGCCGCGCCGGGTGGCGCAGTTCAACGATGTGTCGCAGGTGCATGGCTACTTCGCCGCCGACGCGCTGGTGGGCAAGCTTAGGGCGCTGATCGCCGACCTGCGCGGCCTGGGTGCGGCAGTGGCGGCCGACGACCTCGACACCCGCCTCAAGACCTCGCGCGACCAGGCCCTGCGTGCCGTGCGGGACAAGCGTGAGCTGCTGGCCGAGGACGGCAGCACGCTGAAGTTCGGGCGCCATGCCTTCACGGTGAACCGCCAGCCGCTGGACCTGACCCTGGTGGCCCAGGACGGCGGCGTGGCGTTCCACCTCACCGGCACCGACTACTTCGCGCCGGTCTCCGACCCGCGCCTGGACGCGCTGGCGCGCTTCTGGGCACAACCGCTGGTGTCCGAAACCGCCGACCTCTCTCGCGCCGAGTACCTGGCGGGCCGCCTCCTGCGTGCGGTGCTCGACGGCGAGGCCGAGCTCGACTGGGCCGCGCTGTGTGCCCGTGTGGCCGAAGGCCCGCAGGCGCACGGCGTGCTGCTCGACTGGGTGCGGCGGTTTGCCGCGCCGCGCTATCAGGAGGGCTACCAGAAAGGCGTGCACGACGAAGACGCGCTGCGCCTGCTTGTGGCGCTGGTGCCCATGCAGCAGGCCGCCGGGCTGCTCGCCTGGGGGCCGGCGGCGCGAGCGCTGGCGCTGCTCTACTGGCAGCACGGCTGCCTGGTGGCCGCGCGCGATGCCTGGCTGCGCCGCGCGCGTGCTGCCTTGCAGATGGTGCAGCTGTTCGACAGCCGCGACGGCCTGCAACAGGTGCAGGCCGATGCGGCCGACGCGCTGGCCGCCTTCGCGCACCAGTTCGCGCCTGAACTCGCTGGTGGTCCAAGTGCCGACGAAGCGCCGGCGCGCATGGCCACGCTGGCCGCCGAAGCAGCGGCCTACCTGGTGCGCGAGCTGGCCGCCGAACGCGGGGGCGACCGCTGGGTGGTGTCGGGCGTCGGTGCGGACCTGGCCGAGCAGCTGCTGCGCGAGATCGAGCGCTGCGGCCGGCGCACCGACTGGCAGCGCGACATGGACGCGGCGTTGCCGGCCGAACGCTGGCGCCTGGCCCGCGGCTGGGTGCAGGCCTTTGCCCGCGTGCATGCGCCGCAGGCGCTTGCCTGGGCCGACGACGCGGCCACCGTGCTGGCGCTGGACGTGCCGCGCGAACGTGTGCACGCCACGCTGGACACGCAGGTCGAAGGCCTGCTCGGCGAACACGCCCGGGTGGCTGGCGGATGCATGGCGCTGAACCTCAACAACTTCTGGAGCCGCCACGCGCATCACCTGGCGCACGAGGTGCCGGGGTTCGAGGCGCTGCAGCAGCTGAAGGCGCAACTGCTGGCGCGCGAGAAGGCGCGGCTGCGGCTGGGCCAGTTCCAGGCCAAGCCGCTGTCCACCTTCGTGCGCAACCGCTTGATCGACGAGGTGTACCTGCCGCTGATCGGCGACAACCTGGCCAAGCAGATCGGCGCCGCGGGCGAGGGCGGGCGCACCGATCGCACCGGCCTGCTGCTGCTCATCTCCCCGCCGGGTTACGGCAAGACCACCTTGATGGAGTACGTGGCCGACCGCCTTGGCCTGATCTTCGTGCGCATCAACTGTCCTGCGTTGGGCCACGCCGTCACGGCCATCGATCCGGCCACCGCGCCCAACAGCGCAGCGCGCCAGGAGCTCGAGAAACTGAATCTCGGGCTCGCCATGGGCAACAACGTGATGCTGTACCTGGACGACATTCAGCACACGAACCCCGAGTTCCTGCAGAAGTTCATCGCGCTCGCCGACGGCACGCGCCGCATCGAAGGCGTGTGGAACGGCGAGCCCAGGAGCCATGACCTGCGCGGCAAGCGTTTTGCCGTGGTGATGGCGGGCAACCCGTACACCGAGTCCGGCGAGGTCTTCAAGATCCCCGACATGCTGGCCAACCGGGCCGACATCCACAACCTGGGCGATGTGCTGTCGGGCCGGGAGGACCTGTTCGCCTTGTCCTACATCGAGAACAGCCTCACCGCCAATCCGGTGCTGCTCCCGCTGGCCTCGCGCGAGCCCGGGGACGTGCACAAGCTGGTGCAGCTGGCCCAGGGGGCCGAGGTGCCGAGCACCGACTTCGTCCACGCCTACAGCGGCGTGGAACTGGAGGAACTCACCGCGCTGATGCAGCGCCTGTTCAAGGTGCGCGACCTGCTGCTGAAGGTGAACCTCGCGTACATCGACTCGGCCGCGCAGCAGGAGGCCTATCGCAGCGAGCCGCCGTTCAAGCTTCAGGGCAGCTACCGCAACATGAGCAAGCTGGCGGCCCGCATGACGCCCCTGATGCGCGACGACGAGATCGATGCGCTGCTGCGCGACCACTACCGCGGCGAGGCGCAGACGCTGACCACCGGCGCGGAGGAAAACCTGCTCAAGCTGGCCCAGCTGCTGGGGAGGCCCAGCGCGGAGGAGGCGGCCCGCTGGGGCGCCATCTGCGACGAGTTCGCGCGCCGGCGCAAGCTGGGCGGCGACGGAGCCGACGGCAGCACCCGCATCGCCGCCTCGCTGCTCGACGTGGCGCGTGCGGTGGACGAACTCAAGCCCAAGGAGACCGCCAACGAAGCGCAGCGCCTGGCCGAAGCGGTGCTGGAGATCGCGGTGACCTACCGCAAGATCCTCATGCCGCTGATCGCCGCCACCGAGCGCCGGCTGGACCTGGACCGGTCCATCCGTGATGAAGTGGAGCGTGTCGGCCGCCGCCTTGATGAACAGGCAGGCCGCGGCCGCCACAAGGAGCCGGCGAAAAAACCCGAGGGCGGGGCATGAGCCTGCCCGCCACGCTGCTGGCGCAGCTGGAAGCCAGCCTGCAGGACGAGCGGCTGAGCGACGAGGAGCGGCGCGACCTCACCCTGGCCCTGCGCGAGGCCGCGCCGCCCGAAGAAGGCCTGCGCCAGCTGCGCAACCGCGCCTTCGAGCTGATGCGCGCCCGCCTTGCTGACGGGGCACAGGCCGGCCTGCTGAAGTGGCTGGAAGGCGTGGTGCGCGCACTCGACGTGGGGCGTGCGCCGGTGGGCAGCGTGCGCAGCCTGGTGCACTTCAGCCCGGGCAACGGTTGCCTGAACGCAGTGATCGAGCAGCTGCGTGCGGTGCGGCACCAGGTGGACATCTGCGTCTTCACGCTGTCGGACGACCGCATCGCGCAGGAGGTGCTGGGTGCGCACGGCCGAGGCGTGGCCGTGCGCCTGATCACCGACAACGAAAAGGAGTTCGACGCCGGCAGCGACATCGAGCGCCTGCGCCGCGCGGGCGTGCCGGTGGTGGTGGACCGCACTGCCGCCCACATGCACCACAAGTTCGCGCTCTTCGACGCGACCTGGCTGCTCAACGGCAGCTACAACTGGACCCGCAGCGCCAGCCTGGTGAACGAGGAGAACCTCGTGCTGTGCAACGACCCGGCGCTGGTGCGTGCGTTCAGCGCGCAGTTCGATCGACTCTGGCAGGCGCTGCAAGCCTGATTCCTATTCGAGCACCGGCCGGCCGAATGAGCCTGCCTTTCAACAGCCCGGCCCCAGATGCGCCAGCACATGCGCCACGAAGCGCTGCAGCTTGGGTGATGGCCGCCGGTCCGGCAGATAGAGCAGGTGTGCGGGCCGCTCCGGTGGCGCATGGCGCGGCAGCACGCGCACCAGCCGCCCCGCGTCCAGGTCCGCCTGCAGCAGCAGTTCGGACTGCATCACGATGCCGGCGCCCGCCAGCGCGGCCTGGCGCAGCGCTTCGCCGTTGTTGATGGTGATGGCGCTCTTCAGCCGCACCACCTCCTCGCCTTTCGGGCCGATCAGGCGCCAGCGGTCCTTGTGCACCCAGTGGGCGAAGCCCAGGCATTCATGCCGCGACAGGTCGGCCGGGCGCCGGGGCACGCCGCGCTGGCGCAGATAGTCCGGCGCCGCGCACAGCAGCATGCGAAGCGGGCGCAGCGGCCGGGCCACCACGCCAGGGTCGCTGATCGCGCCGGAGCGCAGCGCCACATCGAAGCCCTCGTCCATCAGGTCGACCACACGGTCGTGCAGCATCAGCTCGACCTGCACGTCGGGGCATGCGGCGCGAAAGCTGGCGAGCAGGGGCGCCAGGCCGTGCGCGCCCAGTACCACGGGTGCGGTCACGCGCAAGGTGCCGCGCGGCGTGCTCTGCAGCTCGCTGCCGGCGGCCTCGGCGGCGTCGAAGTCGGCCAGCACGGTGCGGGCGCGCGCCAGGTAGAGCTGGCCCACGTCCGTCAGGCTCTGGCGCCGGGTGGTGCGGTGGAGCAGGCGTGCGCCCAGGCGGGCCTCGATGGCCTGGATGTGCTTGGCCACCATCGCGGGCGACATGCCCAGTTCCTTGGCCGCAGCCGCAAAACCGCCGGCCTCGGCGACACGCACGAACACGCTCATGCTGGTGAGGCGGTCCACAGGATTCCCTACTGTGAGTGGTGAATGAAAACACCTTAGCAGGCTTTATCCGCGAGCGAGCGCTGGGCACAGTGCGCGCACCGCATTGCCTTCAGGCCTCGCTCATGTTCGCCCAACACCTTCTCACTCTGCGGGCACTGGCATGCACGCTGCCGCTGCTGTTGTCGCTGGCCTCGCCCGCTGTGCGGGCCGCGGCGCCGGAACCGCCGCTGCGCCTGTACGTGCTGGATTGCGGGCATGCGGAGTTCACCGACTTCCGTGCTGGGTCGGACACCGGCGAGCTCGACGGCAAGCCGGCCACGCTGGCCGACCCGTGTTTCCTGGTGCGCCATCCGAAGGGCTGGCTGTTGTGGGATGCCGGCCTGCCGGAACGCCTGCCGTCCAGCGTGACCGGCGGTGTGGCGCACGAGGACACCTTGCGCCGGCTGGGCTTTCGCACCTGGGTGGAGCGGCCGCTGGTGCCGCAGTTGCAGGCGCTCGGTTTGACGCCCGGCGACATCACCCACCTGGCGTTTTCGCACCTGCATTTCGACCATGTGGGCAACGCCAACCTGTTCATGCGAGCGACCTGGATCCTCGATCGACGCGAGCTCGCCTGGGCACTGGCCAGCCCGGCCCATGTGAGCATGGACAAGGCGCTGATCAGCGGCCATCGAACAGCCCGCACGCTGATGATCGATGGGGACCACGACGTCTTCGGTGATGGCAGCGTGCGCATCCTCCACGCGCCCGGCCACACGCCGGGCAGCAGCGTGCTGCTGCTGCAGCTTCCCAAAGCGGGCGCCGTGCTGCTGTCGGGTGATCTGTACCTCAGCTTGGAAGGGCGGGCACACCGGCATGTGCCTGCGGTGAATGCGGATCGCGCCGACACGCTGGCGTCCATGCAGCGCGTGGAAGCGATCGCGCAGCGCCTGCAAGCCCGGGTCATTGTTCAGCACGACCCGGCTGAGTTCGACCGCCTGCCCAAGCCCCCGGCGTGGCTGGAGTAGCCGGCCGCAGGGCCGGCCTGGCCGTCCCGGGCTGAGCGGTGGGGGGCCCACCAGACGCGATACTGCGGGCTTTGCCTGCTGCCCTCTCGCTCATGACCGCCAACCCCAGCCCGATGCAACGCAAGACCGTCACCCTGGGCCACCGCGAGCGTGGCCTCACCGCGCAGGTGTGGGTGGGCGGAGAGGGCCCGCCGCTGGTGCTGCTGCATGGTGCGTGGGCCGGCGCGCGCGCCCACTGGTCGCCGGTGTGGGACGAGCTGGCGCGCACGCACACCGTGATCGCGCCCGAGCTGCCTGGGTTCTTTCCCGGCAGTGGCGAGAGCAAGAGCCGCTACGCCGAATACGCCGACTGGGTGTCGGAAGTGATCGACGTGGTGGTGGGCCGGCCGGCCACGGTGATCGGCAACTCGTTCGGCGCCTGCATCGCCTGGCATGTGGCGGCGCTCTACCCCGACCGTTGCCATGCGCTGGTGCTGGTGGACGGCGGGCCGCCACCGCCGCTGCCGGGCTGGATGCGCTGGCTGCTGGTGAACACGCCGCTGCATCGTGTGGCTGCAACGCAGGTGCGCGAGCGAGTGTTCCGCAGTGCACTGGCCACCGGGTTCAGTGACCCGGCGCGTGCGCCGATCGAAGTGCGGCGCTCTTTGCAGACGCCCGACCTCGACCTGGTGCAGCACCTGGTGCGGCTGTTCATTCGCAGCACCGCACTGGCCGCGCCGCCGCGCCAGCCGGCCCTCGTGCTCTGGGGCGCGCAGGACCGCCTGCCGCAGTCCGATGTGGTGGCGGGGCAGCGTGTGCATGAACAGTTGCCCGGGTCCGCGTTCACGGTGATCGACGACGCCGGCCACCTGCCGCAGCTGGAGCAGCCGGAGCGCTTTGTCCAGGCGCTGGCACCCTTTCTGCTGCGGCACGGCACCCCAGCCTAACCGGGCCGCCCACCGTCAAACCACCGGGCTCACCTCCACCGCCACGCCCGCCAGCACCGCATTGCCGGACAAGGGGTCGCGCAGCGTCTCGTCCAGCAGGGCATTGAGGTTGACGCCCGGCCGTTCGGCCGCCAGGCTCAGCCGCGCGCCGGGCAGGTCATGGCCCCAGCCGTGTGGCAGGCTCAGCACGCCAGGCATCATCTCGTCGCTCAGCTCCACCTGCGCCTCGATGCGGCGCTCGCCGTTGGCAATGCTGGCGCGGCCGCCGTCCACCAGGCCCAGGCGCTGCGCGTCCTGTGGATGCACCAGCGCGGTACAGCGGTACGGCCCCTTGGCTAGCAGCGGCAGGTTGTGCATCCAGCTGTTGTTGCTGCGTACCTGGCGCCTGCCGATCACCACCAGCGCAGGGGCCGGCGTGCGCAGGTCGTCGCGCACCCGCTGCAGGTCGTCCAGCAACATGGGGGGCGCCAGCTCGATGCGGCCCGACGGTGTGCGCAGCACTTCCGGAATGCGCGGTTGCAGCGGGCCCAGGTCGATACCGTGCGATGCCTCCTTCAGGCGCTGCAGGTTCAGCCCGGTGGGTGCGGCACCGAAACGGTCGCCATAGGGGCCACTGCGCAGCGCCAGGTCCAACCAGCGCTCGGGCCCGGCGGGCAGGGCAGCCAGGGCGTGAAGCACTGCGTCGGCCTGGTCACCGGCCGCGCGCCGCACGTCCTGCTCCAGCGCGGCCTGGTCGATCGCATCGACGTCGGCATCGGCCCCGCGGCCGGCCGCGATGGCGGCCAGGCGCAGCATGATCTGCCATTCGGTCGGCCGGTCCTGCGGAGTGGGCAGCACCGGCGCGCTGTAGCGCGCCTGGTTGCGGTAGGACAGCTGCGCGAACGCGATGTCGTAGTGCATGTCCTCCAGGGCCGACAGCCCCGGCAGGATCACGTCGGCATGACGCGTGGTTTCGTTCAGGTAGATGTCCACGCTGACCATGAAGTCCAGCTGCTCCAGCGCGGCGGCCAGGCGCGGGCCATTGGGCGCGGAGAGCGCCGGGTTGCTTGCCACGGTGATCAGCGCCTTCACCTGGCCGGCACCCCGGGTCTCGATCTCCTCGGCCAGGCAGCCCATCGGGATTTCGCCAAACACCTCGGGCGCCCCCGACACCCGGCTGCGGTGGCGCCCGGTGACGATGCCACGGCCGCGGCCCGGTGCACCCGCCGTGTTATGGGCAAAGGCCGGGGCCTTGGGGAACATCACGCCACCCGGCGCGTCGAGCTGGCCGGTGAGCACGTTGAGCACATCGATCAGCCAGCTGCACAGCGTGCCGTAGGGCTGGGTGCAGGTGCCGATGCGGCCGTACACCGCGGCCTGCGGTGCGGCGGCCAGCTCGCGCGCCAGCGTGCGGATGGCGGCGGCGGGAATGGCGCAACGGTCTGCCATGGCTTCGGGCGCAAAGCCGGCCACCGCGGATTGCAGTTCGCCCAGGCCATTCAGGTGCTCCGCCAGCTGGCCGGTGCGCACCAGGCCTTCGTCGAACAGGGTGTGCACCAGCCCCAGCAGCAGGAACACGTCGCCACCTGGGCGGATGGGCAGGTGCTGGTCGGCCACCGCGGCGGTTTCGGTGCGGCGCGGGTCCACCACCACCAGCTTGCCGCCGCGCGCCTGCAGGGCCTTGGCCTGGCCACGGAAATCCGGCACCGTCCACATGCTGCCGTTGGAGGCCAGCGGGTTGGCGCCCAGCACCAGCAGGTACTGCGTGCGTTCGATGTCCGGCACCGCCACGGTGAGCCAGTGGCCGAACATCAGCCCGCTGGACAGCTGCTTGGGCATCTGGTCCAGCGTGGATGCGGAAAACACGTTGTGTGTGCCCAGGGCCTTGAGCAGCCGAGGCACGGCCAGGCCGAGGCCGAACTTGTGCACGATCGGGTTCCCCAGCGACACGGCCACCGCGTCGCGGCCCAGGCCGGCCTGCAGCGGCGGCAGGCGCCGTTCGATCTCGGCGAAGGCCTCCTCCCAGCTGGCCGGCACGAACTGGCCATCGCGCTTGACCAGCGGCATGCGCAGGCGGTCCGGGTCCTCGTGCAGGTCCTTCAGCGCCACGCCCTTGGGGCAAAGGTAGCCGCGGCTGAAGGGGTCGGCCTCGTCGCCGCGGACGGCGATCACCTTGCCGCCCTGCAGCTTGAGCTCCAGGCCGCAACAGGCTTCGCACAGCGGGCAGATGCGGTGGGCGGTGATGACGTCGTTGCTCATGGCTGCATCCTCGGTGAGTCAGTGCACCTTATGCGCTGGCGGCGGCGGTTTGTCCGTCACCCAGGCGACGCAGGGCGGCGGCCGTGGCGGCGTCGGCCGGGAAAAACGCTTCCAGCGCCAGCTCGGACAAGGTGATGTCCACTGGCGTGCCGAAGACCGTGATGGTGCTGAAGAAGCTCAGCACGCCGCCGGGCGTTTTCAGCTTCAGCGGCACGATGACACCGGCGTAGTCGGTGTGCAGGTGGGGCGCTCCGTCACCCGGCACCGGGTAGTCGCACAGCTCCCGCATCAGGGCATCCAGCCCCGGGTCGGCACTGGCGGCGATCTGCTGGTGCAGCCGCGCGATCAGGTGGGCGCGCCACTCCACCAGGTTCACGATGCGAGGCGCCAGCCCGCCCGGGTGCAGCGCCAGCCGCAGCACGTTCACCGGTGGCTGCAGCAGCTCGGGCGCGATGCCGTCCATGAAGGCGCCGACCGCGCGATTCATGGCCACCAGGTTCCAGTGCCGGTCCACCGCCAGGGCGGGGTAGGGCTCATGGCCCCGCAGCACCAGGTCCAGCGCTGCCCGCGCGGCCTTGAGCGCCGGATCGTCCAGCGAGCGCTCCGCGAACATGGGCGCAAAGCCGGCGGCGATCAGCAGCGCATTGCGTTCGCGCAGCGGCACGTTCAGGCGCTCGGCCAGGTGCAGCAGCATCTCGCGGCTGGGCTGGGCGCGGCCGGTTTCCACGAAGCTCAGGTGGCGGGTGGAGATGTCCGCCTCGCAGGCCAGGTCGAGCTGGCTCATGCGGCGGCGCTGGCGCCAGTCGCGCAGCAGTTCGCCCACGGGGCGGGTGGTGGCGAGGTGGGAGGCGGGCAGGCTCATGCGGCGCACGATAGCGGAAGCCCGCGCGCCGTCGCCATTACCTGCCGCGTCATCGACATGCCGCGGCTGCGCGCCCGACCATGGCGCCGCATTCACTCACCAAGGAGCCTGCCATGTTCAAACCCTCTTCCCTCTTGCGCCGTGCCCTGCTGGCCGATGCGCTGGCCAGTGGCGCCAGCGGTGCCCTGCTGAGTTTCGACGCCGCGCCGCTGGGCGCCTGGTTCGGCCTGCCGGCCAGCCTGTTGCAGACGGCCGGCATCGTGTCGCTGGCCTATGCGGTGCTGGTGGCCTGGCTGGGCACACGTGACGCGCTCTGGCGGCCGGCCGTCTGGGCAGTGGTGGCGGGCAACGTGGCCTGGGCGCTGGGCAGCGTGGAGCTGCTGTTCACCACGAGCCCCAGCACGTTGGGCCTGGCCTACGTGATCGCCCAGGCGCTGCTCGTGGCGGTGCTGGCGGAGTTGCAGTTCATGGGGTTGCGCCGCAGCGCGCGGATGACGATGCAACCTGCCTGAGGAGGGCAAAGGCTGGCATGCTGTGCGCTTCGTCGCCGCCTGCCAGCCTCATGATCACCCTCCATCACCTCAACAACTCCCGTTCGCAGCGCGTGCTGTGGCTGCTCGAAGAGCTGGGCCTGCCCTACAAGATCCAGCACTACCAGCGTGATGCCAAGACCATGCTGGCGCCGCCTGAGCTGCTGAAGGTGCATCCGCTGGGCAAGTCGCCGGTGATCACCGACGGCGACGTGACGCTGGCCGAGTCCGGCGCCATCCTGGAATACCTGGTGGACCGCTACGGCAAGGGGCGGCTGAAGCCCGCGGCCGGCACGCCGGAAGCACTGCGCTACACCTACTGGATGCACTTCGCCGAAGGCACGGCCATGCCGCCGCTGCTGATGAAGCTGGTGTTCGACACCATCGAGAAGAAGGCACCGCTGCTGGTGCGGCCGATCGCCGGCGCGATCGCGGGCAAGGCCAAGGCGATGATCGTCAACCCCAACCTGAAGCGCCACCTGGCCTTCATGGAGGCCGAGCTGGGCAAGAGCACCTGGTTTGCCGGCGAGGAGCTGAGCGCCGCCGACATCCAGATGAGCTTTCCGCTGGAGGCCTCGGCCGCGCGTGCCGGGCTGGACGCCAGCTACCCCAAGCTCAGCGCCTTTTTGCAGCGCATCCATGCCCGGCCGGCCTATCAAAAGGCCCTGGCGCAGGGTGGGCCGTTCACGCTCGGCTGAGCCCGCGCCGTCCTAGACTCGGCGCTCTTTCTTCCACCGCAACGGAGGCTCCATGCAGGTCCAACCTTATGTGCACTTCAATGGCCGCTGCGAAGCGGCGCTGAACTTCTACCGCCAGGTGCTGGGCGGCGAAATCGTGTCGATGATGAAGTTCTCCGAATCGCCGCAGAAGGACATCATCCCGCCCGGTGGGGAGAACCAGATCATGCATGCCAGCATGCGCATCGGCGACACCGAGCTCTTTGCGTCCGACGGCATCACCGACCCGGCGCACAAGATGAGCGGCTTCTCGCTGTCCGTGGCCGTGGCCAGCGCCGACGAAGGCCAGCGCGTGTTCAATGCGCTGGGCCAGGGCGGCCAGGTGACCATGCCGTTTGCACCCACTTTCTGGACTTCGGGCTTCGGCATGCTGACCGACAAGTTCGGCGTGTCCTGGATGGTCAACGTCAACCACTGAGAACGGAGCGCGCGCATGAAGCCCAGCAAGATCCTCGTCGCCCAGGGCGGCGGCCCCACCGCGGTGATCAACCAGTCGCTGGCCGGCGTGGTGCTGGAAGCGCGCCGCTTCGCCGGCGTGGACCGCATCTACGGTGCGCGCCACGGCGTGCGCGGCATCGTGAACGAGGATTTCTGGGACCTCACGCAAGAGACCAGCCACAACCTGGAGCTGGTGGCCGGCACGCCGGCGTCCGCCCTGGGCTCCACGCGCGACAAGCCCGACCTCAAGTACTGCCAGGAGATCTTCAAGGTGCTCAAGGCGCACGAGATCGGGCACTTCTTCTACATCGGCGGCAACGATTCGTCGGACACCGTGCGCATCGTGAGCGAGGAGGCGCGCAAGGCCGGCTACCCGCTGCGCAGCGTGCACATCCCGAAGACGATCGACAACGACCTGGTGGGCAACGACCACACGCCGGGCTTTCCGTCCGCCGCGCGTTTCGTGGCCCAGGCCTTTGCCGGCGCCAACCTGGACAACGCAGCGCTGCCGGGGGTGTACGTCGGCGTGGTGATGGGCCGGCATGCGGGCTTTCTCACCGCCGCATCGGCCCTCGGCAAGAAGTTCCCCGACGACGGCCCCCACCTGATCTACCTGCCCGAGCGCACCTTCGTGCTCGACAAGTTCCTGGCCGACGTGAAGGCCACCTACGAACGCCACGGCCGCTGCGTGATCGCGGTGTCCGAAGGCATCCACGACGCGGCGGGCACCCCCATCGCCGCCCAGCTCGCCAAGAGCGTGGAACACGATGCCCACGGCAACGTGCAGCTCTCCGGCACCGGCGCGCTGGCCGACCTGCTGTGCGAGGAGATCAAGAACAAGCTGAAGATCAAGCGCGTGCGCGGCGACACCTTCGGCTACCTGCAGCGCAGCTTCCTCGGCTGCGTGTCCGACGTGGACCAGCGCGAAGCGCGCGAGGTGGGCGAAAAGGCGGTGCAGTACGCGATGTGGGGCGACCGCGACGGCTCCGTCGCGATCAAGCGCACCGGTTTTTATTCGGCGGACTACGAGCTGGTTCCGCTGGAGACGGTGGCCGGCAAGACGCGGGTGATGGAGGATGAATTCATCAGCGACAGCGGCACCGATGTGACGGATGCGTTCCGGCTGTACCTGCGGCCGCTGCTCGGCTCAGGCATGCCGGACGCGAACCGGCTGCGGCCGGCGCCGGTGCAGAAGATCCTTCAGCGGTAAGTCAACTCCACCCGCCGGTTCGCCGCCTGCGCCTTGCCGCCCTTGGCCGCCCGCCCCTTGCCGTGGCCCACGATCTGCAGCTGCTGCGGCGGCACGCCCAGCGCCACCAGCTGTTTCATCACCGACTGCGCGCGCATGCGCGCCAGCTCCAGGTTGTAGTCGGCCGGGCCGTTGTTGTCGGTGTGGGCGTCGATGCGCAGGCGCAGCTTGGGGTTGGCGATCAGGCGCTTGGCGTGGGCTTCCAGCAGGGGCTGGTATTCGTCCTTGACGGTGTAGACGTCGGAGTCGAAATAGATGACCGCCGGGTCGTTGTCGTCGGCCGCGGCGATGGCACTGGCGGGGCTGCCGTTGGTGCTTGCGCCCGTGCTGGTGCTGGTGCCGCTGGCGGCCGCTGTGGCGGGGCCTTGTGCGGACGGCACCGGCACCGGCGTGGCCACGGCCACCGGTGCTTTTTTCGGCTCCGCGCTGGCGGACGTTTTCGGGCTGTTCAGCAGCGGGGGCTTCGGGCTGGAGCCGCACGCGGCCAGCAACACCGTCAGGCTGAGGCCCAGCGCAGAGAACACGGTGGGGCAGGGGCGGCGTGGCATCGTGGGCATGCCGGTCTCCTCGGTCGTCGCGATGTGTTGTATGGCGCAAGACCGGGAGCAATCGGCGTGCCGGCTCGTTCGGCGTCGCCCTAGTCGTGCTGCCAGCGCAGCGGCAGCAAGGTGCCCAGGTGGTGCAGCAGCTGCTGGGGGCGGATCGGCTTGGGCAGGAACACGTTGGCGCCCGCTTCCAGGCTGGCGCTGTGGTTCTCCAGCGAGGGGCTGGCGGAGGCGGCGATGATGGGCACTGCCTGCAGTTGCGGCAGGGCGCGCAGCCGGCGGGTGGCGGTCAGCCCGTCCATCACCGGCATCACGTTGTCCATCACGATCAGGTCGGGCGTTTCGGCCTGCGCGCGCTCCAGCGCCTCCTGGCCGTTGGCGGCTTCCACCACTTCAAAACCAAGCCGGCCCAGCAGCTCGGCCAGCATGGCGCGGTTGACCGGCACGTCGTCCACCACCAGCACGGTGTAGCGCGGGCCTTCATAGCCGGTGATGCGCGCGGGCGCCGGCA
Organism: Ideonella sp. BN130291; assembly: GCF_036231905.1. NCBI lineage: Bacteria > Pseudomonadati > Pseudomonadota > Betaproteobacteria > Burkholderiales > Sphaerotilaceae > Ideonella > Ideonella sp. BN130291. The sequence continues at coordinate 61,295 of NZ_JAZARE010000001.1, read as the reverse complement.
GCGCCGGCAGCGGCTCGCCGCTCACCGGCAATGCCAGCTCGAAGCTGAAGCAGCTGCCCACGCCGGGCGTGCTCTCCACCGCGATGTCCCCGCCCATCAGCCGCACCAGCTGTCGGCTGATGGTCAGGCCCAGGCCGCTGCCACCCGCCTGGCGGCCGCGCTCGCCAGCTTGCTCAAAGGGCTGGAAGATGCGTTCCAGCTCGCCCGTCGGCATGCCGACGCCGGTGTCGCGCACCTCGAAGCGCAGGCGGGCACGGTTGTGTTCATGTTCCAGCAGGCGCAGCGTGAGCCGCACCTCGCCGGCGTCGGTGAACTTCACCGCATTGCCCACCAGGTTGAGCAGCACCTGGCGCAGCCGCTTGGCGTCGCCTTCCGCGGTGGGCGGCAGCGGGTGTGGCACCTCGCACACGAACTGCAAGCCCTTTTCCTCGGCCTTCACGCGCATCAGCGCGACCACCCCGTGCAGCAGCTCCGGCACGCTGAAGCGCACCGGCTGCAGCTCGAGCTTGCCGGCTTCGATGCGCGACAGGTCCAGCACGTCGTTGATCAGGTTGAGCAGGTGCTCGCCACTGCTGTGGATGAGCGCGAGGGCCTGGCGTTGGCGCTCGTTGGTGTCCTTGTCCCATTGCAGCAGCTGCGCAAAACCGAGGATGCCGTTGAGCGGCGTGCGCAGCTCGTGGCTCATGGCGGCCAGGAAGGCGCTCTTGGCCTGGTTGGCTACCTCGGCGCGCTCCTTGGCCACCTGCAGCTCGGCGGTGCGCTCGCGCACCAGCTCCTCCAGGTGTTCGCGGTGGCGCGCCAGCTCGCGCTGGTGGCGCTTGCGCTCGATCGCGATGCCGGCCATGTGGGTGGCCATGCTGATGAGCTTGAACTCCGCCGGGCCGGGGCGGCGCACCTCGTGGTGGTAGACCGCAAAAGTGCCGAGCACCGTCGGCCCGTGCAGGATGGGCGTGGACCAGCAGGCGTGGTACCCATACGGTGCGATCAGCCCGCGGTAGGGAGCCCACAGCGGGTCGGTGGTGAGGTCGGCCACGATCACCGGCTCACGCCGGTACATCGCGGTGCCGCAGGAGCCGGCCGCCGGCCCGATGGCAAAACCGGCGAGCGAGTCGTTGTAGGCCGCTGGCATGCTGGGCCCGATGGAGCGCTCGATGTGCAGGCCGTCCTCGGCCAGCAGCACCACGGTGCAGTGCAGGCCCGGCGACTGCGATTCCATCAGCAGCGCCAGCTCCGACAGCGTGTCCTCCAGCGGTGCGTCGCGCGCCATCATTTCCAGCAGCCGGCTTTCGCCGATGCGCAGCTGCTCGGCGCGCTTGCGCTCGCGGATGTCCTCGATCACCACCCGCACCAGGCGGCGGCCGGGCGCCTGCAGCGGCGCCAGCCGCAGCTCGCAGGCGATGTCGTGGCCGCTGGCGTGGCGGCATGTCCATTCGAAGGGCTCGCTGTGCCCGGCGAGCGCGGCGGCCACATGCTCGCGCAGTGCCGCCACCGAGGCCCGGCCGCCGGGCTGGCAGGTGGGGCTGAGGTCCGGCAGGTGGGCGGCCAGCAGGGCCTGCACGGGGCGGCCGAGCAGGGCGGCGGCGTGGACGTTGGCGTCCACCAGGCGGTTGGTGTCCAGGTCCAGCAGCGCGACCGGCCGTGGTGCGTCCGTCACCAGCGCGCGGTACAGCGCCTGGGCGTCCGGCACCAGGGGTGCGGCGGGGGCGGGTGGCGGGATGTTCATGGCTGCGCAGCGGCACGCCGGCCTGGCCACCGCATCATGATGCAGCCCCCGCCCGGGCTGGCGGCGCGCGCCGTGAACTTTGGCGCGCGTCCGCCTGCGATGCGATCCCGCCGGCGCATCGCCCTGCCGGTCAACGCCGCGCGGCTGCGGCGCGTGCCAGCTCCGGCGGCAGGCGCTTGAGCAGCCAGCGGATGGCCAGCGGCACCAGCACCAGGTCGTCCACCACGCCGATCACGGGCAGCACGTCGGGGATCAGGTCGATCGGCGACAGCACATACAGCGCGATCAGCGCCGTGCCCAGCTTCAGCCAGCCGGGCGCTGCCGGGTGGCGCAGCGCGAACCACAACGCGCGCGCGTCACCGCGCAGCACAGTCCAGAGCAAGGTCAGGCGTTTCCACATCGCGGGCTCCTCGGCCGGCATCGGCCTCCAGCAGCGAAGGTGGCATCGTCCGTGCCCGCCACAAGGGGGCGCCGCAGGGCGTTACATCAGGCGACGCGTTCGAAGTCGATGTGGCCTTGCGCGAAGTCCACCGCCACCAGGCGCACCCGCGCAGCGTCGCCCACGTCCAGCCCTTCGAAGCCGCGCACCACCCGGCCTTCCACCAGCGGGCGGGCAATGCGCACGAAGGTGCCCTTGGGCGCCGCGCCGGTCACGACGGCATCGAAGCGTTCGCCGATGCGTTCGTGCAGCAGGTAGGCTGCGGCCGCCTTGAGCACCTGGCGCTCCACCTTGCTGGCGTTGTCCTCCTGCAGCGTGCAGTGGCGCGCGATCTCCGCGAGCTGCTCCACGGTGTAGGGCGGGGCCTCGCGCGCGAGCGCCGCCTTCACCAGGCGCTGGGTCACCAGGTCGGGGAAGCGCCGGTTGGGGGCGGTGGAGTGGGCGTAGTCGTTCACCGCCAAGCCGAAGTGGCTGACGCCCGCGCGCCCGGCGGGCGCGGCCATGTATTCGCCGGAGCCGAGCAGCTTCACCACCGCCAGCGACAGGTCGGCAAAGCCGGCCGGGTCCGCCGTGCGGCGGGCGCGCAGGAAGCGGTCCAGTGCCAGGGCATCCGGTTCGGCCGGCAACTGCACGCCGTGCAAGCCGGCAAGGGCCTCGATGCGGTCCCAGCGGCGCGGCGCCTGCAGGAAGCGGCGCAACGACGGGAAGCCCTGCCCGGCCAGGAAGCGGGCGGTGGCGCCGTTGGTGGCGATCATCAGGTCGGCGATCAGGTCCTTGGCGCGGTTCCTGGTGTCGGCACGCAGGTCGACCAGCTGGCCATCCTGGAACACCGGGCGGGCGGAGGCGGTGTTCACCTCGAGGGCGCCACGGCGCTGCCGCCATTGCTGCAGCTGGCGCGCCACCGTGTCGTGCAGGCGCAGCTGCTGTTCCAGCCCGGGCACCTGGTGCAGCTGCGGCAGCGGCGCAGCGGCCGGGTCGTCCAGCCAGGCGGACACGCCGCCGTAGGTGAGCTTGGCATGGTTGAGCACCACCGCGCGGTAGATCTCGACGCTGCCCACCGTGCCGTCGGGCTGCACCTGCATGTCCACCACCACCGCCAGGCGCTCCTGGCCCTCGTGCAGCGAGCTCAAGTCGGTGGACAGGGCCTCCGGCAGCATCGGGAACACGCCGGCGGCGGTGTACACCGAAGTGGTGTTGGTGGCGGCATGGCCGTCGATCGCGCCGCCCGGGCGCACCATCACGTCCACATCGGCCACCGCGACCTTCAGGCGCGCGGCGCCGCCGGCCAGCGGCTCGGCCACGCTCAGCTGGTCCAGGTCGCGCGTGTCGTCGTTGTCGATCGAGAACCAGGTCAGCTGGCGCAGGTCGCGGATGTCGCCGTCGCGCCGCGGGCCGGTGTGGCGCAGGGCCTGCGCCTCCTGCAGTGCGGCGGGGCTGAACTCGGGCAGCAGGCCGCGGGCCTGCATGGCCTGCACGGCCACACGGTACAGATCGTCTGGGGTCATGGTGGGCGCTGAAGTCACGCCGCCGACTGTAGGGCAACGCAAAACGGGACGTGCGCACCGCGCATCCCGGCGCGGGGCGTCCGTCTATGCTTGCCGCCATGCCGCGCCTAGCCCCCGCCCCGCCCGCCCATGTGATCAACGGTGTGGCGGTGGCGCTGGGCATCGCGGCGGTGCAGCTGCTGTGCAGCCGGCTGGGCGTGTGGGTGGGCGAGGCCCTGGCGGCCCAGCTCGCGGTGGCGGGCGCGGTGTGCACCAGCCTGGCCGACCTGCCGGGCACCGGCCGGCGCAACGTGCAGCGGGTGGTGGGCGCCGCAGTGCTGGCCACCCTGGCGGCGCTGGTGGTGGCGCTGCTGCGCCCCTGGCCGCTCGGGCTGGGCCTGGGGTTGGCGGTCCTCACCTGGCTGGCGATGATGACGCTGGCCTGGGGGCCGCGCGCCGGGCCGGTGTCGTTTGCGCCGGTGCTGTCGCTGGTGTTTACGCTGGCCGCGCCCCCGCAGGTGCCCGTGCTCACCTTGGTGGGCTGGCATGCGGGTGGCGCGCTGGCCTACATCGGCTGGTCGGCGCTGGCCAACCGGCTGCTGCAGCGGCGCTACCGCACGCTGGCGCTGGCCGGCGCGGTGGCGGCCATGGCGCGGCTGCTGCGCTCGCGCGCCGAGGTGCTGGCCACGCCGCAGGCCGCCGCCAGTGGCGAGCTGCGCAACTGGGTGGGCGACGAAGCCACGCTGGCCGAGGCGCTGCAGGCCGCGCGCGACCTGCTCTTCGCGGCGCCGGCCACCGAGCGCGCGCGCCGTGAAACTGCCATCCTGCTGCGCACCATCGACCTGCGCGATGTGCTGCTCGCCAGCCGGCTCGACCTGGACCTGCTGGGCGACGACCTTGCCGGCCGCTGGGTGCGGGCGCGGGTGGCGGTGGCCCTCACCGAGGTGGCTGCGGTGCTGGACGCTGCCGAATCCGGCCTGCGCACCGGCACCATCCCGCTGCCACATGGCGAGGCGGGGGCCGATGCCCTGGCCGGCAGCCCGCTCGCGCCCGACGACGCGCGCCAGCGCCTGCTGCCGGTGCTGGGCTCGCGGGTGGACATGCTGGCCGCGGATGCGCGCCGCGTGCTGGCGCTGGTGCGGCGCGACGTGGAGCCGCAGCCGCTTTCGCTGTCGGCCGACGAACTGCAGCGCTTCGTCGGGCCGGAGACCTGGCCGCTGGCGGCGCTGCGCGGCCACCTGCGCGGCGGCTCGCCGGTGCTGCGCCATGCGGTGCGTGCCGCCCTGGCGCTGAGCTGCGCCTACTTCATCGGCCTGATGCTGCCCTGGGCCTCGCATCCGCACTGGCTGGTGCTCAGCGTGGGCGTGGTGCTGCGCGGCAACCTGGAGCAGACGCTCGCGCGCCGCAATGCGCGGGTCACCGGCACCATGCTGGGCTGCCTGCTGGTGCTGCTGCTGGCTCGCGTGCCGGCGCTGCAGCCGCTGGCCTTCCTGGTGGCCGTGGGCGTGGCGCATGCCTTCATCACCGTGCGCTACCTGATCACCGCGGTCGCGGCCACCGTGATGGCGCTGCTGCAGTCGCACCTGGTGGACCCGGCCGGCGGTTTTGCGATCGGCGAGCGGCTGGCCGACACCCTGCTCGGCGCGGCGCTGGCCTGGGCCTTCAGCTACGTGCTGCCGGCGTGGGAGCGGCGCAGCCTGCCGCGGGCGGTGGCCCAGGCGCTGGGTGCCCTGCGCGCCTATGCGGAGCAGGCCGTGCAGGGCGCCGCACAAGCCGGCGTGGCGCAGCGCCTGGCCCGCCTGCAGGCCTACGACGCGCTCACCTCCATCGCGGCCGCCCTGCAGCGCAGCGCGGCCGAACCGCGCAGCGTGCGCGTGCCGATCGACGAGCTCACCCGGCTGCTGGATCATGCGCACCGGCTGATGGCGCACCTGTCGGCCATCCGCATGACACGGCTGCGGCGGGCACAGACGCTGGAAGCCGAGGCCTCGCGGTCGGCCCTGGCTGCCGCCCATGCCGAACTGCAGGCGCGCCTGCAGCCGCCCGGCGAGGCCCAGCTGCCGCCCGAGCCGCCGGCGTTGCGCCTGGACGCGCTGCCGGTGCTGCCGCCGGCCGACGAGCCTATGCCCTGGCTGCTGCGGCGCCTGCAGCTGGCAGTGCACGATGCCCATGCGGTGGGCCAATGCGCCCGCCACGCGCTGGAGCGGCTGGGCCGACGGTGAGAGCGCCATGCCGTTGGGTGCGCCAGCGCTGCGGGTGCGCGGCCCGTTTGTCTTTGGTAAGGTGCACGCGTTGCCCAGCCGACCACCACCATGTCCAGCGAACCCTCCATCCACGAATACCTGCTGCTGTCTCGCGGCCAATGGGATCCGCAGAAGTCCCCGCAGGAGATCCAGGACGCGATCGATCGTTTTTATGCCTGGTACGACCGCCTGGTGGCCGAAGGCAGGTTCAAGCGCGGCCAACGCCTGGCCACCGGGGCCAAGCTCGTGAGCCGCGGCGGCATCACCGACGGCCCGTTTGCGGAGGCCAAGGAGGTGATCGGTGGTTACTGGTTCGTGCGGGCCGGCAGCCTGGACGAAGCGGCCCGCATCGCGGCCGACAACCCCTGCCTGGCCTGCGGCCTGAGCTACGAGATCCGGCCGATCGAGCATGAACGCGCCAGCGCCTTCCGCCACAGCAACGAAACGCCGCGCACCGCGCCGTAGCCCGGCATGAACGCTGCAGCACCACCGTGGATGCCGATCGCCTGGGCCGAACGCGGCGTCGCCGCATGGCCCGCGGGCTGCAGCAACCCGCGCATCGTGCAGTACCACGCCGGCACCAACATCGAGGGCTACGACGACAAGGCCTCGTGGTGCTCGTCCTTCGTCCACTGGTGCCTGGCGCAGGTGGGCATCGCGGGCACCGGCTCGGCGCTGGCGCGCTCCTGGCTCGATTGGGGCCAGCCGCTGCAGGCGCCGGTGCCCGGCTGCATCACCGTGCTGTACCGCGACGACCCCACGAGCTGGAAAGGGCATGTGGGCTTTTTCCTGCGGGCCGATGCGCAACAGGTGCACCTGCTGGGCGGCAACCAGCTGGGGGAGGTGCGCGAGCATGTCTATCCGCTGGACATGGTGCTGGGCCACCGGTGGCCTGCCGCCACGGCGCGGGCCTGAACAGCGATGCCGACCATCCTGGCCCATGCTGCCGTGCCGCTGGCGCTGGGCCTGGGGCTGGGCCGCGGCGTGGTGCCACGGCGCCTGCTGATCGCCGGGGTGATGGCGTCGGCGGTACCGGACCTCGACGTGCTGGCGTTTCGGTTCGGTGTTCCCTATGCCGATGCCTGGGGGCACCGGGGCGCGTCGCATTCGCTGGCCTTTGCGCTGCTGCTGGGTGCGGTCGCGTGGTTGGGCGCGCGGGCGCTGCAGGCCACGCCGCGGACCGCGTTCCTCTTCATCGCCATCGCAACCGCATCGCACGGGCTGCTGGACATGCTGACCAACGGCGGCCAGGGCGTCGCCTTGTGGTGGCCGCTGTCCAGCGAGCGCCTGTTCTTCCCCTGGCAGGTGATCGAAGCCTCGCCGCTGAGCCTGCGCCGCCTGGCCGGTGGCCGGGGGCTGCAGGTGCTGGTGTCGGAACTGCTCTGGGTCTGGGCGGCTGCCGTGGCGGTGATGCTCACGCTGCGGCTGGTGCGGCGCAGGCGCGGCAACGGGAGCAGCACGCACGATGGCGATCGATAAACAAAGGCTGGCCCAGGTGGCCACGGCATTCGTCGAGGGCATGACCAGCATCCGGGGCCGCCGCGTGCACCGGCTCATCCTGCGGGAGATGGCGGACTGCGATGTGGTGGTCCCCGCGTCCACCGCGCTGGGTGCACGCGCGCTGCTGGCCCTGCGCGCGGATGGGGGCGTGGCCGTGTGCCAAACGGACGGCAGCGGCAGACAGGCCACCATCCAGCGGCTCGCGAGCTTGGCCGGCGGAGCCGTCGTCGCGGCCTACGACCTGCACAAGGATTCGCTGCCCATGCTGGCCTGGACCGTGTGGCACCCGGCTCTCGTTGACGCATTCGGCTCATTGCAGGTGACGGTGGCAGACGTGCATGCGGACGAGCTTGGCCGGGTGACCGAAATCCTGGCCCGCTGGAGGTAACAAGCATGCTGCGACGCATCCACCACGCCGCCATCATTTGCGCCGACTACGCCGTGTCCAGGCGCTTCTACACCGAGGTGCTGGGGCTGGCCGTGCTGGCCGAGCACTACCGCGCGGAGCGTGATTCCTACAAGCTGGACCTGCGCCTGCCCGATGGCGGGCAGATCGAGCTGTTCTCGTTTCCCAATCCGCCGCCGCGGCCGTCCTATCCCGAGGCCAGGGGCCTGCGCCACCTGGCCTTCGAGGTGGATGACGTGGCCGAGTGCAAGCGCGTGCTGGAAGCCAGGGGTGTGGCGGTGGAGGCCGTGCGCGTGGACGAGACCACGAACCGGCGTTTTGTCTTCTTCGCCGATCCGGACGGCCTGCCGCTGGAGCTGTACGAGGCCGCGCCCGTGGACGGTCGCTGAGCCCGGCTTCAGGCCGAACGCCGCGGCGGCGTCTCCACAAAGGCCTCCGGGTGCGCGCGCTGGTACCAGCCGTTCACCGCATCGTTGTCCAGTGCCATGAAGGCGCGGAAGCCGGGGATCAACGCGAGCCCGAGCGCACCAAAGCCGCCGAGCAAGGCGAACACGCCATAGACCGTGCTCACCGGCCAATGGGCCAGCGCCACACCGGCCAGCGCGGGCCCCAGGGTGCCGGCCACCTGGGAGGTCATCATCGAGCCGGCCGACATGCGCGCGCGGAACGCCAGCGGCCGGGCCAGCATGCGGTGGGTGAGGCCCACCAGCGTGGCCGCGGAGTTGGTGAGCCCCGCCACCGCGAATGCGGGCACCAGCAGCCACGGCCAGGTGGTCCAGCCGGCCACGGCGAGCGCCAGGCCCTGGATGACGGCGGAGCCGATGCGCGTGGCATAGCGGCCCTGGCGCCGTATCCACCACTCCGATGCGCCCAGTGAGCCCACCAGCATGCCGAGCGACAGCGCGGCCTCGCAGGCGCCCAGCCAGGCGGCGGACAGGCCGAGCGACTGCACCTTCAGCGGCACCAGCATCGCCAGCGCGGGGTACAGGAAGATCCAGCTCAGGAAGTTCACCGTGATCCAGCCCCGCTCCAGCGGGATCGCCCAGTTGGCCTTCAGGCCCGCGCGCAGGTCGGCCCACCAGCGACAGGATGCGGGTGCGTGGATGGCTTGTGATGGCAACCGGGTGGCGAGCAAGGCGGCCGCGATCAGCAGCCCGCCGTTCAACCACAGCGCCGCCGCGGTGCCGGCGGCGGCCAACACCGCACCGCCGATGGCCGGGCCGATCAGCCGGCCCATGGACTGTGCGCTCTGCTGCACACCGATCGCGCGCGTGAGTTGCTGGGCCGGCACCAGCTCGGCCACCATGCTGGCGGCGGCTGGCGACAGCACCGCCATCGCCAGCATGGGCACCGACTGCAATGCGATCAACGCGGCCAGCGCGTAGTGGCCCCAGCTCGCCAACGCCGCGGTGCCGCAGGCAGCCAGCGCATACGCGGCGAGCGCCCCCGCGATCAGCCAGCGCTTGGGATAGCGGTCGCCCAGCGGTGACAGCAAGGGCATCGTGATGAAGGAGACCGCCGACAGCACCACGCCGTACACCGCCAGGTCCGCCGCGCCGCCGGCCTGCGCAATCCACCACGGCACCGCCACCTGCCCCACCATCAGTGCGAGCAGCATCAGTGCGTCGCTCCACAGCAGGCGTTGGAAGGGCAGGCCGAGTTCAGTGAAACGGGCAGGGAGCATCTGGGGCATCGGCGCATCCTAGAGGCTGAGCGGGGCCAGGCGGGCCCCGCCGCCTTCAGCGCCGGCCTCGTGAGGCGCGGCCCGTCACCGCGGACGTGAGGAAGTCAACGAACACCCGCACCCGGGCTGACAGGTGCCGGTTCTGCGGATACAGCACCCAGAAGGGCCAGGCGCGGCCGCCCATCTTCTTCATCACCTCCACCAGCTCGCCGCGCGCCACCGCCGCCTGCGCGGCGAAGTGGTAGATCTGGCACAGCCCGCCGCCGGCCTGCGCCCATGTCAGGCAGCCCAGCACGTCGTCCTCCACGCGCCAGGGGCTGGCGAACTGCAGGTCGATGTCGCGCCCGTCGCTGCCCCTGAACACCCAGGGCACGGGCCGGCCGGTGCTGGGCAGGATGAACTGGATGCAGTCGCGCGCCAGCAGCTCGGCGGTGGTCTTGGGCGTGCCGCGGCGGCGCAGGTACGAGGGCGATGCGAACACGCCGACGGTGGCGTCTTCCAGCAGCCGGGCGATCAGGCGTGAATCGGGCGGCTGGCCGCGCCGGATGGCGATGTCGTAGCCGTCGTCCACGAAGTCGATGTTGCGGTTGCTGATGTTGAGCTCGATCTGCACCTCGGGATACGCCTTCTGGAACCGCGGCAGCAGCGGCAGCAGCCGGTGGTGCGCATAGGTGCTGGGCGCGCTCACGCGCAGCAGGCCGCTGGGGCGTTGCTGCTGGCCGGTGATGGCCTGCTCCGCCTGGGCGATCTGCTCCAGCGCCTGCTGGCACTCGGCCTTGTAGAGCGCGCCGTCGCTGGTGAGGCGGATGCTGCGCGTGGTGCGCGCAAACAGCCGCACGCCCAGGCGCGCCTCCAGCCGGGCGATGGACCGGCTCACCGCCGCCGGCGTGAGGCCCAGCGCTTCGGCCGCGGCGGTGAAGCTGCCGCAGTCGGCGGCCTTGCAGAACAGCTCGATGCTGCCCAGCTGCACGGGGTCGAAGGTGCGGGCCATCTGTTCCTCAGCGTAATGAATGAAGTGATGGGGCGTGACTTTATGGCCAGAGCTGGCGCAAATACAGTGCGCCTCATGCCGGCAGCCCGCCGGCGCCAACACAAAGGACCTCCCATGAACCACAAGCGCATCCTCATGGTGCTCACCTCCAACGACCGCATGGGCGCCACCGGCAAGCCCACCGGCCTGTGGGCCGAGGAACTGGCCGTGCCGTACTACGCGCTCACCGGAGCGGGTGCGCAGGTCACCTTGGCCTCGCCGCGCGGTGGCCGTGCGCCCATCGATCCGGGCAGCTTGAAAGAGAAGGGACAGAACGATCCGGCGGTGGAACGGCTGCTGGCCGATGCCGCGTTGATGGCGCAGGTGGAAGCCACCCGGCCGGTGGCCGATGTGCGCATGGAGGACTTCGATGCGGTCTTCTTCCCCGGCGGCCACGGCACGATGTGGGACCTGCCCACCAGCGACTCCGTCACCCGGCTGGTGGAAGCCGCGGCGCGCCAGCACAAGCTGATCGCAGCGGTGTGCCATGGTGTGGCCGGCCTGGTGAGCGCCAAGGGGCCGGACGGCCGGCCGCTGGTGGCCGGCAAGCGGGTCAACAGCTTCACCGATGCCGAGGAAGCCCAGGCCGGTCTGGCCGATGCCGTGCCCTTCCTGCTGGAGTCGCGCCTGCGCGAACTCGGCGCGCACTTTGAAGGCGCGCCGAACTGGCAGCCATTCGCGCTGTGCGACGGCCGGCTGATCACCGGGCAGAACCCGCAGTCCTCCGCGGCGGTGGCCGACCTGCTGCTGGCCGCGCTGGGCTGAGCGGCATGGGCAGTGCGCCCTGTGCCGGGTGCGCAGGGCAGGTGGTACACGCCGTTGCAAACGCTGGGAACGTTCCCAGTAGCCGGCGGGGCCGGTGCGTTCCTAGAGTGCATGCAGAGAACTTCCCGGAGCACGCACCATGTTGCCACCCGACGGCATCCGCAGCACCACCGTCGCGCCCGCACGCGCCCCTGCGCCGCCGCCGCCCAGCGCGCCGGTGTACGGGCCGCCGGCACCGCAGCCGCCCGACCGCGACGTGCATGCCGCGGCCGACCGGGTGATGGACGCCGGCCAGCGCACCTTCTGGAAGGATGACTACGAAAAGCGCACCGACGTGCTGGCGCAGGAGATGGCCCAGGGCAACCTGGCGTTCCGTTCGCAGCTCGTGGCCGAGATCATCGAACGCGACGACGGCGCCTTCGACTCCTGGCTTACCGCCGGCCGCCTCAACGACCGGCTGAGCTCGGGCCACATCCTGCAGAGCGAGCGCGATGCGGTGGTCGACGGCTTCCAGGGCGCCATCATGGGCGGCCTGGTCAAGCCCGATCAGGTGCCGGCGGGCTTTGTGAAGGACACGCACGACAGCCGCCTGATCGCCACCTACATGCGGGCGCAGGACCTGAACGACCGCGGCGGCTTCGAACGCGCGCTGCAGGCCTTCAGCGGCGTGAACGCCACCGAGATGGACAGTTTTGCCAGCAGCCTGTCCAACGCCAGCCTCATGCGCGACTTGACGTTGGCAGTGCAGCAGCACCAGGACTGGTACGAGAACCAGACCGTGGACCTCATGGTCACCGGCGGCGGCGGCATGTTCGGCCCCGCTTTTCCCGTGACGCACGACGCCCCGGTGAGCTTCTCCAAGGAGCAGCTGGCCGGCATGCGCACGGCGTTCGGCTCGCATGACGGCCTGATGACCAACGGCGAGCTGCTGCTGGCCTACCCCGACCGGCTGGAGCGCAACGAGCAGGTCACGCGCCAGTACTACGAGCTCTCCACCGGCATGGCCGGCATCGTCGGCAAGGACAACGCCAACTGGGCCACCTTCGCGGTGTCGGCCTCCGACGAGATCGGCCGCAACCTCGACGGCACCGCCGGCATCGCGATGGCCGAAACGGCCGGGAGCGACCCGCGCTACTGGCTCAGCGTGGGCAACTCCAAGCTCATCTCCGACATCGGCCCCGGCTTCCGCCAATTTGTGGACACCTTCGGCGACGGCCGCAACCGCGACATGAGCTTCGACGATTTCTGGAAGGGCTTCGAAGCCAAGTGGGGCGGGCGCGGCATCAGCTACCTGGACGGCAACAACGATCCGCAGCACGACATGAAAAACGCGTTCAAGGCCTACTACGACGCGATGAAGCTGCAGGACCGGGAGAACCAGCTTTCCGCCACCAACCCCGCCAGCGCGGCCCAGCGCCAGCAGTTGGCCGACCAGCGCGCGCAGCTCATGCTCTACGGCAACACCCTGGTGGGCCTGCAGGAGCAGGACATCGTGCAGCCCGAGATCGAAAACGGCCTCAAGGTGCTGGGCATGACGAACCCCGGCGGGCTGGGCGCCTGGGGCATCGACTTCCACCTGCCCGACGCCAACACGTCCAGCCCGCGCAAGCTGGACACGGACAACGACCTGCCCAACACGCCCTATCGCGTGAACCCCGGAGGCAGCTTCACCACGGTGGACGGGCAGACGGTGCAACTCGACCAGGTGCTGAAGGACCGGCTCAACGGCCTGGACGGCAACCTCACCAACGAGGACGAGACCAACCCGGCCAACAGCGGGACCGACCACTGGGAGTCCTACCCGCAGCGCATGGGTTACATCTACCAGCTGTTCGCCGACTACCAGCGCGACGGCCAGATGTTCAACGACCCCCGCGCCGTCTTCGGCAGCCGGGCCCAGGCGCTGAACAACGAGCCGCTGCAGATCATTCCGTGACATAAATAAGCGCCGAGAAGGGTCATCCCGCGGCCCATACTCCGAAGAGGGTGCGCCCCCCGCACCCCCTCGGAGGCGCCATGCATCAATTCCTGACCAACAACCGCGACGAGTTGATCGCGCGGTGCAAGGCGAAGGTCGCTCAACGCCCCATGCGATCCGCCACGACAGAACAGCTGGCGAACGGGGTGCCGCTGTTTCTGGATCAGCTCACGCGGACCCTCCAGGCGGAGGAGGACGGCGAGCTGGCCGCGAGCCTGCGGATCTCCGGCGCCGCGGGTGGCGACGCAACCGCCCTGAGCGAGATCGGGGTGAGCGCCACGGCCCACGGCAAGCAGCTCCTGGCCCTTGGATTCACCGTGGACCAGGTGGTGCATGACTACGGCGACCTGTGCCAGGCGATCACCGACCTCGCCTTCGAACGCGACGCGCCGTTTGCCGTGGACGAGTTCAGGACCTTGAACCGGTGCCTCGACAACGCGATCGCCGATGCGGTCACCGCATTCAGCGTGCAGCGGGACGTGACGGTCGCGCAACACCAGGCCCAGGAATCGAACCAGCGTCTCGGACTGCTCGTCCATGAGCTGAGGAATTCGCTGAACTCGGCGTCCCTGGCGCTGGCCGCGCTGGAGTCGGGGAAGCTTCCCATCGGTGGCTCCACGGGTGCCGTCCTGAAGCGCAGCCTGCTGGCGATGGCCAACCTGCTTCGCACGACGCTCGACGAGGTGCGAGTCACTTCCCAAGTCTCGCCGCAGCGGGAGCCGTTTCCGGTGGCGGGGTTCGTCACGGACGCGCAACAGATGGCTTCCCTGCACGCGACAGCCAGGGGCTGCTCCCTGGACGTGTCGGTGGTCGATCCCGTGCTGCAGGTGCTGGGCAACCGGGAGCTGCTGATGGCGGCGCTGGTGAACCTGCTGCACAACGCGTTCAAGTTCACCCGTGCAGGCTCGCAGGTGTCCCTCAGCGTGGGTTCCAGCGAGGGCCATGTCCACATCCATGTGGGCGACCACTGCGGTGGCCTGCCGCCTGGCAGTGCGGAAGTGATGTTCCTGCCGTTCACCCAGAACGGCACGGACCGCAGCGGCCTCGGGCTGGGGCTGTCGATCGCCAGGCGTTACGTCGAAGCGGATGGAGGATCGTTGACCGTGCGCGACGTCCCGGGCACGGGTTGCATCTTCACGATCAGCCTGCCCAGGCACGGGAGCGCGGCGAGGCCGGGCGGCTGATCAGTCGTTTCACTCCGGGTCGTCGTCCTCGCGCAGCCAGCCCTCGGCCAGCGCGTGGCGCAGGATGTCGGTGCGGCTGCGCAGCTGCAGCTTCTCCAGCGCGCTGGCCTTGTAGAACTCCGCCGTCTTCACGCTGATGCCCAGCTGGGCCGCCACTTCCTTGTTGCTCTTGCCCCAGGCGATCAGCCGCAGCACCTGTTCCTCGCGCTCGCTCAGCGCGGGCCGCGTGCGCGGCGGCGAGCTGGGGTCGCCGGGCTGGCGGACCACGCGTGCCAGCAACGCGCCGGCCATGCTCGGGTCGACGTAGGTGCCGCCGCCGGCCACGGTGCGAATGGCGCCGATCAGCGCCTCCGCGGCGGCGCGCTTGACCACATAGCCCGACGCGCCCGCGCGCAGCATGCGCCGCAGGTAGCCTTGGTCGGCATGACGGGTCAGCGCCAGCAGGCGCACCTCGGGGCAGGCGGCATGAATCTGCTCGGCCGCCTCCGCGCCGCCCATGTCGGGCATGGACACGTCCAGCACCGCTACATGAGGCCGGTGCTGCTGCGCCAGCTGCACCGCCTCCCGTCCGCCGCGCGCCTGCGCCACCACTTCCATGTCCGGCTGCGCGCTCACCAGCAGCGCCAGGCCTTCGCGCAGCACCGCGTGGTCGTCGGCCAGCAGCACCTTCCAACGTTCGCCCATGGGGAGTGCAGCCATCTCAGTCTTCCTCGGACAGGGGAATGGTCAGGTACAGCGTGGTGCCGCGCCCCGGTTCGCTTTCCACGTCCAGCCGCCCGCCGGCCAGCATGGCGCGTTCACTCATGCCGCGCAGGCCGAGGCGGCGCCGCATCACACCCGAGCCGGGCGAAGCGGCGGGTGCGCTGGCCAGGCCACTGCCGTCGTCTTCCACGATCACACGCAGCGCTTGATCGCGCACCTCCGCGATCAGGCTCACGCGCGAGGCGCCGGCATGCTTGCGCACGTTGGTCAAGGCCTCCTGCACCACGCGGTACACCGTGCTTTCCACCGCCTGCGCGAAGCGCCTGCCACGCAGGCCGTGGGTGTGAAGGTCCACCACGATGCCGCTGTCCCCGGCCCAGCCGCTGGCATGCTGGCGCAATGCGTCGTCCAGGCCGAGGTCGTCCAGCGCAGCAGGTCGCAGCTCGTGCGACAGCCGGTCGATGTCGTCATCCAGCGCGCGGGTGGCATGCCGCAGCTGGGCCATGCGGCTGCGCAGCCGCGCCGGCAGCGCGGGCTCCTCCTCCACCGCCTTCAGGCCGAGGGTGAGGGCGGTCAAGTGCTGGCCCACGGTGTCGTGCAGCTCGCGCGCGATGCGGCGGCGCTCTTCCTCCTCGGCATTGACCAGCTGGCCGAGCAGCTCGCGCACATGCGCCTCGGTGGCGCGGCGCGCTGCGACCTCATTCGCCAGCGTGGTGTTGGCCCGCGCGAGCGCCTCGGTGCGCTCGTGCACGCGGGCCTCCAATTCGTCGTGCGCCTGACGCAGTGCCTCCTCGCCTTGCTTGCGGTCGGTGATGTCGGTGAGCGTGCCCACCATGCGCTGCGGCACGCCATGCTCGTCGCATTCCGTGCGCGCGTGGTTGGCCACCCAGCGCAGCGTGCCATCGTGGCGCAGGATGCGGTATTCCGCATGAAAAGCCCGGCCGGTGCGGGCCGCTTCGTCGGAGGCGCGGATCACATGGACATCGTCGGGGTGCACCAGGCGCCGCGCCGCGCCGGGATCGGCCACCAGCTGCGCTTGCGTGAGGCCGGTGATCTCCAGCACCCGGTCGGAGTACCAGAGCCGGCCGCTCGCCAGGTCCCATTCCCAGAGACCGAGGCTGGATGCGGCCAGCGCGAGCTGCAGCCGCTGCTCGCTCTCGGCCAGGCGGGCCTGCGCTCGCTTCTGGGCGCCGATGTCGATGACGGCCGCCACCACGCGTGGCACGGGTTGCGCCGAGCGGATGACGTTCACCGAGATCAGCACCCACAGCGGCTCGCCGTCGTGGCGCAGCAGGCGCTTTTCATACCGCAGGCTGGGCACTTCGCCCTTCACCAGGCGCACGAAGGCGTCCCAGTTGGCGTCGCGGTCGGCCGGATGGGTGATGTCCACGAAGCGCCGCCCCACCAGCGCGGCCGGCTCGCAGCCCAGCATCTGCGCCAGGTGGCGATTGGCGCGCACGATGGTGCCGTCGGCCGGATCGGCCTCGCTCAGGCCGACACCGCACACCTCGAACAGCGTTCGGTAGTGCTGCTCGACGTCGCAGGATGGGAGAGCGGAATGTCCGTGCTGCGCTGGCCTCGGGTTCGGGTCGAGCGCATCGAGCGGGAGCGGCAAACGTGTGTCGGGCATGGCGGATCGCGATCGCGCTCTCACCGGGCACGTGCTGTGCCCGCCGCGCTCCTGTGCGCGCCTTCAGCCCTTCAGCACGTGGCTCAGCGTTTGCAACAGTTTGTCCACCGTCACCGGTTTCTTCAGGTGCGCCACAAAGCCGGCCGCGATCGCCCGCTTGGCGTCCACGGGACGGCCCAGCCCGGTGACCGCGATCACCGGCGTGCCGGCGGTCATGGCCTCGGCCTTCAGCGCGCGGATCAACTGGTAGCCGTCCATGTCGGGCATGGCGATGTCGCTCAGGATGAAGCTGAAGCCCTGGCGGCCCGCCTCTGCCAGCGCATCGGCCGCGCTGTGAGCGCTGACCACTTCAGCGCCCTCCAGCGCCAGCAGCTCGCGCAGCGTCTGCACCGCCTGTTGATCGTCGTCCACCACCAGGGCGCGGTGACCGGTCAGCGTGGCCGCCGGGCTGGCCGGTGGCGTCTCCGCCACGGCGGTTGCCGAGCGTTGCAAGGGCAGCCACACGGTGAAGCAGCTGCCGTGGTCCAGCCCTTCGGAGGTGACTTCCACCTGCCCGTCATGGGCCAGCACCAGGCTGCGCACCAGCGCCAGGCCGATGCCCAGGCCGCCATGCCGGCGGGTGGTGCCTGGGTCCGCCTGCTTGAACATGTCGAACACATGGGGCAGCACCTCGGGCGCGATGCCGCGGCCGGTGTCCTGCACGCGCAGCACCACGCGCCCCTGCTCGATGGCCAGCGTCAGGTCGACCCGGCCGCCGCGCGGCGTGAACTTCAGCGCGTTGTTCAGCAGGTTCCACACGACTTGCTCCAACCGCACGGGGTCGGCGTCCAGCAGCACCGGCTCCTCGGTCACCTCCAGCGCCAGGGCCAGGCCCTTGTGCTCTGCGTCCTCGCGCAAGGCGGTGGCGATGGTGCGTACCACCGCCGCGGCGTCCACGCTGCTGCGGTTGAGCGCCATCTTTCCGGTGTTCACGCGCGACAGGTCCAGCAGGTCGTCGATGATCTGGGCCTGGCTCAGCACCGTCTTGCGGATGGTGGCGGCGGCCTTTGCCACCGCCGGCACGTTGCGCGCTTCGGGCATGCGCGACAGCAGCTCGGCGTTCAGCTGGATCAGGTTGAGCGGGTTCTTGAGCTCGTGCGACATCACGGCGAGGAACTCGTCCTTCAGCTCGCTGGTGGCCTGGGCCTCGGCGCGGCGCATTACCTCCTCGCGCAGCGCAGCCTCGCTTTCGGCCCGCGCCCGCTGGGCGGCGGTCTGGTCGCGCGCGATCTTGCCGAAGCCGCACAGCGGGCCCCCCTCATGCAACGGGTTGGTGATGCCGCTGCAGAACACCCGGCTGCCGTCCCGGCGCACATGCCACCGGTCGTCTTCCGCGCGGCCGTCGCGGCGGGCGCGCTCCAGCTCCTGCTGCGGTGCGCCGGCGGCCTGGTCTTCCGGCGTGAAGAGCATGCCGAAGTACTGGCCGAGGGCTTCGGTCTCCGAGTACCCGAAGATGTGCGCCGCGCCCTGGTTCCAGGTGCTGATGCGGCCTTCGGCGTCCATCGTCATGATCGCGAAGTCGCGCGTGCTCTCGGCCAGCAGGCGCATGCCCTCCTCGGCCGTGCGCCGGAGCGTCCGCTCGGCGGAGGTTGCGATCTTGTTGTTCATACGTGGCGGCAGATGAACCGCGATTGTGCGCGCTGACCCTGGCGGGTTCGGGCCTTGGTGCACCCGGGTGAAGCCCGGGTGCTGTGTGGCATCACGCCATGCCGCGCGCCGGTTCGCGAGGGTGCGCGGCCGGCTGCCCGCTGCGCCGGCCGGCCAGCGCCTCGAACTCCACCGGATCGTGCGCGCACAGCAACTGCACCTCGCCGCCGTGGTCGCGCTTGAGGTAGCGCAGGCGTTCCTGGTTGGCCAGGCGCAGGGTCCGGTCCTTTTCCATCAGCGTCTGGTACAGGCGCAGGCCGGGCGTGCACCATGGCCGCTCCACATCCATCTCGCCGTGGTGGAAGTAGGCATCGCCGGTCTGCAGCAGCCAGCGTCCGCCGCTTCGGATGGCGACGCCGGCATGGCCGTGCGTGTGGCCTGGCAGCGGCACCAGCAGCACCTCCGGCGGCAGGCCGGCGAGCTCGCGCACCGCCTGGAAACCGAACCACGGCTCCCCCGAGCCGGCACGGTACGCCTGCCAGTGCATGCGGCCGCCCCACTGCTGCGGCCGGTAGCGCTGCCGGTCCAGCCACGTGCGCTGCGCGGTGGCCTCGTCGCGCTCGTGCTGCATCAGGTGCACTCGGGCGAGCGGAAAGTCGTCCAGCCCGCCGGCGTGGTCGAAGTCCAGGTGGGTGAGCACGATGTGCCGCACGTCGCAGGCGCGAAAACCGAGCCGCTCGATCTGCCGCACCGCGGTCATCTCCTCGCGGAAGTCCGGGCTCAGCAGCGCGAGGAAAAAGGCGCTCAGGCGCTGGCGCGGATTGCGCACGTCCTTCAGGCCGAAGCCGGTGTCAACCAGCACCAGGCCCTGGTCGGTCTCCAGCAGCAGGCAGTGGCAGCACAACTGACCGCGCTGCAGCACCGAGGGCGTGCGCCCGTCCATCAGCCGGCCACCCAGCGGGCAGGAGGAAATGCAGTTGAGGTGGTGGATGCGCATGGGGTGTCCTTGTGGCCGGAATGCGGCGAGCCGCGGCTGACAAGCCCCGGGGCTTTCCCCGGGCCGGCCCGCCGGTTGCCGAGTGGGTTGCAGATCCTCAGCAAGGGACACACCCATGATCCATGTCATAGAACACCGCTTCCTCCGCGGTCCCAACCTGCACTCACGCCAACCCTGCCTTCAACTGCTGGCGCAAACCGAAGGCGGAGGGTTTCTTGAAGAGACCCACCGCGACACGTTTGCCGACGCACTGCTCGCGCTGCTGCCCAGCCTGAAGGAGCATCGCGGCCTTAACCACCGCGAAGGCGGCCTCATCGCCGGCCTGCGCGAGCAGGGCGACCTGCCCTTCGCGCTGGCCCATGTGCTGCTCGAGCTGCAGTGCCTGGCCGGCGCCGAGCTGCGCTTCTGCCGCAGCCAGCCGCTGCCCGGCGCGCCCGGCCGCCACCGCATCGCGGTGGCCTATGCCAGCGAGCCGGTGGCCGAAGCGGCGGTGGAGCTGGCCGGGCGGGTGCTGCGTTGCGCCGCCGGAGAAGACCGGTTGGACATGCCGGCCGCACTGAAGGAATTGCGGCGCCTGCAGGCGCGCCACGGCACCGGGCCCAGCACCGCGGCCATCGTGGGAGCGGCGCACCGGCGTGGCATACCGGTCATGCGCCTGAGCGACAACGCCAGCCTGTTCCAGCTCGGCTGGGGCAAGGCACAGCACCGGGTGCAGGCCACCATCACCGACCAGACCAGCCACATCGCGGTGGAGGTGGCCAGCGACAAGGAGCTCACCAAGGAGCTGCTGGCCGCGGTGGGTGTGCCGGTGCCAAAGGGCGACGTGGTCTCCACGCTGGAGCAGGCGCTCTCCGCTGCGCGCCGCATCGGCGGTGCGGTGGCGATCAAGCCGCTGGACGGCAACCAGGGCAAAGGCGTGTCCACCCACCTGCGCAGCGACGAGGACATCGCCCGCGCCTTCAAGCTGGCGCAGGACTACGGCGACCTGGTGATCGTGGAGCAGACGATCGAGGGCGACGACCACCGCGTGCTGGTGGTCAACGGCCGCATGGTGGCCGCCTCTCGCCGCGCGCCGCCCACGGTGGTGGGCGACGGGGTGAGCACCATCGCGCAACTGGTGGAGCGCGAGAACGCCGACCCGCTGCGCGGCGAAGGCCATGAGAGCGCGCTCACGCAGATCACGCTGGACGAGCATGCGCTGGCCGTGCTGGCCGAGGCCGGCCGCGACGCCCACAGCGTGGTGCCGCCCGGCGAGGTGGTGCCGCTGCGCACCAACTCCAACCTCTCCACCGGCGGCACCGCCGAAGACGTGACCGAACGCGTGCATCCCTGGACCGCCGAGCTGTGCGTGCGCGCGGCGCTGCAGATCGGGCTGGACGTGGCCGGCATCGACCTGGTGTGCACCGACATCTCGCGCCCGCTGGAAGAGCAGAGCGGCGCGGTGATCGAGGTGAACGCGGCGCCCGGCATCCGCATGCATGAAAGCCCCTCGCGCGGGCTGCCGCAGCCGGCCGGGCGGGCGATCGTGGAGTCGCTGTTCCCCGACCGGCGCAACGGCCGCATCCCGGTGGTGGCCGTGACCGGCACCAACGGCAAGACGACCACCACGCTGGTGGTGGCCACCGCGCTGATGACGCGCGGCGTGAAGGTGGGCTACACCACCACCGAGGGCGTGTACTTTGGCGGCCGGCGCACCATGGAAGGCGACTGCACTGGCTACTGGTCGGCGCGCTCGGTGCTGTGCAACCCGCAGGTGGAAGCCGCGGTGCTGGAAAGCGCGCGCGGCGGCATCTTGAAGCGCGGCCTGGCCTTCGACGAATGCGACGTGGCCATCGTGCTCAACGTGAGCGACGACCACATCGGGCAGGACGGCATCGAGACGGTGGATGACCTGGCGCGTGTGAAGGCGGTGGTGGCCGATACCGCCAGCCGCGCCGTGGTGCTCAATGCCGAGGACCGGCGCTGCGTGGCGATGGCCCCGCGCCTACGCAGCCATGTGGAGGTGATCTACTTTGCCGAGGACCCGCAGCACCCGGCGGTGCAGCGCCACCTGCAGGCCGGCGGCAAGGCGATCGTGCTCGACGGCGACATGATCGTGGTGCAGCGCCTGCGCTGGGCCATGCCGATCGTGGACGTGCGCAGCCTCCCCTTCACCCTGCACGGCCGGGCGCGCCACAACGTGCAGAACGCGCTGGCCGCGGTGGGTGCGCTGGTGGCGCTGGACGAAAGCCCGACCGACATCGCGGTGGGGCTGCAGGCCTTCCACAGCACCGCACAGGCCAACCCCCTGCGCTTCAACGTGTTCAACGTGCGCGGCGTGCAGGTGATCGTGGACTACGCCCACAACGTGGCGGCCTACCGCGCGCTGGCGCAATCGGTGCGGGGCGTGAGCCAGGGCAAGGTGGTGGGCGTGGTGTCCGCGCCTGGCGACCGCCGCGATGCGGAGCTGCAGGAGGTGGGGCGCGTGTGTGCGGAGGGCTTCGACGAGGTCATCGTGTACGAGATGGACGAGGACCGCGGCCGCGCCAGGGGCGACACCGTCCCGCCGCTGCTGCGCGGCGCGCAGATGGTGGCCGCGCGCGGTGCCGCGCCGGTGGCCATCCTGGACACGCGGGAGGCGCTGCGCGAAGGCCTGCGCCGCTGCCAGCCGGGCGACACGCTGGTGTTTGGCAATGCCAGCGACCTGGAGGACCTGTTCGCGGTGACCGGCGCGGCGCAGCCGTACCACGAGATCCCGCCGGTGCCTTCGGCCGACGACCTGCATGAAAGCGAGCCGTGGCCCGCCGAAGGCCATGCGCTGAACGGCCAGGCCGATGGCCAGCACCTCACCCCCGAAGCCACGGAAACCCCGCAATGACCAAGCCCATCTCGATCCGTCCCCAGCCCATGGTGGTGACCCATGGCGGCAGCAGCAGTGATCCGGACACCGAACGCGACGGCTGCGAAGCCGGGGCCCGTGCGGGCCTGCGGGCACTGCAAGGCGCCGATGCGCTGGCCGCGGTGGTGGCGGCGGTGAGCGTGCTGGAAGCGGACGGCCGCTACAACGCCGGCCGCGGCGCGCTGCTGGGCATGGACGGCAAGACCATCTCCTGCGACGCCTCGGTGATGGACAGCCGCGGCAAGCTAGGCGCGGTGGCCAACCTGCTGGAGGTGATGCACCCGGTGCAGGTGGCGCGCCGCGTGGCCGACACCCCGCACCACCTGATCGTCGGCGAGGGTGCGCTGCAGTTCGCCAAGAAGATCGGCCTGCACCATACCTTCGAGGCTACGCAAAAGGCGATCGACCAGTACAAGGAGGAAGTGCAGGCGATCGAGCGGGCTCCAGACCAGAGCTCCAGCGATGCGCAGGACACCGACTCCGACGACGGCAAGGCGGCGATCAAGCGGTTCTGGAACTTCAGCGGCAGCTGGCAGGAGGCGCGCGACCGCTCCGGCCACTGCACCGTGGGCGCGGTGGCGCGCGACGCAGACGGCCACTTCGCCGCCGCGGTGTCGACCGGCGGCTCCATGCCGGCCCTGCTGGGCCGGGTGGCCGACTCGCCGCTGATCGGCTGCGGCTTCTATGCCGGCAGGGCTGGTGCAATCGCCTGCACCGGCATCGGCGAACACATCCTGCGCCACAACCTGGCGCTGCGGATCTACCTGTGGATCGAGGGCGGCATGGCGCTGCGCGAGGCGATGGAGCGCGGCGTGGAACTGCTGCCCGAGGGTGTGGAGATCGGCCTGATCGGCATCACCCGCGACGAAGCCGAGGTGGTGGCACGCAAGCCGATGGCGCATGCGCTGGCCGGGGGCCTGGCCCGCTGACCCCGCAGGCGCGGGCGGCGGTCAGTCGGCCGGCAGCGTGTCGATCAGGGCGAGCAGCTGGTGCAGCTCCAGCGGGTTGGGAAAGTGGCTGTCGAAGCCGGCCTCGAAGGCCAGCTTCTGGCCGTCCTTGGGGATGCGCCCGCCCATGGCAGCGGCTGTCAAGCTGCGTTCCCCATGCCGGCCAGCGCGGGCGCGGTCACGCGAGCGGCTCGGGCTCGGCCGGATCTTCCGGGATCAGGGTTTCGATGAGCTGCATCTCGGCCGCCAGCAGCAGGCGTGCGCTGTGGCGCATGCGCTCCTGCAGCTGCGGGATGACCAGGTGTTGGTCGACCCGGATCACCTCCCCCATGGCCGACAGCGCCAGCGTGCGGGTGGCCTCGTACTGCGGGTGCAGGGGCGGCGTCGAGAGCAGCTCCGCCATCATGGCCTGCGCGCAGACGTGGGCGGCCCGCACCTCGTTGCCGGTATCGACCCAGCCCAGGCCGGTCAAGGCCGGCAGCACGATGGATTCCATCGCGCGCAGGTGCCCGCCCAGGCACTTGGCCCATTCGTCGAACGCATGGTCGGCGTCCGGTGTTTCCGATCGGGTGGCCACCACCTCGGCCAGGGCGGACAGGCGCATGTGCACCCTGCGCATGAAGGCGATGGCGTCGAGCTGGTTGGGCATGGCGCGATTATCGGGCGCCGCCGCTGCCAGCGCGGCGGGTGGGGCCTGTTGTGCCGATGCGCGCCATGGCGCCGCCGGCCAGGATCAGCAGCACGCCCGAGGCCAGGAAGCCCAGGTCGGCCGGCAGCGGGTTGGCCTGGACGTTGTCCACCACATGGTGCAGCCCGAGCCATTGGTGGTCGATCAGCCCTTCGATCAGGTTGAACAGGCCCCAGCCGAGCAGCATGCCGCCCAGCAGCAGCGGGCCGCTCCACGGCACGTCGCTGCGCCGGCCGCAGCGGAACAGCAGGCCGATGCCGAGCGCGGTCATCACCCACACGGCGGCATGGAACACGCCGTCCCAGAACATGTTGACCTTGGCGTCCACCAGGTTGGTGGGCGGCAGGCGGGCCGACAGCATGTTGTGCCACTGCAGGATCTGGTGGAACACGATGCCGTCCACGAAGCCGCCCAGGCCCGCGCCCATCAGCAGGCCGGCGGCCAGCAGCGGCCGCGGGTTCATCGGCCACCTCCGCCGCAGCGGTACAGCAGCAGCGCCACCGCCACCAGCAGCGCCACCGGCAACAGCAGCACGCCCAGGTTGAACCAGAAGTCCGGGGCGTGGATGCGCGCATCCACCGCCGGTGCGCATGGGGCGCAGAGCAGGGCCAGGGTCATGGTGAGGGGGGTTCGCGGGTAGCGCCCGACAAGGTGTGTTCGGCCATCAAAAAAGGCCGGCGCGCGGCGCCGGCCTTCGGTGCTGCGGCAAGCCGCGATCAGCCGCGGTCCGCACGTGCAGCACGGCTGGAGCGCGAGCTGCCGCTGGTGCCGCTGGTCGTGCTGGTGTCAGAGCCGGTGCCGGTGGTGCCCATCGTGCTGGAGCCGCTGGTGCTGCCGGAGCCCATGGTGCTGGAGCCGGCGGAGCCGCTGGTCGAGCCCGATGTGCCGGTTCCCATGGACGAGCCGGTGGAACCCGAGGTGCCGGTGGCGCCGGAGGTCCCGGTGGTCGAACCCGCGGTGCCCGTGGTGCCGGTGCCGGACGTGCCGGTGTTCGTGCCGCCCATGCTGCCGCTGCTGCCCGTGCCGGTGCTGCCGGCGCTGGTGCCCGCGGCGCCCGTGCTGGTGCCCGAGCCGCCGGTGGAGCCGGAGGTGCCCGTGCTGGAGCCGCCGGTGGAGCCGCCCGTGGCGCCGGTGCCGGTGCTGCCGCCGGTGCTGCCACCCGAGCCGCCCGATTGGGCGACGGCGATGCCGATGCTGGCGAACAGGGAAACCGCCGCTGCGGCGATCTTCAACTTCTTGTGTGCTGTGCTCATGTGGAACTCCTGGTGGGGGAACAAGGTGGGCTTAAGTGGCCGGGCCCGGCGCCGCACGCCGCGAAGGCTGCTGCGCCGGGCCTCGTCCGGAACCTCATGCCGGCAATGCGAATGCCAGGACTTTCCCCGGGTCTACCTGCTAAGGCCCGATTCGGCATGGCCTGCGGCTGGCGCTTCAGTCGTTGCGGTCCTGGCTGTCGGGGCCGGGCCGGCCCGTCGGGTTCTGCTGCATGCCGCGCTCGGCGCCGCCGCCGCTGCCTTGCGCACCCGCAATGCCTTGCGACGAGCCCTGGGCACGGCCGTCGGCCATGCCGGTGCGTTCGCTCTGCGAGCCGGTGCTGCTGCCCGCGCGCGAGCCCTGGCTCATCTGGCCGCGCTGCTCGGACGGCGTGTTGCGGGCGGGCTGCCCCTGTTGCTGGCCCTGATCGCCGCCCTGCTGCTGTTGCTGATCGCGTTGCTGCTGTGGCTGTTGTGGGTTGCGCTGCTCGTTCATGACGGCTCCTGTTCAAGGGGTTGATGGCCTTGCTGGAGCGGCAAGCGGGGTGCCGGGCGGGCAGGGCTGTTGCGCAGCACCACCAGGCGCGAGAGCTTGAACAGGTTCACCGGGCGCACCGATTCCACCTGCCAGTCGTGCCCGAGGATGTGATCTTCGAAGCTGAAGTCCGAGCGGAAACCGATGCGGTCGGCGAGGCGCCGCACCGCCCGCTCCATCAGCCACCAGAAGCGGCTGCCGCTGAAGTGGTTGACGATCAGGATGTGGCCGCCGGGCTTGCACACGCGCCGGATCTCCTGCACCAGCCGGCTGGGGTCGGGCGTGACCGAGAGCACATAGGGCACGGTGACGCAGTCGAAGCTGTGGTCGGCGAAGCTCATGCGCTCGGCATTCATCAGCGCCAGCGTGATGTCGCGCTCGGGCATGGCCGCGGCGCGCTGCATCGCGCGCTCCAGCATCGCGGGAGACAGGTCGATGCCGGTGACGCGGGCGTCGCGCGGATAGCCGGCCAGGGTGAGGCCGGTGCCCACGCCCACCTCCAGCACGGACTGGGGCCGCACGCTGCAGGCAGCCTGCGTCATGGCGCGGCGGCCCGGCTCCAGCACCGCGCCGAACACGCGGTCGTACAGCGGCGCAAACCGGCCGTAGGTTCGCACCACCGCCTGTGCGGTAGGGCCGGTGGCCGCGGGTGCGGCGGCTGCGTCGAAGGGGGCGGTGCGGGCGGGGGGCGGCTGGTGTGCGCTGTGCATGGGCGGTGGCTCGGTCAGGGGAACGAACGGTGACGGGTGCAACTGCAGTGCCCGATGCGCGGTGTCAATGCAACTCGATGTGGCGGCCTGACCGGCCTGGCGCTGTGGGGATCGAGGCTGGTGGCGGGGACGCCCGGGTACAGTGCAGGCAGGCCCGGGGTTTGCCTGGGCTGAATCCCCGTTCCAGGGAGCGCCCATGACGGCCTACCGCTCAGCCAGGCCCCCGACCGATCGTCAAGGGTTGCTCGAAGCGTTGGGCGTGCGGAATGCAAGTGCCGAAGCCTGCTTCGAATCACTGGTCGCCATGGCGGCCCACGCACTGGGTGCGCCGACCGCACTGCTGTCGTTCCTCGATGCCGAAACGGTGTGGGTGAAGGCCTGCGTCGGCTGGGACGACGAGCGCTCCTACGGCGCCGACGGCTCGTTCTGCCAGTTCGTCGTGCGCTCCGGACAGGCCCTGTGGGTGGACGATGTGAGCCGCGAGTCGCCCTGGAGCGGCAGCCACCTGGTGCAGTCGCATCCCTGGATCCGCGCCTATGCGGGGGTGCCCATCGAATTTGCCGGGGCGACGGTGGGTGCGCTGAGCGTGATGAGCCCTGCTGTCGGTGTGTTCTGCAGGCAGGATGAGCCGTCGCTGCTGCGCCTGGCCACCGTGGTGAAGGGCCTGCTCAATGCGCGCATCGCGCAGTGGCTGCGCCAGCAGGAGGCGCAGCGGTCGATGGAATTTGCCAGGATCTCGGGCGACTGGCTGTGGGAGACCGACGCCCAAGGGCACTACGAGTGGCTGTGGGGCGCCAGCTTCGAGCGCAAGACCGGCCTGGCGCCCGAGCGCCTGGAGGGGCAGCCGGTGCTGGGCGGCCCGATCGTGGACTGGCTCGGCGCTCCGGTGGAGCCGCCCGACACCTTCGAGGCCGTGCTGCATCGGCAGGAGACGTTCAGCGCACTGCTGGTCCAGGTGGATGTGAGCGGGCATCGGCTCATCGTGGCGCGCGCGGGCGAGCCGCACCATGGCGCGGATGGCCGGTTCCTGGGTTACCGCGGGTCCTCGCGCGATGTGACGGCACAGATCGAGCTCAACCGGCAGCTCGCGCTGGCCAACCAGCTGCGCGAGGTGGCAGAGCAGACCACCCGGGCCAGCAACCGCTTCATGTCGCAGGTGAGCCATGAGCTGCGCACGCCGCTGAACGCGATCCTCGGCTTCACGCAGCTGATGGTGGTGGACCATGAAAGCGGCATGGCACCGCGCCAGATCGAGCGCATGAACCATGTGCACGATGCGGCGTCGCGCCTGCTGTCGCTAATCAACGACATGCTGGATCTCGGCCGGGCACAGGAGGGCCGCCTGGTCCTGGGCACCCGGGACGTGGCGGTCGCCTCCGCACTGAAGTCCGCCCTCGCCTTGGTGGAAACCGCCGCGGCCGGGCGGAACATCGCGGTCACGGTGGACGCGCCGGACGGCCTGTGCGTGCAGGCGGACCCGCGCGCGCTGGACCAGGTGCTGCTCAACCTGCTGTCCAACGGCGTGAAGTACAACGTGGACGGCGGCCGCCTCACCATCCACGCCCGCCGCGTGGATGGGCACGTCGCCATCGCGGTGCAGGACACCGGCATGGGCTTGACGGAGGCGGAGCTGGGCCAGCTGTTCCAACCCTTCAATCGGCTGGGCGCGGGCAAGGGCGGCACCCCCGGCACCGGGCTGGGGCTGGTGATCTGCCAGGCGCTGCTGCTGTCCATGAAGGGCCAGATCGATGTGAAGTCGTGTCCCGGGGAAGGCACGGTGGTCACGATACGGCTGCCCGGGTGTGCCGCACCGGCTGCCTTGGTGGAGGCCGGTGTTCCTGCTGCCGGCCCCTGAGCGCGGCCGCTACAGCGCCGCCAGGAAGGCGCGCCGCACTTCCGACGCGCCGGTGAGGCTGGGCTCGATGGTGTGCACGTACCAGCTGGGGTCGCCGCGCAGGAAGTGCGCGTGCAGGTCCACCAGGGTGCCATGGCGCGCGGCCAGGCTGGCTATGACCTCGTTGACGCGCCGGTGGTTGGCGCGGGCGATGCGTGCATCGATGCCGAGGAAATTGCGGCTGTCGTCGCCGAAGGTGGGGTCGTAAACCGTACCGAGCAGTACCGGTCGGATCGGCAGGCCCTTGAGAAAGCGCTCCAGCGCGGCTTCGAAGCTGCGCACGCCGGGGCCGGTGTCGGCGGCCAGGCCGCGCAGCAGGTCGTTGCCACCCACGGTGAGCAGGGCGATCGCGCGGCCATGGGGCCGCGCCAGGCCGGCGGCCTGCGCGGGCAGCCCGGCCACGGTGGCGCCGTCCACCGCCCGGTGGTCCAGCTGTGCCGGGCCGCGTGTGCCGAGGTCGCGGCCCTTGAACTCGGGGAACAGCGTGTCCTCGTTGCGCACCAGCAGCTGCCCCGGGTGCACGCCGTGGGCGTTGTAGTGGCCGCAATCGAGCACCGAGTCGCCGAAGGTGTGCACGGTCAGCACGTCGGCCGGCCGGGCCGCGGCCGTGGCACGCTCGCCCACCGCGGCCAGCAGGGCGCCGGAGGCGGCGCCCATCCAGCGCCGGCGGGCCAGGGAGGGCGGCGGTTCAGTCATTGCGTCCCACCTGCGCGTGGGTGGCGATGGCACCGCTGGAACAGCGGCCACCTCACGCCATGCTGCGGCACGTCCCCGCGCATCAGCCCGTCGAAAAAACCTGCCATGGCCCCATCCGGTGGCGCGCAGCGGCTGCGCTTGGGCGATACCGGCACATCGCATGCCGGGCGGGTGGGTCAGGCGTCGAGCTGGCCGGTGTCCCACCAGCCGCTCTCGCCGCGTTCGTGGCGGGCGGTGTGCAGCGTGATCATGGCGGCGGCCCGCTTGAGCTGCGTGACCTCCGCGGTGCTCCAGTCGCGCAGCCGGCCGGTCTGCTCGCAGCACACCACGCCGAAGGTGCGGCCGTTGAGCGTGAACGCGGCGTCCATCATCGAGCGGGTGTTGGCGGGCACCAGGTAGCTGTCGCGCATCGGCGCCAGCACCGGGTCGTTCCAGGCGTCGGGCGCCACATACACGCCCTGGCTCACGAGCACGGCGAAGTAGTCGCGGTAGTCGTCCTCGCGGATCTCCTCGCCGCCGTCGCTGGCGCCTTCACCTTCGTCGTGGCGCGCCAGGCAGCGCATCACGCGGCCGCCACGCTCACCGAAGATCTGCCACAGGCCCACCCGCGAGCAGCCGAACTGCTGCTGCAGCAGCTCGGCCAGGTCGCGGCGGTAGCGCTGGCGGTCGATCACGCCGGCGGCCAGGCTGGCGCCCAGGTGCTTGAGTGCGGCATTGAAGGTGGTGTCGTCCATCGCAGAAGGCACCGGCGGGCGGACCGGAAGCCCCCGGGGGCAAAAGCCTCAGTGTGCCGCCTTGGCCGCCGCAGCCATCCCCAGGCGATGCTGCAAAACGTGAGAAATGCTGCGCTTGCCCCAGGGGTGACACACGGCCCCTGGTGGCCTGATGGTGGCGGGCGCCCCGCCGCGGTGGGCTCAGCCCTTGGCGGGCTTCTTGGGTGCGCGGCGTGCGGCGTCCAGCGCGGCGGCCTTGGTGGCGTGTTTTTCGGCGCGCGAGGGCTTGTGGCCCTTGGCCGCTGCCTTGGTGGCCTTGGGCTCGCCGGCCTGTTTGGGCGCGTCGGGCTTGTCCTTGGGCTGGGCGCGATGGGTGCGCACCAGCTTGTCGACGGCGCTGGCGTGCACACGCGCCTGGGCCTGCCGGCTGGCGCGCTCGGCCTTGACCTGGCGCCGCTCTTCCAGCAGCGCCCGTTCCGCTTCGGAGGGCGCCTGGTCCGCGCCCTGCGACTCGATGCGGCTGGCCATCGCGCGGTGCAGCGCCTGGCCGTTGTCCCTCAGCTGCCGGGTGACGGATGCGGTGCGGATCGGCATGGCGGGCTCCTGGGTGGCGGAAGGGCCACTGTAGGCCAGGGTGGCCGGCGCGGCCAGCGAGCCAAGGTCCGCGCAGGGGGCATCGCGGGTCGGTGGCCGGGCCATGCAAGGGCACAGGAGCATGGCGCGGCGCCCGGGCGCGCCTACAACCTGATGAGGGAGAGGGAGGACATGCCCGTTTCCTGAACGCCACGCCCCGCCGGGTTCATGTCCGTGTTGTTCCACCCTCGAGAGGACCCCTCAGCCATGAACAAGCTTTCTCCTCGCGTGCTGGCCGCATCCATGCTGGCGCTGGCAGCCGTGTTGCCCGGCATCGCCTCGGCCGCACAGGTCGTGGACCTGGTGTTCGACGGCGTGCCGACCGCGAACACCGATGCGCCACCGGCCACCGCCGCGTTTGCCGGCTGGTGCGGCGGCGCCTGCTTTCCGACCACCACCTTCCCGGTGTACGACGTGTCCACAGGGAACAAGCGGGGCACGGCCTCCGTGTGGGGCAAGTCCTTCGCCTTCGGCACCGGCGGGTCCTTGTGCTTCAGCGAGTTCATCGCGTTTTCACTCAACGAAGGTCAGCTGCAGGTCGTCTCGGGCCCCAACGGCACGTGCGGCGCGCCGATCGACCCGGCGCTGAAGCCGCCGCTGCACACCGAGCTGGGTGCGCAGGTCGTCATCGCAGGCGGCGGCGACGGCGTGATCGCCGGTGGCACCGGGCGGTTCAAGCACTGGACCGGCAGCTACACCGACCGGGTGTTCGTGGGCTTCGGCCCGCCGACCGCCGGCGTGGGCGGCATCGTCTACTACGACCAGCTGTGGTTCAAGGTGACGGGGCAGTAGGGCAGCACATACGCCGGTCAGAACACCACGCCCGAGAACAGCATCAGGTTGGCGTAGGGCGTGCATTCGCCGGTGCGCACGATGGTGCGCACGCCGCGGCAGCGCGCCTTGAACTCGGCGTGCGGCAGCTGGGCCAGCGGCGCCGGTGCGAGCCGGTCGCGCACCTGCTGCACGAGCTGCGGGCCGTGCTGCAGCCACTCCTCGGCATGCAGCGCATGTTCCACCTGCATCTCGCTCAGCAGCGCGTCCAGCACCTGCCAGAAGCTGGGCACGCCGCGGGTGACGGCCAGGTCGATGCAGGGTGTGCCCGCGGGCACGGGCAGGCCGGCATCGGCCACCACCACCGCGTCGCCGTGGCCCAGGGTCGCGACCAGCTGGGACAGGCCCGCATGCAGCAGCGCGGTCTTTTTCATGCGGCGGCCTCCGGCAGGACGCTGAGCTCGCCGCGCCGCGGCATGGACGGCATGGCGCCGGCGCGGGTGACGCTGATCGCTGCCGCCTGCTGGGCGAAGCACACTGCGTCGCGCAGGGGTTGGCCCTCGGTGAGCGCGACGGCGAGCGCGCCGACGAAGGTGTCGCCGGCGCCGGTGGTGTCGTGCGCCACCACCTGCGGCGCGGCGGCGCTCCAGCTGCCGGTGGCGTCGGCCACCTGCACACCCCGTTCACCCAGGGTCACCACCACGGTGGCCGGGCCCAGGGTGCGCAACAGCGCTGCCGCGTCCGGCGCGCCGGCGCAGCGCGGATGCAGCAGCGCGGCTTCGCTTTCGTTGGGCACCAGCAGGCTCACCTGTTGGAGCAAGGACGCCGGCAGCGCGGCCGCGGGCGCGGGATTCAGCAGCACCGGCACGCCGGCCGCGTGGGCCAGCGCCACGGCCCGCTCCACCGCGGCCAGCGGCACCTCCAGCTGGCACACCAGCAGCGCGGCACCGCGCAGGGTATCGGCGGCTGCCTCCACCTGCGCGGGCGAAACCGCGTGGTTGGCCCCGCCCGACAGCGCGATCGCATTGCGGCCGGCGGCATCCACCGTGATCATGGCCACGCCGGTGGATGTGCCCGCCACGCTGCGCAGGCCCGTCACGTCCACGCCTTCCGCCTGCAGCGCGGCGGTGGCCTCGCGGCCGAATTCGTCATCGCCCACGCAGCCGAGAAAGGCGACCCTGCCGCCCAGGCGCGCGGCGGCCACCGCCTGGTTGGCACCCTTGCCGCCGGGCCAGCGCTGGAAGCCGCTGCCGTGCACCGTTTCACCCGGGGCGGGCAGGCGCTCGCAGCGCAACACCAGGTCCATGTTGACGCTGCCGAGCACCACGATGGGCCGGTTCGTGGGCGCCCTCATCGCTGACACGGCCCGCTGGACTGCCGCACGCACAGCGAGGGCTGCAGGATCTCGCGCTGCAGCGGCCGCGCCGGGTCGGCGATGCGCTGCAGCAGCAGCTGCGCGGCCAGCTCGCCAGTCTGGTGCTTGGGCTGGACCACGGTGGTGAGCGGCGGGTTGCTGTAGGCCGCCAGCGCAATGTCGTCGAAGCCCACGATGGAGATGTCCTCCGGAATGCTGAAGCCGGCCGATGCCGCCGCGCACACCGCGCCGATGGCCATGAGGTCGTTGGAGGCGAACACGGCGCTGGGCTGGTGCTTGCGTGCCAGCAGCGAGCCCATGGCCTGGTGGCCGCCCGCGCTGGTGAAGTCCGCGGCGCGCAGCAGCTGGGGGTCCGCCGCGATGCCGGCTTCGCGCAATGCCCGCTGGTAGCCTTCCACCCGCTGGCGCGAGGACGACAGCGACTGCGGCCCCGAGATGCAGGCGATGCGGGTGTGGCCGAGCTGCAGCAGGTGCTGGGTGGCGAGGTAGCCGCCGGCCTCGTGGTTCACCTCCACCAGGTCGGCCGCCAGGTCGTCGATCTCGCGGTCCACCACCACCTGCGGCATGTGGGTGGAGCGCAAGGTGTCCAGCAGCTCCAGGTCGCCTCCGGAGGACAGCACGATCAGGCCGTCGATCTGCTTTTCGGTGAGCACGCGCACATAGGTGGCCTGCTTCTGCGGGTCATCGTCCGAGTTGCAGAGGATGACGTTGAAGCCGGCGTCGAAGCAGGTGTCCTCGATGCCGCGGATGATCTCGGCGAAGTACGGGTTGGAGCTGTTCGGGATCATCATGCCCACGGTGTGCGTGCGGCTGCTCTTCAAGCTGCGCGCCAGGGCACTGGGCACGTAGTTCAGCGCGTCGATCGCCTGCTGCACGCGCACGCGTGCGGCCTCGCTCACGAAGCGGGTGCCGTTGATCACATGCGACACGGTGGTCACCGACACCTGCGCGTGCTGGGCCACGTCCTTGATCGTGATCATGCGGCGCGCCTCGTCAGCCGCGCGCGGTACACGTCGAGGATGACCGCCAGGATGATCACCGCGCCGGTGACCATCTGGCGCAGGAAGTCGCTCATGCCGATGAGAATGAGGCCGTTGGCCAGCACGCCGATGATGCAGGCGCCCAGCAGGGTGCCGATGATGGAGCCGCGCCCGCCGGACAGGCTGGTGCCGCCGATGATCACCGCCGCGATGGCGTTCAGCTCGAAGCCGATGCCGAGGATAGGGCTGGCGATGGTCAGGCGCGTCATGTACACCACCGCGCCGATGCCCACCGCCACGCCGGCGATCACGAAGGCCGCGATCTTGATCAGCCGTGTGTTGTGGCCCGCCAGGCGCACGGCTTCCTCGTTGTTGCCGATCGCATAGACCAGGCGGCCGAACACGGTGCGGTTGAGCACGAACCAGCCGAGCAGCACCAGCGCCAGCGCGACCAGGAAGATGGCCGGCACGCCCAGCACCGTGGCGCTGCCGAAGTTGTTGAAGGCATCAGGAAACTCGTAGATCGTGCGCGCCTGGGTCCACTGCAGCGCCGCGCCGCGCGCCACATTGAGCATGCCGAGCGTGACGATGAAGGAGGGGATGCCCCAGTAGGCGGAGATGGCGCCGTTGGCCAGCCCGCAGACCGCGCCCACCGCCACGCTGGCCGCCAGCGCCAGCGGGATCGCCGTGCTTTCGGCCAGGCCTTCGGCCTTGAGCACCGTGCCGGCCACCACCGCGCAGAAGGCCATCACCGAGCCCACCGACAGGTCGATGCCGCCGACGAGGATGACGAAGGTCATGCCCACCGCCAGGATCACGTTGATCGCGATCTGCGTGAAGATGTTGGTGATGTTGTTGGAGGTGAAGAAGATCGGCGACAGGCTGGCGAACACGGCCACCAGCAGCACCAGCGCCACGCCGATGCCGGCCTCGCGCAGCACCAGCGCCGCATGCTGGCGCATCCGCCGGGTGGCCGGCGCTGCGGCGGGATCAAGCGGCTTGGGCATCGTCGGTGTGGGATGCACGCAGGTACTCCTGGTAGGCCATCGCGAGGATGGCTTCTTCGTTGAAATCGGGTCGGGCCACCTCGCCGGCCAGGGTGCCCTTGCTCAGCACCAGCAGGCGGTCGCACAGGCCCATCAGCTCGCGCAGGTCGGAGGACACCACCAGCACGGCCAGGCCGTCGGCCGCCATGCGCTGCAGCAGCGCGTGGATCTCGGCCTTGGCGCCCACGTCCACGCCGCGGGTGGGCTCGTCGAGGATCAGCACCTTGGGCTGGCGCAGCAGCCACTTGGCGAGCACCACCTTCTGCTGGTTGCCGCCGGACAGTTGCCGCACCTGCTGGTGCACGGAGGCGAGCCGGATGCCGAGGTCAGTGGCGGCCTGTTGCGCAATGCGTGTTTCCGCATCGGGCCTCAGCAGCCCGGCGCGTGACACCGCCTTCAGCCGGGCGAGGCTGATGTTGCTGCGGATCGGCATGTCCAACACCAGGCCTTCGTCCTTGCGGTTCTCGGTGAGCAGGCACACGCCGTGTTGCAGCGCCTCGCGTGGGCTGCGCAGTCGCACCGGCTGGCCGTCGCGTTGCACCTGACCGGCCACCAGGGGGTCGGCACCAAAGAGGGCGCGCACGGTCTCCGTGCGGCCAGAGCCCACCAGGCCGGCCAGGCCCACGATCTCGCCGTAGTGCAGCTGGAAATCGATGCCTTGCGATCCGCGCTGGCCGCGGTAGCGCAGGCCCTGGACCCGCAGCGCGGGCACGGCGGAGGCGGTTCGCTGGGCCGCATCGCGTTTGCTGGGCGCGTCCACGCTGCGGCCCACCATCAGGCGCACCAACTGGTCGCTGGTCGTCTCGGCCATCGGTTGGGTGGCGATCCGGCGGCCATTGCGCAGCACGGTGACGCGGTCGCAGATGTCGAACAGCTCGTCCAGGTGGTGCGAGACGAACACCACCGTCACGCCCTCGCTTCGCAGCTGCCGGATGATGGCCAGCAGCTGGTCGGTCTCGCGCGGGGTGAGGGTGGCGGTGGGCTCGTCCATGATGACGATGCGGCTGCGGCCCGACAGCGCGCGGGCGATCTCGATCAGCTGGCGGTGCGCCATGCCCAGGCCGGCCACCCGCGTGGCCGGGTTCAGGTCCACCAGCCCCACACGCGCCAGCAGCTCACGGGCGCGCCGGTCCATGGCCCCGCGGTCCAGCAGGCCGAAGCGCTTGCGCGGCAGGTGGTCGAACAGCAGGTTCTCGGCCACCGACAGCTCGTCCAGCATGTGCAGCTCCTGGTGCACCACGCGGATGCCGGCGCGCATGGCGTCCAGCGGCGTGTGGGGCGCATAGGGCTGGCCGAACAGCAGCATGCGGCCGCCATCGGGGCGCTCGGCGCCGCACAGCAGCTTGATCAAGGTGCTCTTGCCGGCGCCGTTTTCGCCCGCCAGCGCATGCACCTCGCCGGGCTGCAGCACCAGGTCCACCGCGTCGAGCGCGAGCACGCCGGGGTACTGGCGGCTCAGGCCTTGCAGCTCCAATGCGGGCGTGGTGTCCATGGTGTGCAGCTGGGCGAAGGATCAGGACTTCAGGTTCTTGGCCGTCACCAGCTCGATCGGGGTCTTGATCCAGCCCTTGAGCGGCTTGCCTTCCTTGCGCGCCTTGATGCCGTAGTCGATGGCGTTGGCGGCCATGTCGCTGCCGAACTGGTCCACCGTGGCCAGCACCTTGCCCTGCTTGACCAGCGGGCGGATGGCCGGGATGTTGTCAAAGCCCACCACCTTGATCTGGCCCGTCTTGCCGGCCGCGTCGATGGCCTTCACCACACCGAGCGCCATGGAGTCGTTGGCGGCCATCACGCCCTTGATGTCGGGGTTGGCGGTGAGGATGTTGGTGAACACCGCGTTGGCTTCCTCGGTCTCCCAATGGGCCGTCTGCGAGGCCACGACGTTCAGCTTGCCGGCCTTGGCGGCGTCTTCGAAGCCGAGCTTGCGCTGCAGCGCGTTGTCGGCGCCGGGGTTGCCTTCGATGATGACCACCTTGGCGCCGGGGCCCAGGGTGCGCGCGAGTTCGTCACCCGCCATCTTGGCGCCGGCGCGGTTGTCCGGGCCCACGAAGGCGAGGTCGATGCCGGCCTTCTTCATCGCGGCCGGGTCCAGCGCGACGTCGAAGTTGACCACCGTGATGCCGGCCTTGAGCGCGCGCGACACCGGCGCCACCATGGCGCGCGAATCGGCCGGCGCGATCACGATCACGTCGTACTTCTGGGTGATGAAGTTCTCCACCGCCGCGGTCTGGGCGTCGAAGTCGGTCTCCGACTGCATGCCCACGGCCTTGAGCGTGAAGTCGCCGCGCTTCTTCTCGTGGGCGATCGCGCCTTCGGTCATGTTCTTGAAGAACTCGTTGGCCAGCGACTTCATCACCAGGCCGACACGCGGCTTTTCCTGCGCAAGGGCGAGGGGTGAGAAGGCGGTGGCGCCGGCCAGCAAGGCAGCGGCGGCGAGGGCGGTGCGGCGCGAAACGTGCGAGGTCATGGGGTGAGTCTCCTGACGATGTCTAAAGCCGCGGTTCATCGCGGCCGCGGTGTGAGGAACGTCGCGCTAACGTTTGCGCAAACGTTTGCGCGATTTAACGCGCTGGGGCTTTTGGCGTCACTGAGGGAAAACGAGTAGTTTGCTGCGCGGCTCGGAGTTGGTGGCGGAGGGGGCGGGTGCCGTTGCCCGGACCGCCCTGTCGCCGCACTCAGCCCTCGCGCTTGAGCGCCGACAGCACGTAGGCGAAGAGTTCGCTGGCGCGGTTGGTGCTGCCCAGGGCGCCGCGCCGCTGGGCCTCGGCCTTGTGGGCCGCCGCGCTGGAACCGGCGTAGATGATGAAGGGCACGTGGTTGCCCGCCGCGCGCAGCGTCTCCAGCAGCGTGTAGCCCGCCTGCGCATCGGGCGGACGGGCCATGTCGGAGATCACCACGTCGAAGCGCTGCTGCGCCATCTTGGCCAGGGCTTCGTCGGTGGATTTGGCGATCACGAAGCGCACGCCCAGCGCTTCCAGCGACTGGCGCTCGTAGACGTTGTTGTCCGGCCGGTCGTCCACCCACAAGGCCCAGGCGCCGCTGGCGCGCCGCAGGGTGCGCTTGTCGACCTGGCCCACGATGGAGGCGGCCTCCTTGGCGTCGCGTGCGGTGCTTTCGGGCGTGGCGGCGGCGTCGGGCCGTGCGACCGCGGCCGCCATCAGCGCGGCGGCGGCTTCCTGCTTGCGCCTGGCGGTCGCTTCGAAGCCCGCGCCCTTGAAGCTGAACTCGCCGAGCGAGGAGAAAAAATCCTTCAGCGACGGGCCGAAGCGGATGAGCACAAAGGTCAACAGCGCGGGCCAGACCAGCACGGACAGCAGGTTGGCGAATGCCTGCACCAGCTTGACGACGTCATCCACGGCCATGCTGCCTCCTTGGGGTGTTAGCCCGCTCAGCGGCACGCCACCCTGTCATCGTGTGTCGCGTCCAGTGTGCGCCTTTGCAGCGCAGAACGGGGCAGCTCAGGCCACGGTTTTCACCGCCGCCAGCTCGGCCGGGGTGAGCACCCGGCGCGCCACGATCGGGCGGCCGCTGTCCGCTTCGAAGAAGGGGTTGTCGCGATGGCGGGCGGTGAACCGCGCCGGCAGCATGAAGCGCATCAGCTTCAGGATCGCCAGGCCCATGGCCACCGGCGTGCCCTGCACCGGGCCGGTGGCCGACGCGGTGTTGAGCCGCACCCGCGCGGGGCCGAACGCGGGCTCCAGCGGCTTGGCCAGGCAACTGTGCACCAGCCCCACGTAATGCACCTTGCGGTCCGGCGGCGTGTTGCCGATCGGCGTGGCGCAGCAGCTGGCATACCAGCGCAGGATGCCCTTGGGCGTGAGCGAGAGGCAGGCGAGGGCGTCCAGCCCTTGTTCGAAGCGCAGGTGCGACGGCATGGTGGCCACGATGTCGCTGCCGCCCTGGGCGTCCAGCACCGCGGCCTCCTGGCCCAGGAACCGGGCGTAGGCCTGGCAATCCTTGCAGTAGCAGACCGCCCGCGCGGCGATCGTCGGCAAGATCACATGGCCACGAACCCTGCCGCAGCGGCAGGCCAATGCATGCTTCATCGTGTGAACCCCCTGGCAGGCACGGGTGGTGCGACATCGCGCCCCCGCGCATGGCACCAAGCGTAAGGCGCTATCGCCTGCGCGCAAGCAAAGCCCACAGATACGGCTTGCCGAACAGCCCGCTGCCCGGCGCCTGGTCACGCATGCGGCGCGGGCTCGGTGAAGCTGCGGTAGTCCACCGGCATGGTGCTCCGGCGGACCTACGACGCCAGCCTGGTGCGCAGGTCGGCCATGGACGCCAGCCACTGGTCGTATTCGTCGCTTTCCTGCCAGAGCGCCTTCAGCTCGGAATCGTCGCCGAGGATGCGGTCGAGCACATGCTGCGCCCGGCTCAGCAGCTCCGGTGTCGGCTTGGCCTTCACCCGCTGCAGCCAGGCGTCGGCCGCTTCGGTGTAGGTCTCGGTGTCCCCGGGCCTGCCGGCCACGCAGGCCAGCAGCTCGATGGCGGCAATGGCCTCGGTGGCTTCGGGCGACTCCAGGTAGTCGCTGCCCACGGACAGCACGGCGGCCAGCGCCTGCTCGATGGCCTGCAGGTCGTCGGTGTCGTCGAGCGCGTACGCCCAGTCAGCGGCATCGTCGTTGCCGAAAGGAAGGGTGGACCAGGTTCCCAAGGGGCGCTCCGTTGCAAGGGTTGGTGTGGCAGGGCCAGGGGGCGGGCGGGGTGGCGTGTCACTGATCCCAGAGGCTGTCGACCAGCTCGCCCACTTCCATCGGCGCACCGTCGCGCCGGGCGTTCTTCCATTCTGCTGGCAAGGGAACGGTCCGCCTGGTGGCCTTGCCGTCCCACAAGGCCACCTTGAGCGCGAACACCACCGGGCCCTGGCGCGCCTCGAACGGCTGCACGCTGGCCACCTTGGCGGCAATCTGTTGCTTCAGTGCCAGATCGAGCAGGGCATCGAAATCCAGCCACACCTTGGACTGCTGGCCGGGCCGCACCGCCACCACGATGAAACCACCCACCGATTGCCGGGCGCTGCTCGCGCTGACGGCCTCGCGCGCCGCCGCCTCCACCGCCTTCACGTACTCCGCCATCGCGTCCACGCTGGCGACGCGTTCCTCCAGCACGGTGCTGGACTGAAGCAGCACGACGTTGAACACGGTCAGCGGTTCGGCCGCCACGGCCGATGGCGCGCCCAGGGCCAGGCACAACCACGTCATCAGCCTGTAAAGGCCCCGGCAGCCTGCGGCGGGTGCCCGCGAAGGAGCAGCGGAGCGCACCAGCGCCTGCCCCTGCCGGCTCGCCAGACCCGGCATCCACGATCGGCATGTGAACCGCGCGGTCATCGGGGAGCAGCCTTGTCCGCCAGCGGGTGCGCCAGCTTGCCGTCGCCGTAGGTCTTGAGCACCTGGGACACGACCACCTGGTAGCCATCCAGCCACCGATGCTGCTGCGCCTTGGCCTGCAGGTGCCGCGGGTGCTGCATCAACGCGCCAAGCGCCTCCAGCGAGTCCCAGTAGTAGACGTTGCACAGCTGGCCGGTGGCCGGGTTCTCCCAGGCCTCCTCACCCAGGTAGCCCGGGATGGACTGCGCCGCTTCGGCGATGGCCTGGTCGAGACGATGGAACTCATCGTCGTAGTCGCCCTTGGCGAAGATGAAGGTGGACGAGTACATGCCGCGCAAAAAGGCGCGATGGTATTCGACGTGCCCGGTGCACGGTCCGCCGGCGTTTCAGCGAATCGCTTCTTCCGTGATCCGAGCGTGCGCATCGGTGATGTGCACGCCATGGGCCTCTATGTCCGCCAGGCATTCGCCCACGTCGACACCCGGCGTTGGCTCGCCACGCCGCAGCTCGACGGTCTTGAAGGCGACCCACGGCGCGAACTTCTGCGGAAGGTTGTCGCCGGTGGGTTGCGTCGTGAAGCCGAAGACCCGACCGGGACCCTTGAAGATGTGCACCTGCATGTCTTGTCCTCTCCTTGAGAGACGGTTGGAGATGGCGCTCAACGGCGGCAGTGAGCCGTGAGTGCGCCCACGCGGCCGAAGGGCAGGCGCAGCAAACGATGCGGTTCATGTCCTCGGCACGGATCGGCTTGTTGTCCGAGGAGGAATGTAGACGTACTTCTCATCGCCTCGTTTCCTTCGCCTGCGATCCGGCCAGTCGCAGCCGCCGCAATCGCAGCAGCTCAAGCAGTCGCACACGCCCGACAGCTTGTTGCTGCCGGGCAAGTCGCATCCGTGGCAGGACGGCAGGTCGCAGCCCCCTGGCAGGTCGCAGCCGATGTCGCAGAGGCCGCGCTGTGCATGCAGGCGGGGCATGGGTGTGCCCTTGTGGCGCCGGTGCACCACGCCGCACTTGTGGGTTCGCTGCTGCAGCAAAAAAAGGCCGCCAAAGATGCCATGCCGGCGGATGGCGCGGTACCCCAGTGCGGAGCAACTGGCCCTGCCGGTATGGCCCCGATAGGCGCAGCAGAAGCCCTTGTACGGCGACACGTACCGTTGATAGGCACGAATCAGGAGCAGGGCGGCGCGACGCATGTTGTCGGCGCCTCAAGCTGCGGCCCGCGGCGCGTGACCGGGCGCGCCAGAGCGTGCCGGCGCGATGGCACGCTCAGGCGTCACCGGTGGACGGCAGGGCGTCAATCTGATCAAAGAACTTCCAGGTGTTGGCTCCGTCGAACTTCCGCACCCGGACCGACGCGATCAGCGCCGGATCGAAGTTGCCCAGGTTGATGCCGTGTTTGGCGCCCGGGGCGGGAGCCAGCGGCTCCCAGTGTGTGACGCAGCCGCAGGTTCGGCAATGAATTGTCCGCAGGGTCTTGTCGCCCCAGACGTACTCGGCCGTTGCTTCGGGATGCCCGTCGATCTTCACCGTGCCGAACTCGAAGTAGACCCAAGGGCCGCCGATGCGGCGGCAGAGCGAACAATTGCAGTCGGTCGCGACCTCGGGTGTAGCCGGCAGCGTCATCCTGACCGCCCCGCAGTGGCATGTGCCTTCGTGCATGGACTGGCTCCTCATGGGCGCACGGCGGCAAGGACGCCACCTGCCGCGATGAAGGCACCCCCGGCGACCCGATTGAAGACCCTGCCAGCGCCCATGCGACCAAGCGCCAAGGCGAACTTCTTGCCGAAGGCCGCATACCCGAACATCACGATGCCATCGACCCCAACCCAGGTGAGTGCCAGCAGGCCCAACTGGGACAGGACCGGAGCCGACGGGTCCAGAAACTGCGGAAACAGGGCGCTGAAGAACAGTAGATCCTTGGGATTGCCGATGCCGACCAAGAGGCCCCTGGCAAACAGCTTGTGCAGCGGTGTTCGTTCGCCTTCACCGGCGCTGACGGCGGGCGCCGCCTCGCTCGCTGACGGAGGTGAAGCACGCCACGCGGCGATGCCAAGCAGCACGAGGTACGCAGCACCGGCAAACTTGACCACCTGGAACGCGGTGTCGGAGGCAGCAAGCACGGCGCCGAGCCCCAGCGCCGACATAGCCATGAGCGTGAGGGAGGCGACGATCCCGCCAAGGACCGTCGCGAGGGTGCGTCGGCTTCCGTGATGCGCGCCGTGCGTCATGCACAGCAGCGCGGAGGGGCCCGGCGTCGCGATGACGGCCAGCACGACCGAAAGGTAGATGAGCCAGAGCTGGATGGACATGGGGCTGATTCCTTGGCGGTGCCTGAGGTTGAGCGGGTGTTCAGCGCGAGGGGTCTGCAGGCCCTTTCAGCCTTTCTTGCCCAGCACGATCAGCAGCCCGCCCGCGACGATGGCGGCCACACCGGCCCAGATGGGGATATTGACCGTCTGTTTTTCCTTCACCGACAGCTCGATCGGGCCCAGCTTCACAGCGGTGGTGTCCTTGGTGTAGCTGAAGCCGCCGTAGAGCAGGGCAAGCACCCCACCAACGATCAGAACGATGGCGGCGATTCTGGAAATGTTCATCTTGGTGTCCTTCGGTGGGCCAGCGTACGACACGAGCGACAACCGAATGCCGCCCGGGCCGATCGGGGTCAGCCGCCGGGCCGCGTGTCAGCTTCCGGTGACCGGTCACCCAGCAGAGCGAGGTCTCGCACGTTCTTCTGGACCGCCACCGCTGCGAACAGGCTCAGCACGAACGACATGGCGTAGAAGCCCTTCTCGCTGGGCGCCAGTTCGGCGTTCCACAGGCCCACGGCCAGCAATGTCAGGGACAGGCCCACTGAAAACCAGCACAGCGAAAAGTAGATGCCTGTCACCGGTGTCCCTTCGAGCTTGTCGCGCACGCTCTTTTGCAGCGAGACCGCGGAAAACAGCCCGTACATCAGGATGGTGAAGTAGTAGCCCTTTTCGTTGAGCAGCATCTTGGCGTTCCACAGGCCGATCAGGTACGTCAGCGCCCCGATGAACAACGCGAGCCAGGACGCGGCGATGAAGGCGCCAGTGGGGCGCTGCATTGGTGGTTTCATGGTCCTCCCCTTGTAATGGACGAGCCGCAAATGTACCGAATGCGCACTCGTCGGGAAAAGGACTTGAGCACCCGTTCGCAGGGGGTTGCTGCTGCGCGTGCGGCGGTGTGCACCGGCCGTGGCGGCGCTATTGCCCTGGCGGTGGCTGCCAGAGCTCCACCTTGTTGCCCTCCGGGTCCATCACCCAGCCGAACTTTCCGAACTCCGAGCCGTCGGTCTTGTCCAGCACCTCACACCCCTCCTCGCGCAGCGCCTTGAGCAGGCCGTCGAGATCCTCGACGCGGTAGTTCACCATGAAGGTGGACCGGCTGGGTGCGAAGTGGGTGCCGTCCGCTGCGCTCACTGACCAGATCGTGGTGCCCCTGGTCGGATGGCCTTGCGCATCGGTCCAGGTGAAGGCGGTGCCGCCCCAGTCCTGAACGTCGATGCCAAGGTGCTTCTTGTACCAGGCGCACAGCGCCTTCGGATCCTTGGCGCTCATGAAGATGCCGCCGATGCCTGTGACTCTTCGCATTCGGACCTCCTATGTGGTTGAGCGGCCCAAGGGTAGCGCTTTACAGGGTTGGGGTGCCAGACTCATGCGACGGCTGCCGCCCGAAAGCGAAAACGAGTCGGGCCGGTGAGGAAGCTGATCATGGCTTGTGAGATTGGCCGATGGACGCGTCGAGTGCAACGCATTCATTGGCGCTGCTATTTGCGCGATGTGTGCTGCAGGTTTTTCGAGCAGCGCCGGCCTCTCAAGGGTCTGGGGCGGACGCGTGCT
The DNA here is from genome assembly GCF_036231905.1 of Ideonella sp. BN130291. NCBI lineage: Bacteria > Pseudomonadati > Pseudomonadota > Betaproteobacteria > Burkholderiales > Sphaerotilaceae > Ideonella > Ideonella sp. BN130291. Next base: position 17,598 of record NZ_JAZARE010000001.1, on the reverse strand, counting down.
GAGGCCCCCGATGGTGGGACGCCTAACGTTCGGGACATGAGTGGCAGCCGGAGGCTTTCCGCCCGATGGAGCGGTTAGGCGCCACTCTCGAGCGGCTCAACCTTCTGTCCATTGAAGAACAACTGCAAAGAGGGACTTGCGGCCAACACCGCCTCAAGCCAACGTTCTAGAGCTCGCTGCCCGGGTTGCGCAACTACAAGGTCTGGGCGGACGATGCCCGAAACCGTATTGCCCGTGGCCGTATTCGTTGCTTCAGTCAGTTCGTGGTTCACCAGGCGTCCGCCCTCGAATCTGAGACTCAGCGTGGCTTCGGCCTTCCTGACCGTCACGACGAGTTCGGCGCAGAGCCGATTTAGAAGCGACATGCCAAGGCCTTGAAGTTGAATCGGCTTGGCTTTGCGTTCCTTGTATGGGAAATCGAGGTGACAGTAGATGAAGTCGAGGTAGGGTGAGCCTTCAACGGACCGACCTATGGCGTGCCCTCGCCCATCGTCTTCAACCCTGAACGAGTGCGCTGTCGTAGTTACTCGAATGGTCTTTGCGTGACCCAGCTGATGCTCGGCCAACGAGTACATGACGAGCGTCTGAACGATGCTCGTTGCGATGTCGGTCGGCGGCGGCGGCAAGGCTTACTCGCAGGCAAGAGGAAGGTGACTGTGGCGCCTAACGTTCGACATGAGCGGCATGACCCGGCCTGCCGGGGCATGTCCGCTCGATGGAGGGGTTAGGCGCCCGGCTAGCCATCGACTCGGATGTTCACGACCTTGCCACCTTCGAATTGCGCCGTGAAGGTGGTGGTTTGCCGGCTCGACGAAGTAGCAAACCTCCCATGACGCTGCCGGATTGCCTTGTGTTGGTATTTCGAACCCATCCAAGACGAACGCTTCTCGCCAGGCAACCTGAGGGACTGGTTGCCGCGCCCACTGGGCAAAGATCGGCGCGAACGCCGCCTGGCACTGCTTGAACAATGCATCCAGGTCTGAGAGGATGGCCCGGCAGAAGGCTTCCTCCGACGGTTCGGGACCAGCTGGCGTGCCCTGCATGGTTACGCCGATCTTCTTGGTTTGACCCGGCACGGACAACTCGGCTTCCCAGTAGCAAGGCGCCGGATCTTTGCTACCGAAGTAGGTCATCTCGCCGGAGTAAGGATGGGTCTTGCGGCTCTGCCAGATCTTGCCTGTGAGGTCGCGATTCAGGAACCGGAAGATCGACTGAAGGAGGCGTGACATGAGGCGCCTAACGTTCGACATGAGCGGCGGCTGGCGGCTTGCCGACAGCCGTCCGCTCGATGGAGGGGTTAGGCCACCGGCGGAGACAAACGTTTGAGCAGTTCATTGACACTCCCCTCCCACCTTGACAGCTTCTCCGCATGAACGCTCCAGTTCTGGCGAAGTTCGGACTTGGGACCGAGCACGCCGGTGAGGGCAAGCCGAGCAAACGATGCTAGCGGCCGAAACTGCGCGCCGGACTCGGCGACTATGGCTCGCAGTTCCTCGGGAAACCCTTTACATGGACGACCGAGACTCGCTGCAACCACCTCAGCTGCTGCGACCACTGACTCACCGACGAAGCTTTCGATGTACTCGCTTGAGGTACCGAGCGCCAGGGTGCGACGAAGAAACTGTCCAGTAGGAGCCCCCTGAAACTCAGCGACCCAATCGAGCGCGCTATTGTTCTCGAAGCTCTCGTGCGACCACGCGCCAGCGCGCGAAACCGACGGCAGAACAAGCGGCATTGAAATGCCGCTCAGGACTCGACGACGCATCTGCATAGGGGGCCTAACGTTCGACATGAGCGGCATGACCCGGCTTGCCGGGGCATGTCCGCTCGATGGAGGGGTTAGGCGTCACGCCTTTGAGAGCACCAGTTGTACGACATGATCGAGCAAAAGAAGCGCTTTGACGCGGCTGTGTACCAGCTCGATGGCGAGCGCACGAGCGTTGTTCTCGGTGAGCGAGTCTTCCAGCTTCTTCCATGACTCTGCCTTCTCCTGATCGGTGTGGTACTGCGTGCCGTTGAGCCACAGCTTCAGGATGGAATTGTGCAAGAGCTTCTGGCCACCTACTTGCACCTGCATGTACGAGCTGAGCTCCCCCTCTTCGAAGATGTGGCGAAGCGATCGTGCGTGGTGAGCGAACGTCTTGTCTTTGAATCGCCTTCCCAGCAACGCAATGATCTTCTGGAAGGATGTTCGTTCCTCCTCCAAGATCACAGGACGGAGAACGTGAAGCAGCTCATAGAGTTCGGCGTTGCTGTATGGCGCGCACGTAAAGACCATGCCTGATCCGGCTTCCCACTTCATGTTGGTAATGCCGGAGAACCCTCGCGCGAGCAGCGCAGTCTCTTTGACCCTGGTCATTTGAGTCGCAAAGTCACGTAGACGATCCACGTCGTCGTCATCGAACTCACCCGTGACGGAGGCGGCGAGCGTTCCCTCAGAGTCGTGGAGTGTCAGTGTGACGGTGACCATTGACGCCTAACGTTTGACATGAGCGGCATGACCCGGCTTGCCGGGGCATGTCCGCTCGATGGAGAGGTTGGGTGCCGGCTCAGTCACTGTAGTCGGGCCAGTACTCGTGCAAAAACGACTTTAGCGTGACCCCCTCTGCATCTTGAATGGTGAGAGTGGTCGTTTCCGAAAGGACGGAACCGCCGTCGAGAGTTACCAGCATGGAGTGAACCAAGCCGGACAACAAATGATTGACGATTGCCCTAAACGCCGCCCGGTCGTCTTCCCTTTGCGCGCACTCGGAAAGACTGACCCACGCTGCATGTGCATCGGACCACTTGGCACTTGACGGGTTGGCCACTGCTTCCACTGCATATCGAAGCCACGATTCTTTGGCAACGACCAGTGCGGAAAGAAACGCGTCTTCCGAGGACGTGAGTTCCATGAGGCACCTAACGTTCGACATGAGCGGCAGCCGAAGGCTGTCCGCTCGATGGAGGGGTTAGATGCTTGGTGAACAACGGCACAGCAGCCTTTCGAATTGCTGAAGACCACACGATACCGCGCCGGCTCTTGCCGCTAAAGCCTCGGTGCCACAACGACGAACCGACCTAACCGCAGCGATCCACTTTCGAACAGATATGTCGCAACGCCAAGCGCTCGTTCAACCTTCGCCAGTGCGCAGTTGTGCTTTGGCGCACCGGCCATGCGCCCAACGCGACAAACACACTCTCGCCACCGCTCCGCCCTCTCGTGCACATGGCATCTAACGTCGGACATGAGCGGCAGCCGAAGGCTGTCCGCTCGATGGACTGGTTAGGCCGAGGCGTGCAACGGAGCTTCGGCGCACCAGAGGGCACACGCTTGCGAAACCGAACAGAAACGTCAAACGCATAGCTCAGCAGCCGGACCAGACAAACAAGGCAGCATACGAGAGAGCGTGGCTCGTGGCCGACCATGAAGAACGCCTCGCGGTGCACATTGCTCTCGCACGCGGCTGCCAAGCGCGGACCACAGCAGCCTTGCCCAACAAAGAAGGCGGAGCATCACATGCGCTCGGTTCAACGCACCTCACCCTCAGCTGCCAGAGCATTGAACAGGCGCTGCTGCCCTTTTGCCAGAGCGGCGATCAAGCACTGTGATCGTGCGTGGGGTATTCATGCGGCCGGGCGCCTAACGTTCGACATGAGCGGCAGCCGAAGGCTGTCCGCTCGATGGAGGGGTTAGACGCAGCGGTTGAGCACCATGGAGCGATGGTGGCTTGCCGCGCCGACCATCGATGAGCTCGGAACCAAAACCGTTGCGCCTCATGGCCGACGAGTTTGCCGCCTCAGCGGACTGCGAGACAAGCCAGCACGCGAGGGAGCCGCGACTTCTTGCCAGACAACGCCAGGTTGCTGCGCGCTCGGGACGCTGCGCGAGGACGAATGCGGTGCACAAGTGGTGAGCCGGCCGCCAGCGGACGGACGGCCCGTGCGAGCCTGGCCTCGAACTCTTGCCCGACCGACCGGGGACGAGCAAGTGCAACAGACCTTGCGTGAATTGCTATTTGCTCGGGCATGGACCGAAACCTCGCAACGCCAACATGAACAACCTCGGCATGGCTCGGTGCTCGAAGGCGGAGGCGTCTAACGTTCGACATGAGCGGCAGCCGAAGGCTGTCCGCTCGATGGAGGGGTTAGACGCAGCGGTTGAGCACCATGGAGCGATGGTGGCTTACCGCGCCAACCGTCGATGAGCTCGGGACCAAAACCGTTGCGCCTCATGGCCGACGAGTTTGCCGCCTCAGCGGACTGCGAGACAAGCCAGCACGCGAGGGAGCCGCGACTTCTTGCCAGACAACGCCAGGTTGCTGCCCGCTCGGGACGCTGCGCGAGGATGAATGCAGTGCACAAGTGGTGAGCCGGCCGCCAGCGGACGGACGGCCCGTGCGAGCCTGGCCTCGAACTCTTGCCCGACCGACCGGAGATGAGCAGGCGCAACAGACCCTGCGTGAAGTGCTATTTGCTCGGGCATGGACCGAAACCTCGCAACGCCAACATGAACAACCTCGGCATGGCTCGGTGCTCGAAGGCGGAGGCGTCTAACGTTCGACATGAGCGGCGGCTTCCGGCTTGCCGGAAGACGTCCGCTTCTATGAGGACTTGTATGTCAAGCCCCTTCGTTTCAGATGGCCACGACTATGCCCGACGGCGGCGGCGTTGGATATCCCACCAACGAGCGTATTGATCCAAGGTCGGGACCGTTCCGGCGTACGGGCCAGCGCCCGCACGAACTTCTATCCGTGACGGACCTCCGGGGCCCGCACCACATGCCACATGCGCGCACAGCGCCTGGCTCGATCCCTGTTACCGACGTGCCCCATCTCAATTGACGGTCGCCGCCGGCGGTCAACCCACGGACGTCACGGGCACGTTGACCTTCGATCATCTTCGCCGCCTGGTCGCCATTGCTACTGCTTACGCGATGGGCTTGAGCTGCGCACCTGCCGGGATCTCCCCGTACTTCAGGTACCGCCACAGTGCGATCGCCAGCTTCCTGGCGACTGCCACGATGCCCACGCGCCTCATGCGCTTGCCCGCGTTCGCGAAGCGCCTCTGATACCAGCCGCTGAGCTCGCTTTGTGGCTGCAGTCTCAGCCACCCCCACGCGAGCTCGATCAACAGCGCCCTCACGCGCTTGTTGCCAGCCTTGCTGATGCCTTGCTCGACTTCGCTGCCGCCGCTGTCATACGGCGTAGGTGTCAATCCGATGCTGCTGGCAACCTGGCGCCGGTTGTCGAACTGCCTCCAGCCGAACAGTTCCTTGTCGAGCTTGAGCGCCGAGGTCTCGCCGATGGCGCGCAGCCGCAGCAACTGCCCCGCTGCCGATGCCTTGCTTTGCACTTGCTCATGGCGTTGCCCCACCAGCTCTTTGAGCTGTCGCTGCACCAAGCTCAGCCTCTGCAACTGCCGCTCGATCTCCGCGCGCAGCATCGCCGGCACTTGATCGCAGTGCTGCGACCACCAGCCTGCCCAGGCCTTGGCCGCCACGTTGCCCGTTTTGAGGTTGTGCAGCACCAGCAGCGAGCCGATCCGGTTGACGTGGCGCGTGCGCTCTTGCGTGAGTTGGTCGATCTCGCGGTCCAGCCGCCGCTCGTCCTCTTGCTGTGCACTGGGCACTTTGAGCACCGTCCACAGTCCGCGCTCGCCACCGACGTAGCGCAGCAGCATGCTCAGCAGCTTGTCCGCGTCCAGCCGATCGTCTTGGCTCGCCGTGACCGGCGGCTGACCTCGATGCTCGAGGACTCCACGACGATGTTGTGCACGCCATGCTCAACCAGCCAGCGGTGCAGCCACCAGCCGTCCCGGCCAGCCTCGTAGCAGCTGTGCACCGGTGCATCCTCTGGCAGTCCGAAGCGCTTCTTTGCCTGGCGCAGCGCGCTCATCAGCGCTTCGGTCTCACCCGCTTTGACCACGTACCGGCTGGGGTTGTGGCGGCCGTCTCCGCAGCTGAGCTTCCACTGCTCGGCTCCCAGTTCGAGTGACGCGCACAAGCACCCACTGTGCGGCGTATGCTGGCGTTGAAGGATTGCCTGGGTCTTGTCCATTTCCGTGCTCCTTCTTCAGAAAACGGAAATCACCGTTGTAGATCAACGGGCCTCGCTTGGGCAGTCCTTCATAGCATCTCGATGGAGGGGTTAGGTGCCAGCTCACTGCTCATGTCTTCGAACGTCGATGACGACTTCTCCATCTTGCACCCGTGCGAAAGAGATCACTCCGTTTTCATGCAAACGAATTCTCTCGTTTGCTCCGACACCGGGGTACTTTGGTGACGCCTGAAAGTCACTAACGAATGCAATCCACCTCACCATGGGGTGCAGTGTTCTCTCGTTCTTTGCGACGACATCGAAAATGCTGCCGACCAAGAAGCAAACAGAAAGGGCGCCCGCCATGTGGACAAACATCTTTGCGCTTTCGCTTGCTGGGCGACCAAGAAACCCGCCTAGAAGACCAACGAGCTCAAGAACAATCGCGACAACGCCCAATACGAGGGTCACGATTAAGGACCAAGCCGGGACATACAGTATCAAGCTCAAAAGGCTTACTGTTAGGTCGAAGTCTTGGGGCGGAAGCTCAAGTGCTGACGCGACGATGAAGCGCGCGAAGACAACAGCCAACAGAAGTACAAAGACATGCGCAATGGAGATTGCTACCCTACCCAGGGGATGTGCCCATGCACGTATGACCGTTGGCCTGCACCAGAGTACAAACCCGATGCCAAATCCCAGTGACGCAAACAACAGCAATGCTTGCTGTGTGGCGTTCGATGTAGGGAATGCCCAGGAGAGAAGTAGGCACACGGCGAGAGCAGAGAGGGCAAGCAGATGCACTTGATATGGCAGCTCAAGTGAGTTAACGCGCGAGACAAGCTTCATTTGGCACCTAACGTTTGACATGAGGGGCGGCCGCAAGCAGGCGAAGCCTGATTGTGGACGTCCCCTCGATGGAAGGGTTAGGCGTCAGTGCGGTGCACCGCATGCGAAATGTTTGCATAAACAGCCCATCTCAGAACGGCTTGATCCGCCACGGTAAAGCGAGATACGTCGATAGACTAGTGCCGCGAGCCAGAGGATCGTCAGGCACAGTGAAGGTCAGGAGCGGTAGGCTTGCAAGTGTGGAGCCATCTGTCAGATCGGAAGTGCAAGAGACCGGCTGATATGAACGCGCCCCGAACAGGACAAGTAGTGTTTCAGATGCGTGTGTATTGGCTACGTATGACACCCGAGCAATATCGACCGCCAAGGTGCGATCTCGAATTGATACCTCGTCGGACGCGAACCGCTCGTTGAGCAATCCAGTGACTTCATAGCGCGCGGGAAAGTTGGGAGCGCGCTCCCAGGCAATGCAGAGGTGCGGGGGAAGATGTCCCCAAGCATTACGAACTTCGCCACTCAAGCAGGTATGCGGCGACGATACGGGCGCCACGAACAGCTTCTGGTCCGCATCGACCGTGAATGGCATGACGAGATAGCCAAGCCGGCCCTCAGCCATAGCGCGAACGGCAGCGGATGCAAACGAGTTGTGAATGGCGTTCCCGCGTTGTAGATAGAACCCACCAAAGCCGTAGTTGGGGTCAGTCGGGCGCGACCGCCAGTACAGACCCTCGCCTGCAGCTTCTACCTTGTTGAAGGTTGAGTTTCTGGCTCTTTGGCACTTGAGGTCGAGGTAAGCGCCCGGGACCCAAAGTGGCGCCGTGCCTAGGATGAGAACGACACCCGGTCCGGCCAATGCTCCGACCTTGCCCGCGGGGTGCGAACGAAGAATAGCTAGGAGTCTGCGTGCGAGCAGGAACGCTGCCCAAACGAGACAGAGAAGCCAAACCACGGCCGCAAGTCGCAGGCTGAGAACATAAACGAGCATCAACTATCGCTCCTGGGCGTTGACGCGCTCAACCGATTCATCTGACGCCTAACGTTCGACATGAGCGGCGGCTTCAAGACGGCGCAGCCGGCTTGAAGCTGTCCGCTCGATGGAGGGGTTAGGCCTCGGCACAAAGCTCCCCAGTTTGCCAGTTGACCAGCCAGTACAGGCCTTCCAGTGTGCCCGCTGCGAGCGGCTGACCGCTACCTGCGCACAGTGCTGAGACATAGCGAACCGGCAACGGCACCGGGCTGATCTTCTTCAGCGAGGCGATAAAACGCTTGACTGCGGACGGCTTCGGCTGGGTAGCACCTTCATAGAAGCCAAGTAGCCCTTTGGAAGTGAAGAGTGCTGGCTGATGACCCGATGGATCGTTCCCCGCGTTGAGCGTGACCATGCCTAACCGAACGCTGCCATTGGGGAAGAAGAACGCCGCCTGGACGAATGCTTGATGCGTTGCGCCCCCAAGCTCAGCTAAGGGAAATGGACGAACCGTGCACTCGTCTTGGTCTTCTCGACCCTCCTCATCCGAGGCGTACTCCCAGCACGCATGCTCCTCGAAATCTGAAGCACCAAGCTCGTATACCTGTTTGCGAATGCGGTGGGGCATTGGCTTTCGGGGCCTAACGTTCGACATGAGTTGCGTCTTCCGGCTTGCCGGAAGACGCCCCCTCGATGGAGGGGTTAGGCCGCACTCTTTGGGGGACCCGGTAGCGGCCGTTGCTGCGCCCGCAGGCACATTGAGTATCCAGAAAGCCAGTTCCTTCACTCGCGAATTGGTCTGTCAAGCGAATCTCTATTTCACCCTGACAACAGGGACAGTGGACTTGGCCTTCTTCGCCTCTGAAGTATCCAGAAACAGCAGTATCCGCCGCTTCTGTTGCCCGGGCTCTTCTTCTTACCTCTATGCTGGGGTCTTTGGGGGCCACTTTCAGTATGACCGCCGAGACCAGAGCGACTGGAACTCCGATCACCACTGCGAGAAGCAGTAGAAGGTCTGATGTGGTGACCGCCAGCATGATGGGTGTGGACCTCGGGGCCTAACGTTCGACATGAGCGGCATGACCCGGCTTGCCGGGGCATGTCCGCTCGATGGAGGGGTTAGACGCCATGTCAGGCACCCTGCCGACAGCGCCCTAAAGCGGCGCGCACAGACCGAATGAACAACTCGGCATCTTTCGCACCTATGTTCCCAGAGGTCGTGTGAGTGACAACAAGCCTGACGAAGCGGTTGTCCACCGCGGTCAAGTACGTGTAGGTAAACACGCCAAAGTTTCCGCTCTTTCCGTTGTGTCGCGCTTGCAAAAACTGTGGTCCGCAGCCGGAGAAGTCCGTCTCGAGAGAAGGTAGGGGTTGAGGCTGCAGCGATCCAGGAGCTCTGCCCATCGCCTCCATAAGATTGTCGAATTGCTTCCGAACAACCGGAGAGTTGAGGTCGCTCGGAATCGAGGTCAGCCCAGCACGATAGACATATACAGCCGCCCGTGCGCTGCCCGGAACCACGTAGTTGTACTGTGTGCCCAGCGCACCTCCCGAAAGCGCCCGCCGTTCGACAAACCGAAATGCGCCCGCTGCAGCAGGAAAGGCAACGTTGAAAGGCTCATCAGCGGCCCGGCTAGCGGACGAGAACAATGAGAGAACGACTAAAAACGCGCCGATTGTGCGAGGGCTGGTCATAGAGGTCTGGCGTCTAACGTTCGACATGAGCGGCAGCCGAAGGCTGTCCGCTCGATGGAGGGGTTAGATCTCGTCGTTCCATTCCATAGTCCGGACTGCCGAATCAAATGCAGCGGTGACGGACAGACCTTGACCTTCCCCTCCCGCGCTAATGTGGATCAGGAAATTTGGTGAGTACATTGTGTACTGGAGAAAAAACGATCCTCTCCAGCCTTGCCCTACGCGGCATGACATAGCAAAGACTCGGACTTCACTGAGCGCGTCAATCTCTCGAGTTACTGGCTCGCTGCTGCAGACAGATGCCTCTGCCCTGACTCGGCCAAGGTAAGAGCGCGGCCCTCTATCAGGGTCGGTGAGTACTGAGTAGCCGTATGCGCGTGCATCAGGTGTCACTTTGGAAATGCCCAATGCCGCATTGCCAGCTGGGAACTTAATACGAACGAAGCCACCGTCTGGTTGTAGTTCCCAAGAGTCCGGCAAGCGAAGTGTCAACGGCCCGATGGACCAACGGGTGCTTGACACCTTTGAAGGCAACTGCTGGACGGACGCTTTGAACGGACGCAGTGGGAGATCGACAAGGGTCTGGGCAAGGCCGGACCTCGCAGCTAGCCCAAGAAGGAAGGTAAGGAAAATGGCGCGGCGAGTCATCATGCGAGAGATCTAACGTCGGACATGAGCGGCAGCCGAAGGCTGTCCGCTCGATGGAGGGGTTAGACGCAGCGGTTGAGCACCATGGAGCGATGGTGGCTTACCGCGCCAACCGTCGATGAGCTCGGGACCAAAACCGTTGCGCCTCATGGCCGACGAGTTTGCCGCCTCAGCGGACTGCGAGACAAGCCAGCACGCGAGGGAGCCGCGACTTCTTGCCAGACAACGCCAGGTTGCTGCCCGCTCGGGACGCTGCGCGAGGATGAATGCAGTGCACAAGTGGTGAGCCGGCCGCCAGCGGACGGACGGCCCGTGCGAGCCTGGCCTCGAACTCTTGCCCGACCGACCGGAGATGAGCAGGCGCAACAGACCCTGCGTGAAGTGCTATTTGCTCGGGCATGGACCGAGACCTCGCAACGCCAACATGAACAACCTCGGCATGGCTCGGTGCTCGAAGGCGGAGGCGTCTAACGTCGGACATGAGCGGCAGCCGAAGGCTGTCCGCTCGATGGACTGGTCAGGCTAAAGCGTGAAGCGGAGCCTTGGCGCACCAGAGGGCAAATACCTTCGCCACCGAACAAGACCATCAAACGCATAGCTCAGCGGCCTGACCAGACAAAGAGGGCAGCATACGAGAAAGCGCCCGGCTCGTGCCGGACCACGAAGAACGCTGCGCGGTGCACCTGGTTCTCGCGTGTGGCTGCCAAGCGCGCACCACAGCAGCCTTGCCAGACAAAGAATGCAGCGCAGCACATGCGCTCGACTCAACGCACCTCACCGCCAGGCTGCCAGAGCGCAGACCACGCGCTACTGCCCTTTTGCCAGAGCGCTGGACAAGCGCTGAGATCGTGCGTTGGGATTTCATGCGGCTTGGTGCCTAACGTTCGACATGAGCGGCAGCCGAAGGCTGTCCGCTCGATGGAGTGGTTAGATGCTTGGTGAACAACGGCACAGCAACCTCCCGAAGTACTGAAGGCGACACGATACCGCGCCTGTCCTTGCCGCTAAAGCCTCGGTGCGACAACGGCGAACTGACCTCGCCGTAGCGCTCCTCTTCCGAACCGATATGTCGCAACGAAGTGCGCTCTCTCAAACCTTGGCCGAACTGAACACGTGATTTAGTGCGCTCTCGCCGACAACCGCACCGTTGCGCTCTGGCCATGGCACCGCGCTTCGTGAACATGGCATCTAACGTTCGACATGAGCGGCAGCCGAAGGCTGTCCGCTCGATGGAGGGGTTAGGTTCCACTCTCGGGGACGGGGGAAATGTAGCTGGCAAGAACGGATGCGTCATAGGCAAGCTCACGAAGCACATTGGCAAGGGACTGATACGTGAGAACCCCTCTCTTGCGAGACTGGAGGCCTTCTTGGGTGAACCAGAACACTACCGTGTCGGGTGCCTCAAATTGTGAGCCATCCAACATGTTCGCGACGTGCTTGCAGGCGATATAGAAGCTGCGGAGGGTCGTTAGCTCCTGCTCCGAGGCATGTTGGTAGACCGGTGTGTCACCAGAGAGCAGTAGTAGCTTGTTGGACAGCTCAAACGCTTGCGCAGCGAACGAAACGCAGATTTCGGCTTGATCTAGGGCCGGGAAATAGCTTCGAGCTCGCTTGCCTGGCGCGCCGTACTCGCCAAGTAGCCGCCGGAGCTGGTGATATGCGTCGAGCGCCCCCTGCGCCCTCCTCAAGTGGTTGAACGCCAGTTCACGATACTTCGGCTTAACGCTGTGAGTCAGCTGGTTCAGAACATAGTTGAACAGCCAGTGCCGTTGTTCAGGATGCACAGCGGATAGATCCTCCAGCACAACGCCGCTGAACTCCGAGAATCCCGGCGCGAGATGCGCGTCACACAAGTGCGGAGGTAGCGGAAAGCGGGCGTGGCTCATGGAACCTAACGTTCGACATGAGCGGCATGACCCGGCTTGCCGGGGCATGTCCGCTCGATGGAGGGGTTAGCACCCAATGTTCTGCGCCTCTCCAATGGCGAGCACTGATTCGTTGCGCGCCGTGATTGATTCGACTTCGATCGAATAGCTCCGGTGATCACACTCAACGTCAGTGCGCATAGACCGCAGAACCACCTGGACCGGAAGCTCGAATCGCGGCGCCTTGCCAAAGAGCACACGGTGCGTTTCGGCCTTTCCGACCAGCGGCTGCAACACCTCTTCCGGCGCGCCACCAAGCCAGAGCACGGTTGCAGGAAGCGGGTAGTAGTTTCCAATGGCATGCGGGAGCCTCTCGCGGGACTGACGATCTGGCTCGAAAAAGGCTACGCCTACGTTGTCAGTTTCCCCTTCCGTCTGCGGCGCCCGATCGAACTCAATGATCAGCTTCCCAGTAAGCCTGAGGCGGCCAGACCATACTGCGTATGAACCCCTGGCGTACGAGTCTGAGCGCTCGACAAGGCGAAGAGCCGGATCAGCGCGCGTGAACGTCGATATTGGGGCTTCCTCCCCCGCGCTTGCAGCGCCAAACAGAACCAGGGCGAGGGCTACGACGGCTTTCATGGGTGCTAACGTTTGACATGAGCGGCGGCTTCAAGCGCAGCTTGAAGACGTCCGCTCGATGGAGGGGTTATGCCACTCACAGCCACCGCGGAACCTTCTGTTGATACGCAGCGTACTGACTGCCAAAGCGCTCCAGCAGCGCACGCTCCTCAGGCCGAACCTGGAAGCGATTGATGTAAAGCAATAGACGGGCACAAGCAAGGCAGCCAACGCATTGGACAAAAAGACCGCCCACCCTGCCAACTGCAAGAGGCGACCCAGGTACATGGGGTTTCGGGTGTAGCGATAGATTCCTCCGCTCACCAGCGCGGATGAGCCAGAGGGATTAAGGGGATTGATGGTGGTTCGCGCGCGAACGAGCGACAGCTGCGCAATGGCTCGCACCGCAAAGCCAGCGACAAAAAGGGCAAGGGCTCCGGCAACGCGATAGACGGCAGGCAACGCGAGATTGGGCGTGACTGCCGCAACAACCCACATGAGCAGCGCGAGCACCAGCGCTACCACCGGCGGCGGGACCTTCAGCTCAAGCGCGCTCACGGATCTGAGGGGCATAACGTTCGACATGAGCGGCAGACTTCAGACGGCGAAGCCGGCTGTAGGCTGTCCGCTCGATGGAGGGGTTAGCCACCACGGGCCTCGAGAACCACACGCCCCGTGGGTCCGCGCCGGACATACAAATAGCCCGAGCGTTGATCGGAATCCCTCAGCGCCAAATTCTCGTTGCGCCCACTGTCAAGGACAACCACGAATCTTGCGTCTGGTGGTACGTCAACTTCAGATTCACCCCAAGTTCCGAGGAACGGAAAGCCCTTTGAGCGGAGGACTGGGTTCACTAGCGATAGCGAGCGGAACTCGCTGTCCAGGAACAGAAGCCCGGGTATCAGCGCATGAGCAGTTGCGTTGTTCCACTCGACGTTCACCGCGTGTACCTGAACCAACAGGGACTTGACTCGCGGACCGGCGAACTCAAACGCCGCGAAAAAACTCTTTCCCGTTTCAAACTCAAATGCTGGAGATTTGGGAGTGACCGTCGCTTCGGCTTTGCTTCCGGCATGCAGCTTCAGGTATGGGAAGTCTCGGAGTGAGTTGCAGCAGACCGACGCTGCGCGGAGGGCCTCGGAATGTTCCGGAACGAGGAAGGTACCGTACTTATTGAAAGGCGCGGGAGCACAGGCCGTAAGCCCGATGAGTGCAAGGACAGAGATTGCGACGCGCATGACAGCTGAGTGGTGGCTAACGTTCGACATGAGCGGCGTGCGGAAGCGGGCGAAGCCCGCTGGAGGACGTCCGCTCGATGGAAGGGTTAGGCGTCGCGTGCATACAGGCCGCGATCGATTGCGAAGCGCGAGCAATGATTCGAAAGTTCGTCAGGCTCGGCCCAGAACAGCTTGTCCAGCTCGTCCAACTGCTTACCGATTCGGGAGTATGCAATGTCGTTCTCCTCAACCACACGAAGCAGCTGGTTCCGTTCCTCGAAGTCGACAGGGACGGCTTGATCTCCGAAAAGGGCTTCCTTCGCCTGAGTCAGCAACTGGTGCGAGCGCATGGCTTCAAGTTCGAAGAGTCCGTTCACGGCAACACCGTAGTAAGCGCCAGAGTGATTCGAGAAGAACTGATGAAAGCCACCATTGAAGACCTCACCGATGAGGCATCGAAGCGCGAAGTAGGTCTGCTCGTCTGGCGATAGGGCTTGGAACCCCTCATTCGACTGGTGTACTCGTTCGACCAACGTAAGCCAGTGACGCCGTTCGGCGCTCTTCTCGTAGGCGCGCTCAAGCTCACGCTGGCGTTTGCTCTCCTCGATGCGTGCGCGATATCCGCCTTTGCATGGCATGCAGAGCCCGTTGTTCTTGGCGGCAGTGTCTTGGTGGATCAGATCACCGCACGTGCGACATGGGAGGCGGGTGGTCATTGCGACGGCTAACGTTCGACATGAGCGGCATGAGCGGCAGGCGAAGCCTTCCGTGGCATGTCCGCTGGATGGAGGGGTTAGGCGTCATTGCTCTCCGCCCCTCTGCCGGCACGCAAACCGGGACCAAGCCAGCGGCAGCGCCTTGAACCATTGGAAGTAGCCCACGCTGCAGAAACAGAGCCACAAGGCGACGATTCCTAGCCAATGCGGAAACTCATTGATGGTGGCATTTCCTTCGGCAACCAGGGCGACTCCAACACCGAGAGCTGAGACTAAGAGTCCTGATGGAAACGTAAGCGCGAGCATTGCCCACAAGAAGACGACCATGATGTCGCTGGACGGGCCAGGTGCATATGCCCAGAGTGCTAGCGCCAAAACGGCTGAACATAAGGCTAACCAAACACCGGCGACGACTCGAGCAGCGAGGCTGCTAGTGAGGACAGGACGGTCGGTTTCCATGGCGCCTAACGTTCGACATGAGCGGCATGACCCGGCTTGCCGGGGCATGTCCGCTCGATGGAGGGGTTAGGCGTCTGGTGGGGGCGCTCTCTCATGGCGGCTCCTGTCCACCGCTTTTACGGCGTTGAAGATCTTCGTTCAGCCATTCACCAATGAACCCTGCAACCACGAACGTGACCAACACAAAGGCTGCAACAACCGCCCGATCTTCCATTCCAGACATCGCTTGCCATACGAAGTACGACGCGAACATGCCGAGTACTAGGCCAGCCAAGACCCACAGTGAACTGAACGCCCAGACCAGGAGTTCAAGAAGCGCGTCGACTACCTGCATAGATGAAAATTGACGCTGGTATAGCGGCATTCTGACGCTTGCACCTCTTCCGACAGATCTGCCTGCCTTTGCCTACTTGGCCCAAGATCCGGCCCAGGCCATGAAGACCATTGCAGCGATGGCCAAGAGGACAAGCCATATGGGAGACGTGACCAATAGGAGCATGAACATCCCCGCCGCTCTTTCCTCGGTGGAATAGCCGCCCTCAGCTCGCTCGTGGACCTCCCCACAGCTAACTCGACAGGCTGGTCCGCGCAATATGGACAGCTCTCACTCCGCTCGGTCGGTCGGAGCTTTGCCTTGCATCTGGGGCAGCAGATGAAGTCTGTCATCGTAGACGCCTAACGTTCGACATGAGCGGCGGCTTCAAGCGCAGCTTGAAGACGTCCGCTCGATGGAGGGGTTAGGAGACCCGTTGGACGGACGCTCCATACGAATTACCTCAATGTTCACAGCGGGATCGCCGCGCACAAGCGCCACGCGCTCAACCGGGCGGAACCCGTACCGCCGATAGAGCGGAGCGGAGTTTCGTGTGGCAACGACCAAAAGTTGACCAACGAACCCCTGGCTTGCTTTGGAAAGGCCTCGCTCGAACAACGCGCGACCGAAGCCGCGCCCGGAGTGCACGGGATCAACGAAGAGCAAGGTGACCTCACCAGGGATTGCGCCAACAAAGCCGACTACTTGCCCGGCGATGCAGGCTACCTCAATCTCGCCGCTGGAAAGGCCGGATTGATAGATGTCTGGCGAGCGCCCGAAGAACCAAGCATTGAGCTCAATTTCCGAATACGCGTGGCGACATAACTGGAACACAGAAGCCTTGTGTAACGCATACATCGCCTCGGCATCGGCTCCAACAGCCTGGCGGAACTTGATGCTCTCGGGTGGCACTGGTCTCCTAACGTTCGACATGAGCGGCAGCTGGCGGCTTGCCGACAGCTGTCCGCTCGATGGAGGGGTTAGGCCACGCCGCACACATACACCTCGACTCCTGTCATTGGCCTTGAAGCAACTTGCGCTTCTGGGCCTCGAACTCTGCATCCGTAATGATCCCGCGCTTCCGCAGGTCGTCTAGCTTCAGCAGCTCTGTGTAGACATCCTTCGGTTGGGCAACTTCCTTGGGAGGCGGATTGACAATCACTGCAGGCGCCTGATTTCTGTTCTCGATGACCATGTCAGGTGTCTTTATTAGGCCGCCTCCAGAAGCCCGTGGGTCATTCCGATCGACGAGGCGGAACTGGTACTCGTAGTTCGGCATGCGACCAGGGGCGGGAGGGGTTTCTCGTGCGGCTACCGGAACCGCGACCTTGCCCTTCGATTCTGCAAACGAGTTGGCTCTTTGAATGACCTCCGCCTTGAGCGTTCCCATGTTCGTGAAGACACCGCCAGCGGATGTCTGGGAGATCATGTAAACGTCCGTGCCCATTGGGACAATGTCTGCTGTCGCGCAGGCATTCAGCGTCAGACAGACTGCTAGAGCCAAGGGCAGGTGATGCTTCATGGTAGGTGTGAGTACAAGGAATCTTGGCGGTGCTCGAGGTGGCGACGGAATGCGGGGCCTAACGTTCGACATGAGCGGCATGACCCGGCTTGCCGGGGCATGTCCGCTCGATGGAGGGGTTAGGTCGCACGCGCATGTTGCCTCAGCCGAAGACTGGCACGACAAAGCGCAGGACCACGCGCAGAGCGATTGACACCGCGACCCCCAAGACAAAGCCCACCCAAGCTGACCTAAACGAGCCGCCGGAAGCTTTGTGAGCCGAAAGAGAGCGCCGCAATAGCAAGTAGGAGAACAGGCACCAGACTACCACTTGCGGGAGGTGAACTGCCAATTCCGAAAGGACGTCACCAGGCACGTTGTAGAGCGCCCAGAGCCAAGCAATGGACGCGCCAACATAGAAGCCAATTGCCAGGACAAATGTGCGCTCGCGGCCCAGGGCCGTTGCGTTGCGAATGACGAGATACGCAGCCGCAAGTGGGCCTCCGAAAAGGCTTGCCATGACGATGGCGCCAAGACCGAACGGCACATAGCGCTGCGGCACGATCGGGGACGCATGGGCGACGGAAGACGGTGTATCCACTTGGGACCTAACGTTCGACATGAGCGGCATGACCCGGCTTGCCGGGGCATGTCCGCTCGATGGAGGGGTTAGGCACCATTGGAACACCTCACGGAGCAAGAACGCGCGCCCTACTCAATGCTGCCCTCC